>CAJFRT010000001.1 GCA_904419525.1 Candidatus Gallimonas merdae
ATGAGCAACGCGTTTCATGAGCCCGCCTAGACGGATGTCCTGCTTTTCAAAACCATGCGGTTTGCGCTCCCTTTCCCGCTGCGCAAGGAACAGGCGGTAAAAGGCTCCCAGCCGCTTTTCAAGCTCCCTGTAATCGGCAACCAGCGTAGCAAGCGCCCCGCGGTCATCCGCCTGATACTCCTTGCGCGTTCTAACGCCGAGGTCGTATTTGATCTCCAACACGTCGCACAGCGCCATGAGCGTCTTAAATAGATAGCCATATCGCACGCTTTTTGCGCCCGCGCGCAGCCCTTCCCGGATGGCGGAAAACCGACTGCCGTCCCCCTTCACTGTCCTGTCGAAGATGCCGAGGAAAGGGTCGGAATAGAGCATGTATTTACAAGGATTGACGGGGCTGTCGGTAACGAGGTTGACTTTGTCGAGCGCAAGAAAGTCCTCCACGCAAATGCCCGTAACGCGGCGGAACTTTTCGGCGATCACTTTCTCATCAAAGTTCCCCCGCGCGTACTCCGCCGCCGAGAAGAGAACGGGGAGCGTTGCAAACAGTGAACATTCCGCGCCATCGTCCTTCCAGCAGGTGACGAACGCATCCTCCACGCCGTTCTCTCTGCACGCCTCCATCACCGCCCGCCAAGCGCGCACGGCATAGCGGTTGTGCGGCGCAAAGCCGTACCAGCCCGAATCCCCGCCCGCAAAGACGACGGGGTTTTCAAATTCTTGATGCGCGCGCAGCATACCGTCGTAATGCGACCTGTCCGTGCTGTAATAGTCCCAATAGACGAGGGTTACGTTCTTTGGCACGAGAGCGCGGATCGCTTCAGGAATGCTGCCCGTGCAGTAATACTGCCCCTTGTTGGCAAGGCGGAAGAACATGTCCGACCACATTATGGGTGAAAAGCCGTATTTTTCGGCAATCTGCGCGACTCGTGTCAGATGTTTCAGAAGGATTTCAAAACGGTTTTCATAGCCGTGCCGATCAAGATACTTTCCAAGCCCGACCATGTGCGCCTCGTCCATGCCGATATTGATGCGGCGGGAAGTAAAACACTCCGCGCACGTTTGGAACATCTTTTCGATGAGTTCGTAGGTGCGCTCCTCGCCTGCAAGCAGAATATCCCCGAAATCGATGCACGCCTTGGAATATTCGTCCCAGCGGGCGATGCCGCCGAGGTGCGCGAGCGTCTGGATACACGGAACAAGCTCCAATCCGTTTTCCCGCGCCGCCGCGTCCAGCTCCTTCAACTCCTGTTTGGAATACCGCCCACGAAGGTATCCGAAGTACGGTTCTCCTTCAAGTTCGTACACGTCCTCCGTGTACAGCTGCACATAGGTATAGCCCATCTTTTTGAGTAGCCCGAAATACCGCTTGAGCGTCTCCACGGAATATACCGCGTCGCGCGAGCAGTCGAGCATCACGCCGAGCGAACGAAACTTCACAGGGTTTCCTCCTTTTGCTTATACCATCTTTACAGCCACATCAAGCCGTGTAAAACGCATGCCCGCGCAAAAATTCCAAAGACAGCCTGAGCCAGTGCCTAACGTGCTCCGTTTGCGCGTTGCACGCAGAAAGCACCTCCTCGGAACAGACAGACAGCCCGTGCCGTCCCGTCTCAAAAGCATGGTACTCCGCAGGAACGCCTGCCGCGCACAGCGCGCGGAACAGGCGGATCGAGTTCTCGATGGGTACTTCCGCATCATCTGCGGTCGCCCAAAGAAACATGGGAGGCGCATCGGGGCGGACGACGCGTTCCAAAGAGTACCGCTCGTATGGCGCTTTCCCGCCGCAGAAATTGACAAAGGTCTCTTCATCTCGACAGCTTTGCTCGGATGAAACGACTGCGTATGCCAGAATGGCGGCGTCTGGACGGATCTGCGCACAGTCCGTCCCGAACCTTGCGGACAAAACCAGGTCGTCCCACAACAGCGAAATACAGCCGCACAGATGCCCTCCCGAGGAAAACCCGAGCGCCGCGATCTTCCCGTCCGAATGCAGGCGCTCCGCCTCCTTTCGCAGATAGAGCATCGCCATTGCCGCTTCCGTCAGCAACGTCGGATAGCCGCACTCGGGAGCTACGTTATACTCCAACACATAGGCATCCAGCCCTTTGCCGTAGTAATACATTGCGACGGGCTCCCATTCCCGTTCCGAAACGAAGGAATAGCCGCCCCCGGGGAAGATCAGGATCGCCGAACGCTTTTTCCACGCGATCTCCTTTGAGCCGACGTGGCGGTAGACGTGCAGAAAGCCGCGCGTTTTTTTGCCCCGTTCTGCTTGAAACCATTCGTACAGATCGATTTTTTCGCGATACATTGCGTCACTTCTCCTCCGTGAGCAAGATAAGTTTTGAATCAAATTCGGAGGGCGTTTCGGCAAACAGATTCAGCCCTACTTCCATGTAATATTCGCCGCTGTACACGTTTTTGTCGTAACTGTTCTTGTAGGCGCGCGTCCTGTCCAGTCCTTTCAGTCTCAGGTAACGGAACTGCTGCCACTCCTTTTTGCGGTTCATGAGAAGAACGAGCGAAACACTCTTATCCCGCGAGACGCATTGCATGCACATTCTGTTGCCCTCATTTGGCGAGAGGATATGATGCAGGTCGCCCTGTTCGATGACTTCCGAATGATATTTTCGATAGAGTGCGGCGATTTCCGAAAGTTCAGCAATTTCTTCTTCCGTCAGTTCGTTCGGATTCATCTCATAGCCGTACGTCCCGAACAGCGCAAGCGCCGCCTTTGTGGTATAGGAAGCCACGCTGCTGTCGTTGACATGCGAAGCGATGCAGGAGAGCGGATAACCAAGCGATGTATTGAACTGGATCTCCATACGCTGCGCGGGATCGGACTCGTCACTCGCCCAGATCTGCGGGCAGTAGTACAATGTGCCGAGATCGAACCGTCCGCCGCCGCCCGCACACCCTTCAAACATGATATGCGGATATTCTTCCGTCAATCTGCCAAGCAGAGAATAGTACCCGAGCATGAGCCTGTGATACATTTCCCCCTGCCGCTCGGGATCGTTAGCCTCGTGTTCCATAACGATGCGATTGCAGTCCCATTTGATATAATCAACGGTATATTCGGACAAAAACGCCTTCATCTGCCTGTAAATATGATCGACGACTTCTTCCCTCGAAAAATCCAGGTGAAGCTGATGCCGCCACAGGTATGGTTTTCCGTCCTTTTGGTATCCCAATGCATAATCGGGGTGAGCACGGAACAGATCGCTATCGTAGTTCACCATCTCAGGTTCGAACCAGATTCCGAATTTCAATCCCTTCTCATGGCAATACGCGATGACTTTATGCAGATCGACCTTATCCTGATTGACCGTCCAGTCCCCAAGTCCTGCCGTGTCGTCGTTGCGTTTTCCGAACCAGCCGTCGTCCAGCACAAACAGCTCCGTCCCGATCTTGCAGGCAGAGTCAATGTATGCGAGAATGGACGCCGTATCAAAATGAAAGGAGCAGCCCTCCCACGAATTGAACAGAACGGGCTTGTACGCGTCGTTGCCCCGATAGCCGATGAGGTTTTCGCGGATAAAACGGTGGAACGTCCTGCTCATTGCGTCCGTCCCCTCGTTGGAATAGACGACGATTGCCTGCGGCGTCTGAAAGCGTTCCCCTCGGCGGAGCATCCACGCGAAATCTTCTTCGTTGATTCCGTAAGTAATATGCGTGCCGCAGAGCTTATCTGAGAACACGCGGAATTTGAAATTGCCGCTGTAAATCAGGTTGAACCCGATCGCCACGCCGTGGTCGGCGGTCGCGTCACGGTGTTTCAGATACACGAACGGATTTTCTTCGGCAGAAGAACGCCCGTAATTGCTGGATATTTCCTGTATACCGTCCAGAATATCGTTTTCCGCATACTCGCGCTCGTGCATCCACCTTCCGTGAAAATGGACAAGCTTATAATCCCTGCTTGTAAGATCCTGCTGCATCGACATGGCGCGGACAAGCGTTACAGGCTCTTCCCCTCTGTTTTCGATCTCAAAGCTCTTGACGAGAACGTTCTTATCCGAAAACATCGTCAGTCGGTATGTCAGATATACCTCACTGTTTTGCTCTTTGAAGAGAAACTCCGCCGTTTCACAATTCTCCTCGTTCCCGCGCGCGTGCGGCATTCCGGGAAGCGCGGGAATCCCGGCAAATGCCTTATAGCCCACGCAGCGGAAGTCCGTTGCAAACGAGCCGTTCTTCCGACGGATCACGACCGGCGCGCCGCGCTTATCGGCATACCCGTGCGAGGAGAGTTCGAGCGGCGTGCACTGCGCGTTGAATCCGACAGCGTATCTGCGCTCCTCTCCGCGGGCAACGTCGTAATACATACATTCTCCGCCGCCCTCCACGTTGCACGCATTGAGGATGCCGCTATAATCGGAGAGCGCCTTGCCGAACCAGACGTTTTCAAGATTGCCCGCCTCGTTCAGATAGACCGCGTAGGCGATTTTGCCGTTTTCTAAAATAAAAACGTTGTGCTCCGTTTCATGAAACATGATGCGATCGCTCCTTATCGTTATCAATTGCGACACGCCGCCGCAGACACGGGTTTTCCCTTTCCTTGCGGGCGTTAAAACTCGATCTCCAAACCGTCGTAGGAGACGACGATGCCGTGTTTTGCCATTTCCGGAACCATCTCGTCATATGTCTGTCCGCCGTTGTGGGAAAAGTGATTGGCGACGAAGATCGTTTTTTCGTCCGCAATCCCCTCCCGCAGCAACCGTTCCCGCACTTCAAGATTTGTTTGCAGGCTCATATGCCCGTCTCGCCAGCCTCCGCCGATCCCAAGACAGCCGGTGCAGTCAAGGGAAACGAGACCGAACCTGCCGAACTCTTTCAAAAGCGCATAGTTTTCCTCGGGGAAAAGCCCCGTATCGTGCGCGTATAAGAGCCGCTTCCCGCCGCGCTCGACGGCATAGATCACGGGCGTCGTTTCGGCGGGATGGTTTGCCCGCAGCGCAAGAACTTTGTACTTTTTATCCGAGGTATAAAAGACCTCTTCGGGCTTTACGAGCTGCGCCTCCACTCTGTTTTGCATATGGTGCGTTTCGATCTCCCGCCCGATCTTATCATACCCGTCCTGCGCGGAATAGAAACGCACCGTGCGGTGTTCATGACTGAACGGGTCGGACAAAAGCAGCAGATCGGCGGGGCAGAGATGGTCGCTGTGGCTGTGGGTGATCAGGCAGTCGCCGATCTTTTCCCATTCGATGCGGTATTGCAACGAATGGCAGACGGTATCTGCGTTATAATCGAACAGCAGCTCTCCGTCCACGAGCGCCTGTGAGCGCGAACGCAGCGCCCTTCCGCCCGTGCGGAAGGATTCCCTGCACACGCGGCACTTGCAATACGGGGCGGGAACACCCTCATACGCGGCGGTTCCCAAATATCGGATCTTCATACGTTTGTCCTCCTTGCTTTGTCTGTTTCTTTGCGCAGCAAGCGCTGCGCGGCAACATATTATCAGCCCTCGTCGCAGCGTTCGATGGAGCGGATGAACGGATACTGCGCCATGATCTCCGTAAGCCGCTGCGAAGAATATTCTTTATCCGTGTTGAGTGTGGCATGATACACCGTCTCCTCGCCCTTACGTTCGATGACGAGACGGTTGAAGCGGTCGGTCTGAAAGATCTCTTTGATGACGTCGTTCTCCCCGCCGCTGCTCGTGAACACGATCTTGACCTGAAAATACTTCTTCGTCTGAAAAAACTTGCACTTGATATGGAACAGGCACTGCACGCCGATGAGGACGACCGTCGACCCCGCGGCAACGAGGTACATACCCGCGCCTGCCGCCATGCCCACGCCGGACGTTGCCCACACGCCCGCGGCGGTCGTCAGTCCGTGGATCTCGTGCTTGCGGTAGATGATGATGCCCGCGCCCAGAAAACCTATCCCCGAAACGATCTGCGCCGCCACGCGGGAAGCGTCCGCCTCGATACTGTCCCCGAAGCCATACTTGGATACGACCATGATGAGCGCGCTCCCCGCGCACACGATGGTATGCGTGCGGATGCCCGCCTCCTTATAGCGCAGTTTCCGCTCGTACCCGATGGCAAAGCCGAGAACCACTGCAAGCAAAATATTCAGCAAATGATACAAATCCTGCAACATATGTCTTTCCCGTACCGTGCCTGAAATGCACGGATGTGTTTGCCGTATCACTTTATGACAGGCACATCTCCGATACGCGGGATCTCCGAAAGATATTTTTTCAGGATCTCGGGAGAATATCCGTTATTCTGAATGATATCTTGATAGAAATAAGCGCTCGGCTTCGGCGTGCGCCGATAGCCGTTTGCCCGATCGACGGAAACAAGCCCGAATTTTGGCAGATACGAACCCCATTCATAATTGTCGAGAAGAGACCAATAGAGATATCCGCGCACATCCACGCCCTCTTCGATCGCGGTATGAAGCGCACTCAGATACTCCGTCAAAAAGACGATGCGCAGGCGGTCGTCCTCGCACGAATATCCGTTTTCCGTGATATAGACGGGCTTGTCTTTCAGCCGCATCAGGCTGTGACAGACGGTTTCCGGATAAAATTCATCCAGATAAAAGTTCTTCATTTTGATGGTGCGCGCCTTGGTGAACGGATAACGTTCTCCTTTCATGTTCGCTTTTCTCATATCTACCATACTGCGGGTATAGATATTGATCGACCAGAAATCGCAGGTATCCTTGACGTCTTTGTCGAAAAGCGCGGGCTTTAACCCGTACTTTTCAAGATAGCCGACCCATTTTTCCAACAGATCGAAATTGCGCGCGGCGAGCTCCGTACTGCCACCTGCACGGACGACCGCCGCCGTCATGATGAGCATATTGCCGCATTCCTCGACGGGCATCTGCATCTTTTCGTTATAGACATTGCTCGCTGCGGGACGCAGATAAAGCATCGGCTGCGTTTTCGGACCCTCGCCCCAGCCGAAGGCAAGCATGCCGCAGTTGAACTTATCGTTTCCCTCGCGCACGCCGTACACCTGCCCGCTGCACCACGGATAAGTCCCCAAATCATGCGGGGCGAAACCGAACGTCCAGACAGGCATCCGCGCAAACGCGAAGATGCCGCGCATCATTGCATTGACAAGTTCGGGATTGTACAGCAGAAAAAGCGGCATGGAAGGATAGGAAACATCCACCGTTCCGATACAGCCGTTGGAATCACATTCCTTGGAGAGGAACAGCAATTCTCCCTTCCCATTCTGCACAAGCTTATGCCCGCCCATTGTCTGCCGCAGCGCCGCGCAGGCAAGCAGATAGTACCCTTCTCCGACGGCATTACAATCCGTTCTGAGTTTTTTATCGAACGACCTGCATTTACAGACGATCTTCTCCTCGTTGTCAAAAGCATACGCCAACGCGTCAACGATCGTCTTGCCGTTACGGAAATAATATCTTTTCAGCCATTCGCCGAAATAGAACACGGAGACAAGGTCATCGTGCGCCGTCATGAAAGAGCCGCGGGGCGCGCGGTTTACGCTCATAACGCAGCTGCGCTCATTGGATTCACGCAGATACTCTGCCTTCCCCTCCGCAACATAGCGGTTGACGGCGGCCTCGGTCACAAAAAAGCTCTCTTCGCCCGCGAGGTATGTGTAGCCGTGATCGGGCGCGTAGGTATCGCTCGTATCCGACGCCACAAGGTTTCTGCGGCGCGTCATGAACGCCGCCTCGAACTTTCCGCAGGGCAACACGCCGCCGATGATGGGCGCGCGCTTGGCGCTGTAACAGTATTCTTCGTCCAGAACGAGCGCAACGGAAAAATCTTCCGGCAATTTCCGCTTGAATTTTACTTCATAGCGCGTATAGCAGACGGGGCAGGACAGCGTTTCAAGATTGTCGGGCGGCAGCGGAGAGACAAACCGCACTCTGAGCGTAAAGTCCGCACACGCGAAGGTATACGCCGTTTCAAACGCGGTAACGGAAACGTCTTTCTGCACGAGCGGGATCGCGTCGTCCCTTCTGCCCAGAAAACAGTATGTCTTTCCGCCGAAACGGACCAGCCCGTATGTGCGGCGGGAAGTTCCCTGCCAGAAGATCGCATCTCCGCCGTTTAACGTATCGTTCTTGGACCACACCGAAAAATCGGGGTCTATGATCCACAGCGGGTACGCAGGTAATTTACGTTGCATTTGCACACTCCTTCAAATCTCAAAATCGTCGGCAAAGCCGCATTCCACGGCCTCACGCAGAAAGCGAAGCTCGTTCTCCGCCTGTGTAATGAGCGTGGGAGCACACTCCCCCGTAAGCCGCTGTCTGCCGTAATCGGAATGATAGCCGTAAACGGACACCGTTTTCGGCATCAGGCACTTGGCAAGTTCCGTCGCGCGGCGCAGATGCCACGGACTCGTCACAACGGCAACATTCAGCCCTTTCTCCGTAAAAAGATCGTTTTTTAACAGAGTAAACGCATACAGGATGTTTTCGATCGTATCTTTTGAATTGTTCTCGAGAACGATCTCCGCTTGCACGCCCGCTTCCTGCAAAAGGCGGCAAAGGATCTCGCACTCCGGCAACGCCTCGCCGCCGAACTGCCGCGCGACGCCGCCGCAGGCGATGACCTTTCCGATAGGTACGCGCGCAAGAAGCGCGGCGGCGCTTGCCGCACGGCTGCGCATATCGTCGATGCCGCCGCCGAGCACGAGTACCGCATGGCAGGGCGGCGGAAGCCGCCCGAACGTTTTGCCGAACAAGATCTCATCTTTCTGCGCGGCGGAGAGAGCCGCAACATCAGCCTGGGAAAATAACATATACTTTCCTTTTTTAAAGCTGTATTTCAGGCAACGTAAGCCTTGCGCGCAGGCGGATATCCGCAGACGACGACCCGACCATGATCTCGTAGTCGCCCTCCGTCACTTCCCACCTGTCCGTTGCCGTCGACCAGTGCGCAAATGCGCGCATGGGCAGTTCCACGCAGAATTTTTTGCGCTTGCCCGCGCCGATCTCCTCTTTGCAGAATCCCTTCAATTCCTTCAACGGACGATACACGAACGGCGCACATTCGCGCACATAGACCTGAGCGGTCTCCTTGCCTGCCCTCTCGGAGGTGTTTTCGACCTCGAACATCACCTTGACGGTGCCTCCCTTTTGTTCCGCTTTCAGATTATCGTATTCGAAGGAAGAATAACTCAATCCGTGTCCGAAGGGAAACGCGACGGGGACTTCATAGGTATCGTAATAACGGTAGCCAACGTCCAGCCCGTCCTGATAGCGCGTGACGCCCGCGTGTTTGTATGTGTTTGCGGCGGGCACGTCCTCGATGGAGAGCGGGAACGTTTCAGACAGTTTGCCGCTCGGATTGATCTTTCCCGTGAGGATGTCGGCAACGACCTCGTCGCCGCCTTCGCCCGTAAATCCCGCGTAAACGACGGCTTTTACCTGATCGATCCACGCGGAGACGTCGATCGCGCTGCCCGCAAAAAGAACGACAACGGTATTCGGATTCTGCGCCGCCGTATCGAGGATCGCCTGTTCCTGCACTGCGGGAAGGCGGAGAGACTGTCTGTCGCCGCTCTCGTACTCAATCTCTTCGCCCGTGCCGACGCATACGATATTTACATCGCCGCGCCCCGCTTTGAGGACTGCCGTGCGCGCGTTCTGCCAGGAAAGCACATCTTTGATGAAAAAGGCACTCTCATAATCTACATCGAAACCGCGCTTTTGGAGCGCAGCCGTAATATCAAAGTTCTCCTCCGTCCAGCGGACGCATGCCGAACCGCCACCGCGCAATAGGGCCGGCCATGCTTTTGCAAAAACGCCGCACATGAACAGCTTTTGCCCCTTGGCAAGCGGCAGAATGCCGTCGTTTTTGAGCAGGACGATACTCTCCGAAAGGATCTCCTTCGCCGCCTGCAACCGCTGCTGTTCGGACGTAACGGGTTTTTCATCCTTAGACATCCCTTTCAGCCGATAGGCAAGATCAAGCACCCGCTGCGTGCAGGCGTCCAACTCCTCCTCGGAAAGTTTCCCTTCCGCATAATCTTTGCAAAGTTTCCGGTAGTTCCCTTCGTTGAACGGCATTTCAATGTCAAGCCCCGCTTTTGCGGATCTTGTGCGGTCGCGCACGGCGCCCCAATCGGAAAAGATCGCCCCGTCAAATCCGAACTCATCCCGCAGGACGTCGAACCCCTTTTTATACTCCGCAGCATACGTCCCGTTGACGCGGTTATAAGAGCACATGACGGAAACGGGCTTCGCCTTGCAGGCGATTTCAAAGGGAACGTAATACATTTCGCGCAGGGTGCGCTCGTCCACATCGCTCGTCTGATGGAAACGGTCGTACTCCGAATTGTTGGCACAAAAGTGTTTGAGGCAGACGCCCACCCCGCGCGACTGCACGCCCTCAATATAACTCTCCGCCATCGTGCCGGCGAGATACGGATCTTCGGAAAAATACTCAAAGTTGCGCCCGTTCAATGGATCACGTTTAATATTCACGCCGGGCGCGAGTAGCAGATCGACGCCGCGCTCCAGAGCGTCGTCACCGAGGCATTCGCCCATTTTGCGCGCAACAGCGGGGTTCCACGAATTTGCCAGCATGTGGATAGCGGGATAAGCGACGGCAGGCAGCGAGTCCTCTTTCCCGCTTACTTCGTCGCGCTTGCATACCACGCGTAAGCCCACGGGCCCATCTGTCATGGTGACCGCGGGGATCTTCCCGCCGAGGTCTACCGTGTGCCAGGAGTCTTTGCCGCAGATAAGGCGCAGTTTTTCCTCCGCCGTTAAGTCTTTTACCGTCTTCATAATGTTTCCTTCCTTTAAGAATTATTTTAAGAATAATTTCAAATTCTCTTATAGCTGCTTTGCGCTATATGTTCTTGTGTTTGCCAGAATGCTCTTTACGCCATAAGGCAGAATCTGACTTCGTAGCGCTTATCCGTTTTTGCACGGAACGTCACAGCGATCAGATCGCCGTCGCGCGCTCCGCCTTCCGCCGCGAACGGGAATGCGCCCGCATCGCGCCCGAGTATGCGGTATTCGGCGTTGCCGCCGTTGACTGTGACGTTCTGCACGCTTTCGCCGCACGTTGCAAGGTGCAGGCGCACCGTGATCTCCCGCGCGGGGAACGCCTTTGCCCCTTGAAAGGAGCCATGCGCTTCGCCGAACCGTACGACGTAGGCGTTTGTTTCCCTGTCGTAGAACGCCTCGTAGGGCGTTGTGCGGTATTCGCCGTGCTCGTAAGCCGTCGTCTCCGTATCGTCCTCATACAGAAAGCCTTCCTCACGCGCCTCGCGGTCGGGATAGTAATCGAACGCAAGGCGGTCCCACGTCTGCTGCTTGGTATTCTTTGCGTCGTGCGCGAGCGGAAGCAGCGCGCCGAGGCGGACGAAGAGCGGCATTTCGCTGACGGCGTAACGCCGCGAATACGACCGCCCGCCGGGATATACCTTTCCGCCGAATACGTCCATCCACTTCCCCTCGGGGAGATAGACGGACTTTTTGCTCTCCTCGTGCGCGTCGTAATAGAGCACGCAGCAAGCCGCGCCGCCTGCCTGGAAGTATTCCACCGTCAGGCTGTGTTCCCTGCCCCCTTCCACCGTACAGAGCGGAGAGAGGCGCGCGGGATGTGTCTTATCGTCGCGAAAGACCTGCCTGCCGTCCACATACACGGTCGCGCCGTCGTCGCAAAGAAGAAATAGCTCGGTATCCTTTTCGAATTTCACCCGCGTTTCAAATCTTGCGGAGAAGTGGTACACGGGAACACCCTCTGTCGGCGGGACGTTATCGAGCTCGAGATCAAGCGTTTTGTACGTCGCCTCGGCGATGGGTTCGCCCGCAAGCTCGGTGCCGTCGAAGAACACTGCTTTGACGGGTGCGGTATAGCAAGTTTGCTTGGGCTTTTGCATACGTTCGCCCGCCACGGGCGCGACGAGGATGTCCTTGCCGAGCATGTATTCCGTATCGCAGGCAAGCGCCTTTTTATCGGCGGGATATTCCCATCCGAGCCCGCGGAAGAGCGGTTCGCCCGATAAATAACTGTTGAATGCACTGGCGTAGAGCACGGGCAAAAGGCGGTAGCGCATTTTGATAAACGAGCGCGCAATATTCAGCGTCTCTTCGTCATAGAGCCACGGCTCGCGAAAGCGTTTCACGTTATTCGTACAATGCGGGCGGAACACGGGCGAGAACACGCCGAATTGGATCCAGCGCAGATACAATTCTTTATCGGGATCGCCGATATGCCCGCCGCAGTCGGAATTGACGTAGATGATGCCGTTGTCGGATGCGCGGATGAGCGTTTTCACCTCGCTTGCGAGGGAAATGGGATCGCTCATGATGTCGCCCGTCCATTGAATGCCGAAGCGGTGCGAGGCGCTGTCGTGGATGGCTTCGTAATTGCCGTTCCAGATATTGTTGACGTTCCCCATGACGACAGGTCTGCGGCATGCTCCGCCGTCCGCCGCCTTCTGATAATAATGCCGCGTAATATCTTCAAACAGGTACAAGCCGAACGTTTCGGGATAGATCTCGGAAACGGGGCTGATAAGTGCGGTGTGCCAATTGCGGTCGTACCACCACGTATCCAGACCGAGAGACAGAAGCCCCTGCAATTTTTCCTCGCGGAAACGCACCTCTTTGGGATCGAGCAGATCTTTCGCCCCATCGACGGGTTCGGGGTGATCGTTGAACATGATCTCTACCCCGTGGCTGTGCGCGAAGCCGAAAAAGCGGCGCATATCGGGAAAGAGCTTCGTATCAATGTCGTACCCGATGCCGCGGTCGGACGCCGCCCGCCAGTCTGTGTCGATGACCATGTTGTCGAGCGGGATGCCGTACGTTTCATAATCGCAGATGACCTGCTTTGCACTCTCTTCGCTGTACTTGTAGTACTTGGAGTTCCATGCACCGAGTACGGAGAGACGCACCAAGAGACACCTGCCCGTGAGCTGCACATAGAGGCGGCGCAGCTTTTTCGCATCGCGCCCGCAGAGCAGCAGGTAGACGTCGCTCACATCTTTTTCGATGACGTATCCGCTGTTTTCGATCTCCCCTCTGTATGTATAGCCGCCCGCGGGAACGCGGATGCGCGGATTATCAGAGACTGCAAATACTTCGGGCGTTTTCTCGAGAGACGGCAGTTCGCCCGTATTGGACAGTTCGCGGCAGCGGTATACCGCTTTTCCCTCCTGCGAGAGGACGATCCCGCTCATGCCGCGCCCGCCGTGCGGGAGAAAAAGTTCGTACCCGCCGAAGACAAGACGCACGCCGCCGCGTACGTCTGCGGCAGTAAATTCCACGCCCCCTTCGAAGCTTCGCGCGGGGACGAAAAAGGTCTCCCGATCGCAGAACTTCTCGTCTTTTGCATATTCGATGCGAACGATGTCCTTCGTAAGAAACTGTATGCGGAAGTTGCCCGATCTGTATTCTCCGATCATAAAATTGTATTGCTCCTTTTTTGCTCTGCTCATTCGTTGCGATGTCTGTCGCCGATATACTGCCCTACCATAAGCGGCCAGTCCGTCTGGATAATATCGACTTTTTTATCGAGAAGCCAGCCCCATCCCTTTTCAGGATCGTCCGTAAGAGAAATATCGTCCGTATGCCCCGCCGAAATGACGTCGTTTTCGTTATAGACAATGGCATTTACCCAGATCAGCAAGCCCTTTCGATGCATTTCGGCAATATACTCGTCCGAAATGATTTCGTCCGTATCTTTGTCGAACAAGACCTCGTTCCCGATAAAATGGATATTGCGCTTTAACAGCATCTCCGACGACTCGTCCTTATGCCATACCATAGGCATGAACATGAGATCAGGCGCAAATTTTTCCACATTGCAGAGTGAATCTTCGTCCAGATACGTCTTGACAATGACCTGCTTTTCTACCCCTGCGCGGCGAATACACGCTGTGATCCCCTCCACGTCCGTCCAAAATTTATCCACGTTAATGTACGCCCTGTCTTTTAAGAAGGAGAGCGCCTCAAAGAGGGTGGGAACGCGGTAATGCGTGGGCACTTCGTCCTGATTGAGAATGGGGACTTCGCGCACCTCCGCCGCCGTCATCTCCGAGATCATTTTCCCGCATTTCAGGTAGACAGGCTCCATGCCCGGGTGGAAGGCGAACAGTTCGCCGTCTTTGCTCTTGGAAACGTCGAGTTCAATGACGTCCGCCCCCTGACGAAGGGCGATCTCATATGCCGCGAGCGTGTTGCAAGGGATATTCGCCCCGCATACGCCCCTGTGCGCCGCCAGAAGCGGCGTTTTGTTGTTTGTTTTGAGCTGATATTTCATAGTCTCCTCTTTGGCGCCGATGCGCCTTACGGAAAGAGCGGAGCGGCAGAAACCGCTCCGCTCCCCGTTGCCCTTTTCATGATTTTGCCGTTACGATATGGCGATCGCCATCATGCTGAGACCGATGATTTCGGTCGACATATGACTGTTACAAGACGCCTTACCCAATCGTGACGCCCGTATCGGTGGTGCCGAATTTAAGTTCGCCGTTTACGGTAGCCGTCCAGTCTTCGACGCCGCTTGTGAACATACGCAGCACTTCCACTTGCGTGATCTTTTCGTCGATTTCAAACGGGCTTTCCCATTCACCAAGCGATACCCATTCGGTGTCGCTCGTCTTGGCGTAAACGGTGAGCGTGCCGTCCACAGCCGCCGAGATCGATACCGTAATACCATTCTGCGCCTTCACATAGTCAATCAGCGTCGTGTTGCCCGTAAACCCGAATTCGTGGCTGGCTGTGGTGTTCTCCTGCCCTTCCTGGAACGCTTTTACCAACCAGTATTGACCTACCCAGATATAGAAGCAAAGGCGGAATTGATACCCGCTCTCCGTTGTGAAGCGCAAAGCCGTGGCATAATTCTTTGTTCCGATATCCGCGAGCGAACCGCTGCCGCCAACGCCGAGGAACCCTTCAAACACGAAACCGTTCGTCGTTGCGCCGAGGTTTTCCACAAGCACAACGCCATCCTCCGTTGCGCTGCCTTCCAGCGTGTACTTGCGGTTTTCGCCGTAGTTGTCGGCTGTGATGTTGACCGTCACGCTCGTGCTGCCTTCTTCAAAGGTCACTTCCTGTTCGAGCACGGTATACTCGCCCGAAGCGGACGGTCGTCCATACATTGCCCGCGCCTTTGGTTGCAACATACTCCGAAGAGCCGTTGGAAAGTACGATGCGCAGATCATTTGCCGCATTCAACCCGGCGGAGATATCCGCATTGACGGTATACGCGCCGCCCGCCTGTTCAAACACGGCTGCAAACGCATAACTGCTCTTCGTCGCCGTAAAGGTATAGGTATATACGCCGTCTGCACCCGATGTGCATTCCACAGGCGCTCCGTCTACGCTCAGCGAAGTGAATACATACCCTGCTTCGGGCGTGAGCGTGACCGTGACTTCGCCGCCGAGGGTCGCATCCGTCACTTCGATTGAACCACTTCGATTGAACCGCCCGTGACAGAACCCGTACCCGTAAAGCTGACGTCAATCCCAGTATCGGTGGTGCCGAGCTGCAAAACGCCGCCTTCCAATACGGCATAATGCGCTGTATTACTGTCATCCTGCTTGCCGAAACGGATCGCATTGAGCGTCTGACCGATCGGGAACTTTGCAGACGAACTTGTCGAAAGACACATCCATTCATCTGCGCTCCGTTTGATGTAGGAGGAAACATTGCCGCTGCCGTCCACGACGAACATGAAGTACACGCCGCACTCCGCTTTGAAGTAGTCCACCGCCTCGGCGTCGCTTTCAAAATGGTATTCCTGGCTTCCGTATTTGAGCATCAGCAAATTGCCCCACTTCGTGAAACGGAATTCGCCCCGTGAGCCATCTGCCATATCGAAGTAGATCGTGTTAGTGAAGTTGGTCAGTTCGTCATACGTCGCCCCTTCAAACCCGAAGAAACCGCTGAATACGAAGCCGCCTTCGAGCGAGCCGACTTTACCCTGTATTTCACTATAATTGCTTGCACTGTTTCCGCTGCCTTCCAGCGTGTACTTGCGGTTTGCGCCGTAGTTGTCGGCTGTGATGTTGACCGTCACGCTCGTGCTGCCTTCTTCAAAGGTCACTTCCTGTTCGAGCACGGTATACTCGCCCGAAGCGGACGCGTATAGGTACCGTAAGGGATCTGTGCCGTCAACGTACCGCCGCTTCCCTGCAATGCGATCTCGCCGCCTGCCGCATCGGTAAGCGTGACGTCGATGTCCGCTGCCGCATCCGGCATGGTGCTCGTATCCACCGTGACCGTAAGCTCGTGCAATTCGCCAAACGTTACCGTCAGGGCATAACTGCTCTTCGTTGCCGTAAAGGTATAGGTGTATACGCCGTTTTGTTCTGTGCAGGAAACAGCTTTGCCGTCCACTTCCAGCGCGCTCAGCTCGTAGTTGTCTTCGGGCGTGAGCGTAACGGTGATCGTCTCTCCAAGACTGGCGCTTTCCGTCACGGAAACCTCGCCGCCGGTCACCTGCTCGCCGCCGTTGACCGTAACTGTGACGGGAATATTGACATTGCATGTACCGATTTGCAATTTTCCGTCTTCCAGCACCGCGGTATGCGCCGCATCACTGTCATCCTGCTTGCCGAAGTTGATGCTCGTGACCTCTTTGTCAAAGGGGAAGGCATAATCTCCGCTGCCGCCCGAAAGCGCAAGCTGCACCCATGTATTTGCGTCCTGCTTGATATAGACGGAAATGCCGTTATCCTGTTCTCCGTTCGGATCGACCGCGAACATAAAGTAGACGCCGCCCTGCTCGCGCATATATGCCATCGCGGCGGAATTATCGGCAAAGCTCCATTCGCGCTGCTCACATTTGAGCACCACGTACTGATTCCATTTGGTAAAGCGGAATCCGTATTGAGTCCCGTCTTCCAGCCTGAAATTCACGGTCGCCGTAAATGTCGTCAGGTCGTCAAATTCCGCCCCTTCAAACCCGAAGAACCCGCTGAACACAAAGCCGCCTTCGAGCGAGCCGACTTTACCCTGTATTTCAGTATAATTCATTTCAACGTTTTCGCTGCCTTCCAGCGCGAACTCGTTCAGTTCAAAGACGATCTGCGCGTTTGCTGCGGGCGAGAAGAACACATAGTCGGTGAGTTTCCTGTATGTGAGGTCATTGACCGCGACGTCATACAGCCCCGCCGTAAGCCCCGAGAGCGTGAACGTGCCGTTTTCGTCCGTCGTCGCCGTTTTTACCTCGTCGCCGCGCGTAAAGGTAACGGTGGCATTGGCAAGCGGATTCTCCGTGCTTTCGCCGTAAACGGTCGCAACGAGCGTCTGTTCGCCCGATGCGAGCGGCTCGAACACCGCTTCCACCGAAACGTCGCCCGTGATCTCCTTTTCGGGGATCTTGATATATGCCTTCTGCACGTTGCTTTCCGCATCGGCGCCCAGCGTGGTGTACATATCATAATGAATGTAATCGCGCGGGACAGCAACGCCGTTGACGCGGAATTCCTTTAATGCGTACCCTTCGTTCGCTTTGGTGACAAAGGTAAGGGAACTGTTCTTTGCCGCCGTATCATAGCCCATCCACTCCTGCACAGAGCCGTTCTGCGGCTGTGCGATCTCGATGTCATAGGCGACGACGCCGTCTCTGTTGAAATGATACCAGCCCTGCGCGTTTGACCATTCGCCGTCATCAAGGCGAGCGCTGAGCACATAATATTCGCGGTCGGTCTGACCCGTACCCGTATAGTTGTTGGCGGTAATGATACCCGGCGCGACGACGAGGTCGCCGCCGTCCTTCATGCTCTGCGCCGTGCCTTCGCCGCCGACTTCGTCAAAATACCCCCACGGAATAAACAATTCAAAGGTGTATTCCGTTCTGTCGGCATTTTCGTCGGTGCGCGTGCCGTTGCCCGTCAGCCCGACGTACGGCATATTGGCATGGTCTTCCGTGCCGTACGGCGCCATCCATATATCGCCCTGCGTTTTGGCGATGGTGAGCGCGCCGTTCGCGTTGACGGTAAGGCGGCTGATCGTTTCGTCGCCCGTCATCGTGGCAGAGGAAGGGATACCGATGTGCAGCTCCACGCCGCTGTTGCGGTAGCTCCTGCGGGAAGGGTTCACATAGCAGACTTTCCCCGCCTGTTCCTGATAGGAATAGGCAATGTATACGCCGTTTTCGCCGTAATAGGTGCCCATTCTGACCTGCGCGGCGCTCTGCGTCCTTTCCTGAATGACGTCATAATCGTAATACACGCCCTGCCCGTCGCTCGTATAGTACGGACGGAGCACGGGGCCTTCCAGCCACCTGATACTGCTGTAAGCGGCTTCGTCGAGCACGCCGTCGATCTCGAACCCCTCGTCGGGCGCGGTGAGCTCGCCGTCCGGACGCCCGTCCTCAAAGGTGTACTCGGGCGGAGTCTCGCCCGTGTTTTCCGGATCGGTACACGCCGCAAACGCCGTAAGCGTACCGGCAAGGGCGAGCGTAAGACCAAATATCGTAATTCTTCTGAATTTCATATTGTCCCCCTCCTTTATTTGCCGAGAATGCGGATCTCGGAGATCCCTGCGATGCTCTGTCCTTCGGGCTTTTCTACCGTAATGCTGACGCTTGTAATGTTTTCAAGCTCCGCGAACTCTGCAAAAGCAAATGCTCCGACATTCACATAGGTCACCGTGTTTCTGCCTTCCAGATAGGTGTAGAAATCCTGACTCAGTTCGACGTTTTCCAGATAGTACCTGACTTCGTTCCCCTCGGCGTCCGTTCCGACGAACTCCATCTTCGGAATTTTGAAGAAGATGTCCGACGTGTTTTTGGAAGTGTAGACGAGCACGGCGCGGATGGTGCGCCCCGATTCAAAATCGAAGGTAAACGTCGAAGTCTCGCTGATCTGCGTTTCCTTGATATAGGTATCCGCAAATTCACGCGTACCCTCCGCAAGCCCGCTCCTGAGCACGGAGAGCAGCCCGTCGTTGAGCGGCGCAACGGAAGACCCTTCTGCAAGCGCGCCGTCCGTAAGGGTGACGCTTTGCGCCTCGTCGGCAATGTTCTTGTATTCCGCAAACTTTTCGATGCGCGGCTCCGGAACGCCAAGAGGTCCGTTCGCATACAGCACGTCGAGATCGTTGCCGTCCTTATCCTTGACGGTGATCCATTTCAGCTCGTCGATGTTGCCGTGGCGCTGCGTGTCCATGACGCTCGGGTCGTCGTGCGTATGGTAGTAAATGAAGAGCTGATCGCCGATGGTGATGATCGCGTTGTGCCCCGTACCCGTGACCTCGTTGGAGCCGGAATCCTGCCCCGAAAGGATCACGCCGCCTTCCTCGGGACGCAGTTTGCGCCAGCCATCGTTCGGCTTGTCGGAAACCGCCTGCATCACGCGGTAGGTATTATCCCTGTAAACACCGATGGAAAAGGTCATGTAATACTTGCCGTTGTGGTAGATGACTGCCACGCCCTCGTTGACGAGCGAATCGTCGCTGCCGTATTCGTCGCGCGCGTCCGTTCTGTCCGATTCGTACGAAACGCCCTCGGGCAGCGCCTGCGCTGCGTGCGTCTCATGCCCCGCCGTGCCGGCAGCCTGCTCGGGGCAGACGTACGTGCCGGTATCCTCGTCGTACTCATAGTCAGGGCAGACCGCAAACAATTCATCTTCAAACGCCGCAACTTCCTGCGCGTTCATGTAATCCTCAGCCGTGTAGTAATACGAGGCAAGAACAAGTTTCGTTTCGGAAAGGTTGGGATACAGCCAGTCGTTGTTATACATCGGGCAGCAGTAGACGTTATTGTTGTCGTCGTTTTCCGTCCAGTACAGCCACTTTTTGCCTTCTTCGTCGACAAATGGATGCGCATCTATTGTAGACGTATATCCTGCGGATCCGCTCTGCGCGCCCTGGATCGTCTCGTCATATTCGACCGATTCGTACTTTGAGAGATACTTTATATATTGCTCCTGTGAAAAATAACCGTACTTTGCGTAAGGGATCTCTGCGTCGGGATACGCGAAACGATAAAGTTCGTCCACGTTGTCCTCCGTAACCCTCTGCGCGACGCCGTTTTCGTCCACGCCGTAAGGCATACCATCGTCGGCTGAAAGTTTAGTCCCAGGATTTTTACAGACGTTGCGGTACTCCTGATGATCCAGATTGTCCATATTCACGAGCGTGTACGGTCCGCGCGCCGTTTCGCTTGTCGCGACGAACAGCACCTGACGCTGCGTTGTGGAAACATTGGAAACAAGCCCCGCCGACCCGCTGTATTCTTCTGCCTGCCCATAAGTGGAGAAAAACAGATAATACAGCCCGTTGCCGTCGTTTGCCTCGCCGTCATAAACGATCTCAGGCGCCCAAAACGGCGTGACGTCCACAACGGCTTTTTCATCCTCGTTGGTCGCCTGCACGGCAGGACCGACGGGTTCGATATCCATCATGTTCCTTGAGCGGTACATATACGCTGGACCGTCCGTGGAGACGATGTAGTAGTACCCGTCGCGCGCAGTATTATCGAACACATACGGGTCGGCGGCGACTCCTTTGAGCCCATTGCGGAAAAAGAGCTCTTCGTTGATCCGCATATCGCCGTTGACATTCATCTCTTCGCCGGAATAGAAATCGATCTTCGTTCCGGACGCCCCTGAATCGCATCCCGCAAGCAACATGCTGCCGGCAAGGATGACAGAGAGTAAAATGCCGAAAAATCTTTTTTTCATCAAACTTCCTCCTGTTTTGGGTTCTTGTTATCAGTTTCGCTTATCCCTTTACGCCACCGACCGAAATGCCTTCGATGAACAGTTTCTGGCAGAAGCAATACAGCACAACGAGCGGCACCATGCCGAGCACCATAGAGGCGCAGCGAATGTTCACATCATTAGGGAATATTTCAACGATCTTGGAGAGGGCGAGCTGCAGCGTCCATGTGCTGGCGTCGTCCTGCGGGAGATAGAGCAACGGACTCATATAGCTGTTGTAGCCGCCGACGAATCCGAAGATGAACTGCGCAATGAACGCGGGTATGGCAAGCGGCAGCAGCATGCTGAAAAATACGCCGAACGTTCCTTTCCCATCGATCCTTGCCGCTTCCAGAATTTCGTTCGGTACTGTCTCGTAATACATTTTCAAGAAAAACACCGTATTCATGCTGCCGAACAGCCCCGGTATCACGAGCGGAAGCGCCGAATTCGTCCATCCGAGCATATCGTAAAACAGATATGAAATAATGCTGAACGCCCCGAGCGGGACCATAGAGACCGCGAACGCGATCTTGAAAATGATCCTGCGTCCGGGGAAGTCCAACTTGCTGTACGCATATGCCGATAGCCCCGAAACGATCAGCCCCACCACGACGGGGAGTAATGTGATCCACATGGTATTGAGAAAACCATAAACGAGCGTCGGCATGCCGATCTTGCTCAGATTCGGGTCGTGGATAAAAACATCCGCATACGGCTGCAACGTAGGATGTTTGGGAAACCATGTGAATGTCGAAGCAGACGCTTCCTCCGCCGGTGTAATGGACGAAACGAGCAGCGTATACACTGGAACGAACAAGAACAGCGTCCAAAGTCCCAGAAGCGTGTAAACGACAATACGGGAAGGTTTTATCTTTTTACGCTTTTTGACGGGGCGATCGGGGGTGACCGCAACCGTCGTCTCAATCATTTTTACCTCTTCCACTTTCTCAGCCCTCCATCTTCTTTTCGCGACGTGAATACAGCCACACCGATACAGGCGCAATGAGCAGGAACAAGATCCAGCTGATCGCCGACGCCGCCGAGAGCGCCACGGGATCGGTTCCGCGGTGTTCGTTGAAGTAGAAAACGAGCCGCATCAAAGTGAGCGCCATATGATCCTGTCCGCCGATCGTCGATCCCCACGGATCCGGCACGATGAGCGCCGCCATATCGTAGAGCAGCAATCCCGCGCTGATCCCCGCAATGAGCAGGTAAAAGATTGTCGGCATAATGCCGGGGAGCGTTACATACCAGAATTTCTGCCAGCTGTTCGCGCCGTCAAGCCCCGCCGCCTCGTACTGCGACTGCTCCACATTGGCGAGCGCCGCCTTGAACATGACGGTACCGTATGCGGGCGCCTGCCAGATGATGGCAATGATGATCGTCCACGGAATGGTATCGGGATTATTGAGCCAGCGGATCGACGTCCCGAAGATGGTGTTCAGGATCCCTTCGGGCTGTCCGAGAAACATCCAGCTCCACATAAACGCGACCGAAACGGAGGAGCAGATATGCGGAATGAAGAAGAGCACCTGAAACGTCTTGCTGCCCCTGCATTTTGTGGCAAGCAGGACGGAAAGGCCGAGTGCGATCAGCAACGTAATAAACTGCGTGGAACCCAACCATAACGTAATGCCGAGAGATTTCCAGAAAATGGAGGAAAAATCCTGCGCAAACTGCGTTCCCGCGCCGAAATCTTTTTCAAAGATCATCCGAAAGCCGTTGAAATCGTTCCAGGAAAACGAGATCCCCTGCCAGTCGATGGATACGTCGCAAAAGAGCGCGATCAGGGAGAGGACAAGCGGCGCCGTGCTGAACAGGAAAAACCCGATCATGGGAAGCAGAGCAAGAAATAAAGCCAGAAAAGATTGAGAGGTCCACTTCCGTTTTTTTAACTTTCCGCCGCCCGAACGGCGCAGCGTAACGATCGTTTCGCCGTTCCTCTCTGTGGCAGTAGCGACGAGTTCACCTTCTTCCGAAAGCACGTTTTCCGCGGGCGCGACCGCATCAACATCCTCAAATCCTCTCATGATCACGTCCTCTTTGTATATACGCCAATCCCGCCGATCGCACGGTTCGCATCCGTCTCTCTCTGCTGCAGGAACAAATCAAGCGTTATCTGTCCTTCGCGGACCTGCGTATTCAGCACGGTGGACCAAGTTGTGATCCACGCGTCGTTGGAGTCGTACGACCAGTCGCCGACATACGAATTGCTGTTGGCAAACAGCGCCGCGTACATATTGTCTGTCACTCTACCTTCCGCATTCAGAAATTCTTCGTCTTCGGCAAACGACGTCTGATTGGGAACAGATGTGTTGCCCTCGGCGAGGATCGCCTGCCCTTCGGGTCCGCACACCCACGCCATGTATTTGAGCGCAGCTTCGCGGCGGGAAGGATCGGCATTGGCAGGCAGGAACATACCAGCCGTCTGAGGTTCGGTGACTGTGACCGCTTCGCCGACGATGGCGACCTCCTCCCCTTCGGAGTTCTCTGCCGTAGCAAGATCGCCCGTGTAATCGTTCTCCCCAATCACTTTGAGCTCGGTGCTGTTGTCGGAATCACCTTCATATTCCCGATACTGTGCAAGCGGTGCGATGTCAAAATTATCGCCTAATTTTGCCGTGAAAGCGTTTTGGACAGAATAGTATTCGCAGAGCATCGGGCTCCGTCCATCACTGAACAGTCCTGCACGGTCATCCACCGTAGAAGGCGCGATCCCGTAGCCGTCAAGACTCCCGTGGTCAGAATCCGTTACTTTTTTGTCCGAGGGAACGCCGAGGCGGTTAAATTCCACAAACGCATCGTACATGGAAGGAAGCTCCGTAACACGCTTTTCGTTCAGCAACGTGCTGCGGACGCTCGAAGAGAGTGAGTGCAGATCTTCGTAATCGAGCACGTCCCCCTTGTAATAGGTCGTCCCGTTCACTTCCAGCGTATCGTCGATGACGAGAAGCCCTTTGGTTTCATCTCCGAGAGAAAGTTCATACTCTTCTCCGTTCCAGCCGATGCAGTCGCCGCCGACCGACCAGCCGTAATTGAACCACCATTCGGACATATATCCATACGAACCCGGATGATACTTCTGATACATCTGCGCGACCGTGCGGAGCTCTTTCCAATTCATGGGAATGCAATTATTGAAGACCTTTACGACCGCCTTGCCGCTGAGGTTTTCAGAAGTTTTATCTGCAAGGTCGCCTCCGACCGCCGTCGGGGTATACTCCGCATAGCCATGCGGTTTCAGGTTGGTGCCGTGCTGCTGATTATACGCGGCAAGCTCCTCTTCGGGCACGGAGATGATGTTGATGCCCATATCTTCAAACATCTGTGAATTATAGAAAAGCACCTGCGGATCGTTGAAGAAGGGCAACGCAAGCTGCGGCTGCCCCGCTCCTGCGTAGAAAAATCCGTCTTCATCCGAAGACTGTGTCATCTTCCACATGTCCATAGACGTTTCGGGAATATCTGCAAGCCCCAGCGTCTCCGCAAAGTCGGGATCATCGAGATATTCGTCCAACGGAACGATGGCGTTTGCCCCGTCGAAATACTCGACCAGGACCTCCTTGAACGTCATGTTGTCGATGGTCATAATGTCGTACTGATTTTCTACATTCGGGCGAAGCTGCGATGTATAGTTGTTGGCCGTTGTCTGTTCGTCGATGATGACTTCGATGTCGTCCTCCGCCCCCTGCGTCTCGTTGTAAACGGTGGCAAGGCGCTCATATGCCTTGTCCGCTTCGACCGTGTAGTTGATCAGCTGCACATAAAGCGTCGTCCCCCTGCCGAGGTTGCCTTCGGGAGCCTTGGGACCGCCGCACCCTGCGAATCCCACGGTAGACCCGAGCGCCAGAACACCAGCCGCCACAAGCGACAAAAGTTTTGCCTTTTTCATCAAATGACCTCCTCATAATATTTATCATGATTTTATTTTTTCGCGGGAAACATATTCCTTCAATCATACGAATACCGCGCCGTTTTCTACAGGGCATTGTTCTTCAAGTACATGCCCATCAAAGCCCATAACCTATTCTGTCATTCAATTTTGTTAGTCTTTCCCGCTGTCCACTATCCGACATTTCAAAACTTTTCTATTAATTATTTCTGTTTCTGTTGCGGAGCAACAGAAACAGGGGTACCCCTGTAAAATGTTACTAATTCACATTTCTTGCTACTTATATTTTAGCATACTATTGTGAAAAAATAAATATCAAAAATCCATTTATATATACCATAATTCTGAAATTCAACAATTTTATTACACAATACAAAAAGGTTATATAAAATTATACAGAAATAATACAATTGAAACAAAGCCTCTCTTCGCGGGGCCGAAGAGAGGCTTCAAAAAATATTTAAAATGTTCTTTACAGGCTTTTGAATTTGAAATTTCGGTTATAGGCGCGGTAAAACGTCATTTTGGAAACAAAACCGCACTTTTCGATGAGTTCGGCAAGCGATACGCCGCGGTTAGCGGGATCCTGATACATATAGATGACATTCTGCACGCGGATATCGTTGATAAATACACGCAGATCGACATCGATGTATTGCGTGATGAGAGCGGAGAGCGTCTTGGGCGAATAGCCGAATTCACCGGCGATCTTTTTCAACCCCAGATCGGGATCGGAATAGTGATCGTAGATATATTGTACGACGTCTATAATATTGTAAGTGCTGCGCGAATGCTCGATATGTTTCCGCGCCCCGAATCCATAGTGCCTGACGATCTCGTCGAAAATCGCCGCGGCCTTAGCTGCTTTTTCCAATTCCCGCATCGATGCTCCGCGCTCCCGGATCTCTTTCAGAAGCGGAAACAATTTTTCCCGGTTAAAGTCCACATCCATCAGCCAGCGCGCAGGCTCCTTCTGCGGATAGAACCTGTAAAAGCTCTCCATATAAAGCACGCCGATGTGACAGTAAGTAATATCGGCAGGCTCACCGACTTCATAGGAATGGCTTTCCAGGCGATTGATGACGCATGCCTGTCCGTCCGAAAGGATCTTGTTTTCGCCGTTGATGAGAACGGATACCTTCCCTTTGTTCACGCAATACAATTCTGTATTGCGATGAAAGTGCATACAGAACCCTTCCGTGACATAGCGCTCGGCTTTGAATCTCGAACCGTAATCGCGTTGGCGTTCGTCCTGGATCTGCCCTTCCTTTTTATCCCTTTTGATTTCAGCGTTTTTCATTGTCCTCACCGCAGCATTTCTCCTATCCGCTTTGCCCGCTCCAATGCAAGCGCCGCATATTCCGCGAACGGCATCGCGCGGTACGCATCGTGTTCGTGCCGCCCCTCACGGCTTTCCAGCTTCACTTCCAGCGTAATGTCCCCGCGGTAGGCGGCAACGTTCAGGCGCGCCGCGATATTTTCCCAATCGGCAACGCCGTCGAACGGAAGAAGATGCAGATCGTCCAGCCATGTGATCTTCTCCCCGCACATGCCGAGATTGTCGTTCAGATGCGTGCACGCCAACAAATCGGCATATTTCCCGATAAGATCATGACCGTGATCATAACACATTTCATGCCCCGTATCGATACAAAAGCGCAAGGCGGGATGCCCGCGAAAATGCCGCATAAGCGCATCAAGGTATCGTTCGCCCTCCGTATTTTCCATGGCGACAATCATACCTGCCGAAGCAGCGGCATCGAAAATTTTCTGAAAATTCTGAAACCCGCATTCCCGCTCCCGCTCCGTCGGCGCAATTCGCTCCATTCCAACTATAGCGTGCATGACGACGAGCCCGCATCCCCACGAAGCCGTATCGCGGATGCAACGGATCTGCCGGGCGACCTCTGCTTTCCCTTCATCGTCCGATTCCCAAAGTTTATCCGCCCTATCATACGGCGCATGGACAGATTGCAGCGCCAGTCCTTCAGCCTGAATTTGGGAAGAAAAGGTATGATCGGACTCCCATCCCGTCCAGGTAAAAAATACGCCGTCCCAACCTGTCTTTTTCAAAACGGAAAGTTGCTCTTCGGGCGCGGGACCGCCCCGTACGATACTGATGATATTCCGCCGCATTCAAAGCCTCCGACGATCTTGATAATAGAATTATATCATATCTTTTTTAGAATTGCAAGAATTACCCTCTTTCCCTTCTCCGGTGCATTATATAGGCATATTCTTTCAACAAAAAAGAGCGTCCACCTTTATTTCGTGAAACGCTCCCGTAATTAAATATTTATTATCTAAAGTATATTTCTATCAATTTTTTTTGCACAAATATAGTCATCAAGACCCTTATACCTCGGATCCCAGACATACGTACCGAACCGAAAATTCATTTCGTCAATTAGAGCAAGAAGATTCCTAAGCCCATCCTGTACATGCCGGTTTGTGGAAAAATCCATATCAAACGCCGTTTTGATTTCCGTCAAGCCAAATTTGCGTAAATCCTCCAACACCGGTTTCAGACGCAAAAGCGAATTTACACCGGGAACGGCTATAACAGAAAACCCGGATAACGCATGGATAACGTCTGCCTTCATCGGCCCTTCTGTCAGAATCATCTTCACCCTGATATCTCCTGCGATATGTACCCAGCCCTCGGCCTTACAGCCATCTTCGCGTTCCGCACTGGAAATCCAGCGAAACTTGCGTCGTTGTACATTGTCAAGCCTGATTTGAAGCCCCTGTATCAGTCCGTTCCTGTCTCGGACGGGAATGAGTATTCCGCGAGCCTCACGGACAAACGTCCAGTCGCCGTTCTCTGTCCGATAAAATCCGGGGACGCCTGCAAGATACTTTCCCTCCGACTGTAATTGTTTTGCAATATTCGTCATCCCGACGACGGGCGTCGTTTTGTAGCCGAGGATTTCAATATCGCTATCCGTCAGTCCTCGGTTGCGTAAGTTTTGCAGATGATCCTTTGCCAGAGTCAGCTTTTCGAGCAACGCACTGTATGTTGCATGGCGGGTCTCCACGTCGATGATAGGACATTCTTCCACAGCAGTTTCCCGCGGCAGGATCTGCACCTTTGGGCGTTCAACACATTTGGGTCGCCCTATTTTTTCGGTGAGAGCCTTTAATACCCCTTCACGAGGAATACCCGTATAAAGAGAATACAGGTCAAAAATACCCCCGGAAACGCCGCAGCGCGGACACCTAAAAACATCTTTTTGGATATTGATATTCAGATGTTTTTTATTTGGATTATCATCGCAGCAAGGGCAACGGACATAATACGAATTCTGCCCCCGCATCGGATACGGAAGCCCTAAAATTGAAATGATATCCGTCATGTGGAATGTTTCCATAGCGGTCTCCTCCGATACTGCCGGCGGAACTTATATGTTCCGCCGCAGCACCTGTTTATATTTTCGATCATGCAACCGACTGACTCACCGCGTAATCGCAAAGGTACTTTGCCGCTTCTTTTATCGTTTCATCGCCGGTATATTTCTCGGCAACCCATTTGAGCGCATTCGGATCCAGCATGATCATATCGCCGAGCGTCCTGCCGTTATACTTGACGATCGGGCACGGTTTTTGGCTGGCCAGTCTGAACCTCTCCTCCGGAGTGAGTTCAGGAGGCGGAGGTTCCAACGTCTTTCTTCCGGAAACGGCAGCGTTCTCCTTTTCCGACTGCATCACGGCTGACGCCATGTGCCCGTCTGTCATGGTTTCCACGACGTCTTCGCCCGCCAAATCGAACTGTAATCCGAATCCGGCATTCCGAAGCGCTACGCCGATTGCAGCCGTTTGCGCCCAGCCTCTTACCGAGACAAATCCGTCTGCCAAAGGTGCCCTGTACGCCGTTCCTTCGGCAAGAAACATTGTCTCCTCACCTTTATAATCGCAATACACTCTCGCGGTCGCAACAAAACCTTCTCCTTCCCGTTCCACTTTGACAGAGACCTTGCCCTTTTCATACTTCAATCGAAACCATGCCAGCCGTATGACAACAGGCAGATATTTTCGGGTTTCGTTTGTTTTCAGATCCGTGTATTCGATGGCGAATTGCGACGGGTCGAAACCATCGACCGCATTGATTTTTTCTATTACGGCAAGAGCCGCTTTCATTTCATTCGAGTTGTTCTGACTCATTCTGACCTCCTTTTAGATTTGTACAAACGTATCTCTGTATTTTATCCAGACAGATAATACCGCCTGAACAGACGAATTAAAGTTCTGCTTATATGTTTCCTTCGTCGCTGCGCTGAAACTTCCGAAACGCTTGTGCATGTCCGAGATGATGCGTTCGAGAGCGTTATGTGCCGTATCGCGCCGTTTTTCACTCTCTTCATCCACCTTCGACCCGAAACGCTGCTCGGTGAGCAGTGCCTTGACGCGCGCCGCGGCGATCTGGTAATGGTATCCCATCTCCCGCGTATTCATTGTCACGGGCGCTGTTATGCAGAGCATCCTAAAGTTTTCCAAAACCGCGATGCGGTATGACAGTTCCTGCAAAACAATGATCGAAGTGAGCGGCAGAGTAGCCGTATCGACTTGCTTGTTGTATTCCGTCTGCCTTTCTCTGTATTGGTCCAAAATATTTGCCATTTTCTTTGTCTCCTTAATTTTGATTTTTGATTTCTTTGAGTCGTTCCGCCAGACACGTCCCTCTTCGTTCCGTGTCCGTGCGTTTGATCGCAATGCACAGTGCCCTTCGCTCGCCGACGATGATGACCTTCTTTTTCCCGCGCGTGATCGCCGTGTAGATAAGAGGCCTTGTCAGCATCACGGAATGAGCGCGCTGCAGATTAATGATCACCGTGTTGTACTCAGAGCCCTGCGACTTATGGACAGTCGAGGCGTATCCGAGGTCGAGCATTTCCAAGTCGGACGCGTCATACTCTTTCAGGCGTCCGTCCCCGAAGTCGATGTACAAGGTCACATCGTCTCCGTCGGAAATAATCCTCTTGATGTAGCCGATGTCGCCGTTGCTGACATCCTCGTGATTTTTCACCTGCATGACCTTATCTCCGAGTCTGAAAACCTTTCTGCCGGACGAAACTTCCGGTTTGCCTGCATCGGGCAGATTGATAGCCGCCTGCAGCTGTTCGTTCAGCGCGTTTACGCCGGTCTCTGTCTTTTGCCGATACGGAGAAAGAAGAGCCACATTGTCCAGCCCGCATTCCGATACCTCTTCAAGAAAAAGCTGAGAGATCGTTTTAGCGGACTCGGCAATGTCCGGCGAGTCGATAAACCGAAAATCCTCGCCGTACTCGAGCCCCACGTTTCCGTGCCTGATCAGTTTCGCATTCGTCGCGATACGGCTGCCGCTGCTTTGACGAAAGACTTTATCGAGGCGCACTACGGGAATGCAGCCGCTGGCAATCATCTCACTCAGCACTGCACCCGGTCCTACGGAAGGAAGTTGGTCTGCATCTCCGATCAGAACGATCTGCGTACCGCTGTCGATTGCGTTGAAAAGTTTTCCTGCCAGGTAAATATCCAGCATAGACACCTCATCGACCAAAACAAGGTCGGCATTGATGCTCTGCGGCTCGCCGTATTTTCCGTCATTCCCGGCAAACAGTCCAAGCGCCTTATGTACGGTCGAGGCAGGAAATTCCGTTGCCTGTTCCAGCCGCCTTGCCGCGCGGCCTGTCGGCGCGCAACAGCAAACCGTAGCCGACGGATGTATTCTGCAATATATCTGCAGCAGTGCCTTTTGTATCAGCGTTTTCCCCGTTCCGGGGCCGCCGGTTATGATAGACAGGCTGTTTGTCAGCGCTGTTTTGATTGCTACCCGCTGTTCCGTCGCAAAGGTGAGCCCAAGCGATTTTTCCGTATCGAATATTTCCTTATCCAAATCATAAAAAATTCCGTCGGAAATATCCTCAACGTGCCCGCTCAATAACAGAGCCAGAGAGTTTTCAGCCGCGTCAGTCTCTGCACGATATACCATATCGTGATAGCACACAAGCTGATGGCTGTAAATCAGGCGCATTGCCCTGTTTGCCACCATTTCCTCCGTCAGTTCGGGAGTCTGCAGCAATTGAAGGCATCCGTCAATAAACTGATGTTTGTCCATGCACACATGCCCGCGCATCTCGGCTTCCGTGAGCGTGTATAACAGCGCAGCGTCAACCCTGTCCGTAGATAAGTCCGAAAAACCCATGCTCTTCGCTATCTTATCCGCCGTATTGAATCCGACGCCTGCCAGCTCACACAGCCTGTACGGTTGCGTTTTCAGGATCTCCATCGTGCGGTTCTTGTACTCGCTGTACAGTTTCACGGCACGGTTCGCCGTGATACCGTACGGGACAAGAAAGGCAACGACGTCGCGAGCGGCGCGGTTTGAGAGATACGAGTCCTTGATTTTTTGCAGCTTTGTTTCGCTGATCCCGCTGATCGTGAGCAGCTTTTCCGGTTCTTTATCGAGAACATCGAGCGCAGTGTCGCCGAAAGCCTCATAAATGCGTTCAGCGATGACCTTGCCTATCCCTTTGATTTGTCCTGACGCGAGATATGCCACAATTGCATTTCTTGTCGGAGCGACGACCTCGTCATACATTTCGACTTCGTACTGCATCCCGTGCTTTGCGGACCGACTCCATTTGCCGTGCATGTCGTACCGCAAATCGCTGACGATAGGAAGACAGTATCCAACCGCTTTGATTTGTTCGAGCCTGCGCCCGTTGGAATCCAGCACCCGTTCACATGGGCGGTAGAGCGCTATCATATAACTGCCCGCCTCGATCATCTTTTCCTCCTTCGGATAAAGGAGTTTTGTAAATTCGCAAAGCATCCTCACCCTCCCAAAAACAAATGCGGTTGTAACCCGTCATTCTTTTTGTCAGGCATAAGACTGCCCAGAAACGGATGTTCCGATTCCGTATATACCTTCTGTGTATCCCCGTCGGCTTCTTCAACGAGCTGTTTCACTTCCCGGAAAAGAGAACTGTCAAAAACATAGATAATCTTTCCGTACTTGGCGGCATGAGTAATTTCGTTCCTCATACCTTCGCTCAGAATGTTTCCGCAAACGAGCATAACATCGCAGAGTTCCAACAGTTTCAACCCGAACCAAAGCGCCAACCGGCGTTCGTCGGGGATGCTGTCGTCGAGCAATAAAGGAAGATAGGCATGCGGCGCGTATGCGGAATAGTTCATTTTGGATACGGCATAGGCCATATAATCCCTTGCCCTGTTCATGTTTCGATATATCCCGAGCGGGTTATCTGCTCTCAAGGGAGAGCAGATATACGCACGCTTACGGTTTGTTCTGTCCGTGAAAAAAAGTTTTTCCTGGATGAAATCGGGAACATCGGATTCTAAAAATTCTTTCATGTTCTTCCTCCTACATTATTTTGCCTGAACGGATACTTTCAGCTTGCGGCTCTCCGTCGTTTTACAGAGGCTGCTATAAATTGCCGGATAATTCTTTTTCAGTGCAGTTGTATCCGTCCTGCTTGATTTTTTTGTAACGAAGTCGATGAGTATCTTGTCCGTTGTGCTTTCCAGCACCCCGTGTTCATGACGCTCCATCAACTCCGCAATTCGAACAGATTGTTGTTCTACCTCCTCTTCGATTTTACTGATTTCTGATTTGTACATCTCTTTCTTCTCCTGCAGCGCGAGAATCTTCCTAAGCGACGGCTCGTACGTTCTCGGCAATTCAATCGTTGCAAGATCCGGATCGCTGGCGCCGTAAATCCGGGCAAGCGATTCCAATGCAAGTTTCGGCGCGATGTTCTCCATCGTCGGAGGCACGTCGTTTTCCAGACTCCAAACCCATCGGTCGAGTTTTTCGAATATCATATCTTCCTTTGCCTTATCGCGGTACAGCCTCGGATGCACGAAGTCGGTATCAGGGTTGTTTCCCCAAAATGCAGAAAAGTCCCCGTAACTGACATCTGCCACCGCTAAATAAAAACGAAGCTGCAACTCATAATATAATGGGTATGCTCCGTCCGCCCACGAAGAAGCCTTGTGATACGTCGTCGTCTTGCATTCGAGGATCCCCGGCTCACTGTCTTCTTTGCGGATTATCCTCCTGTCGAAGTTAGCAAGCGCATACGGATGGTCTGCGTGCTGATACAGGAACGTGTCATCAATGACGATATTCCCTGTGGCGTCAGCATAGAGCTGCGCAGCAATCGGTTCGAGAAGATGCCCCATCTTCAGCTGTGCTGCATTGATTTTATCTGCCGGTTTCATCTGCCCTTTTTTGATCTTCCAAAGTTCCAGCGGCGTCATCCACGGTGATACCCCGAAAATCGCCGCCACATCGCTGCCGCCGACCGTATAAGGGATATCCCCCTTCGGACCGTGCATACGACAATCCAGCCAGCGCGACTCGGTCATGCCCTTGGTGTCGCATAAAATGACCGGCGCGCTCATCAGTAATTTACCGCCTTTGCAAGGTCATATTCTTCCCAGTCCATCGAAAGCGTCCTCGCAATGCTTTCTTCGACGAGAAGGATTTTGCTCTGCGGCGTTTTTTCTGCCTTAAGATTAAATTGAATCTCCTGAAGCGCCATAAATACATCATGCGCTGTCGCAGGGCCACCACCGTTCGAGGCTTCGAACATGCGTACTGCTTCCAATGCCGCCTTTTTCGGTAGGCTGAGCTTTTTACAGATCCTGGTCATCGCGTTGACCGGATAGCTCAACCACACCTGCGCCAGATCCTGCAATTTGCCGATGCTGTCGCCGAACTGCGCAAAGAGTTGATCCAGCGCCCTTTCGAAGTTTTCGATCTTATTGTGGTTGCGATGGTCGACCGAAATGCAGCTCCCGATATGGATAGGCATTTCACCGCCCAGAAGAAGCGCCGATACTTTAGCCGACGCAACGCCCGTATCCGATGTTGTGAAACGAATGCCGGGGATAAGCTTGTCTGCTATATGTGGCTTCCCTGTATGGGAAAGCATCTTCTTGTACGCGCCGAGAAGACTTTCCTTTTGCTTGGGGAACTCCCATATTCCGCTTGTGACGGAATGGTCGCTGTACCCTTCTTTGAATACGTTGCCGGGGAATCGCAAATCGAGTTTCGCCTGCAAAGTCTTTATAAGCTCATCGATAGGCAGTATCGAATAATCGGAATCGTCGCCCGAATGCACGGCGGAGACCTTTTCGTCCCTGACGAGTACGAGAGCGTCGCGCTTGAAGAGCTGAAGACATGTATTCAGAACGTCTGCAAGCTCCTGTTTTTTCAGCTTCGGAAGCGCCGTCCCGCTGATCTTTGCCCTACCGAGCAAGCTGCGGTATGCGGTTTCGCGTACGGGATAGTATTCGCCGTTCACACGAATCGCTAGACCGAGGTTTGCCATCGTATCGTAGACCGCGTCTTTACTGATGCCCGGAGCAAACTTGTCGTTCGCTGCAAGAGGCGACGCCAGATCCAACGGCTCCACGTACAGGTCTTTGACCGGACATCGCGTCCAAAGGCTTGATTCTGATTGTGACTCATGGTATCCGAGCATTGCCGGATATGAACTGAACGTTGTTGAGTAACAATCCTGAAATCTTTCTTGTTCCATAATAACTACTCCTTTGATTTTATTTAGCGGAATACCGCCATGAATATAACAAAAGCCGCCGGTCACGAGGATAACCGACGGCTTGTGTCCTGAAATGGATAAGAAACAAAAAAGCCGGCATCCACGAATGAATGCCGGCTTTTACCCCTTTTTGAGGCATGAAAAAAGTGCCGTTTGCATATTGACTGCAAATGGCACTATGATAACTCGGATAAATGTGTCTGAGAGACTCAAACGAGAAACTTTGTACTGATATTATAACAAATTTTAAGAACTCCGTCAACCCTTTTTCAAGAAACAGATAATTCTTTTTGTTTTATTATATCGCATGTTATATAAAGTGTCAAGCCCTTTCTTTTAAATTGAATTCAAGTTTTATATAAAAGCCATTTAATGTCAACGATAATTCAATCACTAAGTATTCCCTTAACTAAATCGTAAGCCGAAGAGGTTTCCGCAAAGTGCGGGTATCTCTTCGGCTTGATTAGCATTTTTAAAAGTTTAAACGTGTCTGCTTTTGTTTCTCTTTATCAGTTGCCATACACCCTTCTCCGTTTGACAAAACCAATCTGGATAGGAATACAGTGTTTGGCGGACTTTCTCTTTCCACCATCTGTTTTGCTTTGCTTTTTTGTACGGCTCAATCTGCGCATATAGATGAGAGAGCGAGATTTTCCCCTTTTCCTCCATCACGCCCGCTACAACATCTTTCCATGTAGCGCCCGGCATATCGCGGACATCCGCTTCGATGCACTTTGTTGCCAATATCGGGATCACCAACGGATTGTCTTTCCGAACGATCATGACATATTCGTGCAGAATCGGAATAAACGATCCGCTATAATGCATGTTATCCGAAAAGCAGTTATGCTGCGCTTTGATGATGATATTTTCAAGTGTACCCGGTTTCACGATTTCGGAAAGCATACTGTACAGTTTGCCCTTTTTCTTGATGTCGCCCATAAGTACAGCCATTCTTCCGCCCCTTTCCAAAGCGCTAAATTGTTTCATCATCGCATAATTCATTGCCTTGACAAAGCGAGACCACTCAGGGATGCGAGACAAATCAAGTTCCCTCGGATCGTATCCGTAACGGCTCTGCACGTCAGCCGCCTTATACATCACGTCTGAATACACGACGATATCCCAGTACGGCGGATGCCAGAAAATGAACTCCGGCCGCTCGGGTACTTCGCTGTTCATGATGTCAAAACCGCTGTGCAGATCATACAGGTGGCTCACGATCCCGCATTTGTCGGCAGCGGCTTTTGTGGTGCCGCTGCCGCACATATAATCGCAGATTTCGTGCGGATGAAAGAACCCTATCAGATCCTCGATGAGTTTTGGCGAACAATTTCCGCGGTATCTGTTTGAACCGCCCTCGCCGCGCTCCGGATACGACACAATGGAAGTAAGTGTTCTCGTACTCATAGATTTATCCTCGCAAGGTTCGCTTTGAGCTTTCCCTGAATCTCTTCCGGAATATCGCGGTCAAGGATCGCTTTTACCCTATCGCTCAGATGACAGACGGAATCGGCCGGGCTGTAAAGCACCGATTTGACAAAGACTGCGTCAGGTATCGTGCTGCCCTTTCCCTTTACAATATCCGTCTGTATCTTTTCAGGCTCGGCTGCATCGACGACCTCGTCAAGCATATTCGCAATCAATTCGCCATTCAGATACACGTCAGCTGCACCGATGCGGTTACGCCTGACATCAAAGACGTACCTTTTTCGCTTGTGCGTCTTTTCGATTTTCGCGCCGCGCAAAACGGCGATCTCGTCATTCTGCCGCAGGATCGCATCTTCGACGATGAACAATATCTGATGATACAGCTCATCTTCGCAGTTCATGGTTTCCCATAACAGGTCGCGGAAACGATGGAGCTGCGCAAGGCGCTCCATTGCCGCCTTCAATTTTTCTTGTTTATCCATTCTTGATACTTCTCCTTTGAATTTTATTTTGCAGTTGAAAAGTTTCGGCTGTTCAACCAAACCAATTTTAGCCCTACTGCCGTGATAATGCCTGCAAGCTCGCCGCAGGCACGCATTGCGTCAAAATCGTCCGACAATGTTTTAAGCGTTCCGATATAATACCGCCGGCCGTCTTCCGGATCAGGTTCAATGCCTAAATCGCCATGCAGGGAAACTTCGATATAGATGCCCTCGCAGGATCCGAAATGCGCAACGCATTCGACATCAAATTCGAAATCTCGAATCTTCTCTTTGCTGCACCATTGATACTGTTCTGCCAAGCAGTAGTCGAGGCTCAGTTTTCCGTCGAAAACATAGCGTTTTGTTTCGTCGGTAAAGAATATCTGCCTTACGGTGTTTATGATTTCCTCAAACAGCTCCGGCGGAGTAAGCCGCTTTTTTTCGTCGTAGGCGGGAATCAATGTGTCAATGTTCATCTACGTCCTCCTTTTTTTCATAGTGATACCCTTTGCATTTTTGAATGTACTTGTTACACATCGCGTCGTAATGTTCTTTCAGATCCTGAACCGGGGAGAGTTTGGCGGCGACGATATCGCGGGCCCTGTCATAGGCTTCGTAATCACCTTCGCCAGCCTCTTCCCACAATGCAATCACTTCAAGCGCTGAGGCCATTTCTTCTTCGGTTTTCTGCCGCTGCCGCTCACATTCCGCGAGCTTTTTCTTTTTCCATCGGCCGATGAAAGAAACGAGCGCGTTACAAAGTTCTTCTTCGCCTTCAAAGTCCTTTTCATCGACATATACAAGGCTCTTCAGCCTTTTTGTTGCGTCTTTCTGCATATCAAGTCCTCCCTACCTGTTGAAGTTGTAAATCCCGACGGACAAGCATCAATATCTTGCCGAGCCTGTTTTTGCCGTAACCGTTGCAGACGCCCCATTCGATATCGCCCCAGTCATTGCCCTCTTCAAGAAAAGAATTGTCCGTTGCCAAGAGGCGCTCTTTCAACTTCGGATGCTGAGAAAACTTTGCGAGGCAGATTTCGTACATAATTCTCACCTTCGCGTCTTCCCAATCCTGCCGCAGATGAACCTTTTTTCCAAGCGATTTGGCCTCTTTTGCGCTTAATCCGGTAAATCGGTATGCTTCGCGAGGATTCTTCATTGCCTGAAAAGCCGCCTCATTGTTTCTGAAGCGTAAGCCGTTGTATTCTATAAGCGCCTCATAAAAGTTGCTTAAAAATGCGTATTTCCCCCGGAATGAGGTTATTGCTGTATTTTGCATCTTGTCTGTTTTCATAAATACCTCCAAAATTAAAGGAGCCCGGCTATTAGCCAAGCTCCTCATTGTTTTGTCTTACGACTCAAATTTAGTTGTTTCCGAATGTATGCAGCCATGCCTGCATGCTTGCAAGCTCGCTCTCGGCCAAAAGTTTTGCCATTGCCTCAAACTTACTCTCTGCTCTGGTACTGTATTTTTCTTTGTCCTCGTATGCAGCAAGTGCCGCATAATACCTCGATCGCTCCTCATATCGGATATCAACCGGAAGCAGACCGATATATACCATTTCGTAGGTAAGAAGAAGTCTGCCTGTCCTTCCGTTCCCGTCCACAAACGGATGAATCTTTTCAAATTCTATATGGTGCTTTGCGAGGTTATAAAACAACTCAGCCCATGCCGGATCGACCTGCTCTTTAATCTTCGAATTCTTTTCCAAATCCTTTCTGAGTTCCTCTACATAATTTCTCATTTTTTCAGGAACTTCGGAAGGAGGGCAAGGCATATATTTGACATTGAACATATCTCCGACATAGTTTTGTATCTTTCGATACTGACCGGCATCTTCGTCACCGCGAAGAACATATTCGTGCAGTTTTTTTATAAATTCCTCCGAAATCAGGATATCATTTTTTACCGCAGAATAAAGATAGTCAAATGCTCTTTTATAGCCTATGATTTCTTCGTGTTCGCGGAAAGACCTTGCGTTCGAAGTAATTCCTTCTTTGAGCAGCAACCGTGTTTCATCGTAGGTGAACGTGTTTCCCTCTATTGCATTGGAATTGTGTGAGGAACTTATCGAGAATTCGTCATAGAAATATCTGACTTCTCCCTCGCTCAAAGGACGAATACTTTTCATTTTTTTAAAAGCTTCATCTATTTGTAAGAGAATTTCTTGATATTTTTTTTGCTCAGTCATTTTTTTTGTCATTGCATTCACTCCGCTTTGTCTTACATTATATCCAAATTCAGGATAAAAGTCAACAGCTTAGTTTTTAGTGATAGTCCACGGGGATATTTTCGTCCGTCAAAAGCCTCAGATACTTGGTGAGAATATGAGCGATGTTCCGTTCTTTCAAGGATATATCCCTTTCGGGCATATCCCACGGATAGGAAGGTCCATATAAAAGATAGATCCTGCCATCAAAATCGTTGCACGCGGTAAATTCAATGCCTTCCGCTTCGAGAATGACCTGCTGCAAAATATACGCCAAGCCCAAGTTATAGTCCTGATCAAATTCAACATAATCTTCCACGGCAGGCTCCGTGATTCCCCATCGTTCAAACCATTCGGCGACCTGTTTTCCGAAGTTCGGCGCAACGGACAAAAGCAATTTGATTCTGTCAACCGAATCACATGTGATATCCGTCATTTCAACGCCGTAACCGTATGTATGCCATGTATGAAAACTCATACCGCCTCACCTCCCGGCATTTTATAATACTCTTGTGCCACGAAGCGGATCTCCGAAACTATCTTCTGCCACGAATCCAACACCTCGCCGATGGCGGTGAGAATATTATCGTCCAGAACATTATCACAGACAATGCCCAGGTCGATAAACTTCTGTCTAGACCGCATCGTTTCGTCGCGGATAAGTCCGTCATACTCAACCCAATTGTTGTAATCGAGCTTAAGTCTGCCGCGCTGGATTGCCTTTTTTAGGTCGGAATCATTTCTGATATATCTTCCCATAACATCGGCAAAGACGGCATTGTTTCCTTTATCCTTCAAATGCTCAATGTGATTACAATACTCGTCATACAAATCAGCGCAGACGTCGCCGCATACGCTGATGTCGATCGACAGCTTATCGGACACTTTGACTTCCGCTATGCGCCCGCCGTGCCACAGACAATTCAGGCGCTGCGGATCGAAATTGTCAGGTTCGAACGCCAGTTCCAAATTGAGAAGTTTCGCCTTTTGGAACAATGCGTCGCATCTCTCTTTATACTCGATTTCATTCATGAAATCTTTCCTCCTGTAAAAATATTTTATTTTCCGTAATTTCTCTGCCGCAAACAGGGCAGAACTTCGGTGTATAATGCATAATGTCTACGTTCTGCTTTATTTCCTCGCGGTATTGCTGAACAATGATGCATACAGGCGGCCGATATTCTGCCGAAGAGCGAATAAAAGCGGTCACCCCTTTCTCGGCTTTGCCGATCGGAAAATAGCTTAAATCGTGATGACTGTCCAGCCGCAGGTCGGTGAACGCATTTGTGCAATACCTGCAGCTCTTGATTTTCTCACCGGCCGAGCAACGCCCGATATCCATATCAAAATACGGACATGTCAGGCATTCCGTCGGATCGCATTCCTGCCGCAAATTTTGCGCTTCATGCTTGAATTTACTTTTCATGAGAAACCTCTCCTTTTGCCAGTTTATTTATGAATGCGGCAGAACAGGTGAAGATATCCTCCTTGATATAGATCGAATAATGCGCCTCGCAGTAGAATCCTTCTGAATAGATTTCATAAGAATGTTCAGATGAATCCTCTTCAATGCCTTCTTCGCCTCGTTTATCAAATATACCGCCTCCCTTTTTTGCTTCCTTGATGGCCCGTTTCATTTTTTTCTTGGCAGACGCCATATCGGAAGTAAACCAAACATTAACGCCGCTGTCATCGCCTTCTGCCCAGTCTTCAGTTATTACAAAAATAGGGATGGAAATTTTCCCGCTTTCGTATTCCCTGACTGTCGTCACCATCTCCGGAGCCATGATGACCAAATCAAGAGCGATATCGTCGATCGTTTTCGGCGTGCCGCACAAGTCTGTAAACCTTGTTTCGAGCATACCTATTTCGTACGGCGTGTCCGGTTCTTCGAAACGGCAATAAAGGTCGGGAGTTTCGTTCTCCGTTTCCTTATCTATACCGTCTCGGATTTCGGTTATCGCGCCGAACAGACCTTCATACGCGCTTTTGCCGTTTGCGATGATTTGGTCGCCGATCATGAGCTTTCTGCCTTCATATTCAAAAGTTTCGCCCGGTTTATTAAGAATCATTTTAATTTTACTCCTTCTTCATATCTGATTTTGTTGATTACCGCCCCCGAAATCTGTTCTTGCAAATAATATCGGATGGCGCCTTCGCTGTAGCATTCACGAGAAAGCCATTGCACCAATTTTGCGATGGGGACATCTTCGCAAAGAGTCCCCACAGCACCATGGATCGTAAAGCACCGACGGCTGTCCGTAAGCTTTTTTACCTCAACGCATAATTCATCGAGCGTCATATCGTCATTTTGAAGCGATTTCATAACGGATATCCTCAGATCTTACGACCAAACCTGTCCTTCTGAAACTTCCGATACTCTTCTTCCCCGTATTCCTTCAACTGGTTTGCATGGGTTGCGAGAATGGCAGTTCCGCCGAATGCATATGTAATGAACCCGTATTTTACCGCCAGATCCATCACCTCGTTCCAATGAGAGTCCATTTCCTTGATTTTTTCTTTATTGATCATTGTTTTTTTCCTATACATTGTCATAAAAAATTTCAAAACTTTGCGGAGCCATTTCAACATACTCTTCCAACTCGCAATAATACTCATCGGAATCCAACTCTGCCAGTTTTTCTTGTAATTGTGCCTCCAGCTCAGTTAACGATTCCGCCTTTAAAATTTTAAAAGGCAGATGTTCATCGAGCCATTTGTAAATTTCTTCCATCGAAGCAAACTCATGCGTATCGATATAGCATGTCTCTCCGGTTTTTGAGGGATAACACATGTCCATATAATAGCTAAACGGATAAAACAGATCGTCCTCGTCCCACATTAAATAGACTGTTCCGTCGCTTATATAAGCCATCTTGATGTCCGGATAGAAATCAGAAATCAATTTGTGGAACAGGCCGACCTTAATGCCGCGGGTAGTCGTTGTCCATATACGAAAACAATACCATTCACCTATGTTGTTGACATTTTCGTCCACAGTAAAAGTTCCGAGGCTGTCGATCTTATCCGAGCCCAATAAAGGATAAAACGTATTAGCTATATCGCCGAGCCACCCTTTTCCGAAACTGTTTGGCCGTGTTGCCTCGCCGCTGTAAATTGAATCCAATTCTTGTTTGAGTTCTTCCAGTGGTCGGCTGCATTTTGAATAGAAACTGATGCACGTTGAATACCATGTTGACATATCTTCACCTCAGCAATGGCAATCAACGCCCACGAGGACTGTATCGTCGTCAAGCCCGTCGATAAACCGGTTGATTTGTTCGTCCCAGTCGTATTCTGCTTTTACGCGTTCGCCAAGCCCTGCGGAATCATCGGGATTGCTCACGATGATTTCAATATCGTCATCTGTCATGAGATTTCTCCTTTTTTCTTGGCTTTGAAGTAGTCCTCTACCGACAAAAGTTCATCCGAAAAGCCGTTCTGCTTGAAACGGTATTGAAGATACTCTTTGATTTTGAGCTTACTGTACTCTTCAAGGGAAGACAGATCGTATTCCTCTTCAACGACGTCATATAACGCATCCCAGTAAGCCTCCCAATAGGCATCAAACTTGTTAAGTCTGTTCTGCCAACTGTTTACCAAAGCCTCAATGTCTTCTAATGAAAACAGTGAAAGGACATAATCACCCTTCTCGTCACACCATTCCTTGATTTTATCGGATACATCCTCGCGCAGATATTCTTCGTCCACTTCACGGTATATCGGCTCCTTGACTTTCTGCAGCAGTGCAAAAAGTTTGGTTTCCAACCCGCCGAGTTTTACCGAATCGAGTTTTGCTAAAGCTGGCTCACCTGCGATAAACTCTTTGATACACGAAGATATATAACTGTTCTTCTCATGGTTCCAGAATTTTTCATTCAGCATATAAATGCTTCCTCCTTTTTTTAGATTTTCTGTGCATATAAGCACCTGTGATCATAGCGATATTGCGCTGCGGCGATTCTGCACGCGTCGTCTTCGCTCGCGGCCTCTACGACCGCTATGAACGGACTGGATTCCATATCCTTCCAGCGTTCATCCTGGTCATCCGAAAACGTATTGATGTCGTTTATATCTTCTACATCCGATACATCAATCATCTGCGCGTCACGTACCCAGTATGAATCCATGCATACGACATATTTGCCCGGCTTGAACATAGCTGCCGCATCAGTCCAGGGAATTATCCTGATAACCTCGTAATCCCCGTATTCGACCGTTCCGCCGCAGCACAGGCAAGTTACATCCGGCTTTTCACCATCGCCTACGATACCGTATTGGGGCGCAGAACGCTCCTCTAATACATCTTTGAATAAAACAAATTTCATGTCTGCTCCTTTTTCTGAAAAAGCTTAGGGCAGCCCGTATGGACTGCCCTGAAACCGTTATGGATAATCATACCCGAATATGCCGTTTCACAACTGCCGTCAATTTAGCCGGCAATTGATTCAGATCGGTTATATCCAGAAACGAATCTCCGTAGATACGTTCGATATTCTGTTTGTCGTCGCCGATAGCTGCCGCGACAAACAAAACACCTTTTCTTTGATACTCGCGTTTGATCCCGCTTAAATCCTCCTCCGCAGCCGTTCCGCCATAACCGACATCCGCAGGCTGCCCGTCCGATACGAGAATGAGAATTTTCAGCTCTTCAGACCTTTTGACAAGCTGTTCGGCGACAAAGCGCAGAGCCGCGCCGTCACGGTTGCTCCCGCGCGCACCGATATCCATAAGGCGGTACTTATCGTCTTTGTCGATCTCCTCAAATTCGGCATAAGAAAACAACTCGACGCAATGCCCATAGTTTCCTGCGCTGCGCATAGATCCCGTCGAGTGACCGTAAATCATGACGGGTATTCCGAGCGAATGACAAAAATCGTACAAGATGATTGCCGCAGCCCTGGCATAGGTACAACGGTTACGCGAAGACATCGAACCAGATTCGTCGAGCAGAAGCCCGACGGCAAGTTCAGTATGCTCGTTCGGCAAGGCGTTTTTGTAAAACAACTTGCCGTCGTTGCGGTGTATTGCGTGCGCGTCCAGCCGATGCCCCATCAAAAGCCCGGTTTGCTTGCCTCCCCTGCGTCTTTCTTCGAGCTGGCGTATAAGATTTCTTTGCAGCTGCTTTGAAATGACAAGAAGCGGTGCGGCGATCGCGTGGTATTGTTCAATGAGCTCTTCGTCTACGTCGCTGATGCGATTGACCCGAACGCTGACGCCGGCATGCGCGCTTCCGTAAGAGATGTTTTGGGCTGTTATATTCAGATCTTTCAGCCTTTTGTTCTCATCCTCTACGCAGACCTCTTTTTCAGCCATTTTGTCGAGCAGCTGTTCAATATCCTCAGCGGCTCTGGCATCCCGCATCCGGTCATACGAATCGTTTCGTTCAACAGTGCCGCCGATCGGTTCACTGATTTCATCCGTATGATGAAACGGGATCCGTCCTTTCTCCCCATCGGTCGCCTCTTGCTTTTTCGGTTGGCCGTCCAACAGATCCTGCACAGCAGTACCGCTGTTTGCGGTTCCGTCGTCTCCACCGGAATTTTCAGCGCCTTGGGAAGCATCCTTATGCGTCTTTGCCCTGCTTGATGCGGTCGCGGAAGTATTTGAACTGCCGGTATCGCCCTCAGCCACTGCTGCCGTCATACCCGAGGCAATGACGGAACTGCCCGGAAGGCTTCCGAGAGTTTCGGCTGCAGACTGAGACATTGTTTTTGACTCACCGCTTTCCCTTGATTTCCGGTTTTGTTCTTTGCAGAGGTCGCAGAACTCGCGAACATGCTCCCAGCAGCGGATAAGAATCAGGTTTACCAATCCGAACCGCTCTTTGGCGGAGTAAGTCGAAACGGCGCCATCAATCTCGTTGATCAGATCAAAGGTTGTCTTGATCCTGATATCCGAGAATGGAACATCGCCGTACTTGATCTCGCCGAACTTCGCGTAGGAAAGCATGACCTGCATGATGCTGCCAAACACCGTGGCGCCGTCTGCTTCCGCTTCTTTCAGTTGCGCGACGGTCAGGATAGAGTTTAAATGCACTTTCCGCAGTTTTTCGAGAGCATAGCCGAGCGTTCCGGGGAAGTTGTTGAGTATCTTATTCTCCACATACCCGTCTTCAAGGACGTTTGAGATCTTGGAAGCCACAAACTGTACCGCTTCAAGGTTTTCTTTGCTCGCTTTGACGTATTCCCAAAACTCGCGTTCATGCTCCGTGTCAGATATTCTTTTCAATACAGGCGGATTCGGATACCACCTGTAACTTTCCAAAAAGTTACTGTGCGTCTGCATGGTCAGAAAGTCCGTATAGAGAACATGACCAAGCTCATGTGCAAACATACCGCAGACAAGCTGATACCGCTTTTCTCTTCCGCGTGCCTTACGAATAAATTCATTACCGGTATTGATGGTAATAACGGCATTGTCCGTGTACGCAGTCGCTTCCGACTTCGAAGCCCAAAACAGTTTGACGCGCACCCGACGGTTATAACGATACCTGTGCGTTTGCGCCGCCGCCATATCCTCAAAATGCGCCGCTAAAATACGCGACGAAAAAAATTCGCGGTCTGTTATATCGCTGCGCTTTTCGCGCAACCGCTCCCTGACCGCTTTGTGATTCACCCGAGACATTGTGGGTTTAAACCTCCTTCATTTTTTATGCAGACGCTGCGCTCCCCAAAGGCGCAAAGACGGGTTCCAGAATGCTCACGGTAAGAGCCTCACGGTCATCCTCGTTTGCCGTAGCCTTGCTGATAATCGTGCTCAATGCGGAAGTATATACATCGCCCGTGATTTCGCTGCTGGCAATCCAGTCGATCAAACTGCGCATACCAACCGTTCCGTCCGTTATGCTGTTTTTCCTGCAATAGTCTGCCATATCATTGACCACTTTTACCATCTTGGATACGGTAAGTTCGTCGTTGAACCCGGTGACTGCCATGGCGCGCCGTATCATGACTTCCTGCGTAGGAAGTTCGATGTCCTTCACAAGACTCATGCGGTCGATGATCGACTGATTGATACCGCGGCATCCTTCATAGCTGATGTTTGTCGTAACGACTACCACGGCATCCGGATGACGGGTTATGACCTCCCCCGTCGGCAATGTGATCGCACCGTCCTGCTCCAAAAGCGAGTTCAGACCGACCAGGACACCGGGCTGCATGATCGTGGAAGGTTCCTGAATTTCCACTAGATATCCGTTCTTCAAGGCCTTGATGAAATCCGTCTCGATATAGGAGAACGTCTGCCCTTTTTGTCCGGATTGTTCCTTGTTAACGGACAGCGCGGCGATTTTGGCCGTGACCTTCTCGAGGACAAGTCTCATACAGTCCTGCGAGGTTGCCGTAGGACAATCTTTTCCCGTAAGAGCTTTATATACTCCGGCAGGATCGTAGTCCATATCGTCCAGTTCGGGCAGATTCATGAGTCTTTTCACGTTCTCATATGTAATTCCGCCCATCGCTTTGAGCTGTTCGCGTTCCTTGTCGAGTCCGGCATCGCCGGTCGTCGTTCTCTCCGAATCGGGAAAGATCTGCCCGACAAAGTCATAGATCTCCGTCGAAGCCGAACAAGTATATTTCATATACGGCAACCCAAGCCCCGCGGCGATCGCTTTCGCGCCCATAGTCTTGCCTGTTCCGGCGGGTCCGCGCAGCAAGAAATTCCTCATCTGGGCAGGTTTTCCGGTCGTTGCATTGGCATGTTTGCAGATATCGATCACCTCCTGCGGCACAATATACCACTCAGGCAGTTTCGGGATCAGCGCTTGCTCAAATAACGTAAACTCGCGCGGATGCAGCTGATATTTACCGGAGAACTCCTTGCGGTCTATAATGACAGCCTCGGCGCCTGCTCCCGTTACGGCATTTCCTCTTGCTACGATGGAAAACTCTCCGGCAATCACGGAAGTTGGGTTGAATGTCCCCGCGTCGATGCTCGCCATACCTATGCGGGTGAGTCTTCCGGAAGGCTCCGCCGTAAAACGGAGATGCGCGCTGCAAGACGGATCTTTGACTCTGCGATATACGTTGTCACATAAAATGCCCATAAGATTGGTCGCTGCTTCCATATCGGGGTATCCCCTCTGCCTTTCTGCATGATAGGCATCAAATTTTTCCTTGAACTCCTCGTCAAGCAAGAAATACGGCGTCATTGCCAAAAGCACAGCGGCGCCATCCCTGGCCGAAGCGTTCATGACATACGTTGCGATGCCTCCGTTCTTTGTATTGTAAACGCCTGCACTTACGTTTCCCGTATTGCCGTCGTACACGACCAGATGATATTCATCCTCAACAGACGACTTGTATTCTGCGACCGTCCTTTGGTCGATCGTTCCGACCGCACCTCTGCTCGTTCCGTCCATATAATCGCATAACGCATGGACGGCCTTTATAATTGACGCACACAATGTTGCTGTCGTTCCGTTACCGTACCTGGAAGAAACATTCAGCCTCACTCCGTTTCCGGTCAGCGAATCGAACGGTGAGGGCAAATGCCTGCCAAAGGCAAACAGATTGTTTGTAGATGTACTCATTGATAACTCCTTGTCAGTTTAATAGATTGATTTGGATTCCTTCTTCTGCGCACTCGGCGCTCTCAAGCCCATTGCGGACAAGCTCTTTGCAGATTTCAGGCCAGCTCTCCCTTACAGGTAATTCTGTGCCGGGAATAAGAAACGCTGCTTCACCCTTTCCGAGTTCTTCATTGCACCGAGCATTCAGTTCGAGGATATGTGACTCAACCCACTCGTAAGCGATCAACTCATAATTGACCGCCGGCTGTTCTTCTCGTACCGGCGCGGCAACAACTGCTTTGTCTTCTGGCGTATCCTGCTCTGCTAAAATCTTTCCGATCATCTCGATATGTTCAACTTTTCCGTCGCAGCAGATCACGCACGCTTTTCCGTATCCGCCCGCCTTGTTCAAAAGAATATAGGCATGTCCGTCATTCAGAATTTTTGCCGTAGAATCCGGCTCCGCCCATACCCACTTCGCTCCGGGGTACAGTTCGTTTACCCGCTCCGTTACCTGCTGCGCGATCGGCCTGACAGGTGCGGCAGATGAAACAAGCGTCTCATTTTCTTCTGTGCTTTCACAGTACCGTTTGCTCTTTTTCCGTCCGATTGCCCATATTGTCAGGATAACTGCCTGAACGAACAGACAGATCAAGAAAAATAGCCACGCCCTGATGCAAAGCATGAAAACTGCAACAATTCCAACGAATGTAAAAAGGCGCAGTAAAAGTTCATTTTTATTCTGCATTTCGCACCTCCGATAAAGTACGCGACATCGGAATATAAATCAGAATCGTGTCCGTAATGTCCTTTTTCTTTTTCCATACAATTTCAGTTTTTTTCATTTTGTTTTTCTCCGGAAACGAAAAAAAGGCGCACATGAGTATCATAATGATAAACCCATGTGCGCCTTTACGCCAATTTCTTTGTTCTGAACAGCGTTCTAAACTGCCTGACCGAAAAAGTCCTCCCCGCCGAACGGTTCGTATCCGGAAAAATTCTCCGACGCTTCCGGATTCGCGGATGTTTTCTTGTTCGGCTGTTTAGAAGCTTTTGTAGCTGTCTGTGCCTGCTGCTGGGCAGACTCCTGCGTTCTTGACGATTTTCCTCCGCCTGATGCGTATTCGATATCCCTGAGGATAATGACCGTCATTCGCTTGATTTCGCCCGTCTCTTCGTCTGTCCAGACATCCTCATCCAGATCCCCGACCAGATTGATGAACGAACCCTCCTTGACCTGCATTTTCTGGATACGCTCACAGAGCGGTCCGAACGCTTTGACTGTGTAGTTGTTCCAGCGAGTATTGTCATCCTCGCGGGAATCATACACTTTTTGTCCTATCCTAAATCGCACATGTTCCCCGTTATCGGAGAACTTGAGCGCAGGACTGTTATTGTAGCCTTTGGAGACCACAACATTGGTTGCAAATACTTTAATCATAACGACTCCTTTGCAGGTATTCCCCTGCTGAAAATAATATTATTCCGACCCGCTTATCGCAGGAAGAAACCGAGAAAATAAAAAAAGTGCCAATTTGCACCTCGGTGCAGATTGACACTTTAAAAATCGGATAACTTTGATTTCTTTCTAAAATCTCGAAACTGTATTTTTATTATATCAGAAAAAAACCGTACCGTCAATCCTTTTGTCCTGGTTTTACTGCGTCATTTTTCCTACGTCGTTTATTTCAAATGCATAGTAATCAAAAACGACAAGGCTCCCGCCCTTTTCATAGACGCGTGCGCTTTCCGGCAAATACAGCATAATGACATCGCCGGCAGCGAGCCGTTTGAGCCGTTTTCTGACGGGAAAGCGGACAGATATCTCCCCGACCAGCATACAGATATATTTAATTTGTTTTCGTATATGCGTGCGCTTCACATCCGTACATATCCCGTTCACCGCAACAAACTTGTTTCTTGTTCCGCGGAAAAACATCAGCGCACAGTTCGCCAGCAGAAAAACCGCTATGGCGAGACAAGGAAAGCTCAATATAAGGTCGCGCGTAAATGCCAAAATGCACAGGCATGCGATAAGAAACACTATGCCGAGCCAAAACCGCACAGCAAACTGTATTCGGATCGGTGCGGGCAGTGTTTTGAACTTCTTTAACATACTTTTACCTCACAAAACAATAAGTCTTTGCTTTTGGATAAGACGCAAAACGGCATCGACCGTTCTTTTTCTCGCTAACGAATTCTTCATGCGATTTTCAAGCGCGTTCGCATAGTTGATACAGTTCGGGTAAATGGAATCATGCAAGTTCTGAGCATTCTTTCTGTATAACAGATCTTTCCTCGGTTTCAATCCCTTTTCTTCGATGCAGATGATTTCTGCAATATTCAAATTGAATCCGGCCTTCTTCAGCCAAAGATATGTTCTCCGCTCAGCCCGATCGAAAAGCGGCAACGCACTCCTGATCCCACGAACCGGATACAACAGACACTTCGTCAAAATCCGATATTGCGCCAAAGGTGTATGCTCCGGTTCGCAGCACACATACCGCTTTTCCGCAAGTCTCTTTATGACGGCTTCCTCCTCTCTGCTTTGCGTAACACCGAATCCGTGTTTCCCATTCATCCAAAGCTTTGCCTCAAGCCCCACAAGCTCCCGAGGCAGATCAATCTGCCGGACGTAAATGCGTCGCTCATGGATACGGCGACATAAAATCCCTTTTGATAGATAAATCATCGCTATAGCAAGCAAAGCGCGACAATGCATGCCGCGACGACGATCACGAAACCAAAACCAACCAGCCCAACCCTGATCATAGTATCCCTGTTCATTTTGCCTTTCAGCCGTCTTCCACTGTCTGCCGGCTTCACGTTCTCGTAATAATTGTCGTTCGGCTTCGGCTCCACGACAGCACTCTTCTTTCCGCAATTCGGACAAAACGTATCCTTCTCACGCATGATCGAACCGCAGTTACCGCATTTAATTTTTTTCATAAGATATATCCTCCTGATATCAAAATTGAAGCGGGCTCCTTAAAGAGAAGCCCGCTTCAGGACGATATAACTATACCATATTTGCATTTGCGAAGCATACGCTTTCTTATGCCAAAAGATTGCCAAAATAAAGTATGGCAGTGACTGTAGTTATATGGAAAAAAGTTCTTCCCCGGCATTCTGTTTATTTTGCTTTGGATTCTGCGCTCCAGACAAAACGGCATACTTGACCGTCAACCATGCCGAATAATGTTCTTTCGTGACGAGTAGCAGCCCGCTGAAATTTTCCAAAGTCATGGCAACGGCCACACGGTTTTCCGGTTTACCCCCGAACTTCGGAACGATGAGCCCCTTTTCCGTGACCGATCCAGGTCCGCTTTCCGCAACCAACAGAAGATCCGACTTTATGCCCGCATAAAGCTGGAATGTTCTTGAGAGGCTCATGCCATCCTGCCGCCTCCGATTCATGCGCGAAAGTTTTTCTGCCTGTGTTCCGCCGAGACTTTGGTATATCGGCGTTTTATCGCCGTTCTTTTTCTTCATATGGATCATATAGCGCAACTCGCCGCAGCATAGTTTTCGGCATAATTCCAAGAACTCATCCGCCGCAAGATAAATGTGTACGGAATCCGTTTGGCGCTTCCCTTCCGGACGATCCATGTTATACGCGGCAAAATTCAGATGAATCTTCCCGATGCCGTATGTATCGTTCAGGCTTTCCACGAAACAATTTTTCGCGTCTTTCCTGATGATTTGGTTTTCGTTATTCATTTTCTGCCCCCTCCCGCAATATGCGCCCTGTTATCCGCAAATTCGATAACGCTGAACCCGACACAATCGCAATAGTAAAATACTTTCCTCCCGTACTTGTATTCAAATGCAACGATATCGGATACGGACATTGACCTGCCGCTATACCCTTTCGGAAATTCGGAATTGAATATCCTGTACACCTCTCCGGGACCGGATACCGCGAGCAAGCCGGAATACACACATTCATACAACTCTGCGGGCACCTCCCCGTAATGTTGTTTGAGCGCATATACGTCCTTAAAAATAAACATCTCACATTCAGGGCTGCGCCGCATCTGATAAAGTTTGATCTTAATTTGTCCGTTCATTTTCTCCGCGCACAGATCTTCCGTACTCACAAGCTGCTGCGGATATATTCCGCAGCAAAGAGAATCTTCGGGGAAAAGATAGTTCCTGTCCGGAATTATAACACGGTACACTTCCCTGCCCGTTTCTTCGGCAATATCCAGCCGGACATCGCAATCCTCATAAACGCCGGGGATCATCTCTCCGGCTGTAAATCTATGCCCTGCCCGCACACGCCTGCCAAGCTCATTCAGAATACGGCAAACTTCCTGTGCGCCAAGATCAAGCACGATCTGAAAATCAAGATGGTTATATTTCTTCATTCCGTGCGTATGCGCATTACATAAGCACGGAAGGAAACTATCCTCCCTTTTTCCGTATTCATCACAGTACACGTTATTTGAAACGTAGTGAACGATCCAATCTGTTTTATTTGTCATTGTAGCACCTCTTTCATTTATAATATTATTTTATCAAGCCTCACCGGAACCTTATTTGAAAACAGCAAACGAATCACGTCCAAAAAAACACACTTCAATAATCACTGTTGAATCCGGTTTTTCTGCCGCAAGTTCTTTTACTCGTACATACGCCTCGTCAAGCCATGTTTCGAGGGCAACGGTAGAAGAAAAATAGGCTTGATTCACGTGCTTACTGTTATAGGAAACATTGTCAAAGATACAAATATGACCTTCCAATATCTGTTCCGGAAAATGTCTTTTGATCTCTTCGACTGTTGCGGCTTTTTTGATACCGTTCTTTGCCCAGGCGATCAATCCATTGTCGTCTATCCATCGCCCGTGCATCATAAAATGTTGCCGGTTCCCCTTTCCGCACCAACTGTTTACCATGTTCATATATTCTTCCGGAGTAAACTCAACGCCTTCCCCGGCGTAAATACTCCAACAACGGCACACCTCTCCTTTGGCTCTGCCGTCACTCACCGTCAGATTGTTCGAACCGTACAGCGCAAGCGGTATGATCCCTCGCAACGTCTTTACAAATTGCCTGCCGTACATTATCGTATAGCTCATTGTTTTGTCTCCTTGTCTGTTTCGTCTTTTTGGTTTTCGTTGTAGCATTCCCGGATAAAATCCGGATCCGTTTCGGAGAGTTCCCAACTTCCGTCCACATATTGCGACTCCGGCGGCAACGGTAACACTCCGTTATCGTCTCTGGCGACGACGAGCGCCTCGTCCAGTGTCGCGGCATTTACCTTTACAAACGCGCAGCATTGCCATGTGACAGGTATGCGCCAAATCTTCATTCGCTCTTCCCTCCTAGACCTTTTTTCGCGGCAGCAAAAAAATCATCCATTTTTTTGATGATTTTTTTAGATGCTTTGTTGAATTGTCCCTCGAAGCCTTTCATTAAGTCGTAACTCAGATATAGTTTGTTAAAGACGACCTCTACGACCTTCGCCATGAAGTTCAAATCCGATACTTTTTCCAAAGCCAGCATTCTTGAGGACAAATCGGCAATCAGACGATGCCAACCGAGGAAAATCGGATCCTCAACCGGAATGTTCGCACCAGCGAGCCATTCCCGCACAGTATAAGTCTTTCGCTTATCTCCGCAGTTTACCGGCTGAAGGATATAATCACATTGATTTTGTTCCGTAGAATCGGCACTGTAACATATTGCCCTGCCGAGCGGGAATAAGGCACATACATTCGGTTTGAAAGAATTAACAGAGCACCTGTTCCCCCGCAAAAACGGACAACGTTCGTCCACCCCGACCGGAAGAAGCCGTACGATCGGAATTCTCGAAGCTTCCCCGACATAAACATGACAATATCTTTTGCATACCTCAAGCGGTTTCATGTCCAGCCCCACGGCGATCCGAAACAGATCATAAGGAGACAAAAGAATATCGTGTCTGTCGCGGCAGCATCTGCCGCACATAGTACAATGAAATCTGAATTTATCGTCCAAGCCGATTTTCATTATGTCGTAGTTCTCTGCAATTTCTTCCAGTCTGTTATCCATTGTTCTGCCTCCTTATGTTGCAATCAAACATAATAAGATTCGCTTTCATTGCAAAAGTTTTCTTCCATGACATAGACAACGCCTGCTGTAAAAGCAAGTCGGAAAGATGGCACCCGATCGAACTATAGGTCTGTAAAGCATCCTCGCTATAACAGGTATACTCACGTGTTTCCTCATCTGCCGAAACCGACCGGAACAATATCTCCAGCTCTTCAATGCTGATTTTTGTCCCGCAAAAAATGATACTCCAATAATCTATCTCGCAGGGACATGCTTCGCACAGAATCTCCCTGCCGAGAAGTTTATGTAAGTATATTCGAATTGCTTCACCGACGTCATACCAGGATAAGACTCCTGATCGGACAACCTTCAGCGGCTGCCTATCAAGAATCTCGGGATATGCCGGCGGAGTCGCTTCTGCAACTCCGCCATCATTCTGCGGCACAATAGCACCGCCATTGTTAGTTTTTTTAATTCGCACTTTTGTGCTGCCTCCTTTAATAAATTTTTGTTAATTGAATCATAGCCTTCTTTTTACGAAACGATGCCTTTTTTGCATCTCTGCAATCGATAGTGTCCATGTCAATGACCTCAACTTCTGTTTCAGGCATATCTTTTGAGACATAGACCGAGTCGACCATACCGCGTTTTACAATTATCGCTATCTTTTTCATTAACATTCCTCCGGTTTCTTCAGAACCCAGGGTCTGTATTTTTGGTTAAAAGTCATGTAATCGCGCCACTGAGGCGAGTCATACAGTCTAGCCGTGTGCGCTTTCAGCACCATCAACCTTAAATCCTCTTCGGACCATAATGCTCCGAGCGTATCTTTGTACCACTGACTCAACTGTTCATGGATCAACTCTTCTCCGTCTCGTTTGATCAGCAAAAGTACAAGTTTTTCCCATGCATCTACCATGATATCCCCTGCATCGGTCATGACACCGTGGCGATAACGGCATATCTTCTCTGAGCCGTTTTTCTCCGTATAACTTCTGCCGGTTCCGTATTTCCAATTCAGAGAATCAACGGTAATCTTTGTTGTATCCAATCCGTTAACGCTGTCAATAAGCTTATCCATTACGTACGCTCCTGAAAGAACTCTTTCGCCCGTTCCGGAAAAACGATTGAAAACAGCTCCCTATATCTGTCAGAGGCAACTGCGATGAGTGGACCTTTCAAAGACGTCTCGCTCCATGCGATCAGCTCCTCTTCGGGAATACTGTACTTATCGGGAACAAAACGGTTTCCGTCAAAATGCGGCGCTCGCGGAAAAAGGATCTGTTCCATCTCTCTCTTCGTCGTTGCCGCAAGAATGAGTTTCCCTTTTTTCTCTGCGATTGCACAGAGAAGCTCCTCGAGAAATCCACGTTCCTTGTATTGACGCAATTGACTCATGAGTTTTATCAGCGCATCCAACCGAAACCCCAATGCTTTGTCCGTAGTTTCCGGGTCCGTAACCACATCCGCGATATACGACGCAACAATGAGTCCGTGATCCTTTAATTGTCCGAGCATCGTTTCACCTCCACGACTCTGCAAGAAAAGCTTCATAGATTCTTGCACGCACTTCTTCGGAAAAGAATTGGCTTTCCTGTACCGGGACCTGTTCGGGGGATAACGGATAAGCGTTTCTGAACTCGAGGTTATCGGATTCTACAAACTCCATATACTCGATAACAACAGGATGCTCACCTTCCCCGCCGTGTGTTTCCGAATATGTCCCGACAGTCACGATTTTCATCCCTTCAAGTTCGTTCAGTTTGCCGTCCGCATGTTCCTCATCGAAACAGACGCCGCAGTAACGGGCGTAGAAGCCGTCGGATGTACACTCCACAAAGCTCATATCCCAGTTTAAAGAAACCTCCAGTCCATTTTTGAGCTGCACTTCGATATAATCGATAACCAAATCGTCTATATCAGTCTTAGCCGTTAAATATAGCTGCATTGTTTTACCTCCATAAAAAAGAAAAATGATATATAAACGGGGTACCAAGCGATACCCCGGAAAGAAAAGTTATAGGCTTACGTCCGAATCTATATAAAAAGCCTGCAAGACGTTTTTTCTTACAGACTTGAAGCCCTCAAAATAACAAGGCAACAGATCCTGCCGCCTTGGAAAGAAGGTTGGGCGGAACAAAAGTTCCGTATATATGAAAAAAGGCACCCAAAGAACATCATGTTCTCTGAGTGCCTTGTAACCTTTCGGTCATAGATTAAGTTGTCAGTGCGATACTGTTATTTTCCTAACGACAACAGCTCCTGTATGCGCTTTTGAAGATGCTCCTCGATCCGTTTCAATCGATTTGCCGGAAGATTATACTTCGGATGCTTTTTGAAATTAAAATTGATCATCTTCCGGAGCTGCGCCCTCTGTCTGTCCGTAACGAACTCGTTTACGATTGCCTCGTAAGTTACGCCTTCAAAAGCAGGTCGCCTTGTTTTTGCATAATTTCCTAAATCTCGCAAATCATCGTCCATAGCGTAATTGAAAAGCGAAAGCCCGTTATCGAATATGGGAGCAAACGCTATCGGCAGATTTGTCTTGTTATCGACGAGAAGCCCGAAATTTCCGAAATGCCTGTCTGTATTATAAATCAACGAATCGAAAATCAGCATATCGACAAAGCCATTATAAAAACTTTCGCCAAGATTCCGCAAGAAAACGGCGACCTTTGTAAGCGTACACTGACCAAGGAATTTGTATATCGGCACATAGGAAGTGTCCATGTCTGTAAACAACTCGCAGGTTGAACAAACCATTCCCTTCCATTTCGCAAGACCATACGAAACATGGTACAGACCCATCCTGTCAGCGATTTGCGCCGAGTAATATTCGGAATAAGGCTCGTTACCCGTGTTTGCCGCGCCTGTTGTGCCGCCCTTATACAAGTAGATCTTTCTATTGATTCTTCTCCAGCATTTTCGCAGCATTCCGTTCGTCGTGTACTCGGGCGACGAAGAAAATCCTCTCTTTGTAGCACTGCCATAGCCCGTATATGCTATCAACGCGAGAGCTCTGGCAAAACTGTTCTGGTATAGGTTGTAGTTCTCAAACTTTCCTTCAAATCCTTGTTCGACAACCCAGTAGCTGTCATTCAGAGACAGCCCTTTGCAAAGGTTGATGATACCCATTGTGTCATTGTGCGACAACCCGCTGCGGGATAAAATCTGGTCGACAAACTCACGGTTTTTAGGTATGACGCGGGACGACAGCCATCTGCCAAGCCCCTCGCCCGTTGCCTCCATGCCGATAGGAAGAAGATGTTTGTGTTGCTCGTCAATCCAGTCTATGAAATACGATATTTCGCCGATTGCCGAGCGTTCAATATGAAACGTGAGCAACACACTGTCATATTGTCTTAATTCATAATTCATTTGACGTTCCTCCTGTAAAGTTCAAAGACCTATACATTTGCCGACTATCTCTATTATATCAGCAAAACAGATTTTTTTCAAGCACATAACGGTCTTTCTGATTTATATTGACGGGGACATTCCCAAAACAAAAAAGCGCCTGCAATCCCCTAAGAAAAATTTTTCCGAAAGTTCTTTCATGCCGTTTTTGTTAAAGAGACGCCGGTACCATCCTTCATTGTTTGTTCAAACCAAAGGATATCCTGCCAAGAAAGCCATTCCGGTTTTACCGGCACGAGATTCCACAATTCCTTCATTTTTGCGATGTGTGAAGATATATCTTTACCCCACAGAAACTTTTCCTGCCTGCCTCCGCCTGTAAGGAAATACATACAATCACTGCGGCAGCGGTCAAGTAACATATACGCTTGCTCGCCACTGAACATTAATTTGCTCATATCCATTTACTCCTTTGCAGTGTTCCCTGCCAATATATTTATTCCAAACCGCTTTCGCGGATCAAAACCGAGAAAATAAAAAAAGTGCCAATGCGCACCAATACGCGAATTGACACTTTAGAACTCTGATAACTTTGGCTTCTCAAAGAAACCTCGAAACTACATCTTTATTATAGCAGAAAACAACTTATCCGTCAATCCTTTTATATGTTTTCCTTGGCAACATCAATTTGAATGATGCTCTTTTCGTCCAAATCCTTGAATTAGATTTACTTTCATGCTATAATAATCAAAACAGAGGTGAGTGATGAACAGACGATACAGAGAAGCCAGGCTTCAAAAAAAATTAAAACTTACGGAAGCAGCACATCTGCTGGGGGTCTCGCAACCGACGCTCAGCGCATGGGAAGGCGAGCGAAAATCCCCCTCCGTTGAATCGCTTGAACGTATGGCTGATTTGTACGGGGTTACAACCGATTTTCTTCTCGGAAGAGATATGTCCGGAGAATTGACTGCTACCGAACGCATTTCTTCAGATATTCTCCCTGTACTGAACGGTAAGCCGGTTTGGGTGAAAAACAAGGGCTGGGCGCTTGTAAATACACCGGATGCCGACTTCGTCTTTTCTGACGGTTCCACAATGTTGTTTGTCGAAGCAATGGGTGCAACGCTTATGCCGGAACACTATTCCTTTCCGGAACTTCCCGATAAAAAGCCTATCCCCTTCCATGAACTTCGACATCACACAAATGTTTGGATTGAGCCGATCTCGTCCGATGAGACGCTAAAAAATATGCTTAGAGGCCGTTATGAAATCAAGGGAACATTTGCTGAAAACACTGCGGGAAACAGGTTCAGTTTGGATAGTTACGGTGCTACATGGATCGCTTTGAAAATAGATTAAACGACAGGCAGGGTATTATTAAACCTGCCTGTCGTTTTGTCCTAACATTGCTATCGCAAAAAAGAAAACCGCAGGCATTCTTTAAAACAACTTTGCGGTAATATCCGTCACCTGCACGAACGGATCATCCCAAAAACGCGAGTCGTAGGAATGCTCCTCGTTATCGCCAAGGACAAAGTATTCCCCGCTCGGTACAACCAACCCCTTCCCTCTCCACTCTACCATATCCCCCTCCGCCGCTGCAATCCGCTTAACGAGCAGCGAACCTTCATGCTCAAATGCGATGATGTCCCCAACCTGCGGCTCAGGAAAAATTCTCATTCCGAAAACGACACTGTTCTCTTTCAGCGTCGGCTCCATCGATGCCGATGGAACGACTCCAATGAAGAACACCGTCCTGAACAAAAGAAAAATCCCGATGAACACCATCATCGGGATCAAAATATATATTATTCGTTTTCTCACGCACAGTCTCCTTTTCTTTTATTTCGCATTGACGCCGTCTTCCTTTCAAATAACTTTTTACTCTCCTCTATTACCATGCTACAGTAATACTCGCCAAGATATCCGATATGCGCTTCAGACAGAGGCGCCGAAATCAAGTTGGCAAGCCAAAAGTATGCTTCCTCCTTGCTCATAATCCCGCTTTTATATAGTTTATCGAAATGCCTGTGTGCCTCCGTCCGCAGTGCCCTGAGTTTATGATCGGCCATAGTTCCTACTGGCTTTTTCGTTCCCTTCTGCACTCGGACATACGCATCGCACTCAGGATAGTTAGAACACACGTACAGCATGGTATCCGCACTGTTTTCGCGGTAAATTCCTTCTGCGCTCCGGAACACGACCGACGCACCGCAATACGGGCAGCGCATCGGATTCAGATTCCCCGTTTTTTTCTTTTTATTCTTCTTCATTGCAATTGTATCGCTCCAATAAAAAAAGTGCCGGAAAGCCGCCGATTCATACGGTTTCATGCAATGGTTTTCCCCATCCTGAATCCGTATAAGTTGCGACCTTCCGGCCAGATTTTCTTTGAATTGCGCCATTGTGGATCGCTCAATGCGCTAATCCGTAACGGTTCCTTGTCCGCTCGAACAAGTCTGACACCCCGAATTCGTCTGATGTACCGAGAGCCTTTGCGCAACTCTTTTGTGCCATGAGTATAGCACAGATTGCGCCACAAGTCAAGCCTTTTAGGAATATTTTTTATAAATATTTATAAAATATTCCCATGCGGCTAATATTTGACATATCAACGAACCGAACGGATATCACATTAAACATTTTCAGATGCTTTCTCGGACTTCAGCTCCGCCTTACGAGCCTGCACTTTTGTTTCCACCACTTTTCCGCATCTGCTGCAAACGAACCTCCCGTCCGTTTCGTCCAAATGCAAAGCTCTGTTGACTTCGCCGCAGTACGGACATTTTTTGTCCTCCGTCATATTTCATACCTCCTGTTCATCGTATAGTCCAAATCTCTTCCAAGGGGAATTATATCACTTCCATAGAAAAAAAGCAATTTCACGCGCATATCTGCATACAATTAAAAGATTCCGGTATCGGCCGGAAGACCGATACCGGAATCCCATGGTTTCACTTATTCTTCGCCTGTATCATCCATATCGACAGCATCGTCAGCCTCAGCCTTCTTCTTGCGTTTTTTCAAAATTACAAAAAGCGCCGCGCCTCCGATTACGGCGATAGCCGCTATTACGATCAGAGCGATAATTCCGCCACCGATTGAACTTTGGAGCTCGAAAGTATAAACAGCCGAATTACCTGCCGCATCCGTGGTTTCAATACGGTATGTTCCGGCCTCTGTCAGCTCCTCTCCGGGCGTGTACTCGATTTCCGTATCGTTCAGGAAAACTTTTATTTCAGCATTTTCTGAGAGTCCTGTCAAAACGACGGGCGTTTTTGTCTTACCGCCGTTCTCCACGCCGTCGATTTTGAGTGTCGGTGCGGTGGCGTCCACGGTCACGGTGAAGGTATAGGTCTTGCCGCCGACAACGATGCCCACCTCATACGTCCCGTCCTCGAAGAGTTCGAGCGTGCCGTAGTTGAGCCGCTTTTCCTCTCCGTTCACCAGCGCCTTTTCAAAACCGGAAACCTCATCGAAGTTGTGCTCGAACTTCTGCACGAGCGGTTCGACGATCGTGAAAGACATCTCCGCCTTATTGCCGAGCATATCCGTGACCGAAAGCGTGTACGCCGCAGGTTCGGTTATCGCATCGCCGGGTTTATATTCTACGACCTCGCCGTCTCTTGTAAGAACGAGCGTAACTTCCTCGTTTGCCGTGATCGTAACGGAGTTGGAAAGCCCTTTATCGTTCACATTGATATCGAAGTCCGCTTCTTTGTCTATGGTAAACGACACTTCCGTCTCGTTCTGCGCGAGATCCGTGACTGCAAGCGTATATTCTCCGCTCTCCGTAATCGCCGTTCCCGACACATACGCGCCGAGCGACTTGCCGTCCTTGAACAGTTCCGCGGTGAGCCCTTCGCCTTCGAACGTAATACTGACGTCGCCGCTCACCGATCCTCCGTCCGTCACGCCGTCAAGCACGACTTCGGGCGCCGCCGTGTCTATGACGAACGTATAAGTTGTGCTGTACCCGTCGAAGTTTGCAAACGCGATCTCATATGCTCCGTCTTCGGTCAGTTCCTTGCCGGAAGTATATTCGATCTGCTTACCGTCCTTCTTCACGGTAACTCTCGCTTCGTCCGTCCACGCGAACGACACGGTGCCGTTGGTATAACCGCCGTTCTCCACGCCGGAAAGGATCCCTTCGGGCGCGGGCTGCCTGTACTCGTTTTCCGAAACGACCGCATCGATGCCCGTGCGGAATTCGTCCGTTACGACTACCCTGTATAGTCCCGACGTGCGGAAACGATAGGAAAGAACATCTGCCGAAATCGTCGTGCCGTAATCGTCCGCCGTCAGAAGTTCCCAGGTATCGCCGCCGTTCGTCGATTTATAGATCTCCAACGTTTGAATGTGCGATTCCTTATCGGTGCTCTCCGCTATGGCAATGTCGAGCGTCTTATTTTTTCCGTTCTCCGTCACTTCCACGATCGGTGCGTTGCGGGAGATGATGAGCGAGAACACCTGTGATTTACCGAAATGGTTCACTGCCTCCACCGTATAACTGCCGCTGCCCGTGATCGTGTACGTTTCACCGAGGCTGAAACTGCCGATGAGCGTTCCTGCTTCATCGTACACGTTGAACATCGACATCTCGTCGTATTCGTCCGCTATGGACACCGTTACGGCGTCTTTGAAATAGTACGTCCTGTCGAACGTTACGGTATTGGCGCTGCCCTCGCCCGTCGCGTACAGGATCTGCGGCGCCGTGCGGATAATGATGAGCGAATACTCGCAGGTGTTACCCCACTCGTCCGCAACCGTGAGTACACTTTCGCCCTCGCGCTCCACGAGCGTTCCCTCGAACGGTTCGCCGTTCAGATAGCAGACGATATTCTCGCCGAGTTGTACGGAATTGGCAAGCACTTTCTTCCCGTCCGAATACGAATACAGATTTTCCCCGTCCGAGATCGCCGCCGGCTCTTTTTCCCAGTAGTAATAACTCTCGATCCCCACGGCGGCGTATTCCGAGATGACCTCGTACAGCCGCTCTTCGGTAAAGTACGCGACTTCCTCTTCGGGATTCCCCGATTTCTTATAGATAAAATACTTTCCGTTAGCCGCGTTCACGCTGTCTTTTGCGTCCATCGCGATGCCCGTATCCCACGTTTCGCTGTTCCACTCGCCCGTGCGGACGAATCCGTATTCCCGTTCCGCCGCAAAGTTGAACGCCGATTCATACGTCGCAAACGAGAAGAACTCGCCTGCCGCATCGGGCGCTTCCCAATACTCTTTCTGCAGCGTTTCCGTCAGCACGTTCTGCTTGGAAGAAGTGAACTGCGCCGTCCACTCGTTCCCCGCCGCATCTGTGCAGATGATCTCATACACACCCGTGTCAATGGTATAGATCGCAGCTCCTTTGGTATAGGCTTTCCCGTTCACGGTCACGCTTACGATCGGGGCGAACTGTTCGAGATCGCCGTCTTCCCACGTCAGCACGACGTCGCCGTCTGTTTTCCCGTCAATCACGTTGCCGACCGTGAGAGGCTTTTCCGTCCTGTCGATGACGATGGTGTAATGCTCCGTAGCCGTCCCCGACTCTGTTTCCGCATAGAACGTGTATTTGCCCGGCTGGTAGTATTCGACGCCGGAGATATATTCTTCGAACTTATCGCTCCCCGGCCGCTTCACGAAGCAGTCCCCCGCACTTTCGAACCGGATATGCTCGGCATTGGTATAACCGCCGCTCGCGATCGCCTCGTCATCCGCATATAACTGCGCTGCGGGGATCGTTCTGTCCAATGTGACCGTGTACGTTTCCGAGGTGTTCCCCGCCTTATCGACCGAATAGAAACTGTACGTCCCTTCGGCCGTGAGCTGCGAACCTGAAGCGTAACTCGTATAGGATCCCGATCCCGGCTTTTTGACATACGTCGCAGAAAGGCCTATCGCGTCATACGGCACGAACCTGATATATGCCGCGTTCGTTGAATCGCCCGACAGTACTACATTCGCGCCGCCGTACAATGTTCCCGTCGGTTTCGTCTTATCGAGCGTGATCGTTACCGTAGAAGACTGATTGTTGGCGTAGTCCTTGCAATAAAAAGAATACGTCCCCTCGGTGGCGAGCTGCGTTCCGCTTGCATATACCGTGTATGCGGAACTGCCCGGCATCTTCACATAGCAATCCGCAATGCCCGATCCGCTGTCGCTCGCCACATACCTGATATAGTCCGCATTCGTATATGCGCCGCTCGACTTAGATACCGTGCCACCGTACAGCGTGCCCGTGGGGATACTGGCATCGAGATAGACTTTATATTCGTCCGATACGTTCCCTGCCTTATCGGTCGCACGAAAATAATACCACCCGTTCGTGCCCGACAAATCCGTGCCGGACGTATAACTTGTCCAGGACGAGGAGCCCGGCTTTTTCACTTCGTACTTAGATACGCCGTAAGTGTCCGTCGCCGTGTATTTGATGGAACTGTTCGCGTATCCGCCATTTGCGATCGTCGTACCGCTCGCGTTGGTCACCTTTCCCGAAGGCTTGACCGTATCGAGATACACATTGACAGTATTGCTTGTCTGCCCTTTTACATCGGTAGCATAAAAATACCATTTGCCGTTGTTCGAATCCGTGGCAGGAACTGTATACGAATCTGAGTAATACGTCGTATAACTGCTTGCATTCGGTTTCCTGTACTTGATATAGTCAAAATTCGCATCCGATGCCGTATATACGATCTGCTTGTTCGTATACGTGCCGCTTGATATCGTAGTGCCGCCCGCTTTCAAACTGTTCGTCGGAGCGCTCTTATCCACCTCGAATTGGAACGTATAGAAGTAGTAAGTGAAATCGACCAAAAAATTCGGCGCGTAACGGCAGGAATACTGCAATTCATATTTCCCGTCCGAAAGCGAACCGGAATACAGCGTAATGTTTCCGTTCCCTGAGAGCGACTTGCTTGAATAGACCGAGCCGTTGCGTAAAAGTTGAAAGGTCATGTGCGCGCTTACTGCGCTCGGCTCTACCGTGATGTGATATGTCGACCAGTCAAGCACACTGTTCTGCGACAGAGTTCCCGAACCGCTGCTGCTCGAACCATACATATAGACCTTGAAATTGCTCGGACAGCCTGTTGTGACCGATGTTTCATTTGTCGTCCTGCCGCTCGTCAGATACTTCGGCGTTGTATACGTCAAAGCTGAAGCGTCCTGCACATTTATTCCGAACAGGCACATCCCCAATGCCAACAACAATACAGCGAAAAACACAGAAATCAAAATTAATCTTTTTTTGATGTCCTTATACATAATTATTTCCTCCTTGAAAAATTCAACGCGGCACGGAAATATGTGTGATCGCGCCCCAGATACGATTGCTTTCCCGGTTGATTCCGAGAATTCTTACCGTTACTCTTGCACCTCTCGGCGGCCTGCCGCGTTTGGGATAGCTACACAGACAGTCCACCCCACCGTCCAGCGCAACGAATACGCCGTTTGTGTCGACCATGCTGACCGTACCGACGTAGCGGTTGTCTACCGTATAGCGCTGCAGTGCCTTTTCATACGGATTCTCCGTTGCTTGCTTTACAGACGCCGATGCCTTGATATTGTTTCTGTCCGTCCTGTCAACATCGAGGACCCTCACGAGAATCCGCTGCCCCGGTCTGAAATAACCGGACGCGTCCATCATACGCTGGTAGCTGAGCTCTCGGAGCGGTATATAAATTTCCAACCCGAACAAATCCACAAAGATGCCTGCGCGGATGACGGATACGACGCGCGCCTCGGCGCACTGTCCCGGATACAGAATGTGATTGCCGTCCCTGTCCGTGCCGAAGTAATACTGTTTTCTCTTTGCCTTCATTGCCTCAAGCCTGCTTGCAACGGCGACGTTTGCCTCCTGGTCGATCCCCTTGACGATATAGTCGACCTCAGCGCCCAGACGTTTCGTCAAAAGATAGTGAAAGACGTCGGCGGGCGACTGATCCCTGTAATCTTCGGGCGCCTCCACCGTCTGTTCTGCAGGAATGACGACTTTGAAGGCGCCGTGGTAGATGACTGCAAGCGACTGATTGTCGGAAGCGCGCTCAATCCCCTGGATAGTGCCCGAAAGGATCCTGCCTGTACGCAGAGATTCAAGAAGATCGAGAAGGTCGTTCCTGTCCTTATCCTCCTGCGTTTCTACCGTCCTGTGCCCGTCAATGGACACGACCTGTACCCCTTGTGCGGCGCGTTTCCCGCCGGCTTTTTCCTGCTTCTCGGGCTCAGGTTCCGTTGTCTCCGAAACATCTTCCGACGTCTTCCTCTTGCGTTTAAGCTTGACCTCGGCCTGAGTCTCCTCAGCCTGCGCGGTTTTCTTCCGCCTTGTCGTCTTGACGGGGCGCTCTTCTGCTGCAGCGTTCGCGGGAGTTTCCTCCTGCATGGAGCTCTCTTCCGGCAGCTCAGGCTGTTCGATGCAAGTGTCCGCTTCAACTGCTTCCGGAACGTTGACCAATTCGCGTTCCTGTTCGGTCATCATTTCGATTTCATTGCTCATAGTTACACACTCCTTTTTAATTTTTTGCCTTATATCGGCTAAGATTTCTATTTCAAAACTCACTCGGCGGCTTTGCCGAGCCATACAGTTTTTTGGCCTTTACAGCCGGATTTCCCTCCCGCTTCTCCTTCGCTGGGTTCTCTTCCTGCCGTTCGTCAGGCGTAGAATCGGTTGTATCGTAAACGCGTTCGGGATTATACGCAAAGACAGATGTCTTCCTGATTTTCCACGACAACGGATGTTTGGTATAATCGAATTTATTTAGTTTCAGGACATTGTAGCCGCGGATGATGCACAGCAGTTCGTCATTCGGCATTCTAAGTACCTCGTCCGGCGTCAGAAGTTTGCGCCTGCCCTGTCCCTCGGTATGCCTGTACTGTGGGATGAGCTGCGCAACGGCTATCGTCTTTCGGACGGTCATCGTGGAATTCACCTCAATACTCATTTCGCCGCTGCGCTCGGAAAAATACTTCGCGCTGACGTCGTCCGTACAACCGAGCATGAGCTGCACATCGCAGTTGCCGACGATCTCCGCCCAGAGATTGTTCGGATACCTGTTCTGTAGCTGCCCGAGGCTCTGCACCGCAAGCATCACTCTGATATCGCGCGAACGGCAGACGCTTAAAGAGCGCGCAAAATCAGAACCGTCCGCCGAGCCGCCGATACGACCGACATTGTTGAACTCGTCGAGTACAAGATTGACAGGCACGGCGCACCTGCCGTTCTGCATGGAGTCTGCGTAGCGCGTGAGTTTGATAAACAGGAAAGAAAAAAACAACGACGACAAAAAGGTCATCGTTGTGTCCTGGTCGCTCAGTATAATGTAATACGCACACTTCTTCCGCCCCGGCATTGTAAGATCTATATCAGAGCTGCCGGTAATCGCCTGGACAGCCTTGTTCTGTAATACCTGTAACCTCGTACCCAGTCCCAGGATAATGCCTGACTTTACCGTATCGCTCGCCTGCGCAAACAGATTATACGGCGCACGGGCGGGATGGTCGAGCGGTAATTTATCGAACAGAGCCGTCAGCTGAAACTCGGTATTCCGCGTCAACATCTGATACACGGCTGGAAGATGTTTTTGCCCCGGCTTTCTGGTTCTGTCCAAACCAACGTAAAGCACAAGCGCTTTCAAAAGGTTTCCCTCGCCGTTATCCCAGAAATGGTCGCCCTTCCCGGAACTTGTATTTCCGATGATGACGTTGGTCAGCACCTGCGCCATGAGCGTATCCCCGCCGAGGTTAGACATGCAGTTCCAAGAATCGCCGTGTTCCGGGTTGACGAGGTTGAACACCTTCACCTCATATTCGGCGTCCCTGTACAGCTGCGCCGTATCCGCATACAACTCGCCCTTCGGGTCCGTAACGACGACGGATTCATTTTGCTTGAGTGCCTGGAACAGCGCGTTGCGTATGACTGCCCTCGACTTCATCGTGCCGGACGCGCCGAACACGGCGATGTGCCGGTTGAGTTTCGTGTCCTTCGGCAAGCACACGGTTTTTCCTTCGTACTCGCCGAGAATAACCCCCTGCGCCGTTTCCGGCGTCGATACTTCGAGCGTTTCCTTCATCTCCTTCGGCGTCATCCACGAGGCCGTGCCGTAAGCGCCCGATTTACTCTTTGCAAACCCGCGCGGATCACGTTCCTTACTGTCGAACCGATCGTGCAGTTTTACCACCGCAAAAACCAATCCGGCAATTACGATTACTGCAGCCAGACTCTTCAGTCCGTCTACTGTAAATGCCTTGGAATAGCAAACCGCCGGATTCCAGTCTACAGGGCGAATTGTTGTCCCGCCCGTCAGCCCTCCTTTTTCGTTCCATTCCGCATAGTTCGATATCACCTGGCCGAGTAACCCGCAAATATACAAAAGCGCAACGACGCCGAGTACCGCGCAGATTGCGATAATTATGATTTTCTTTTTATTTCTCTTCAAACACCTCCCTCCTTTCAAGACCTATCGCCTCCTCTATCGCATCTCTTTCAATGACGCTTAACCTGACTTTCTCCCCGAAGTACTCTTTCAAAAATTCTATCTGCTCCCCAAAACAAATCACCTCCGTTTCCACGCGCATGTTTGATATCGCTTCCTTAAACCTGATGAGCCTTGCGATGTCCCCGTCCAGATGCGAAAGGATATATCTCCCGTCGACACATGCGTCGTATTCGAAGACGCCGCGGTCAAACGAGCGGGATTCCCGCTCAAACAATGCGTCCAGGATTTTCTCCCTCCAATCGGGAACCGTAAACAAATCAAGCTGCCGGACTCCGGCTGCGCTCAGCGGAACGAAGAAAATATGCCGGTAAATGGCATCAAACCGCATTTCCAGCCGATGGTTCCGCTCCGTTTCATTGAGCGTTGCCAAAGCGACGTCGTATGACTCACCGAACAAAATCGCCGAATCGACTGTTCCGATCCCCGCGTTCAGACGGCATGTTTCGATGAGGCTGTGCAGCGATTTGAATTCACCCATGCCGCACCACTTCATTGCCGCACCCCGCGTATTATACACGGCATAGCACGCTCCGCCGGCAAACGCTGCGCCGGCGATGCGCGTGAATATCGTCTTGCTCATCTCCGCACTACCCACTCGCTTGAGCGCCTTGCCTGCATAAAACGATGGCGTTTGCGGAACTATGTGCAGCATCCTGTCGTTTTGCAATTCAGGAAGAAGATACTGACGGAACTCAAACCCTGCGTTCATGAACATTGCAGCCGTTTCGGCTACGCGGTGATTGCGCTCGCGATGCGCTGCATCGCCGGGGAACTTATGCGACCAGAACGTATTCAGGTAATACTCTTCAGCATTCAGCCAGGACAATATAGGGATTGCCCCCTTATACAGTCTTATCGTTTTGGACGCACCTTTTCCGGCGACGTTCAAAACTTTGGCAGGAGTGAAATCCTGATTTGTCTGTTGGTTTCGTATGGTCTGTCTTTCAGTCAACTTACGAACGAGTTCTTTGTACATCCTTTCGTTTCCCAAAATATACAACGAATGTACCGGGTACTCCCCTGCAACGGAAAGTACGGAAATGAGTCTGTGTATCTGACTGCCCGCGCGGAAATGTATCATTGCGGCTCACCTATGTGTGGAAGAATTTTTTGCGACAGGATGACTGCTCTCTTTGTCGGAATTTCCCGTCAAAAATCGGCCCCAGACCGACTCTATAGGGATTTTTCTGCGGCGAGAAAAACAGGTGCATTTTTTTGAGGTCATGAACCTGCAAATTTTTACACCTCTTTCCCGACCGTTTCAGGCACTGTTTCATATAGCGCAACCCCCTTATCCGGCATATCCGGCTCTGCCGCAAGCCATGCTTTAAACTCCTGTTCGGGCACGACGTAGACCTCCGTTCGCTCTGCATTCCCTTCCGCGCTGCAATAGAAATGCGAGCAGCAATCGGGGCCGTCGTCCGGCATAACGTACATGGCGACGATGTCCGAAACCATGTTGATTTCGATATTGTCATGGTCGCGCTTCCTGCGCTCCGGACGTCTCACGTCATAAACGTGGCGGTATATGAGTACGCAGTTTTCATAGTTCTTCGGCTCACGGGCAATAAAAAAATCCCGCATCGCGGGATAGAGAATTGCGCGGATATAATCAGCCGAACCCTCTTCTTTTTTTGGCAGCAGCAACGGAAGCCTCACAGAAAACCACCCTTCCTCGGTATAGCCGATACAGATAGGCACGGTACTTTTGATACACTCTTCCACTGCCGGTTTCGCGGACGGCGCGCCCGTGTATGCGGGCAGTGAGCGCGTCAGAAGAACTGCTTGCTCGGAGAGCCTTTCCAAATCAAAAGCCTTGTCGAAGGCATCTTCGAGATGTCCTACTTCATAGTACATTCGAACTTCCGAAGATACCGACTTCATCTGGCTAAGTTTAAGGTCGAGCTTGTTCAACGCTTTTGTAAACTGATTGCTTTTATACATGGTTGATTTTCCCCTCCGAATAAAAAGTTACTTCCGGCTCCTCGTCGCCGCAAAATTCAACCGTTGCAAACAGACATTGCGCCTTTGGCAACTTGATTTGCGACGCCATGGAAATGACCGGGAGCACGATAATATATTTCAAGTCATTTTCCGGCTGCAGAAGCCGCAGCAGATTTTCTTCCCCTTCGTATATCACGACGATCTCATAGCCGACATTTTCCTTCAAAAAGAACACCTGCGACGGATATACGGCGGGATAGTGCGCCATAGGATCCACGCGGTCGATAAACTTCAGCAGCACCCATAAGGCGATGATCGTCCTTTGGTCGGGCTGACACATCGCGTCGAGCCCGATGTAAAACCCGCCCCCGACATCTTCAATACAGAATTGTTTTTTCAGATTGCGTATGATTTTCTCTGCCGTCTGTTTGGGCTTTTGCAGCATGCGGATCACTTGCGTGCGGGGCAAGCATCCATATTGCGAAAGCCATTTGACAACATATTGTTCTTCGCGCAAAAGCACCTTACATCACCTCCTTTTCCCATCTTTCGTCACAGCCCGCACCATCCGATAATCTTGCTCGCGGCGTTCATGTACCACCGCCTGTCCGCTATGTAATCGAGGTCAAGCTCCGCCGTGTGTTCACGTTCGATGCCGAACCTGTAAAGAAGACTATGCAGCCTGAACTCACCGTACAGTTCCGTCTTCGGGCGCGTCTGTATCCCCCGCGTTTCCCAAACATAGTCCTCTACGAAACATACGACGGACAGCATTGTGCCCCTGTCCGTGGCCTTATATGAATCTGGAATCCGAACCGAATCGCTTCCGAAAAAATAAGACAACCGAATTTTCGTCGGCAATATTCAGGCACACTTGATTTTCGGAATTCGCGGTTCGGTATTCAATCTGAGACGTCTCGTTGATGCTCCTGTTGTTCAGGCAGGTGCCAACCAGACAAATTACGCTCAAAAGAGCGAACAGCAGATTGATGATGATAAGCACAACGATCCAACGCTTTTTCATGCTTCCCCCGCCTCCGCCCGCTTTTTCTGCATCTCGAGCAACGTTTCCAGTTCTTTCCGGTCTGTGGTTATCAGCTCCTTTTCTTCCTCAGACGCTTTTATCACGACGGGAACCTTGTTATTATTCGCGCAGACGAGCGCTTCTCCGCGGTCGAACCGCGTGATTGCCCGAATCTCCGTCTTTGTCAGTTTCAGAACGTCCTGCACATACTTCGCTTCATCCTGCTCAAGGCTGAGAATAATTTTCCCTTGGCTGCTGTTCAGGATCGCACGACCGTATTTCCCGTCGTCCAGCCCGAAAAAATCGGATAAGTCCTGCGTAGCGGCGATCGCTGCGCCTCCGTAGCCGCGAATCGTCTTAAAGATATTCAGGCAAAACTCTGCCGCCATCACATTAGAAGATGCGCCGACGAGTTTCCATATCTCGTCGATAAACACGGCTTTCTTCTTTGTCCTGTCTGACTTGATATTGTCCCATACATAATCAAGTGCGATCATCATTCCGACCGGCAGTAGTTTGCCGGTCAACTCCGACAGATCCAAAACAATGTACTTGTTACTTAAGTCCACATTCGTCTGCCGGTTGAACGACTGAGCAGAACCGCTTACGAACCTTTTCAGCACGACGCCGATTCTGTATGCCGCATGATTTTCTTTCAGCCGCTCCAGCAAATCACCGAGAACGGGCATCTTCTTCAACTTCGGCGGCTGTGTGCTTTCATCCTCATAAATCGAGGGGTTTTCGTGCGTTATCCCGAAATCGGCATATGTCTTTATCAGCGCTTCGTCCAAAAGTTGCTCCTCTTCGTAAGTCATGTCCGGCATCAGCAGTGAGAAGAACACCATCAACTGCTGTATCTTGCGCGCCAGCAACGATTCGCGCTCGGAATAATCCACCTCGTCGATTAACTGCATTTCAGGCGAAATCGTGTGCCGTATTTCCATAATGTTGATGCAATGCGGCGAACCGGGAGCAAGCGAGATGTAACTTCCACCGATATGATTACACGCTCTGCGGAACTCATGACCCTTGATCGGGGCAATAATGAAACATTGTATGTTTCTGATCCGCATGCGCAATGCAAGGAGCTGCAATGTAAACGTCTTGCCCGCACCGCTGGTACCTATTAAATTGAGATTGGCGTTCTTGTTCTTCTTTGTGTTGAACAGGTCGATGATGCACAGCGAGCTGTTGTGTTGGTTGACGCCGAGCAACACGCCCGAATCGTCGGACATTTCATAGCTCGTAAACATATATGCAGAGGCCGCGCCACTTGTCAGAACATTGCGCTTTGCTCTCTTCTCGATCGTAGAATCAATATCCAAAAAAGGCATGATACTGCGCAGGGCGCTCTCTTGGCGGAACTTACATTCAGACAAATATATATCCATCGATTTGAGCATATCGATGATCTGCTGCTTTCGCCAAATGAGCTCGTTGTATGTCTTGGCGCTGACGGTGATCAGCACGGACATATAAAAGAGATCCTCATTGTTGTTTGCAATCGCCTGTTTGATGTAATACCCTGCCTGGATCGAATTGGTCAGTTGCTCATAATCCGTACTCGTATCCTGCTTTTCTTTGAGTTTCGTTCGGTTTAACCGTATCTTCTGTGCAACTTTATCGACGGTTTTGCCCCTGTCTTCACGGCGGAGATAGATATCGACATCGATACCCTCGCCCGCATTGACGATCGAGGAAATCCAGCCCGCGCGGACGCGCCCCGGATAGCCGTCGCCTCGGATATGCATGACGGTAAAATACCTACCGTCCATTATGAAATATCCGGCGTGCGTAAAGTCGATCCCTCGCGGTGAAATGAGGTTTGAAACGGGTATTTCGGGGATACGATCGACGCCGAGCGTCAACCCTTTGGCAATCATTGTATCGATTACAATTTTTTCCACGCGCGCGGTAAACGGTTCCTCTGTGCAGGAACGGCGGTTGAAAAAGGCATACAACATCTCTGCCGCCGCTTCATCAGGATTGTCGGGTTGAATGACTTCGTTGCCGCACAGCGATAAATATGCCCTTGCATTCTGTTCAACCGTCTGCATGGCGCTGTATATCTTGCGCTCTTCGTCAAATGCATTCCGCGCCTCATACTGAAAAATAAGAAAGAAGCGCCGCGTGAGCGCTTCCCTGCTTCCGACATCTTTGATAAGACCGATGTATCCTTCCCCAAGCTGTCTGCAATGCGGATCCCGCTCCCTTTCGATCTCATCACGCAGGGCGCGTATGTGTCTGTCCGTATCCGCTCTTCTTGTAATACTCTTGAACTGCATCCGCATCGGCGAGATTTTCAGCCAGCCGGCAAACGAATAGATGATACCGAGCTGCTCTTCGCTTGAACGAAGCATGAAATTTATCGGCTCGATTTCGAGGATTTTGATATATCTCCCGTCCGTCAGCCTTATCACGCCGTTTTTGATATTTTTGACGGGAATGAAGTCCTGGATATACTTAGCTTTTTTCATTGCCACCCCCAAATGGTTTATAAATCATGTTCCTGCGGTGGAAGAGAAATGTAAATACCCGTGCCTGATACTGCATCAGCGACTCGCCGTCGATACCCACGAGCGAAATAAGGCTGAGCGGAAGAATGGTTACGACCATCACAACGATGCGAACCGTACCTTCCATCGGGATAAGTTTCAATTCGATAAAACCCAACACGACTATCAAGGCTATGGTTTCTATAATGTTCCTCAGCGACAGCATCCCCGCAAAAAACTTGCCAGAATCGGTATAGTTCGCGGGAATCGCAAAACTTGTTTCATTTTCTTCCAAATTAAACACCTCCTTCCAGATCGGCCGTCGAACTTCCATCCAGCGTAAGTCGCAAGGCTTCCGCCATATAGTCAACCGCCTCTCCATATGTGATATCGAATTCCCCGTACTGCGCATTGAGGTCAACGTTAAACGCATTCAGGAAAAAACTGCTGTCGAACGGGTGTATCACACACTTTACGAACGACACTATTTTGTAGCCGATGATTTCCAGCAAATCAGACAGTATCGGTATCCGCACCTGCAAAACTTCGTAAGTTACGCGAAACATCTGATCAATTACACTGTTCATTTTTGCCAGCATATTGGCAGACGAGGCATCGCTCTGATTCACGGATACCGAATAGAGCGCCAAAACATAGCAGGTATCGTATTCGGCTTGTCCGTTTGAATAATCCGTCAGGGAATCCATAGACATTTCATAGTCATAGCCGCCGTCGGCTATGATGGAATCAACCCGTCCAAGCGCATATCTGTACCCGCTGTTTACTGTGTCACGGATATCCCGCGATAGTTCCGTATAAGCGGCATTCAGTGAATTGCCGCTGTAATCGTCCGGCAGACCGAATATACTGTCGAATATGATAGCGGGCAGCGATATAATTAGGATTATCAGGAACACGATTGCAAGACCTATGCTGACCAACACCTTAAGCAAGGTGTGCCGCATAGACCAGGCCGCGGAGATGATTGCTCCCCACGGCCCGCCGGCTGCCGTTCCCGCAGCGATGTTGGCAACCGCCTTCCCCGCCTGCGCACCCGCCTTGACCGTTGCCGCCGCACTGTTTGCCACTGCCTCCGCTCCCCTCGCTGCCGCTTTTTCTCCGATTGCTTTAGAGGCGCTCTTAACAGCATTTGCGCCTTGCTTTGCGGCGTTCATGTAATTGTCCTGTCCGTCGCCGGCTTGTTTCTTCTCGCTTTCCGCCATGCTTATTTACCTCCGTCCGGCCGCCTTCTCGGTGTACTTTGCTCTGTAAAATCCTTCCGCGCCGGGGATTCATAGCGCGTCGGCGTCATCGGATACCGTACGGTTTCCACGGAATACGTCTTTACGCTGCTGCCCTCGTACACGGGATTTCCATCCTCATACACGGGTCTGCGCTCCACGGCTGCCGTACCGGATACGGCGTACCACTGGTGTCCCGATACATCTTCATATGTATGATAATCGCCGCGCGGCGCACTGTATTGCGCCGAGTCATAAAAGGCTGTACCGGAGCCGTCCGCGTGTCTGACTTCAAAATGCTCATTCCCGAAGTTTGAAACGGACGTAACAGGCGTTTCGAATCCCGGCATAAAGTTATGGAACTGCGCACTGTTATATTCATTTGTGTCGTCGCCCGATTCAAAAGCCGGCATACTTCCGTGCGGCTGCATTGCGTACCATTCAACGCCGTCGGCGGAGCTTATCGTGGTATGCGGCGCATCCGGTTCATCGAAATAAGCGCTGTTGTACCACAATGTGCTTACGGAGGTCGGAGATGTCGCCTCGATGACTCCATCGCCGGCCGTCCTTAACACGGTTCCGCTCTCGAGACCGGGGAATGTCGAACTGACAAGTGTTCCCTCATCAGCGGTTCCGTTGAAACCAGGCGCGTCATAAAACGCCCCCGCGCCATTGCCGCTTGCCACCTGATACCAGGTACTGCCGTCTGATGCCGTAACGATCGAGCACGCACCAGCCGGCTTTTCGTACTGCGCGGCATTGTATAGGTTTACGGACGTGTCCTGTCCGTCCGCACCGGTAATTTTTGTGGAGATCGTTCCTCCGGAAATTTGCGTATCGTGCAGGGACTTGCCTTTCAGGTGAGGCATATAGTTGCCTATACTCCTGTCTGCTATATCGCCCGCAATCCCGCCGGAGCAGCCAGGCGTTCGATTGGCAACCGAGGCTATCGAGTTGCCGTTCAGCGATGCGCCGTTTTTCGCGGCTATACCGCCGAAAAAGCGTCCGACCAGCCCGGCCGGGCCTCCTGCGCCCATGCGTGTGCCTCCTTTCACAACAGCGTCCCGAACATACGAATTTCCTTTAAATCTGTCACTGAATTTTGCAGCAAAGCCTCCGCCCGCACCGCCGACGGGTGAACCGCCGCCGCGGAATACGCTGCCCGCACTTCGCCCGCCGCTGCCAAGACCGACAAGCACACGCGATGCCATCAAAAGCTCCATGCCGAGCCCTGTCCCGGTCTGAGCCACGTTCAGCCCGATAGAACCGAGATACGAATCGAAACGCTGCGCGACCTTCAAAAATGCCAGTGCACAGAACAGCCAAAGGAAAATCGAACCGTGGCCGTTGGACAATCCTCCTCCCATTCCGACAAACCTGCCGACCGAACTGTTGAACGCGCGCAAGAACCACACGTTCATCACTAAGAGCAGCAACTGCGAGCCCACCATCCTGCACCAGGATTTAAATACCTGACTCGTTTCTTTTGAGGCACCCATCGAGTATGCGAGCGGCGAGGTGTAGCAGAGCACGCCGACTACGACATACCGCTCGACAACTTCGAGCAAAAGCTTAAAATAGTTCCAGCCGAGCGCAATGATGAGAATGATCAGCAGGATAGAGCCGACGACAGTCGAAAAAGAAACAAAGGAAATCAGACCGCTGCGCAGGACTGCCTCAATACCTGCAAAAGTGAAACTCTCATTCCCCATTGTTACATCCATCAAAGCCGTGTAAGGAGCCCGTGCTATGTCTAACACAAACATAAAAATCGGCCTTGCAAACCATATCAGCAATGCAAAGAGCGCCGACCTGAGAATAAGACTCAGCGGATTCTCTGCTTCCGTTAACGGCCCACCGAATGCACGGAACAGTTGCCATACCGTCACGAGGAAAAGTATCGTCCATGCTGTATATTGCATGATCGTGAACGCCTGTGAAACAAACGGAAAATATTCTTCCATTGCCGTCATATCCGTCCCGAGCGCTTCCAGGAACAGACCTGAAATGGCATCCATGAGCTGCGTCACAACCCTGCTTACCCAACTGACGATCCCCTCAAATATCCAGTCAAGCAATAAGTATCACCCCCTGCCTGTTAACCCGTGTAATTTCCGCCGGCGATGAGCGGCTGAATATACGCGACGATGAATCCCAAAGAATTCAAAATGATCCAGGTGATGATAATTCGCTTGAGCCAGCTTGTCGCCTCGTCTACGGCGCGCTGGTTTCTTGACACCAGGCGGACAATCAGGGCGACTGCCGCAACTGTTACTGCGACAATCGTGCTGATGGCCACTATCTGACCGTAAAAATCCCGCATGATCGAACTGAATCTGTCCCATATCGTCTCCGCTGCAAATGCGGGTTGAATGGAGACCAGCAGCGCACAGACGGCTGCCACCGCGATCCAATAGGTCATTACTCTTTTTTTCGTCTTTTCTCTTTGCAACATCCGTTACCCTCCTTTCAGTTATAAAATAAAACCACCCCGGATAATTCCGGAGCGGTTTCTTGCGACAACAAATAATTTTTCACGATACCAGTATAGCATGGTGCCATTTGCAGAGTGTACGCTTTAATTTGCTATCTCTTCGACATTATTGTGCCATTATATTTACTTTTTACTCTTCGATTGCAGATAATATATCAAGCCAGAAATCAATCTCCTTGTTCGGCGCAGACCACAGACGAATGGACAGAATGGAAATTGCCTGCTCACGGAGACGATAATAATGCCGCGATGATACATTCAGGCGGTACAGCAGGTCATTGTGATTGAGCACCTCCGGGCCTATGTAAGTCAGATAGATCAGCTCGTAAAGCCTCTCACCGTCGTCCGGCTTCTTCTTCAATACCGTGAGCGCCTCATTGATGCGGTCGATGACCATTCGCGTTTTCCGGATCCCTTCTATGCGGTTTTCCAGCTTCCGATTTCCCATGGACATATCTACGTCGAGTTTTTCAATCATCTTATCAACACTCTCGAAGGGCTGTTCCAACTCCTCCGCAATCGTATCGGGGAAGCATTCCAGCAGCCATGCGATGGTTCGATACTGCTTCAACAATAATTCGGTATTGTGATACGAATTTCTCTGTTTTTTCTGCTGCCTCGCCCTGGCGGTTTTGTCCGCTATTCCCGTATCCGCGATGTATCCGCCTCTCGCCAGTAAGCTGAGCAACGTTTCGACGGATGTTGTTTTGCCCTTGTTTTCGTTCTTGTTCATTCTGAAAATCTCCTTTTAATTTCTTGGTTGCCCTTATCACGGACCGCGAATTCTCCCTGTCAATAATTCTTTTGTCGGGCTAATATAATTACTCTTGCAGTCATAAATACAATTCTTACAATACCGACACAGAGAAATATACGCGCGTTTTATGTTGCCACAAAATGAAACGCGAATCGCATCTGCCTGTCCGCAGTTTTTGCGAGACTCGGCATTTACGCTCCCGTATGTCTTCACGGCGCCGGTAATCTGCCTGAACAGTGTCTCTACTTCTGTTTGCGACGGTAGGCTCGCGGTTTCGTGCGAAGGATACAACCTGTTGAACACAAGGCAGCCGTAGGAACCGGGAAGACGGTATAGCGAAAATGTTTCGCTGTATTTTTTAAAAAACCTCCACACCTTAGTTTTTTCCCAATGCCAACGCCTGCCAAGCGTTTCAAGGGAAAAAAACGAATGACCTTTACAAAATCTAATGTGCGGAGATAAAAAAGAAAACGCATCGTCCGGATCGTTTGATACCGTGTGGCACCACAAGTCCAGCCATGCGTCTGATTCGTCAAAAGTATAATTTACTTTTACCAATCGTTCTGTGATTGTCCTAGGGAGGCACAGAAAGCCATACCCGTCTGTCGTGTAAACATTCCCCTCCATACACTCCTGCCCGGAGCATTTGATTACCCAATCCAAAATAGTATAGGAGAGTTTTTTCGTCTTCTCATCAAGACGATATGAAACGAACCCGAGGTTGCTGAGTTCCTCTAAAACACGCAATGCCCTATCCCGACGTTTCAGTCCGAGGATACTTTTCAGTCCGACGATTCCCCCGGACCACATACCCGGCTCAACCGCATTTGTGTAGCCGCAATAAATCGCAGTACCTTTTCGGAACGCTGCACGCGAAGCAAGCCGCGCCCACATCCCCATCAGTCCTTTACCTTCCGGCAAATGGGAACGCAAAAGCTTAACCCACTCAAATTTCATCAAACAACGCATCTTTTTTATTTCCTTATCGGGAACAAAAGCTTCAACCGCTTTGAATCCTCTTATCGAATATAAAAAAGGCGACCTCTCCGAATTACTCTCGAAGAGGTCTCCTTTCATCGCATTCTGTTTCTAATTGAAAATACCGCACGGATCGTCAAAGTTATTCTTGAAACTGATGAAACATCCTTCATAGCAGTAGATGTCTACGTTATGCTCCCTCAATAACTTGTTTAAGCGCATAAACAGTAAAACATCCCTTGTGAGATTGCCTATATCCTTAATACATACGATATCGACCTTTCCTTCCGTACAGTCCTTTTCCAAACGAAGAAGTTCCGGACGATCAGAGGAACGGCTGGAATAACCGTCGTCTATATACCTCCCGACGACGCGCCAGTCCTTGTGCTTGCTGACGACTGCCTCCAACTCCATATCCAAATTTTTCTTCTGCGCTGCCTTTCCATATCTGACATAAATAGCTACTTTTTTGCTTTTCATTGTATTTCTCCTGAGTAATGATGATACTATTTCTAAATGACCGTTAAGATCTCTGATGTAGCCAAAGGAACCCCAGTAAGGATTCCTATACTGTTGAATAGGTAAGAACGATTTAAATTACCTCCTGTATGCATATTTGTTGTTAAAAATTCATTGCATTCCTTACCTGTGGTGCTATTATACCAATGGCAGGGGCCATCGCCGCGCCCATGTTGTTGACGTCGGTTATGCCGAAATCGACCACCTTTCCGAGCGTTGCGGAAGTGATCCGGATCCCGTCTCCTTCTCCGGCAACCAGCGCGGCGCCTGCGCCCGTGACCGTCCACTGGGACTGCGGCGGTCTGGTCGTGCCCAATTCCAGGGGATACCTGTACTGGCGCTCAGCTGAGGCAAAGTGACTGCCCGTCGCCGCAACGGCATTTTTACAGTATCCGCCGTCCACAAATGCGGCGGCAACGGCAAGACTTTCCGCCATAGTCGAACAGGCACCGTATATGCCGAGGAAGGGAACCGAAAAATCGCGGGCGGCAAAACTCGCAGAGATTATCTGATTGAGCAGATCGCCCGATACGATCATTCCGACCTGATCGCGCATGAGTTTTGCATTCGCGATCGCTCCGTCGATGACATGCGAGAGCATTTTACACTCCGCCTTTTCAAAGGTGCTCTCCCCGAACATATCGTCAGAGAGCGCTGTTTCAACGTACCGGCCGACGATCCCCTCGCATTCCTTTGTCCCGGCGATCGTGCTCACCGCAACGATCCGCGGCTGTCTTGGAAAAAGAATCCTCTGTCCCATATCGCATGCAGTTTGCGCGTTCCCGGAAAAGATATACAAAAAGAGCGGCCCGCGATATGGGCCGCCCTGACAGATTTATGATCGACCTGCAGATCGTACAAGCGGAATGCTTGCCTCCGCATTGAGTGAAAGCGGGGAAAAATGCCCCAGCCGGTACTGTACCAGCCCTTCCGCCGCAATCATGGCCGCATTGTCCGTGCAGTGCTTTTTTACGGGAAGAACCAGGCGCAGTCCCTCCTCCGCACACGCCTTTGCAAGGCTCTCGCGCAGATAGCCGTTCGCGGCCACGCCGCCCCCTGCGGTCACGACCCGGGCGCCCGTCTCACGCGCACCTTCGATCGTCTTCTTGACAAGAACATCGAGCGCCGCGTGTTGGAAAGAGGCCGCAACGTCCGCACGACTCCACGCCTCCCCCTTCTGCTCTTTTCCGTGGACATAGTTGATGACCGCCGTTTTCAGTCCGCTGTACGAAAAGTCGTACCCGCCGCTTCCTTTCAGCATTTTCGGCATGGGGACAACCGCACTCCCTCCGCGGGCAAGCTGCTCGATCTGCGGTCCGCCGGGATAGGGCAAACCGAGCACGCGGGCGACTTTGTCGAATGCCTCCCCCGCGGCGTCATCGAGCGTCCCGCCGAGAACGCGGAACTTATCCGCCCGTTCCGTGTATAAAATTGCGGTATGACCGCCGCTTGCAAGCAGCGTAAGAAAAGGCGGTTCCAGCGTCTCATCCTCAAGATAGGCCGCAGCAAGGTGTCCGCGGATATGATCGACCCCGATCAAAGGGATCCCGAGGCCGTAGGCAAATCCCTTGGCAAACGACAGTCCGACGAGAAGCGCCCCCAGAAGCCCCGCGCCATAGGTAACGGCCACGGCGTCGAGCTCTTCTTTATGCACCCCAGCATTTTTCAGAGCGCGCGCAACGACTTCGTCCACCGCTTCGGCGTGCGCGCGGGAAGCGATCTCCGGCACAACGCCGCCGAACTTTGCCTGCGTTGCGGCAGACGAAGCGATTTCATCCGATAAAAGTTCTCTCCCGCAAATGACCGCGGCCGCCGTCTCGTCACAGGACGATTCGATGCCCAGAATCAGAGGCCGCACCTTGGAAATGCTCATCCGTTCAAGACCCTCCATGCCTTCCCCCTCTATAAAACGCAAACTTTTCTTTCATGGGAAAGAAAAGTTTGCACATCGTTACGACTTCTTCAGATAATCAATAATAAAGCCCTGGATATCTCCGTCCATGACCGCCTGCACATCGCCCACTTCATATCCGGTGCGATGATCTTTGACAAGGGTGTACGGGCAGAACACATAGGAACGGATCTGCGATCCCCATTCAATTTTTTTCGTCTCACCTTTGAGCGCGGCCTCTTCCTGCATGCGCTGTTCAAGCTGCTTTTCAAGAAGGCGGCTGCGAAGATATTTGAACGCCATTTCCTTGTTCTGAAGCTGGCTTCTTTCGTTCTGGCAGGTGACGACGATCCCCGTCGGGAAATGCGTGATACGGATCGCCGTCTCCGTCTTGTTGACTTTCTGGCCGCCCGCCCCGGAAGAACGGTAGACGTCGATGCGGATATCCTCATCTTTGATCTCGATCTCGCCGTCGTCCTCCACTTCCGGCATGACCTCAACGGAGGCAAACGACGTCTGACGGCGCTTGTTCGCATCGAACGGAGAGATACGCACAAGGCGGTGCACTCCGATCTCCGCTTTCAGATATCCGTATGCGTTTTCTCCCTCCACTTTGAAATCCACGGATTTGAGTCCCGCGGAATCGCCGGGAAGCCGGTCGATCTCGGTGACTTTGTAACCGCTTTTTTCCGCATAGCGGCAATACATGCGGTAGAGCATCTGACACCAGTCGCAAGCCTCCGTGCCGCCGGCGCCCGCATGAAGGGACATGAGGGCATTGGAGGAATCGTACTTGCCGCGCAGAAGCGCACGGATACGCATCTCCTCGATATCTTTTTCCGCCGTCGTCATCATCTTGTCGAGTTCCGGAACAAGCTCCTCTTCTCCCGATTCCTCAATGAGATCGACAACTTCGCTTGCATCGTCAAGCGCTTTTTTCCCTTTTTCATAGGACGCGATCTTGCCTTCGATGGACGAGATCTCGCGCCCGATCTTGGCGGAACGCTCAAGATCCTGCCAGACTTCTGGCTTTTCCTGCTCCTCTTTCAGCGTTTTGAGCTGCTGCGAAATATTGTCGATGTCGAGCGCATATTTCGCTTCTCCCAAGGTGTCTTCAAGCGCCTTGATGCGCAGTCTGTAATCATCTGCTTTGAACATAAATTTCCCTGAAAATTGATTTTTTCAACGTCGCTCTCAATGAAGCCCGGGCAACCTCGCACAGCAATGCGGAATACCCGGAAGAGAAAAGGAGAAGGAGTCGCGCCTGCAACGCGGTTCCTTCCGCTTTCCTCAGATATACATGCATCTTTACGCCTTAAAGCGAAAATGCAAAATGCCTTAATAGGGTTTTCCGTGGCACTTCTTATATTTGAGTCCGCTGCCGCACGGGCATGGATCGTTGGGCCCCACCTTTTTATCTTTCTTCATCGTCGCGGGATTGAACTTCACTTCGCCGGAAGTGCGCAGCGAATTGACGTCTACCTCCTTGGGCATTGCCTCTGGCCCGACGGGAGCGGCATTCTGAACGCTCTGTGTCGCTTCCGGAGTATTGTTCTGAACAGGAGCTTCCTGTTGTTCGGGCTGACGGGGCTGTACCGGTTCCTGGCTGTTCTGCGCGGGCTGTGCCGGCCTGTTTGCCGTGGGGAAAATCCTCTGCACGGGGCGCTGCTGGGCCCTGATCTGACATTTCAGCAGGAAGCGGATCGTGCGCTCCTGAATACGCTCGACCATTTCGTCGAACATCGCAAATCCTTCCTGCTTATAGGCGATCACCGGGTCGGTCTGGCCGTAAGCACGCAGCGTGATCCCCTTGCGGAGCTGATCCATGGCATCGATGTGATCGATCCAGTTGCTGTTGACGTAGGAGAGAAGCACGTCGCGCTCGATCTTTCCGAAATCCACTGCGGGCATTTCCTCTTTGATGCGCGCAATTTTCTCCTCATAACACTTTGTCGTCTTTTCCGAAATGCGTTTGAGCGCGATGTCATAATCCCATTTTTCAAGTTTCTCGCGCGTGACATAGTTGGAGCCTTCCGGAATAAGATAGCGCTCAAGCGCCGCATTCAGATCGGCCTCGCTCCATTTTTCAGGCATGTCGTCTGCATTGACAGCCTCCCGCACGACTCCTTCGACATAGCCGGGAATGTATTTGAGCACCTGCTCGTGGACATTCTCGCCGCGAATGACGCGCATACGCTCCGCGTACATAATGGTACGCTGTTTGTTCATGACGTCGTCGTACTGCAGGACGTTCTTACGGATCCCGAAGTTCCGTCCCTCGATCTGTTTCTGCGCGTACTCGATCAGATTCGTGAGCAGCTTGGATTCAAGGCTCTCATCATCCTGCATTTTGCTCATCTCATAGATGCGCTTCATGCGTTCGCCGCCGAACCGCACCATGAGATCGTCCTCCAGGGAGATGAAGAAAATGGAGACGCCAACATCGCCCTGACGGCCGGAACGTCCGCGAAGCTGGTTATCGATACGGCGGGACTCATGCCGCTCCGTGCCGATGATGCACAGGCCGCCGGCCTCGATGACCTTCTTCTTCTCTTCGTCCGTCTTTTCCTTATAAGACTTATAGAGCTCGTTGTAGCGGTCACGGACGCTCTTTGCTTCCTCATCGTCGCCGAGATCGATGAAAGAAGTCGCCTTTTCGATGATCTCGTGCTCTACGCCCTCTTCACGGAGACGCTTCTTGGCAAGATATTCCGGGTTGCCGCCCAGAAGAATATCCGTTCCGCGCCCGGCCATGTTGGTCGCGATCGTGACTGCGCCGAAGCGCCCTGCCTGCGCCACGATTTCCGCCTCGCGCTCATGGTTCTTGGCGTTGAGGATATTGTGTTTGACGCCGTTTCGAATGAGCAGACGGGAAATCTCTTCCGATTTATCGACGGAGACCGTGCCGACCAGAATGGGCTGACCCTTTTCGTGCCGCTCGACGATCTCACGGACGATCGCCTTTTTCTTTCCTTCCACGGTCGAAAAGATCCTGTCGTGCATATCCACACGGCGGACGGGCTTGTTGGTGGGGATCTCAATGACATCGAGCGAATAGATCGTGCGGAACTCTCCTTCCTCCGTCTTGGCGGTACCCGTCATACCCGAGAGCTTTTTATAGAGACGGAAATAGTTCTGGAACGTAATGGTGGCGTAGGTCTTGTTTTCCTCGCGCACCTTGACGCCCTCTTTCGCCTCGATCGCCTGATGCAGGCCGTCCGAGTAGCGGCGTCCGATCATGAGACGACCCGTGAACTCGTCTACGATCACGATCTCGCCGTTGTTGATGATATACTGCTCGTTGAGATGGAACAGGTGATGCGCCTTGAGTGCCTGCTGAATGTGATGGTTGAGCGAAGCGTTCGTGACATCGGCAATATTTTCCACGCCGAAGAATCTTTCCGCCTTTTCTGCGCCGTACTCCGTCAGGCGAACCTGACGGTCCTTGCGCTCGACGACATAATCCCATTCAAGCGCTTCTGCCGCCGCGATCTTCTGCGCGGACGAGGAGCCCTTCTTTCTGCGCGAAGTCTCCTCCGCCTCTTTGAGATCGTCGTCAAAGCCGCCCGACAGCGTGCGGACAAACTTATCCACGCGCTCATACAGATCGGACGACTTATCCCCCTTCCCGGAGATGATGAGCGGCGTTCTGGCCTCGTCGATCAGAATGGAGTCCACCTCGTCGACGATCGCGAAATTGAGTTCACGCTGCACCATGAGCTTCAGATCGTTCTTGAGATTGTCCCTGAGGTAGTCAAACCCGAACTCGTTGTTGGTGCCGTAAGTGATGTCGCAGGCGTAAGCCGCACGCTTCTGCTCGTCGTTCATGCCGGGAACGACCACGCCGACGGTGAGCCCCATGAACTTGTGAACTTTCCCCATCCACTCTGCGTCACGGCGGGCGAGGTAATCGTTGACCGTAACGATATGGACGCCTTTTCCCGCAAGGGCTTCCAGATAGGCGGGAAGGGTCGCAACGAGCGTTTTGCCTTCGCCCGTCTTCATCTCGGCAACGCGGCCCTGGAACAGACAGATGCCGCCCACGATCTGCACATGGAAATGCTTCATGCCGAGGACTCTTCCGCTCGCCTCTCTGAGAGCGGCGAACGCGTCGGGAAGAATGTCTTCAAGCGTTTCGCCTTTTTTCAGCCGCTCTTTCAGAATCCCCGTCTGCGACTGCAGTTCGGGATCTGTCATCTTCTCGTATTTGGGCGCAAGCGCTTCAACCGCCAGCGCCGCCTTGTTGAGCTTTTTCAGGCTCCTGCGGCTGTCGCCGCTCATGAGATAGCGAATCAAACCCATCTTTCGGCTCCGTTTGCGCAACATGGGAAAAATGCCAAAGTGCGCCATTGTTTTCTAACTTTTCCATTTTACTATTATTTTTGCGAAATGTCAAAGCGATTTCTGCTGTTTTTTACGAAAATATGGCCTTGTCACATGCTTTTCACACGTCACAGACCAAAAAAAGAGCGCTTCGGCGCACTTTCGCGCAAATCCGCAAAAATACGCCGTGAATCGGGTTTTTATGACAGTTCATGTATGCTATCATTAAAGCATGCTTCTCCTCTCTATCCAGGGCCAGGGCGCGCTGTATACCGTCTGTACCCTCATCATCTGCATCATTCTCGTGTTCGGATTCCGTCTCGTGCGCATCGGCTGGCGCACACTCACCAAAAAACTGCCCCCCGACCCTCCGCCAAAAGACGAAAAAGCGCCGGAACCCGTCTATTTCCTCGTCGAGCGCAAGAAAAAACGCGCCCGGTCGGAATATTCCGCCCCCAAGCGCATTGACTTCAAATAAAAAATGTTCCCTCCTCCAATCTCCGAGCCGCCTGCAATGCGGTGCGGAAATACCGGGGATAGAATTTGCAGTCCTCTTTCCCGAACCGGTTGCCAATATAGACCCATTCGCAGAATTCTGCAAAGACAAAAAGAGCGATCGTCCGGTCAAATTGTGCCCGCCCGATCCCGTGGCGCGCGGCGACCCGATCATAATATCGCCCGACGGCAAAAGCTCTCTGCTTTGGGGTCATGCGGAATAAATCCCCGTGCGTTCTGCCGTGCGCGATCAGTCGGGCGAAAGAGACCGGGTACGGCAGGATCCCTCCAACCTCCCAGTCAATCATCACCGCGCGGTTTTTTGCGACCAAAATATTGAAAGGCAGCAGATCATCGTGGCAGAGTGTACGCGGCAGACGTTCATACAGGAACAGATATTCGTCATAATATTTTTCCAGCAGCGCGGAACAAAGATGGTCCCTGCGCTTTTTTATTTGCGCGAAACTCTCTTCAAACGAAAGGCCCTTATGCGACAGCCGCTGATTTTCCCAGAATTCATTCTGCATGAGCGACAGGGAATCCACCGCCGCTTCCAGTCCTGACAATGTACAGCGCTGCAGATTGCTCCCTTCGATCCGTTCAAGCAGCAGATAATCGCCGTCGCTCCCCGATACGCTGCCAAGCAGGCCGGGGACATACGGACGGCCTTCCGGAAAAAAATTGTGATAGATTTCCGCCTCATACTCTTTCGCGCGCTTCAGGATATACCGGTTCCCGTCTGCCGTGACCAGCCAGACCCCGTCATAAACGGTTCCGTCTTCTTCCCGCCTGACCGGATAAAAGTCAGGTTCACCGGCGACAGGCGCCAGACCTTTCCAGACAGAAACAAGGGCTTCGTTTGTCATTGCCCGTCTTCGTAGCGCTCGATGTTTCTGCCCGAATCCCAAAGGCGTTCGAGATAATAATAGAGACGGGATTCCTCGTTGAATACGTGCACAATGACGTCACCGTAATCGATGACGCCCCATCTGCCTTCGCGCAAGCCCTCTTTCCGGACGGGAAGAATACCGAAATCTTTTTCTAGCTTCTCCTCCACGGCATCGCCGAGTGCGCGCACCTGCGTGGTGCTGCGCCCGCTCGCAATAACAAAATAACTGCATACGATCGTCTGATCGCGCACATCGAGAATGACGATATCCTGCGCCTTCTTATCCGAAAGCGCCTTTGCGCATGCAAGAGCAAGTTCGTGTCCTTCCATTGAATTCCTCCGATTTTCTTTCAAAAATGATAAATTCATCGTATTATGTCACACATAATACTTTGCATTGGTTTAATTTTTATCTTTTATGACCCCTCTGATCCACCGAAACGCCTGATCTGTCAGGGGATAGACGGACTTTTCCGACTGCTTCAGATAATCAAGCTGATCCTTGAGAGAATGATACAGGCACACTTCAAGATCCGTCCGGAAAAGAGCACGAAGCCTGTCGATCCCCTTGAAATCCCGCCCCTCTTCCAATAGATCGGACAAATAGACGAGCATTCCGAGCGGCGTCATGCCCGCTTTCCCGCTCGTATGATAGCGGATCGCATCAAGGACCTCTTCGTCCTCGATCCCGAAACAATGCCGTGCAAGATAAGCGCCGGTATATTGATGCATCACGGGCGGCGGAACATTGTCCGGGGGCGTAAAATCTTCCAGCAGCGGCGAAGTCAGCGGCACATACTTCCCGCAGTCGTGCAACGCCGATGCAAGCAATGCCTTCTCTTCCGAAATCCCCGCAGATGCCGCCCGCCCGACTGCCATACGGGCAACCCGATAGCTGTGTTCGCGGCGTGTCTCCTTTTCAAGCGCAAGTGCGGGCGCAATCGCCGCGTGCGTGTACAGCCGCCCCGTACGGATATAATCGTAAACTTTTCCGTCAAGCGAAGCGGGACGCTTCCCGAAAGCCAGATCGACGCGCAGAAGGCGGGAGGAAACCGCCTCGCCCATAAACGGCACGACCTGAAAATCTTTCCCGAACCGTGCACGAAACTTTTCATGCAGAGCCTGCGGCGTCTTTTCCCCTCTTCCGCACGCAATAAGCGTGACCAGGGAAAGGATCTCATCCGGATTCTTCCAGGTAAAAAAATCTTCGAGCATATCCTCGCCGACAAGAAAATACAGTTCTGCTCCGGGATATTCCGCCGCAAAATGGCGGCAGGTGAGATAGGTATAACTTCTGCCCTCTTCGCACACTTCAAAGTCGCTGACCTCCGCCCACGGATAAGCGCCGAACGCGATCCGGCACATAGCCAGCCTGTCTTCCCCCGAAGCAAAAGCGCCCCGCGCTTTATGCGGAGCGAGCCCGGCAGGCAGTATGATCACCCGATCCAAGCCGAGAGCATCTTTCGCCGCCTGTACATAGCGCACATGTTCCCTGTGCACGGGGTCAAACGATCCCCCGAAAAGAGCGATTTTCATAGGCATATTATACAATAGTTTTTTGCCCTTTGCAAGTTTAATCGGAAAAAAATGCGTCAAAAATCAAAGCATGAAAAAATTCGATTTTCCACTGATCGCAGACGTTCTCTTTTATTCCGTTTCCGCATGGCTTGTCCTGGTCGGGATCTTCCGTTGGGTGAGGCTTCCGGCCTGGATCTGCTTTATCGCTGCGACTCTGCTGTCGATGGCCCTCGGAGCGACCCTTTTCTTCTTTCTTTCCGCAAAGCATCAAAAGCGCGCACTCAGCAAAAAGGAACGCGAAATGCAGGAAAAACTCATGCTTCATCTTGCGCTCGAGCGCGACGAGCGGGTACGCGCGGCCCTGCTGGAAGCCTTTGTCGCCGACGGAAGGGAGGCGCACTGCGAAAAAGATGCCCTGTCGCTCAACGATACCCCTCTCATTCCGGTGTTTACGATGCAGCCCGTATCCGCGGACACCGTTGCAAAATTACTCAAAGAATACGGAACGCAACCCTTCATCCTTGCGTGCAACACGCTCTCTCCGGAGGCCGAAAAGCTGCTTGGCTCTTTCTCGCGCAGCGCTATGACGGGAACGAAAATATATGAATTGTTTGCCCGGACAGACTCGTTTCCGGAACAGATGATCTGCGCCAATATCCCGCGCAAGACCGTGAAAAGCAGACTTCGCCGCGCCTTTTCCAAACGGAACGCCTATCCCTTTTTTGTCAGCGGCATGGGCCTGATGATCATGAGCCTGTTCGTCTTCTTCCCCGTCTACTATCTCATTTCCGGCAGTCTTCTTCTTGCCGCCGCGATCCTGATCCGGGCATTCGGATACGCATAAATGGCCCGATAACAGGATATTATGTCACACATAATACTATGAAATAGCTAAAAATCCCTCTTAATGAGGGATTTTTCTTCATTTAACTGATAAAATTGCTTCAGGAAGAAACCCGATGATATCCGTCGGATCGGGCGCATATTCCCCCATCTTTTCGGCCGCAAGTTCCCCTGCGCGCCCCAACAGCCAGCTTGCGACGCACGCGGCATCAAAGGGAGCGACCCCGCGCGCACAGGTTCCCGCAAGCAGCCCGGAAAGCACGTCTCCGCTCCCACCCTTTGCAAGTGCAGGAGAACCCGTCGGATTGATCGCCACCCTCTCCCCGTCCGTTATGACGGAACGGTTGTTCTTCAGCAGTACGACCACATTCCTCTGCGCGGCAAACGCCTTGGCTTCATTCACCGCATCTGCAAGGATATCGCTCACGGGTTTTCCCGTCAGTCTTGAAAATTCCTTCGGATGGGGCGTAACGATCACTCTGCACGACTTTTTATCGAGGACTTCCGTCCCGTAGGCCGCAATGGTGTTGAGCGCATCCGCGTCCAGAACGAGCGTACCGGTGTAAGTGCTCAGAAGTTCCGCAATATGCACATAGAGCCGTTCGCTTACCCCCGCGCCCATTCCGGCCGCAATACAGTCCGCAGCAAGGATATCGCCGTCGATCGTACTGAATGCCTTCAGAACGACCGCGGGGAGCTTCCCGACGGCCGAAGGGAACAATTTTTCCGTGACGCAAAGTTTGGTATAACCGGCGCCCGATTTCAGACACGCGCCCGCAGCAAGAAACGCAGCTCCGCTGTATGCCCCGCCGGCGAGAATATATGCGGAACCATACGAACCTTTGTGCGAATTGGAACGCCTCGGCGGAAAATACTTCCGGACATCTCCGGCTTCCCAGACCTCAGCGCCCCGCTCCCCGGCGCAGATCCCGATATCGGCGGCCGTCACTCTGCCCGCATAATCCGCACCGTCGGACAGAAGCAACGCCTGTTTGAGCTGTCCCATGGACACCGTTTCGTCCGCATGCACGCAGACTTCCGGCGCAATGCCGCTCTCTTTCAAGCCGCTCGGAAGATCGCAGGCAATGACATATGCTCCATTTGCATTGATGAAGTCCACAAGTGCCCTGTTTTCGCCGTCGATCGGGCGGGAAAGGCCCGTTCCGAACAGACAGTCGACAATCACGCCGTACCGTCTGCGCGGGATCCGTCCGAGCACTTCTCCCCGATATTTTTCCCGCATTGCCGCGCAATCCGGAGAAAACTTCCCGGAAAGACACAGAACACTCACATCTTCGCCCGCATCCGACAGGATCCGTGCCGCAGCAAACCCGTCGCCGCCGTTGTTGCCTCCGCCGCAGACGAAGAGCGCGTCGGACAGACCTTTCCGCTCCATCGCCTCCGATACGGCGCGCGCCAGCGCCTGCCCTGCGCGCTCCATCAGCACCAGAGAAGGCGTTCCGGAAGAAATCGTCGCGGCATCGGCGAGCCGCATCTGTTCATTGGAAAATGCATATTTCATGAAAAATCCTCCGTTTCGTCAAACGGACTTTCGCGCAGCTGCGCAAGCACAGCGCGCGCCGTATCGTAATCAAAACCCTTGGCAAGCAGATGAGCATATGCCTTGTGAAGGGTCTTTTCGTCCGTCTGTCTGCCGCGCAGATATTTCGCAAGAACCGCCCGTGCCGCGCCGCTTTCGTCTTTCTCATCGGAAAGCGCGGCGTCTATCGCTTCGTCAGACACGCCTTTCCGGCGCAGCTCCATGCGGATCAGCCGGGAGCCCTTGCGTCGGCCGGCGCTTTCGGCATATGCGCGCGCATACGCTTCGTCGTCGAGGAAACCGTACCCCTTCATCTTCTCAACGACATAGTCGGACACATCCTGCAAATACCCCTTGCGGCGAAGAAAATCGCGCACATCGCGTTCCGTCTTCATGGAGGCGGAAATGTGTGTGAGCGCCTTGTCGAGCGCCGTCTGCTTTTCTCCGGCAAGCTGAAGCGCCGACAGCTCCTCTTCCGTTACCGCACTGCCCGCTTTCAGCCGATGCTCCATGACGGTCAAAAGCTGCATGCCGCAAAAAAAACTGCCGTCTACTTCAATATTGCAACGCGATGCGTCATGTTTTTGCGGCGTGATCGCTGTGATGATCATGTTATTCCCCGCCCCAGGTCCGGTTTTGCCTGAACCAATCCGTATCTTTCAGAACAGTCATGTTGTTGGAACACCAGAGTTTCAATGTCTTTTCCGTCTCGCTTTCCCCTTTTCCGTAATAGAAAACGATGTCGCCGTTCATATCCCGGAATCCGTTGTTATCCTCGTCCCACATGATTGTGACATATACTTTGTCCGTGTAGGCCGAGATGCGGTCGCAGAATGCCTGTGTGGGGAACACATTCTCTTCTGCCGCGCCGTACTGATTATATCCGGCACAGCAGCAGACAACAACATATTCGGGTGTGATCTCTTTCAGAAGCACATCGTTGGAAGAGGTCTTGCTGCCGTGGTGCCCCGCCTTATAGAGCACCACATGCGGCAGCTCGTTATATTCCACCAGATGCTCTTCTCCCTCTTTTTCAAGATCACCCGTAAAGAGATAATGATTCGTCGTATTCCCGTCAAGCTCCTGCGAGAGGAGCATGCAGACGGAATAGTTGTTATTGTCGTCCGAATCGTGATCGTAAAAATAGTTGTACAGAATGTTCATGGAGACGGTCTGCGCGTCATCGAGATAGTATGTACGCTGCGCGCCGTCCTGGCTGTTCCAGCACTGAAGCCCCGTATAGACCTGTGTTCCCTGCTCCCGGATCTGATCTACTGCCTCGCAATAATCCCTGTAGAGCGCCGTATTGTCTTTATGCCTGTCAAACTGAATGAGCGTTTCAATGCGGTAATCGCTGTAAAAGATCCCGTTCCGCTTCCCGCCCGAACTGCTTCCGACAAAGCCGGAAATATGATCGCTGTCCGAATGGGTCGCAATGACATATTCGAGCACGTTATCCGTGCAATACGTTTCGAGATAGTCCAGGATCTCGGCCGTATTTTCCTTGTTGGGTCCCGCATCGATGAGAACTTCCGTATCGCCGACCTTGATCAGCGAACAATCCCCGCTCGCTTTGACGGCCGGAGCGATGAAGTGAATGGACAGATCAGCCGAAACGATCTCCGTCTGATTCCCGTCGCCGACCGTCGTTCCGCCCCCGTTCTGGGAGTCATCTCCCCCGGGAGACTGTTCGTCCCTGTTTTTGTAGACGAGAAAATACCAGCACGCCGCCGCAATGAGAGCGATCACCAGGATCACAATGACGGCCGTAAAAAATGCCTTGGGATTTCTTTTTGCAGCTTCCCGCACTGCACGTTCTGCCGAAGAACGTCTTTTTGCCATATTTTTTCTCCTTCATTTTTCAGATCAGACAAGTCCGACTGCCGCAGCGATATTGACAACGGCCTCGTCAATATTGTGCAAGAATTTATTGAGCGCTTTCTGCGCGGCCGCGTCGATCACGCCGTCCTCCGTTGTACGAAGAAGCCGGATGATCATATCAAAATTTTCGTAGATCACCACGCACTCCGGATCAAGCGCCTGCATAACGGAATCCTTGCTGCCGTGCTGAACGTCATGCATCTTCTTGATCGCCTCGTTCATCTCCGTAAAAAGCGCCACATTGCCCGACGAAAACAGTTCGCTCATCGTCGCATTCAGACGCACAAGCTGCGTCAGAAATTCCGTTGTTTCCTTATTCGCCTCACGATCCATCACAATTTCACTCCGTTTTTCTCAAGCAGGACGCGCGCAGTATCCACACTGTCCGTACCCGTTCTGTTTTTGATCGGCGCAAACTCCCTTTCTCGCTCCACCTCAAAGGGAAGACAGCTCCCCGCACAGCGGATCATATCGAGGATCAGCGTCTCAAATTTACAGCCGTTCTCCGTTTCGGGTTCCACAAGGACGCCGTCCGCATTCAGGCAGGGAACTTTCTTTTTGGCGATATGAACGGGAAGCCTCTTTTCCGCAATCGAGCGAAGGATATCTGCGCGGAACAGGTAGTTGAGCGTCACGCCGTACGCATACACGAGTCTTCCTGCCTGATCGCGCAGCTCCGCCATTTTTCTGTCAAGCTCGTAATACTCAATGACGCCGGGAAGGCCGTCCTCCAGACAAAGCACGCCGACCCGCTCCTCAGGATATGCTTTCCGGACATACTTTGCCCCCGTCGCCAGACCGCTTGCGATCGTCGCACCAAGAAAAACGGGATCTGCCATGCGTTGAAGAACATTGTCCACCGCAAAAACATTGAACCACTCGATTCCGCGTTTTTCCGCCTCCGCAACCAATCCGGCCCGCATGAGCGAAGCATACCAGCCGCCGTTGCCGTTCGGAGAAAGCGCCAGGCTGTCCTTCGCCGACATCAGCAATTTTCCGTTCAGATCGACGGCGGGCGCCATTTCCTGACGGAAAAAGAAGATCTCACGTTCGGGATAACCGAAGAACGCATGTTCGCGGAAAAATGCCTGCGTTTCAGCGTCATTGGCCTCACTCGTCATAATGAACAGCGGGACATACGCACCGCAAGTCCGTACGACATCCTCGAGGTTCCGGATCAGTTGTTCAAAAATATATAAGGGCTTCGTCAAGCCGATGTCAAAGGTCCCCTTGGGCGCATCACTGCCCAGACGCGTGCCCTGCCCGCCGGCAAGCATGACTGCGGCAACCTTTCCTTCCCGAACCGCCGAGCTGCCGAGCGAAAAAAATTCTTCCCGCCGCTCTGCGATCTCCCCGAGGTCAAGGCCGTCGATCGGCAGGATCTCCCCTCTGTCCGCCTCAGCCTCTTTATGCACGAGCGAGAGCAACTCCCAGTCGATCTGCCCGATCTGTTTTGCAAGTTGCGTCCTGCCCGCCTCATCCAGTTCATCCCACCATTTCAGAACATGGAGCTGCCCATGTTCTGAAAGAATTTTCTGCATTTCCCCGTACTGCATGATTTCTCCCCAAATCTTATTAAACGTTATAAAAACCAGACCTGCATGTCGTTTTTGCCCCTGTTCGCCCACATAAAGTAGGGAATCAGCGTCAGCGTAAAAGACTCTTTTTCCGGAGGCAGATAGGAATAGAGCGCATCGCCCGACCGGAGCCGGCGCGCGGGCACACGCACGCAGATGCCTTGCTGCGTGCGCTCTGTAACAGCATGTTCGAGCGAAGGGATTTCAATGCCGTATAATTCCCCGCCGTTGTCAACCTGTTCCGCACAGAGCACGAACGGGCCGTATTCCACCGCCTTTCTGCCGCTGTCAGCGCGGACGCGTTCATTGGCGTAGACAAACCTGGGACGCATTTCAAAATTCACTTCGATCTGCGCCTTGCCGTTCACGTCAAAATACAGATAATCGTCTTTTTCTTCCGGCCGGACATATTCCCCGTTCACTCTGCAGGTAAGCGACATCTGCCAGACGGGAATACGCAGCGCAAGCCGCCCCTTCCCGTTGGCGGAAATCGTAACATTTCCCGCGTACGGAAGCTCCGTTTTCAGTGATAAGTCGATCCCGCAAGCGGATACGTCCGAAGATATATATTGATTGACGAACAGAACGCCGTCCTCTTCCCCGTAGGCGAATCCGCCGACGCGTGCAAACAATCTGACAAGATTGGGCGGACAGCAGGAACAGTCGAACACCTCGACGCGTTCCAGAAGCGGTTTGAAGGGAATTCCCGGAACCGTGTTCGCATACTGCGCGTACTGCCGATCGGCCTCCAGCGGATTCACATAATAAAATGCCTTTCCGTCTGCCGATTCACCCGCCAGGATATTGTTATAGAGCGCACGTTCGATCGCGGCATGGTACTGTGCGCTGTTCCCCGCTTTTGCAAGCCTGTCACAGAAAAAGGCAAGCGCGATCGAAGCGCACGTCTCCGCATAGGCCTCCGCGTTGGGCAGATCATACGGCACGGTGAAGCGCTCCCCGTACCAGCCCGATCCCGCGCCGCCCGTGATATACAGCTTGCTGCGCACGATATCGGAAAAGAGCGCGCGGCAGGTATCGATCAAGGCTTCGTCCTGCGTCAGACGGCCGACATCGGCCATCGCAATATAGAGATAGAGCGCACGAACGGAATGCCCGACAGCCTCCCGCTGCTGCCGCACGGGCTTGTGCGACTGATCGTATTCTCTGTCCATCCACGGATAGATCTCTTCCGCCCGGACGCCGCGCTCGTCAAGGAAAAATTTCGCAAGCGTCAGATATTTTTCCTCGCCCGTATGTTCATAGAGCCGCACGAGCGCAAGCTCGATCTCCGGGTGTCCGCACGTTGTGAATCCCGTGTCTCTGCGGACATAAAAGCGCTCGTAAATATAGTCCGCATACTTCCTCATGGCGGGAAGGAGTTCCGCATTCACGCCGCATTCGTCAAGCGCAACCGCGGCTTCGATGAGATGGCCTGCGCAGTAGAGCTCATGCTCCATGCGTTCCATGAAGATCCGATCGGGTTTATAGACCTGATAATAACTGTTAAAATACCCGCATGGGAGCTGATTTTTAACGATCGTACGCACCGTATCATCGATGACAGCGCCGACTTCTTTGTCCGGAAACTCCCTTTGAAGATAGGCCGCGGCTTCCAGCCATTTGGCGACATCCGAATCATAAAAGATATGCGAAGGCTTCTCCTGCTTCTCACAGCGAAGCGCCGCAAATCTTCCCGTTTCCGCAAAGCGACGATAAATATTTTTCAAAGATATGCCTGCATTTTTCGCACGGATATCCTGCCAGAATCCGTTGTGGAGCGAAACGCGATCATACCCGATGAGCGTCATAAAATCCTCCGAAAATCCCCTTTTTCCTATTATATAGAAAGCGGACGGGAATGTCAATCCCCGTCCGCAAATTTCAGTCATTCTTTTCAAACAGGAACGCTCCTGCACGGAAATTCATATCTTCTCCGGGGAGCGGGTACAGCCCCTCGCCGAACGTTATCCCGCGCGGCGCCCGCCCGCCGGCCGCGAGACACAGCACACCGTTCTCAAACGAATACCTGCAATCGGTGAAGGCGCTTATGAGGCGATAGCCCTCCAGTCCGACCTCGACGGCATCGGGCTTTGCAAGCGCGTGGATCACTACCAGCCGACGGCTGCCCGACTGCTTCTGATAGATCTGTCTGCCGTACGGCGCACGGAAATAGTCAATGTCGCAGTCGATCCCGACGATATCTCCGTCCGCAACAACATCCCGGACTTGCCGATAGAAATCAAGCCCTTCCCGAATGAGCGCGATTTTCTCCGGCGGCATATTCAGGACGTCGCCCGAAAGACAGATGCGCCCCAACATTGCCGCACACAGCGAATAGACGGTGCGCGACGGCGAATCGGCATCACGCAGGACGGCCCAGATCTGCATCTGACGGGCAGGGATCACGCGCGAAACGTTTGCCGCGACGAACGGGATCTCGGCACATTCGTGGGCATCTGAAAACGAACACATGGAGACCATGCTCATCCGCTTCGGTTCGATGCGGCTGCCGCCCGAAGAACAGTTTTCGATCACGATCCCCGGAACGGCCGCTCTGAGACGAATGAGCCAGGCAAGGCTTTCCTCCGCGACGGAACGTCCGCCCTCCCCCAGGCTCTCGGCGCCGTCGCACCCGACGCCGTATGTATCGTTGTAGTCGATCTTGAGATATCCGAACCCGTTCTCCGCCAAGAAATCTGCCATACGGGAAGACAGGTAGTCCCTGACCTCCTGTTTGCGCAGATCAAAAAACCTACGGTTCTTGCATGTGATCAGCGCGCCGTCTCTTTTCAGAAGCAAATCCTCACGCCGGAACGCTTCGGAATCCCGCCCCGCCACCTCAAATTCAAACCATATCCCGGGAATCATGCCCTCTGCGCGTATGGCGTCCGCAACGGCTCTGATCCCGTGCGGAAAGAGAGAGGCGCTCTCCTTCCAGTCCCCTGTGGCATTGCACCAACCCTTGTCATCGGGTTTGTACCAGCCCGCATCGATGACAAAATATTTCAAGCCGAGCGGCCTGACCGCCTCCAGAATGGCACGGATATTTTCTTCCGACGGACAGCCCCACGTCGTACAGTACTCATTGAAGAGAACGGGAAGATCCCGCTCGCTTTCCGGAAGATCCAAGCGAAGATCCTGCTCGTGCACGAGAGCGTTGCACGCTTCAAGTACACTTCCCCGACGTACCGTAAGAAATACCTTATCCGTCTCAAAAACCGCACCCGCGGGAATATTTTTGCGCCAGTGCCCGCTTTCATAGTCGGCCCGTCCCGCCGACAGCGAACAGCTCTCCTTTTCCTGATACAGCTCCATCTGCCAGGAATAGGGCGCCTCCGACTGCATGGCCCAGACAATCCCCGCTTCCTCGTCCTCGACGGCGGCAAACGGGTACCATCCGCGGTTGGACATACTGCCAAGCTGTCCCCACTTTTCCACCTTCACGCCGTAGCGCGCCCAGCTCATGTCCATGCCGAGTTCGGAAAAGGCATCCGTTTTCATGCGGCATTCGCGGCTCCAGGCGCTTGTCATGCGATGCAATTTCAGGCCGCACGTTCCCCGCCCTTCCATGGAAACAGCCGTTATTCCGCTTAAAGACAGGCTTTCCAGCAGTTCCAACGAGCGCATCTGTCCCGTTCCGTTTTCATAGCGCACCCAAGCGGTAAACACGCCGGTTGCACTATTGTATTCGAGATGATGCGTATAAAAATTCCCCTTTCCGTCCGAAAGGCGGGTGACAACGCCGCCCTCATTCGCCGTCTGCTCCTCTGCATGAAGCAGAGTCCCCGCGCGGTTGCGCATGGTCTGCCCGAAGGTATAGCCGATAAGCCCTTCATCGCCCGTAAATGCGACCTGAACAAGGCTGTCACAAAAAAGCCTTGCGGGATCGATTTTTACGTCAGCGGGATACAGAGCAAGTCCTGTCTGCGTCTTGCTTTCGTGCCCCTCGACGGGGGATTCCACATAGTATACGGCCGTATCGCCGAAGATATATTGCTTGAAAAACATGATGAAAAATACGGGGCGGTACGCAGTACCGCCCCACCCTTTCAGACAGTTTATTTGCGCTTCCAGATGATATCCGACCACATGAGCTGTTTCTTGAATTCATCGATCCTGGTGTTTTCATCGATCACGACGACTTCAATGCCCCACATATTGCCGAGATCCACCATCTCCTGAACGGACAGCTGCGAGGAAACGACGGTATGGTGCGCGCCGCCCGCATAGATCCAGGCAGCAACGCCGTCCTTGAAGTTGGGCTGATACTTCCACATCAGTCCGCCCACGGGCAGATTGGGCATCTTGTGAGGATACTTCACAAGCTCGATCTTCTGCACGATCAGGCGAAGACGATCGCCCATATCGATCATCGACACAGCAACTGCTTCGGGCGCCGAGATCCCTTCAAAGACAAGGCGCGCCGGATCAGACTTCCCGCCGATGCCGAGGGGATGCACCTGGATCTCGGGCTTGGTCGCGGCAAACTGCGGCGAGACTTCAAGCATGTGCGCGCCGAGGCAGAGCCCGTCCGCAAGATCATAGGTGTAATCTTCCATCAGGCCCGTGCCCTTTTCTCCGGCCATATACTGCATGACCGCACCGAGCGCGGCGATCTTCCAGTCGCCCTCCGCGCCGAAGCCGTAGCCCTTGCTCTGCAGGTCCTGGATCGCAAGGCCGGGCAGCTGATTGAGTCCGTGCAGCGCTCCGAAATGATCGACGATACCGATATAATCGCCCTTATCTTCGCAGAAACGATCGATCGCGATCTCGTATTTTGCCTGTTCGCGCACAACATCGATGCGCTTTGTACCCATTGTATACTTTTTACCGTACTCCGCCATCAGGGCATCGACGTCCTGATCGGTGACTTTCTCAATATACTCGACAAGGTCTCCGATCGGATAGTAATCGACCTGCCAGCCGAGATCGATGTGCGCCTCGATCTTATCCCCTTCCGTCACGGCCACGTCGCGCATATTATCGGAGAAACGGCAGACCTTTACCGTCTTGGAGAAGGCATAACCGGCAGCCACTTTACACCACGAAGCGAGCTGTTTCAGAGCCGTTTCATCTTTGTAGTAACCGACGACCACCTTGTTGTCCATGCGCAGACGTGTGACGATATAGCCAAACTCTCTGTCGCCGTGCGCCGCCTGGTTCTCGTTCATGAAGTCCATGTCGATGGTGTCATAGGGAAGTTTTTCATTGTACTGCGTGGCGAAGTGGCACATGGGCTTCTGAAGAAGTTTCAGTCCCTTGATCCACATCTTTGCGGGAGAGAACGTATGGCACCAGGTGATGATACCGATGCAGTTATCGTCCGCATTGACCTTTTTGATCGCCTCGACGACCTCGTCGGAGCTCTTGCAGGTCGTCAGGTATTTCACCGTGACGGGCATGCGCTCATTGACGTAATTGGCCATCTCTTCCGAGTGCTGGGCAACGTGCGCAAGCACATCGTCCCCATACAGCGTCTGCGAACCGGTGAGCCAGTACACGACGTAATCTTTCATGTTCTTAAGCTGTTTCATAGTGTTACCTCATTCCTTTCAATCGTTTTATTTTTTCTCCGGAACCGCCGGAGTCCGGAACACAGGGATCGCACCGCAACCGGGTGCGGAGAGCTCAGAAATCAGGATATCCGATCATTGGCAAACATCGCAATACACGCCGTCCGTTTTACAGGCCGGGTGCGCGTCCGATGTCTTCCGTCCCGATCATTCAGAGCTCTTACTTCTTTTTCGTCTGTCCGTAGTAGGCATTCTTGCCGTGCTTGCGCATGTAATGTTTTTCCATCATGAACTGATCTGCGCGCTGCACCTGCGGATTGATATGCTCGGTAAGGAACGCCATTTTTGCGACTTCCTCGATGACGGTCGCATTGTATACGGAATTGTCTCCGTCCTTGCCGAATGCAAACACACCGTGGCTCTTGATGAGCACGCCGGGCACTTCCAGAGGCTTCAGACCGTCATTCCTGAATTTTTCAATGATGGCAAGCCCCGTGTTCTTTTCGTACTCGCCCTCGATCTCCTCCTGTGTCAGCGAGCGCGCGCAGGGAATATCGCCGTAGAAGTAGTCGGCGTGCGTCGTCCCGTAGAAGGGAATGCTGCGCCCGGCCTGCGCCCATGCCGTTGCAAAGGTGGAATGCGTGTGCGTCACACCGCCGATCTCCGGAAACGCCTTGTAAAACTCGATATGCGTGGGCGTATCAGACGAAGGGCGCAAATCGCCCTCGACGACCTTACCGTTCAGATCGACGACGACCATGTCCTCCGCCTTCATCTCGTCATACTCTACGCCGGATGGCTTGATGACGACAAGCCCCGTTTCCCTGTCGATCTCGGAAACGTTGCCCCACGTAAACAGGACGAGTTTGTTTTTCACGAGGTCGAGATTTGCCCGCAATACCTTTTCTTTCAATGCTTCCAACATGTCTTCATTCCTCCGCAAGATCAATATTTGAGCGAGCGCGTCGCTTCCCGTACAATGGGAAGACCTGCGACATACCGCTTTTTGAATTCCTCAAAACCCGCAACGTCTGCCGGATCCGGGGCGATCGTCACGCCTTCCTGCCCCGCAAACACACGTTCATCGAGATAGCGTTCCAGCGATTCGCCCTCCTTTTTTGTGATCAGATAATTTGCCAGGATCGCCATTCCCCAGGCGCCGCCCTCGCCCGCCGTCTTCATAACGGTGACGGGAGCATTGATCGCCGCCGCCAGATAGCTCTGCCCGACGCGTTCCGTCTTGAAGAGTCCGCCGTGACCCGTGATGCGGTCCAGTTTCACGCCTTCCTCTTTCAGCATGATATCGCACCCCACTTTCAATGCGCCGAATGCCGAATACAGATGGGTGCGCATGAAGTTTGCAAGCGTGAATTTTCCCTCCGCCGTGCGCGCAAAGAGCGGCCTGCCCTTTTCCACCTTGGTAACGTGTTCATTGGAGACATAGTTGTAAGCGAGCAGACCGCCGCAGTCCTTATCCCCTTCTTCCGATTTGAAATAGAGCATGTCGTAGAGTTTCCACTTGGGGATCTCCACGCCGGCGAGCTGGGCAAATTCTCCGAAAAGGTTGACCCAGCCGTTGATATCCGACGTACAGTTGTTGCAATGGACCATACCGACGAGATCCCCGACGGGCGTCGTGACAAGGTCGATCTCCGGATAGGGCTTTGAGAGCTCCTTTTCGAGCACGATCATCGCAAAGACGGAAGTTCCCGCCGAGACGTTTCCCGTGCGCTTTTTGATGGCGTTTGTTGCGACCATGCCTGTGCCTGCGTCCCCTTCAGGCGGACAGAGCAGAACACCGGGCTGCAGCGTGCCCGTGGGATCGAGGAACTTCGCCCCCTCGGGCGTCAGTCTGCCGGCATCTTCGCCCGCAACAAGGATCTTCGGAAGAATGTCTTCCACCCGGAAAGGAACCCGGCCGGCCACAAGATTGTTGAACTTCGCAAGCATGCCGCTGTCATACTGTCTGGTCGCAGGATCGACGGGGAACATTCCGGACGCCTCCCCGATGCCGATGACCTTTTCGCCCGTGAGCATCCAGTGCACATATCCTTCCAGCGTCGTCTGGAACGCGATCTCCCTGACGTGCGTTTCTCCGCTCAGGATCGCCTGATAGAGATGCGCGATCGACCAGCGGGCAGGAATATGATAATTGAACAGCTCCGTAAGCTTGTCCCCCGCCTCTGCCGCCGTATTGTTGCGCCATGTGCGGAAAGGCACCAACAGCTTGCCGTCCTTATCAAAAACCATATAGCCGTGCATCATGGCGGAAATCCCAAGAGCGCCGACCGTCGTAAGCGGCACCCCGTATTTGGATCCTACGTCGGCTGCAAGCTGCGCATAACAATCCTGAAGCCCCGTACGGATATCTTCAAGCGTGTATGTCCAGATGCCGTTGTCATGGCGGTTTTCCCACTCATGACTGCCCGATGCAATGGGCGTGTTCTTTTCGTCCACAAGGATCGCCTTGATCCGCGTGGATCCAAATTCGATGCCGAGTGCGGTATGTCCGCTCTCAATGCATGCTTTCGCGTGATTCTGCATAATTACCCCCTGACAGTTTTGTTGCTCTGCATAGTTTTATTATAGAATAAATCAAAGGAAAATTCAATAGCAAAACGGAAATTAATTTGTCATTTGCCAGTTTTTTCCGAAAAATCAGACGGCGGCACGCTACACCCAAAGAACGCCCGCACTCTCTGCGGACGTTCCGGGTCTGCGGCGCGGCGCGCCGCCCGTTATTTGTTCTTACTTCTGTTCGGGCGTGTGCCACTTCCAGTTCTGGATCTCGGGCAGATCTTCGCCGTACTCTGCAATGTAGTTGCGGTGCTCGACGAGTTTGTCGTTCATCATCTGCACAAGGAACGTACCCTTGTTGCCCAGCTGCGGCAGGCTCATCATCGCCTCGCGCACCAGATGGAACCGGTCAATGTGGTTCTGCACACGCATATCAAAACCGGTCGTGATCGTGCCCTCTTCCATATAACCGAACACCTTGATGTTGCGGTTGTGGCGGGTGTACGTGAGTTCATGAATGAGCTTGGGATAGCCGTGATAGACAAAGATGACGGGCTTGTCCTTGGTGAAGATCGCGTCGAATGCATCGTCTCTCAGCCCGTGCGGGTGATTTTCGTGCGAATCGAGCTTCATCAGATCGACCACGTTGACAAAGCGAATCTTGAGATCGGGCATATAATCGCGCAGAATGGTCGTTGCCGCAAGTGCCTCGACCGTGGGCGTATCGCCGCAGCATGCCATGACAAGATCGGGCTCCTCGCCCGCGTCGTTGGACGCCCACGGCCAGACGCCGATCCCCTGCGTGCAGTGCTTGACTGCCTGTTCCATCGTCAGCCACTGATACGTCGGATGCTTGCTCGCAACGATGACGTTGATATATCCCTTGCTCTTGACGCAGTGGTCAAAGCAGGACAGCAGGCAGTTCGCATCCGGCGGAAGGTAGCAGCGCACCACATCCGATTTCTTTGTGGAAACATGATCGAGGAATCCGGGATCCTGATGCGTGAACCCGTTGTGATCCTGCTGCCAGACATTGGACGTAAGAATGAGGTTGAGCGAGGAGATGTCCTGTCTCCAGGGCAGCTCGTTGGTGACTTTCAGCCATTTTGCGTGCTGGGACACCATGGAATCGACGACACGGATAAACGATTCATAGGAAGCAAAGAACCCGTGACGCCCCGTGAGAATATATCCTTCAAGCCAGCCCTCGCACATGTGCTCGGACAGATAAGCATCCATGATCCTTCCCTGCGGCGCAACGTTGTCGTCCTCGACATACACGCAGTCCTCGGGCGAAGCCTTGTCGTAGATCTTGCCCTCAAACGGGCGGGACGACGCTTCAAATGCGGCGTACATACGGTTGGACATCGTTTCATCGGGACCGAACATGCGGAAGTTGCGGCTTGCCTCGTTGAGTTTCAGAACGTCGCGGATATAATAGCCGAGCTCCAGCATATCCTGCGCTTTGACCGTTCCGGGCGCGTCCATCTTGACCCCGTACTTGGTGAAATCGGGCAGACGCAGATCCTTGAGGAGCTTCCCGCCGTTGGCGTGCGGATTGGCGGAAATGCGACGGTCTCCCGTAGGAGCAAGCGCGCGCAGCTCCGGTTTCAGCCTGTAATCTTCCGTGAAAAGCTCCTCCGGTTTATAGGAGAGCAGCCACTCTTTGAGAAGTTCCAGGTGCTCCGGCTTGTCCATCGTGATCGGGACCTGATGGGCGCGGTAGCTGCCCTCGATGTGCTTGCCGTCCACGACCTTGGGCCCCGTCCAGCCCTTGGGCGTACGCAGAACGATCATCGGCCAGAACGGGCGCTGCGTGTTGCCCTCCGTGCGCGCCTTTCTCTGGATCTCCTTGATCTCCTTGATGCACTTATCCAGCGTCTCCGCCATCTTCTTGTGCATCGTCATGGGGTCATCGCCTTCCACAAAGTAGGGCTTATATCCGCAGCCATGGAAGAAGCTTCTGACCTCATCCTTGGAAATACGTGCAAAGACGGTCGGGTTGTTGATCTTGAACCCGTTCAGGTGCAGAATGGGAAGCACCGCGCCGTCGGTCACAGGGTTGAGGAATTTGTTGGAATGCCATGCGGTCGCAAGAGGCCCCGTTTCCGCTTCGCCGTCGCCCACGATGACCGCAGCAACGAGATCCGGATTGTCAAACACTGCGCCGTAGGCATGTGCGATGGAATAACCGAGCTCGCCGCCTTCATTGATGGAACCGGGCGTCTCCGGCGCAACGTGCGAGGAAATACCGCCGGGGAAAGAGAACTGCTTGCACAGCTTCGTCATACCTGCTTCGTCTTCGGAGACATTGGGATACACTTCGCTGTACGTCCCCTCGAGATAGGAGTTTGCGACAAAGAAGTTGCCGCCGTGTCCGGGGCCGGAAAGCAGGATCAGATCAAGATCGAATTTCTTGATCACGCGGTTGAGATGCACATAGACAAAGTTCTGTCCGGGCACGGTCCCCCAATGTCCGACGATCTTCTTTTTGACCTGATCGCGCGTCAAAGGTTCGCGAAGAAGCGGATTCTTTAGCATATAGAGCTGCGCCGCCGCAAGATAATTTGCCGCACGCCAATACGCGTCCATCTTCTTCAGATACTCTTCCGTCAAAGGCTTCTTTTCGGGAATGATTTCGTTGCTCATGGATTCCTCCTGGTACTATAGTTTTACGTCTCCCATTATATCCTATTGCATCGGGGTTGTCAATATCAGGAGCATAAAATCCGGTCAAGATTTTTTGAAGAGGCGTTTTTTTGCCATTTTTCAGAGCACCCCCTTCCGAAAAACAAGCAAAAAGGACGACTTCCGTCGTCCTCTTGCCCAAAAAATGCGGATTTTTGAAAGGGTCAGCTCAAAAATCCCTTGATAATCTGTTCTTCCGCTTCCTGCTCGGTAAGGCCGAGCGTCATAAGCTTCAGCAGCTGTTCGCCTGCGATTTTTCCGATCGCGGCCTCGTGAATGAGTTCCGCATCCACGTTGTTAGCGGCGAGCGCCGGGATCGCCACGACCTGCGCGTCGTCCATGATGATCGCATCGCACTCACTGTGCCCGTGGCACTTCCCGTTCCCGTCGATGCGCAGATAGAACTCCTGCCGCGAAGACTGCGCTGCGACCGACCTTGACACCACGTCCGCACCCGCGCCGTCGCCGTCCAGCGTCACGGAAAAGTCCGTCTTGGCATACTGCCTGCCGTGCGTGTAGATCTTTTCGCGAATGACGAGCTCCGCATTTGCCGCGAGCCGTGCACGCGTCGTGCGGGCCGTGGAATCGATCCCCTTGATCTGCGTCGTCTCCATTTCAAGGCGCGCGCCCTCATCAAGGCGGATGTCCGTTGTCGGATTCATCACGTTCTCCCCGTTGCCGTCGCCCGCCGCATAATGTTTTTCAACATATCTGACTTTTGCATTCTTGCCGACATGGAAGGTGTGGATCCCGCTGTGCTCGCTCGTCGCCTGCCCGCAGTTGTGGATCCCGCAGCCGGCTATGATGAGCACGTCCGCGCCATCTTCCACATAGAAATCATTGTAGACCGTTTCCCGGTAATCCGTTTGGGTGATGACGACGGGAATGTGCACGCTCTCGCCCTGCGTCTCCTTAGAAATAAAGATGTCGATCCCCGCTTTTCCGTCCTTGCGGGCCTCGATGCGGATATGCGGCGTGCTCCGCCGGCCGTCCGCCTCGCCGTTTTTCCTGATGTTATAGGCGCCATCCGGCACCTTATGCAGATCCGCGATCTGCATCAAAAGCATTTTTTCAAGTTCGTCCATAAAAAACCTCCTCACATGAGATCCGTCTGCGCCGCAGAAAATTTCACGTGATGACGGGAAACCCGCTGATCAATCAGAATAAAACAAACCGCCCGGAAAACCCGGTCAGTTCTGCAGGGCCGGGCAGATCCTGCCGGCCAGAAGGTTGGGCAATACCTCCTCTTTGGAGCCGACTTTCGTCACCTTTCCGTTTGCGATGACGATAATTTTATCTGCAATATTCAGAATACGCTCCTGATGGGAAATGATGAGGATACTCCCCTTTGTGCGCTCGTGCATCTTCTCAAACACAGAGATGAGATTCTGGAAACTCCAGAGATCGATCCCCGCTTCCGGCTCATCAAAGACAGAAAGCGCCGTCCCGCGGGCGAGCACCGTTGCGATCTCGATCCGCTTGAGCTCGCCGCCCGAAAGAGACGCATTGACCTCCCTGTCAATGTAATCCCGCGCACACAGTCCGACCTCGGAGAGATAATTGCACGCCTCGCTCACCGTGATCTTTCTGCCCGCCGCAAGGGAAACAAGGTCTTTGACTGTCAGACCTTTGAAGCGGACAGGCTGCTGGAAAGCATAGGAAATTCCCTTTCTGGCGCGTTCCGTGACGGAAAGATCCGTAATATCTTCGCCGTCCAGCAGGATCTTTCCCTGCGTGGGCCTGATGATCCCGGCGATCAGTTTGGCAAGCGTGGATTTTCCGCTGCCGTTCGGGCCCGTGATCGCAACAAACCGTTCGCTCACCGTAAGCGAGACGTCGTCGAGAATTTCTTTATTTGCATCGCCGTCGGTAGCGGCAAAGCTGACATGTTGTAATTCAAGCATAAATATAACTCCGTTTCGCGCGCCATTATATCACAGAATGCGCAAAAAGTCCATCAAATTTGTATCCCTGCTTTTTCTTCTTCTTTCACAAAAAAGAGGGAGTCCGGCTCCCTCTTTTCACGGATTGTTCTTTCTGTCATTTTCAGAATCAAATAAATCGATATGGCCTTCCTGTGCCATGCCGCGTCCGAGCTGTTCCGCAAGGAATTTTCGGTTTCGTCTCTGCACATGCACAGCCACGATGACGATGACGACCGCTATCAGGAGCACGACACCGAGCAGGATCAAAGCGGTGACGATCGTCGGAGTAATGGTGTCATACGGATCATAGGGAACAAACGTGTTTATGCTCTGCCGGATCGTAAAAGAAAGGTCCCCCATCGGAAGAGAATCCTTCGTAAAAATATAAACGCCGTTTTGCTCGGTAAACTGCAAGGTGCTGTTTGACAGATAATATGGTGTCACAACACGAATAGTGATCGACCCGAAATCCGCCCAATACAATGCCGGCGTAAGAAAATAGTCGTAGGTATAATCCGGAACAGTTCCCTCGATCCCCGGATAGAGAGGAGCCGTGACCGTATTGGTGAGCGTTCCTCCGGCCGGGACGGTCAAAGAATATTCGCACCACAGCATCAGATAATCGAGAAGCGGAAGATCATCGGACAAAAAGAGCGCTCCGCTTTCCCCGCTCGTGAGCATGGCAACCACGGCATTGTACCAGTCCAACTGACTTACGCCGCCGTATTCATTCTCTTCATCCGGCCGGAATTCCTCTACAAAATCGAAAAAATTCTGTGTCTTTTCCGTCAGGACAGATACCCACCCGCCATTGGCTTCCTCCGAATACCCGCCCCAGCCGACACATAACTTGGTCTGGATATCGGGCGAGCTAAGCTGCTCTCCGACAGCGTAAAATGTTACTTCCCGCGTCTCCCCCGCAGACAGGTATGCATAGGCGATCCCTCTTCCGTCGTTCGTGGTTCCCGTGATCCCGCTCTCACAGATGACCTGTGTTTTACGGGGATTGCAGTCATAGATGAAACAGAACGTATAGGAATCGGCATCTTTAGGGGCAGTGACGGTATACGAATAACGCGTCACGTCCTGCTGCCCGTATGATCCCTCGTCTGTCAGCGTATCGGAAGGAAGACTGTTGACAAGATCATACTGATCAAACCGGAAACCACGATTTCCGGAATAGGTATGGCGGAACGTGATATCCGCGTCCCGAACCTCTCCGTCTTGTGTCAGAGTCACGGAGTAAGCATCCGCACCCGGAAGCGCTGCCCCGTTTTCCTGATAGACATCATAATAATCGGGCCGGAACCCCACGGGAAAGAAAAGTGTAAGAGTTACGTCCTGCTCGGTAGGATTGTACAATTCATACTCCGCCGTCACCCGGGAGTCATATTTTTCCATGGACATCAGCGGAAGATCGGGGATCCGGAATGTAAGTGTTTCGTGCAGGACTTCAATGGGGCAATCTCCCCCGTCATAGACGGCAACGATGCCGGAGCCGTCCGTCCCCGTCCAGTATGCGGGCGCAGAATTGGCGGACGCCTCCGTCCGTCCTGCAAACAGAGACAGACCACCCGCGGTCACAGGCAATGCAAGCAGCATTGCGCCTATCCTGTTTTTCATGCCTCCTCCTTGCCGCGGCGCATGCTGCGGCGTTCGCCGTCTCTTTCGGACTCTCCCGGCTGGGGAAACTCCGCCCAGAAACAGCTTCCTTTTCCGGGCTCGGATATGACGCCGAACGGACAGTCATATCTTAAAAGAATGTTCTTGACGATAGAGAGTCCGAGCCCCGTTCCGCTGACGGGACGCTTGTGAGAAGCGCCCGACCGATAATATCTGTCCCAGATGGTATCCAGCTCCTCGGCCGGAATTCCCTTTCCTGTGTCGATCACTTCAAAACGCGCCTTGTCGCCCTTCTTATACAGCCTGACGCGTACACGCTTGTCTTCGCCCGTATAGTTGACGGCATTGCCGATCAGATTGTAAAATACCTGCGCGATACGTTCCTTGTTCCCTTCTGTACAGAGTCCGTCCTCTACGTCCGTCTCGATCACATATCCGCCCGTTTCGCGCAGATAAAGAAAACGCTCTGTGACCGAACGGACCTCATCGGAAAGATCGAACACCGTATGTTTTTCGTCCACGTCGACCCCGGCGCGCAGTTTGGAAAGATCGAGAAGATCGCTGACAAGCATGGTGAGACGATCGCATTCATCGATGATGACTTTTGCATGCGCGTCCCGCTTCTGCTTGTTCTCACCCGAAATTTCGCGGATCATGGACGCATAGGCCTTGATCATCGTAAGCGGCGTCTTGAAATCATGCGAGACATTGGCAATCAGCTCTTTCTGCATGGTGTCCGCTTTGGCGATCTCAGAACGGGCATGATCGAGGGCGTCTGAAAGCTCACGGATCTCCGCGCAGAAATAATCCTTGCGGAATCGGATCTCGTAATTCCCCCGTGCAAGCTCCTGAGCCCGTGTCGTCACTTCGGTGACGGGACGCGTGATGAAGGACGCGACAAAGCCGCTCACAACAAACGCCAGCACCACCGCAACAAGCGCCGTAATGACAGACAACCACCGAAGTCCCGTTTCCAGATCGAGATGCCCCTGCATGGAAGCGGACAGATACAAAAACGCAGGCCGTCCGTTCACGGATGTTGCCCTTGCAAGCACAAGATTTCCTTCCTGCTCGGACACATAAAACGAGGCGGGCGAACCGGAATCGAGTTTTTCGCGCAGAACAGCTGCAAATGCACTGTAATCGGTCTGGCCGGTAAAATCAAAGACGGGCTGGCCGTCCTCATAAAAAAGCGCAACCGTCAGGCCATAGTCGTTTGCAATGTCGATGAGTCTGCGTTCCAGCTGCACGGAACTTTGCGAGGCATTGATCTCCTGTGTCATGCGCTCCCCTGCGTCCTCAAGCATATTGAGCGTATTTTCACGGTACTGGCGGACGACAAGCGCGTTCTGAACGAGGACAAACACGACCACAACGAGCAGAGCAAACAGAGAAAAAGCGAACCACAAAATGAGGCTCAGGCTTCTGCCTGCCCTCTCCCGCTTTTTTCTCTTTACACGTTCCGCCATACCGCAGTCCGCGTCCTCCCAAAATTACGCCTCGAACTTATATCCCAGTCCCCGCAGCGTCACAATAAATTTGCGGTAGTCCTTCAGATTTCCGCGAAGCATCTTGACGTGGGTATCCACCGTTCTGTCATCTCCGTAGAAATCGTAACCCCAGACTTTATTCAGAAGGCGTTCACGCGTGAGCGCCACGCCGTTGTTCTGCACAAAATAAAAAAGCAGTTCATACTCTTTCGGGGTAAGATCGGCCTTTTCGCCGTCGACCGTGACACTGCGTCCCGCCATGTCAATGTGGAGTCCCTCAAAATCGTACACCTGTCCGCTCAGTTCCCGCGAAGGCTTGCCGCGCTTCATCACAGCATGGATCCGCGCCATCACTTCCTTGGGAGAGAACGGCTTGGTCACATAATCGTCCGAGCCGATCTCGAAACCGAAGAGCTTGTCGTACTCCTCGCCGCGCGCAGAAAGCATGATGACAGGCGTCTGCTTGAACTTCCGGATCTCTTTCACGGCGGAAAACCCGTCCAGACGCGGCATCATGACGTCCATCAGAATGACATCGTAATCATTGTCACGGCACATTTTGACCGCTTCCATGCCATCGCAGGCCTCGTCCGCTTCGCCTCCCTCAAATTCGATGTATTCGCGGAGTACTGCACGGATCATTTCCTCATCATCTACGATCAATATCTTCATGACTTCCTCCTATGTCTTTCAAAGAGTATATCGCCTTTCCTTTAATAACGCTTTATCATTGCGTGAAATTCACGTGAAAACGCTGTACAATTTCACTTTCTCAGTATACCACAAAAATGATAAATTGGCAACACGAATTTTTTATGAAATATGCGAACGAATGTTTGACTTTTCACATTCGGCGTGCTATACTTACGGCATGATCTCTGAAGAAAAACTGAAAATCCTGACGGAAAGCGCAAAATACGACGTCTCCTGCTCCTCATCGGGCAGCGGAAGAAAAAATGCGGGCGGGATCGGCAACGGTCTGCCGGACGGCTGCTGTCATTCTTTCACGCCGGACGGACGCTGCGTATCGCTCCTTAAAATCCTGCTGAGCAATGACTGTGTTTTTGACTGCAGATACTGCATGAGCCGCCGCAGCTGCGACGTCCCGCGCGCGACCGCGTCTCCCGAAGAGATCTGTGAACTCACCGTAGACTTTTACAAGCGCAATTACATCGAGGGGCTCTTTCTCTCTTCCGCCGTGCACATATCTCCCGATCATACCATGGAACAGCTTGTCCGAACCGTCCGGCTTCTGCGCACAAAGTACCGTTTTTTTGGATACGTCCACGTAAAAGGGATCCCCAAAGCCGACCCGCTGCTCGTTACGGAAGCAGCAAAGTATGCCGACCGGATGAGCTATAACATGGAACTTCCGAGCGAAGCAAGCCTGAAACTTCTTGCCCCGCAAAAGAGCAAAGAAAGCCTGCTGCTTCCGATGAAGCAACTGCAGAAAGAGCGCGCCGTCTTTCGGGCAGAGAAGCGGAAAGGCTCCTTTCTGCCGGCCGGACAGACGACACAGATGATCGTGGGAGCATCTCCGGAGCGCGACGGCCAGATCTTGCGCCTGACGGAAAGTCTGTACCGGGTAACGGGACTGAAACGCGTATACTACTCTTCGTACACCCCCGTCGTAAACGACTCCCTTCTGCCCGCCGTACAGAGTCCCGCCATGCGGGAACATCGGCTCTACCAGGCCGACTGGCTGCTCCGCTTTTACGGTTTCGACATCGAAGAGCTGGTCCCGGAAGATGAAAATCTGCCCCTCGATATTGACCCGAAATGTGCCTGGGCGCTAAGAAATCTGCACTTATTCCCCATAGAAGTCAACCGCGCACCACTCGAAATGCTTCTCAGGGTCCCCGGGATCGGAGGAAGGAGTGCACAGAAAATTCTTTCCGCACGCAGATATACCGCGCTGACGTTCGATCATCTCAAAAAAATGCGCGTCGTCCTGAAACGGGCGCGGCATTTTATTACGGCAAACGGAAAATTTTCCGGAGAAAAGAACGAGCTTGCCGTGCGCGGCCTGCTCACATCGGGCGAGACGGAAGAACCGGCCCGACAGCTCTCTTTTTTCGACAATCCGGCGGCGCTATCCGCACTCACGGGCGAACTATGATTTACTTTTTTGACGGCAGCAAAGATGCATTTTTAACCGCTTTTCTGCTCGCATACCGCGACGAAGACGCCCTGCTGACGACAGGGAACCATCAGCTTGCCCTCGGGCAAAAAAGCATTTTTGTGCGTGCAAACACCGAAAAAGCGCGCCGTTGTGCGGCGCGCCTGACCGAACTTGACGCTCGGTGCATGCACGATCTTTCTCTCCTCCTTCGCAGCGGTGAACCGGAGCGCGGACAGATCGCATTCTGTTATTTCCGTCTGATTGCCGCCCGTCAGCGTCCCATCCGCGGAGAACTCGCCGAAGAAGCCGTGCTCCGTGCAAAAGAATGCATCAGACGGGTCACCTTTGAAGTACATCGGCTCAAAGGATTTGTCCGTTTTCTGGAATGTGCAAGCGGCGCGCTCTACGCCCCCATTTCCCCCGATCACGACATCTGTGACCTGCTTCTTCCCCACTTCCGCAGCCGCCTTCCCGAGATTCCGTTTGCGATCCACGATATCCGGCGGAGCAAAGCAGCCGTATGGGACGGCGGTCACACATTTGTCGCCCCGCTCGAAAGGGCTGAAATTGTTCTATCCGTCAACGAAACGGGCTGGCAGGATCTGTGGCGGCAGTACTATGCGAGCGTCAATATTCCATCGCGCAGGCGGCTGCGCCAGATGAAAGGCTATATGCCCGTCCGTTACTGGAAATTCATGCCCGAAAACCCTTCCGCCGCGATCGGCGACCTCATTCGAGAGACGAACGCAGCTCTTTCAGGATCGCCAGATGCCGCTCCTCATCTTCGCGGATCGGTTCAATAACGGCGCGGACATCGGGATTCTGCACAGCGTCGAGGATCCGCGTATAGCAGGCGATCGCGTCTTTTTCTGCCCGGATATCCGCCGCGATCATCTGCGGGAGCGGCCTGGAATAGTCCACATTGGATGCGGAATAGTAGGCCACCGGATAAGGCGGACACGCCGTAAATACGGGCGGCACGCCGAGTTTTACAAGCAGTGTACCGATCTTTTCGAGATGCCGCATCTCATCGACTGCAATTTTGATCAGAATTTTCGCCTGTTGTTCTTTCCCGCAGCCGCCCAACAATACCGACTGATAGACATATTGCAAAACGGCTGTCAGTTCTCCGTTCCGCCCCGCATAGGCCGGTGACAATGCGCGCAAAGCCTGCAAATCAACGCTTCTTTCCCCCATACCGCTCCCCCTTGACTGATTCATTTCCATCGTATGCAGAAAGAAGCCGGCCGGGTGCGCGCAATTGCTTGCAATTTTTATCCGGCTATGGTACAATACATCGTACTTGGAAGGATGGCAGAGCGGTCGAATGCGGCGGTCTTGAAAACCGTTGAAGTGAAAGCTTCCGGGGGTTCGAATCCCTCTCCTTCCGCCAAAGCCCCGTTTCATCGGGGCTTTTTTTATAAAACAAGGTAAAAGCCCGGGGCTGCGGATATCCGCAGCCCCGGGGTACAATTTTGAGCCACCCAATGGGCGGCTCAATTCCTCTTTTGTAAAAAATATTATTTCAGCTTGGATACAAGCAGCGCAACACCGGCTACGACGCCACCGGACATCACAAAATATGCACCCGTCGCCGCAACAAAAGAAGTATTCGTGAGATCGGAGATTCCGCCAAGGATATCGCCCCAGATCCCTCCCATACTTCCGCCGATGGACGAAAGATCATACTGCGCCGCATATGTCGCGGCAAAGGTAATCACAAGCGCCGCAAACACGATGGTCGCAATCGCAAGAATGAGCTTGAAAAATCCTTTGAACTTGATCACGCCGAGTTTTCCGAGGATCACCAGCGCCGCCGCAATCACCGTGAATACAATGGAGATAATTGCAAAAGCCTGCACCGTTGCAAGCGGGAAGTCACTGCCTTCAGCGAGCCCCTCCTCAAACAGCCCCATTCCCGTGCTTCCGTCTGCAAGGTTCAGCTGGAAAAACGGAATGCAGATGCCGACGACCGCAAGTGCAAGACCTACCAAAGCCATCAGCATCATGAGCAGATCAAATAAACCGATCTTGTTTGCCTTTTTCTTAGCCATATTCTTCTCCTTTTATCGGATTTTCTCTATTATACTATAAACTTCCGAAAAAGGGAATACTTTCTCCAAAATTTCTCCGAAAAAAATTTATTCCTTTACAAAGTGTACAATCTCAACGGGTAAGTTCGGCTTTCACCAAGTCGAGCGCGGACGCGATCGTATCATCCATATCATAATAGCGGTACTGCCCGAGACGGCCTCCGAACACCACCTTCCCCTCGTCCTCGGCAAGAACACGATATTGCTCATAAAGTCTGCCGTTTTTGGTATCATTGACGGGATAATAGGGTTCATCGCCCCGCTTCCATTCGGCAGAATATTCACGCGAAATGACGGTCTTCGGCTGAGTGCCGAATTCAAAATGCTTGTGTTCGATGATGCGCGTGAACGGAACGTCCGAATCGGTATAATTGACGACCGCATTCCCCTGATAATTGGGAATATCCAGTATCTCCGTCTCAAAACGCACTGAACGATATTCAAGGGCGCCAAAGCGATAGCGGTAATACGCATCAATGGGTCCGGTATAGATCACCCGACGCGCGAGCGCCAGATACCCCTCCCTGTCCTCAAGAAAATCGCTTTTGAGCTGAACATCGACATCGGCAAGCATTTTCGCGACAAATTTCGTATATCCGCCGACAGGGATCCCCTGATAGACGTCATCAAAATAATTATTGTCGAATGTAAAACGGACGGGAAGACGGCGGATAATAAATGCGGGAAGATCCGCACATGCTCTGCCCCACTGTTTTTCCGTATAGCCCTTGATGAGCTTTTCGTAGATGGTCCTTCCGACAAGATTCAGAGCCTGTTCTTCCAGATTTTTCGGCTCGGCGACAAAGTTCTCCCCCCTCTCCGCATTGATACGCTCCTCGGCCTGTGCAGGCGTGAACACATCGTTCCAAAGCTTGGTAAATGTATTCATGTTAAACGGAAGATTGTAAATTTCATTTTTATATCTTGCAATCGGCTGATTGACAAATGGGTGAAATTCAGCGAACCGGTTGACATATTCCCAGATTTTTTTGTCCGACGTATGAAAAATGTGCGCTCCGTAACGGTGAACATTGATCCCCCCGACACACTCCGTATAAACGTTCCCCCCGATATGGCCGCGCTTGTCAATGACAAGAACGCTTTTCCCTGCGCGGGACAGCTCATAAGCGCAGACCGCTCCATAAAGCCCACTTCCGACAATCAGATAATCGTACATATTACATTCTCCTTTGCTTATCCGATATTGTACCAAATCATGCGCGTACTGTCAAGATACCATAAATGAATAAACAATCACATTCCTCGATAAAATTTCATAAAACGATTACAAAATATTTATTTCACGGATACAAATCCTCAGTATAATTGTGAAATGTAGAAACGCTTGACAAACAGGAGGAACAAGCAGTATGAAACGCATGGGCAAATGTCTTCTGATGACACTTGTCTCGGTAATTTTTATTTTTGCGCTTGTATTGAGCGGATGTGCGGCACAGACATCGGCCTATGTCACGTCCATTGCAAAGACAGGCTCGAACGGCGCAGAAGACATCTACACCATTACCTATTCGGATGGAACGACCGACACTTTCACCGTGACGAACGGAACCGACGGCACGGACGGAAAAGATGCCGATATCTCCAACATTTACGAAGCATACAAAGAACAGACAGGCAATTCCGATCTTTCCTTTGAGGATTTCCTGACGCAATATCTGACCCTGAACACCGATATGTCGTCCGCCATCAACAGCAGTCTGCGGTCGGTAGCCAAAATCTATGCGGAATTTGTCGAAACAGAGACCGTGATTACGGGCGGAAGCATGCTCAGGCCGGAATATGGCACAAGGTCCGGCATTTCGGTTTCAACGGGCGCCGCAGTCATTTACAGCATGGATACTTCGGAGGACGGTTACACGTACTTTGTCACGGACTACCATGTGATCTACAATAACGACGCAGACGCCTCTCTGAATAACGAAGACGGAACCAAGATCGCCCGTAATCTCCATGCATATCTATACGGGAGCGAGGGTTCCCCTTCCGCAGTCGACGAAAACGGCGACGGGTATGCAGACACGGACGACAACGGCTATACGATTTACGACTACGGCGACTATGCCATTGATCTGGAATATGTGGGCAGCACGATCACCTATGACATTGCCGTTCTGCGCGCCAAAACATCAGATGTCTTGGCACGCAATGAAGATGCGCAGCCGGTAAAACTGGCCGATGAATATCACGTGGGCGAAACGGCGATTGCGATCGGCAATCCCGAAGGCGACGGATTGAGCGTGACCCAGGGAGTCATCAGCACAGAAAGCGAATACATCACCCTGAGCATCGACGATACACCGCGTTCCTATCGTTCTATCCGTATCGATACAGCACTCTACAGCGGAAACTCCGGCGGCGGACTTTTCAATAAGTCGGGAGAGCTGATCGGCATTACCAATGCGGGCAACTCAACCGATCAGAATATCAATTATGCCGTTCCGCTCGAAATCGTCACGGGTACGGTAGACAGCATTATTTACTATGGCAATGACGGCAATGCAGACACAAACGGCGTATACCGACTGTTGTTTGGCGTCAACGTCAATACGGAAAATTCAAAATACGTCTATGATGCTGCAAGCGGCTACGGCAATATATCGGAAGATGTTATGATCGCTTCCGTCAACTCCGGATCGCTGGCGGAAAAACTGGGACTCCGGCAGGATGACAGGATCGCAGCCGTCATCATCAACGGCACGACGCACACGATCGACCGCTCTTTCGATATCGAAAATCTCGCCCTCACCATCCGCGCAAACGACATCATACAGATCGTCTATGAACGCGGCGACGAACAGTTGCTGACAGAATCCTTTACCGCATCGTTTTCCGATCTTACAGCCGTCGCATAAAAAATATCCCCGCATGAAAGCGGGGATATTTTTTTGTCCGGGATCATCGCGCCAATTCCCGATCTATCGCATGATTACAGTTCATAGTGAAGAGGATAGGAAAGATATTTGATCTCATCCAACTCGTCCGCCGTCACATATCCCGCCGGAGCATTCAGAAGAGACGGGATCCGGTTGACAATGGTCGCGCAGGTGTGCTCGACGGTCGCGGGCTTGACGACATGGAACTCCGTGTTCGGCTCGCCCGTGATCCACCAGTCGCACATATCGCCGTCGTCCGGGCCGTACACCTTGCCGATGGTCTCTTCCTCCACGACAATGCCCTGATAGGTCTCGATCGTGACGACTGCGGACATGCCGATGCACCTGCCCGCCTTGATCGTCTTGCCGAGCGTTGCGCTGTACATATCCTTGTCCACCGTATAGGGAACATTTTCCTGCCTGATCGACTTGACTGTCAGTCCGAGTTTATTGCAGATGGCCTCCGCCGCATTCCAGGCATAGGAAGGCACAACCTCGGTGGGATGCGCCAGTTCCTTTTCAAACTCCTTGACCGTGAGATCGCAACCGTGCGCCTTGGCAAGCGCAAGCCCGTAGTCCTCTACGTTATAACTGTAAGCGCCCTTAATCTTTTTGATGTCCGCACAGCCGCCTGCGACCATGGCAACCATATTGATCCAGAAGATATCCTGCATGCCGCTGCCCGTCACCGTGCAGTTATGTTCTTTGGCGAGCGCATCGATTTTGTTTGTAAGCGTCGCCGCCGTCGTCCAGGGATAAATGGCTTCCTCGCACGTGGTGATCACATTGACCCCGCGCAGCACGCATTTTTCGACCGCTTCATAGATATCTCCCACAAAGCTGAACAGCGTGACGATGGCAATGTCTGCATCGCACTCGTCAAGCACCTTGTCCGCGTCATTCGAGATCACAACGCCCGTCTTGACGCCGAGCTCCGCATAGTCCCCCACGTCCATGCCAAGGATTGCGGGATTGACGTCGATCGCTCCGACGATCTCCGCACCCTTCTCATGCAGATAGCGCAAAATGTATTTGCTCATTTTGCCACATCCGTACTGCACCACTCTGATCCGTTTCATAACAACACCCCTTATCTTTTATTGAATCAGGTATTTCCCCGACTCACCCAAATTATACCAGCTGCAACTGCTTTCGTCAATGGGGGTTTTACGAAAATCCTGTAAAAACAGGCAAAATCTTCACGCAAAATAATGCAGAACGAGCGCCAAGGCTATCCCCGCCGCAACGGAAACAATGTAACAGATGATATCCTGCTTTTTCAGGCGGAAGGAACGGCGGTAGGCGAAATAGAGCGCCGCACCGAAGACCGCAACAAGGACATACATGATGATCTCATTGCCGATCAGTCTGTCCGCTGCACCAAAGAGCAAGACTGTATAGACCGGAATGAGCACGCGGTAGCCAAACCATGAACCGGATATCTGTCCTGCATTCTCCGCCTTGTCCCGGTCCGCACACAGAAACAGGCCGATGTATGCCCCCACGCCCTCAAGAACGGCAAGCGGAACGACGAACCAAAGGGAAAATTCAGAAAACTCACCGAGCACGCTCCTGCAGACAAGAGCGTCGAAAATCCCCGAAATATATCCGAGCGGACTGTACGGGAAGAAAAACGCCGCGACATCGAAGCCGCTGTAATAATTGAGGTATGCGGGCAGATCCGGATTCCAGCCAAGCGTAAAGCGCAGGCCGGAAAAACATACCAGCACGGCGAGCGGAAGGACGCACGCCCAGAGCAGCAGGAACACAAGGCCGTCCGCAACGGTATTGGCGCGGGAAAACAGGAAAGAACATACGCCGAACAGCCCGACGCCGAGGGGCAGAGAAAGAACCCAGAAAGAAAGATAATGCACGAACAGAAAGCGCGTCTCCTGCATGGCGACGCAGGCGACACCCAGCCAGTAGGCAAGCGTGTAGGGAACAAATACAAGCACAAGACCGCCCAAAACCCTGACCAGCACGAGCTTTTTCCGTCCGATGGGCAGCGAATACCATAAGTCCGCACTGCGCGTTTTCATGCGGTACGAAAACTGCATGACGGGCACAAGCGTACATAAAACACAGAGTATCGCCGCAAATACCCCGATACAGGAATCCGCCAGCTCCCCCGTTCCCTGTCCGTAGCTCAGCCTCGCCGTGAACGTATAGACGGCGGAAATACAGACTGCGACCGCGCAAAAAATAACAAGCGGCAGCAGGTTGCGCTTCCATTCATAGACAAACGCTCGTTTCATTTCAGATACCCCCTGCTGCGCACTTCGCACAGGAAAAGTTCTTCAAAATCGACTTTGATCTCCTCGATAAAGAGCGGCGAAAGCGCCTCCAGCTCTTTGAGAACGGTTTCCCGATCGCCTCGGACGATCAGTTTTGCAACTCTGCCCGTAGCTTCAAACGAGATACAATCGAACGGGATATCCCCGCGCCTGACTTCATGCGAAAGCGCGATCTGAAACTTGTGCACTTTCTCAAGCGCTTCCCCGATCTCCCCTGCGTCGGCGACCGCGCCGCCGTCAAGGAGCGCAAATCCGGAACAGATGTCCTCCAGTTCGCGCAGGGAATGACTGGAGATCAGAACGGTGCTTCCCCGCTCCTCCACCAGTTCAATGAGCCCGCGCTTGAGTTCCAGGCGCGCAAGCGGATCAAGCCCGTCAAACGCCTCATCCAGCAGCAGATAGCGCGGACGGCAGGCAAGCGCAAGCGTTACAAAGGCCTGCCGCTTCATTCCCTTGGAAAAATTGCGGATCGGAATGCGCCGTTCGACATGGAAAATGTCCGCATAGCGGGCAAACGCTTCCCGATCGAAGTCGTAAAACGTTGCATAGAGCGCAGCAAGCTTTTCCACCGTGGTCCCCGTGGCATAAAACGGATCATCGGGAAGAAAAAACATCTCCCGCTTGATGCGCTCGTTGCCGGATACGCTCGCTCCGTCGATCAGGATCGCCCCGCAATCGGGGCGGAGCACGTCTGCGATCAGTCTCAGAAGCGTGGACTTTCCCGCGCCGTTGATCCCGATCAGCCCGAACAAAGTACCGTCCGGGACTCTGAGACTGACATTTTCCAGAACCGTTCTGGTTCCGTACGATTTTTTCAGTCCGCTGATCTCAATCATTCTTTCCTCCTGTAACGCTTTCGCCGTACACCTCTTCGATGACCGCGAGCGCATCTTCCTTTTTCAGCCCTGCCGCCCTGAGCGCTCTGATGCGAACGCGGGCCTCCTGTACGGCGTCTGCGTCCGGCGGCGCACATACAAAGGCCCCTTTCTTGGGGAAAGTCCGTACAAAGCCGCGGCGCTCGAGTTCGGCATAGGCGCGCTCCACCGTGTTGGGATTGACCCCGAGCTGCATGGCAAGCGTGCGCACACTGGGAAGTTTCTCTCCCTCCCGAAGGGCACCCAACCGGATATACCGCTCATATTCGGCGGCAATCTCCTCAAAAATACTTTGTTTTCCGCTCAGACGGACTTCCATGCTTTTTCCTTTTCTACCTGACAACCTGTATGAACTGTCTGTATTATCTGTATTAAATATATCACCGATCGTTTCGGCTGTCAACCCTTTGGGAAAAAATTCCTTTGTATTTTTTGACATGTCGTTTCTGCCATGCTATAATCAGGAAAACAGGAGGCAGCGATGAATTTTTTTACCCATATCCTTTCCCCGCTCGGCGGCATCACGCTTGCCGGCGACGAAAAAGCGCTGACGGGGCTTTGGTTCGACGGTCAGAAATATTTTCCGGAACAGCTTTCCGGCGAAGAAAGAGAGACGCCCGTTTTCAGAAAGGTTTCGGATTGGCTGGACCAATATTTTGCCGGGAAAAATCCGGCAACGGAAATCCCCATTCATGTCTGCGGGTCACAATTCCGCCGGAACGTATGGGGAATTTTGCAGCAAATCCCTTACGGAACGACCACTACTTACGGGCAGATCGCAAAACAACTCGCCGCCCGGACCGGGAAGAACGTATCCGCACAGGCTGTGGGCGGAGCCGTCGGTCACAATCCCGTCTCTCTGATCATTCCGTGTCACCGCGTCGTAGGTTCCGACGGGAGCCTGACGGGTTATGCGGGCGGCATCGAAAAAAAGTATGCCCTTCTGAAGCTGGAGGGAGTGGACCTGAGCGCTTTTTCCCTCCCCTGCGAAGATTCGGAAAAAAAGATAAAATAAAACATTGACGGTACATTTTCAAAAAATTTTATTTCTTTGAAAAAAAGTGCGTTCCAACTGTTGACAAAATAAAACGTATCCTATATAATCCCCTCTGTTCATGGGGATATCGCAACCCGTGAGCAGAAAAATTTCGGCTTATCGGAGAACTTGCGGCCGCAGCCGCAACGGTTGAGAAAGATACGGGTGCGCCCGATTGTTGCAAAACGATCGGGCGCACCTTTTTCTGTTCTCTGAAAAAACGAAAAATAAAAAAAGGAGTATCTATGAAACTTATATTGCGATTCTTGAAACCACACTGGAAGCTGTGTCTTGTAACGGTTCTCCTGCTCATCGTGGACGTTGTGGGTGCGCTCATAATTCCCACCCTTGCTTCGGAAATGATGAAACAGGGCGGCGCAGGCGTGGATTTTCAGGCGCTTCTGACCACCGCGATCGCCATGGCGGTTGCAGCGGTCATTTCCGGCGCAGGCGGCAGATTTCGTCCGCGCTCTCCCCGATCAGCTCAACTCCTTCGTGGCGCAGGGCGGCACCAACTTTTCAGGCGGACAAAAACAGCGTCTTTCGATCGCGCGCGCTCTTGTCAAAAAACCGGAACTGTATATCTTTGACGACAGCTTTTCGGCACTCGACTTCAAGACGGACGCCGCGCTCCGCAAAGCGCTTGTCGCCAAGACACGCGATGCCGCCGTCATGATCATCGCCCAGCGCGTCAGCACGATCCTCCATGCGGAACAGATCATCGTACTGCACGAGGGCGAGCCCGTAGGCATCGGCATGCCGGAACCGTCGTGACGCCCGTCTTGCGGGTCATAAGCGTTCTTGGAAACGGCGGAGCGATCTTTATCGCCGCCGCGGTCGTCTTTCTTCTGTTCAGAAAGACAAGAACGACAGGCATTTCCGCCCTGATCGCACTGCTCATCGGCGCTCTCGTCACCAATCTGCTGTTAAAGAACGTCATCGCGCGCGAACGCCCCTTTGTCGATGAGAATTCCGTCTATTTTACCTATTGGCTGAATACGGGCAGCATGGCAGCAAGCGGATATTCCTTCCCTTCCGGCCACACCACGGCGGCAATGGCATTTGCAACAGCGCTGTTCTTGCACGGAAACAAAAAAATATCCTGGCTGGCCTTTCTGATCCCGCTTTTAATGGGATTTTCAAGAATTTATTTCAGCGTGCATTTCTGTACAGACGTCCTGGCAGGCATGGCTGCGGGGCTTGTTGCCGGCATTCTTGCCTGGACAGTCGTTCTTCTGCTTCGGAAAAACAGATATTTTGTAAAATTCGAGCAGGCGCAGGGAATTGTCGGATATATCCGTTCCAAGCGCGGAAAAGACCAATAACAGCGTGCAATGCCCGCGGCGAATCCGCTGTCGTACAATCAATATTTCGTTTGTTGCAATTTTCCTGTTCCGTCTCGTGCAAACCCCGGTGAAAGAGTTGTCCTCTCCCATGAAAAGGCGTAAAATATGAGAACAGGCACGCCTGACAACGGGAGAACGAGCATGTGGATCGCAGCGGCAATTTTATCAGCGATATTTGCGGGGATTACGGCAATCCTCTCCAAATGCGGCATCAGAAACACCAATTCCGACGTTGCGACTGCCGTACGCACCTCTGTCGTGCTCGTCCTTGCCTGGCTGATCGTCTTCTGCCGGAAAGAGCAGAAATTCGTACGGGAAATCCCGAAAAAGGAACTCGGCTTTCTGATCCTCTCCGGAATCGCGACGGGAGCCTCATGGCTGTGTTACTATTATGCGATTCAGCAGGGACAAGTCAGCGTTGTCGTGCCGATCGACAGACTGAGCATTCTGATCACCGTGTTGTTTTCCGTCTTCGTTCTGAAAGAAAAGCTGTCCGCGAAATCATGGGTCGGGCTGAGTCTTCTGACGGCCGGAACTGTCTGCATGGCCGTTTTCACCTGACCGATTCTGTAAAAACAGAGGCCGCAATGTCTGCGGCCTCTGTTTTTATCCTTTCCGCAACCGACACAACCGGTCGAGCTCTGCGACAAACGACGGTGCGTCAGGCGTGTAGCCGTCGGCGCCGATCTTTTCGGCGATTTCAGCCGAGAGGACAGCCCCGCCGACATAGATCTTTGCTTCTGTCTTTGCCGCACGAAGCGCCGCAATCGTCTCTTCCATGCTTTTCACGGTCGTCGTCATCAGGGCGGACAGGCCTACGACAAAGGGCTTTTCCCGCAATGTGACTTCGACAATGCGTTCGGGCGGGACGTCTTTTCCGAGGTCGATCACCTCATATCCATGCGACTGCGCCACGACCTTGACGATATTTTTGCCGATATCGTGAACATCACCTTTTACGGTCGCAAGAACAATTTTTTCGCGGACGTTTGCGTCTTTTCCGAACTTTTCCCCAATAACGGCAAATGCCGCTTTCGCAGCTTCCGCACAGGAAATCAGCTGCGGCAGGAAAAGTTTTCCGGCCGCGTACTGTTCCCCCACCTGCGTCAGAGCAGGAACGAGCGTCTTTTCAACGATCTCGAGCGGAGGCCGGGCGGAGAGCTCCTGCCGGGCAAACGAAGGCGCATCTTTGGCCAGGCCGCGCAGGACACAGTCAAACAGATCTTTTGCAGGTGATGCCTGTCCGGTCGTCGTTCCCCGCGCCACGGGCGCGGAAGCGTCGACCGCCGCATCGCGATACATGGAAATATATCTTTCCGCCCCCTTATCGGTGCAGGAAAGCACGTCGAACGCATGGACGGCGCTCATCATGTCGCCGTCCAAAGGGTTCATGATGGGCATCGACAACCCGTGCGCAAGCGCCATCACAAGAAACGTCTTATTAAGAAGCGGCCTTGCGGGAAGCCCGAAAGAGACGTTGGAGACCCCCAGCGCCGTACAGACGTTCATTTCCCGCACCAGGGACAGCGCTTTCAACGTCTCGGTTACAAGCGTTTGTTCTGCCGAGGCCGTCAGGACAAGCGTATCGATCATGACACGGCTGCGGGGGATCCCGAATTCTTCCGCAGTCAGAAGAATACGTTCTGCGATCTCGGCGCGCTCCAGCGCCGTTCGGGGAACGCCTTTTTGATCCATGGTAAGTCCCAGAACGACCGCGCCGTACTTTTTGGCGATCGGGAACACGCGCTCCATGACCGCGCGATCGCCGTTCACGCTGTTGAGAAGCGGTATCCCGTTATAACAGCGCGCCCCCGCTTCCAGCGCGGCCGGATCCGAGGAATCGAGCTGCAGAGGGAGCATACAGCTCTCCTGCACCGCAAGTACGGCGCGGCGCATGACGGAAGGTTCGTCGATGTCGGGAATCCCCACATTCAGATCGAGAAGATCGGCGCCCGCTTCCTCCTGCCGGAGCGCTTCCGCTGCGAGATAGTCATACTGCTCCGAACGGAGCGCTTCCCGAAGTTTCGGCTTTCCCGTCGGGTTCATGCGTTCCCCGCAGACGCGGACATTCTCAAAACGCACGAGCCGGGTCGCGGAACAGACCGCCGTCACGGGACAGGTGTGCCGCACGGGGACTTTCTTCCCGCCAAGCGAGGCGATGCGGCGGATCGTTTCAGGCGTCGTCCCACAGCAGCCGCCAAGCACCGCGACCCCCGCCCCGGCATACTTTTCCGCCCATTCCGCAAACGTTCCGTCGGACAATTCATAGACGGTTTTCCCCTCCCGCCAGACTGGGAGCCCCCGGTTGGGCTGTACAATGACGGGAAGATCAGTCGCGGACAGAAAGCGCTGCACGATCGGAAACAACTCCTCAGGTCCGAGCGAACAGTTGACGCCGAGCGCATCGACCCCGAGCCCCTCCAGAAGCAGCGCGACGATCTCCGGCGATGAACCCGTGAGCGTACGGCCCGTCCCGTCAAATGTCGCGGTGGCAAACACGGGCTTGTCCGAATGTTCTTTCAGGGCGAGAACGCACGCCTTGAGTTCATACAAATCGGAAAAGGTTTCCGCGATGTAACCGTCCACCAGACCGGAAGTAAGACGTGCGATCTCGGCATATGCTTCATAGGCCTCGTCAAATGTGAGCGTTCCGACGGGAGCCAGCAATGCACCCGTCGGGCCGACGTCAAAAAATACCGGCTTCCCCGCCCGACGCGCATTTTCGACCGCTGCGCGGACAAGCTCTTCAAGCGGATATTCCCCGCGGTACTTGATGCGGTTGAGTCCGAATGAATTTGCCGTGATGACATCGGCTCCGGCCTCAGCATAGGCACAGTGAATGCGGCGCACCGCCTCTGCGTGCGTAAGATTGAGCTCCATGGGGTCGTTTCCGCCGAGCCCGATGCGCTCCAGCTCGCTCCCCATGCCGCCGTCGAAGATCAACAGTTCTTTTCCGAGCCGTAACATGTGCGTCCCTCCTTGCGATACTGACAGTTCCCGGCAATCATACATCCCGTACATGACTTGTGTGCGCTCTTTCCCAATCCGATGATCCCGGCCATCGACTTCTGCGGTGCGATCATTCCGGACGGAAGAAGCTGCATACCGATGCGCGAAGGATCGAGTTCCCGGAAGATCTCCGCATTGTCCCCGATCCCGCTCCCGCCATAGCCCGGACAGAACCGATAGGTGCGATCCGCGCCGAATCGTTCCTCCCACGCGTCTCCTTCGCACTCTACCAGAGCGCTTGCACAGGCGTCGAGCACGACGGCGCGCGCCGGATCCAGCGTCATAAGCGCCCGGATCCGCCGCTCGATCTCCGCCCCAAGCGTCATCGCCGCAAGCACATATCCGGAACAGCCCGCAAGAAACGTGCGGTACGGTTCTTTTTCCAAAAATGGAAGCAGGCTGCGGTACTCCCTTGCCACTGCCCGGAAGCGCAATAGCGAACGCGCCTCCCCCAGGCAGTCTTCCACGAGAGAATGCATTTCCCCCGGCACTTCCCCATGGCAGCCGAGATAATTGCATGCCCGCCGCACGAGTTCAGAAGAGTTCACGGAGCACCCTCTCGAGCCTTGCGCAGATCGCCTTTGCCGTCCGCGCGTTGTTCATGACGTAGAGATGGATCCCGGGCGCCCCCTTGGCGATCAGGTCCATGATCTGATAGACGGCGTAATTGTAACCGATCTCCTCCATGACGGCGGGTCGGGAGGCATAGATCTCGATCATGTTGCGGAATTCCAGCGGGATCGCACTGCCGCACATCTCCTTGATCCGGCGGATATTCTTCGGATTGACGAGCGGCATGATCCCCGGGATAATGGGCGCAGTCACGCCGATCCTGCGCGCCTCGTTGACAAGGCGGTAATAATAGGAGTTGTCATAAAAGAGCTGAGTGATGAAAAATTTTGCACCCGCATCCTCTTTTTTCTTCATGTTGACGAGATCCGCATACAGCGATTCGCATTCCATATGTCCTTCGGGATAGCAGGCCGCTCCCAGCGTAAAACGATAGGGAGCAAGATATGCGGCAAGATCGGTCGCATGCGGAAAGTAGCGGCAGTATTCCGCTTCATAGTTGGCCGGTCGGTCACCGCGCAGGCAGAGAACGTTTTCAACGCCTTTGTCTCTGAGTGCGGACGCAACGGCGTCCACATCCTCCGGAGAGGACGGTCCGCCCGTGATATGCGCAAGCGCAGTCAGCCCGGCACGGTTCTGAATATAGTCGGCGATCCCGACCGAATTTTTGGAATCCGAACCGCCCGCGCCGTATGTGACGCTGATAAAATCGGGGGAAAGCTCTTTGAGCTCATCGATCGCGGCAAACAGCTTGTCCCGTTCCTCCGCCCCTTTTTTGGGCGGAAATACTTCAAAAGAGAGCGTACGTTTGCGTGCAAGAATTTCATCGATCCGCATGTGTGAACCTCGCATTCATTTGGAATATTATAAAAGAAAACAAAAAAAATGTCAAACAGGCTGCATGTCCAAAAAAATACGGAGACGGCATGGACTTCCGATCGCCCTGCCCTCTCCGTTTCACTCCGATCAATCTGCCAGAAAATCCTCCCGGTTGAGTCCGTCGCGCAGTTTTTCCAACGCTCGTTTTTCAATGCGCGAGACATACGAACGAGAGATCTTCAGCCGCCGTGCAACCTCTCTTTGCGGGAGCGGAACGCCGCCTGCCAAAGCGTATCTCAGGCATATGACCGTCGTCTCGCGCTCGCTCAGAAGTTTTTTGACCGCTGCAAGAAATTTTTCCTGCATGAGAGACTGTTCGACGCTGCCGAAAACTTTGTCCTCTTTTTCAAACAGAAGATCCATGAGCGTGAGTTCATTGCCGTCCTTGTCGGTACCCACGGGATCGGAGAGCGAAAGCGTGGACTTGTGTTTTTTGCCCGCACGGATAAACATGAGGATCTCATTTTCAATACACCGCGCCGTATAGGTGGCGAGGCGGGTCCCGCGCGAAGGCTCATATGTGTTGATCGCCTTGATGAGCCCGATGCTTCCCACGGAGATCATGTCGTCCGTTTCGGCCGCTCCCGTATATTTTTTTACGACGTGCGCGACGAGCCGCATATTGTGCCGGACAAGTTTATCCCGCGCATTTTTATCCCCTGCACGTGCAAGCGACAGGCACCGCTGCTCCTCCTCTTTTGAAAGCGGTTTCGGATAAGACCCCTCGTCCCGCACCGCCCCCGTAAAAAAGAACAGACGACACAGCAGAGAACAAAGCATTTCCAGCATTCTTTTCACCTCGTACGTCTACCTTATGCGCGAAAGTCCTTGTCCCATGCGAAATATACAAAATTTTGGCAGATAAATGCGAATTCTACTGTGAGTAGAGTCCTTTCGGGCGCCGTGGAGTTAAGAAATATGGCAATAGACACAAAGTGAACAAATAGAGAGCAAGGAAGGGCTGAAATAGGGTGTAATTTTCCGGCATGCGTGATATGCTGATAAAAAACGGAGATTTCCGTTCATGAGGTTCAGCCATGAAGAAATTTGCCATTTACGTCGATTCAGGAGCCAATATCCCCAACGATATCCGCATCGCGCGCGATATCCGGGTGATCCCCTTTCATTACATGATCGACGGGGAAGAACACCCCTGCTTTACCGAGGATATGCCCTTTGAAGAGACGGCTAAAAAATTTTATGACGCCATGCGTGCAGGCGCGGAGGCAAAGACCTCCCTTCTGAGCGCGGACGTCTTTGAAGAGGCACTCACCCCCGCCCTCGAGGAAGGACGCGACGTGCTGCTTTTTACCATTTCGTCGGGCATCAGCGGAACGTTTGCGCAGGCACAGGAAGCAGCGAAGCGGCTGACAGAGCGTTATCCCGGCCGCAAAGTATTTGCATTGGACAGTGCAAACGCCTCCTTGGGTGAAGGTCTTATCGCCATCAAAGTGGCCGACCTGAGAGATCTGGGCGAAAGCGCAGAAGCCTGTGCGGAATGGGTCAGAGAAAATACCTATAAAATGAACAGCTATTTCACTGTGGACGACCTGAAATATCTTCGCAGAAGCGGCCGCATTTCCCGTACGGTCGCCATTGCAGGGACGCTTCTGAACATTAAACCCCTTCTCCGGGCAGACGAAAGCACCAACGCAAAAATCGTGGCATGCGGAAAGGCCCGCGGCAGAAAAAAGGCTTTGGAAGAAATTGCCGATATCTTTTTCAAACGGGCTGTCCGTCCCGACAGCAATACTGTTGCGATCACGCACGGGGACTGCCCCGAAGATGCAGAGTTTCTTGCAAATCTTCTGCGGGCAAAAGGTGTGAGCGATATCATTGTGGAGATCCACGACATCTGTACGGGTGCGCATGTCGGCCCCGGAATGGTCGGACTCTTCTTCTGGGGAAAAGACCGCCGCATCGCGTTCCCCATCGGTGATTCGCAGCCTTCCGCATCTCCCGTTGCCCACAAGGTATAACCGCTTGCCTTTTCTTCACGGCTGTGCTATACTGGCACCATGCCGCCGTGGTGAAACTGGCAGACACGCGGGACTTAGAATCCCGTGGCAGAAATGCCGTAGCGGTTCAAATCCGCTCGGCGGCACCATACATTGCAAAAAAGATCGGTTAAGTCCGATCTTTTTTCATAAAAAATCTTTGTGCAAATGATTTATATTTTTGAAATCATAGTTGACGAGCATGATAACAATGCATATAATCATTATGACATCATCGTCCGGTCAGGGAGGGAACGCAGCGATGGAACTGCGCGTTTTGCGATACTTTATCGAAGTGGCAAGGACACAAAATATTACGGCTGCCGCCGAACATCTGCATATCACGCAGCCAACGCTTTCCAAACAGCTTATGGAACTTGAGGAAGAACTCGGGAAACAGCTTTTTGTCCGCGGGAAGCGGAATACCACGCTGACTGAGGACGGTATATTCCTGTACCGTCGGGCACAGGAGATCGTCGAACTTGCAGATAAGACGCGCACTGCTCTTCTTTCCACCGAAGAAACGATCTCAGGAGATATTGCCTTTGGCTGCGGTGAAACGCCCGGCATGCGGCTTATCATTGACGTCATGAAGCAATTTAACGACCGCTACCCCGACGTCCGCTTTCATCTGTACAGCGGAAACGACGAGGATGTATCGCAAAAACTGGAATGCGGACTTGTCGATTTCGGGCTGTTCGTGGGCCGCACCGATTTGAAGCCTTTCGATTACATCAAACTTCCGGAAAGCGACGTATGGGGCCTGCTGATGCGGAAAGACGATCCGCTTGCAGCGCATAACGTCATTTCGCCGGCGGATCTGGAGCGCATTCCCCTTTCCTGTTCAAGGCAGGCTCTGCATTCCAACGAGCTGTCCGGTTGGCTCGGCCATGATTTTTCCCGTCTGGAGATCATTTCCACGCATAACCTCGTCCACAATGCAGTCATTATGGTTGAAGCAGGCATGGGCAGCGCGCTGACAATCGCGGGACTGATCAATACGGAAGGAACTGAGCTCGTATTCCGTCCGCTGAACCCGCCGATGACGGCGGAGCTTCACTTCGCCTGGAAAAAACACCGCGCATTCTCCGGGGCGGGAAGAAAATTTCTGGAATTCATGCAAACACAGTTCAGACAAAAAATATCCGCGCAATAATGCGCGGATATTTTTTGGGGGAAGAAGGCAGAAAAATTCTGCCGTGCGATCATGATCCGATTTCAATGACTGCACCATGCAGCCGATAGGTGAAGATGTTCTCATTATCCCAGGAATTGTGTCCCGTGGAAACAATGACGCGCACCTCATCGGAGTCCGGAAGGAATCCGCGCTCATCGCGCACGATCCCGGGATTATGGTTGCGTTCCCATCCCGTATCGGACGGGCCGACATACCCTGCCATCTGCCAGACATAGGAGCCGCTCTGCAGCAAGCTGCATAATTCCTCGGGACTTTCCACGTTGTCCAGATAGGCAACCATGCAGTGCGAATTGACGCGTGTGATCGTCTCGTCGGCAGGATTCTTTTCATTGGTCACGCCGCATACATAGAAGCGTTTTCCGATGGGATCGTAGGCAAAATCGGGAATGTTGATGTTGCATTTCTGTCCCGCAGAATTGACGATCCCGTTGTGCGTGATGCGCGTTGTGAACAGGCAGGTCGGATTGTCGAGATCGGAAAAAACCCAGTGCTGGATTCCCGTCCCCTGCAATGTGGACTGATAGAACATGAGCACGTCGCCTTCGCCGTCCAGACTGATGAGTGCAGGCATTCCCGTGCCCCAATAGATGCTTGAAGTTCCCTGCATCTCCTCGTACTTCTTCTGTTCTTCCGCTTCGTCTCCGTTGTCATACCACGGTACGATGGGATTGAGAGAAGCAACTTTCACCCATGGGCCCTCCGGCGCATTGGCTACCGCAATGCCCGTCTCGTTCTTCTGGTAATCCTCCGTCGTACAGCCCAGATATGCCATGAGATAGGTATAGTCCGTTCCCTCATAGCGGAATTTTCCGCGGATCACGGCTGGGTCACAGGTGTGACGGGAATCCCATGTGCCCTGCGTGGGTGCGAGCACGATCTGCTGTTCCGAAAACAGCCATTTGCCGTCTGCCTGCTTTACTCCTTTGCGATATCCGATATGATCCATGATGACGCCGTCATCTTTATTGGTACAGTACCAGACGTGCATCACCTCTTCGCCGTCGACCGTCTCAGTCAGAATGGCCGGACAGTAATTGAAGATCTTGCTGTCTGAAACGTCCGGGCCGAACAGAACGCTTTCAAAGTCCACCGCTTGGGGTCCCGTTTCTTCCTGTTCCCGTTCAAGCAGGACAGATATGCCGTCATACTGCGTTCGCAGGCCGTCTCCCTCCTTTGTATAGGTAAAGGTATCTTCCCGGTATGTCTCTGTCACCGTCGTACCGTCAAAGGTATATGTTGAATTGCGCGTTTCTATGGAGCCGAGATATCCGATGACGACACGCAGGTTTCCGTCCTCAGAAAATGTAGCCGTATAGGTCTGGAAATCGCCGGTACAGTCAACGCCGTCCAAAGTGGCGGAAGCCAGCTGAAAAGTTCCTGTCAGGGACTGTGTGGTCTGCGAAGCACATGCTGCCACAGGCAGAACGCAGGCTGCCGCAAAACCCGCGGCAAAAACAGCTGCCATTGTCTTTTTCATCTGATCACCTCAGCGAATGGTAAATTCTATCCCGTGGATCCGATAAGTATGCAGAGACGGCCACTGTCCGTCCATATTCCAATCGGGGAAATCGGTCGCCAGCTGTGCAGCCGTATAGAGCACCGGAACGCGGTACGGATCGATCAGGTTGCCCTTACCGTCCTTGATGATGCCCGCATTGTGATTGCGCGCATGTCCTGTTCCCGTATCGAGTGCGGCAAATCTGTTCCAGACATACGGCTCATCGCCGAACAGCAGATCAAAATCGTCACCGACCTCGAGATAGAGCAGCGTATTGCTCCCCGTGATCCAGCTGACGCCGCCGTCCGTCGGATAAGGGAAGTCCTCCTTGATGCAGTACAGCCTTCCGCGCGCGGGATCATAGGCAAAATCGGCATTATTGATGCAGTCGGCAGAGCCGCTCGCATTGGTCACGCCGCGTTCGCGAAGCTCCGCTTTCCGAAGCATCTCCGGAGCATCAAGATCGGAAAGATCCCACTCCTCCACGACCGTACATGTCTTTGCCGCTCCCATGGCATAAAAGAGAAGTACTTTCCCGGCGCCGTCCGAACTGACAAGGGAAGGCTGGCCGAAGCCCCATGCCGTTTCGCTGTAATGTTCCGACTCATAAAAATTCGCAATGGGATTGAGTGATTCCACTTTCACCCAGGGACCTTCGGGAGATTTCGCAACGGCGATCCCCACCTCATTGCGGGTGTTATCGCTTGTTTCACAGCCAAGATAGGCCATGAGCCAGGAATAGTCCTCGCCACCCATGCGGAATGTCCCGCGGATCACGCTCGGGTCACACACATGGCGGCTGTCCCATTCGCCGTTTGCCCCATGTTCGAGCACAAGCTTTTTTTCGGTAAACTCCCATTTCCCGTCCGCATGGAGCGTTCCCTTGCGGTATGCAACATAGTCGGTGACATTCCCGCTGTCCTTGTTGCTGCAATACCAGACGTGCATCGTATCGTTTCCTTCCATGACCGCCGTCGGGCAATAATTATAGAAGTTTTCGCTCTTATCCTCGCCGAACAGTTCGTCAGTGAAACTGACTCCGCCGCCTTCCCCGGCGGGAAGAGCATAATTTTCATCATACGTGTAGCGCATCGTCACATCCTGCCTGTCAATTTTTCCGGAAAACGTAAGCGTTTTTCCGGAAGCATCATAAACAAACTCATATTCCCGCACGCCGATCACAAGTACGATCCCGTCGTCTGTCTTTTCGACCGTTCCCTCGCGCTCGCTCCTGCCCGTGTAATCCGTTTCATACCAGACAGCCTCTTCGTCGGACAAATGCAGGCAGTTGAACAGGTATCCGTCTGTGGTATCATATCCTTCAACCGTCTTTTGCGAAAGCACATAATATCCGTCCTGGATACCTTCCTGCTGCGTATCGCCGCCCGGCCGGTCCCCGGACGGATCCGAGCCGCCTTCACTGCACGCCGTAAACGCAGCAAGCGGAATGCTCATCGCGCAGATGCATGCAAACGCCGCCACACGCGAAACAAAACGTTTTGTCATAACCCCTCCTGTTGCATGCGGGCGCGGATATTCCGCGCCCGCCGCGCAGTGCCGTCACTGATAGTCGATCTCAAATGTCATCAGATTCTGCGTAAACAGATAGTCGTCCGTATCCGCCTCAAGCATGCAGACATTATAGATAATCTCCGCGCCCGAGGCCCCGTCCGTGTGTCCGTAGGCGTCCGAAACGATGCACGCACCGTAGAGCCGCTCATACATGCCGTCCGGCGTATCGGTATTGTCCCATGTGCGGATCCCCGCCCAACCTTCGCCGAGATCGGTCGTATAGAGCTCTTCTTCCGCAATGGAGAGAAGCTGGATACGCCTTGCAAAGGCAGGCGCCTGCGAAGGCGTGGGCGAATAGTCTTTCACCGCATAGAACGTTCCGCCCGTCGCATCGTATGCAAAATCTGCATTGGGGAACATCGCCACCGTGTCGCCGCCCGCGATCTCGCCGTTGTTGGGCACCATTGCCTCACCCGAAAGGACGGGCGCGTCCAGATCGGAAGCATCGATATCCACGAACTTGGCAAAATGGCCGTACGAATCGGCAAACGTATAGAACAGGCGGATCCCGCTCTCTTTATCGTAATTGACCAGCGACGGCGCGTAATTCCCGACCGCTGTTGCCGCACTGCCCGTATTTGCTTCGTCAAATGCGATGATGGGCTGTGTGCCGACTTTCGTCCATGCCCCGTCGGGCGACTGCGCAACGGCGAGCCCGATCGAGAACTGCGTCTCACCGGCCTGCGACGTACCGCAATAAGCCATCAGCCAGCCGTACTCCGTGTCGCCGTATTCAAACGAACCCTTGACCACGGATGCAGACCCGATGTATTCATCCCAGCTTCCGTCGCCTCCGCGAAGAGCGATCGTCTCCTCTCCGTAAGCCCAGCCCTTGTCTGCGCCCTCTTCAAAAACCGCCTTGCGCACGGCGATCACATTATCCTCTTCGCCGGAAGTCTCGTTGGTCGTATAGAAGAGCCAGCGCGTTCCGTCATCTTCAAACAGATCGGAGTTATTGATGTAGTGACCGCGTTCGGCAACGGGAAGCCCATAGACAGTTGTCTCGCCGCCGGGATTCTCCCCGCCGGGATTTTCTCCGCCCGGGTTCTCTCCTCCCGGCCCGTCGGACGGCGCACATGCCGCCATCGTCCCGATCGCGATGCTCATGGCAAGCGCATAGAAAATTGCAAGCAGATTTTTCTTTTTCATATCATTTTTCCTCCTCAGATGAGTCCCAGAAGCTCGGGGATCGTCTTTCCGCCTGCGTCCACAAACGAAGACGAGAACTGCGGCGTGGTAGTATAAGCGCCGATGTTGTTGATGCTGAACGACTGGTTGAGATAGCTTGCCGCGGAAACCGAAATGCCGAGATAGGCAACGACGGAACCCTCGCCCATAAACTCTTCTTTGGATACGCCGCTCGACCAGCTTGCGCGCTCAAATGCCGAGAACGGAATGCGCACCCAACCTTCAAACCCCGCGGGAAGCGTCGCCGTGGGACGGGTCATATAGATGGTTGTTTTGCCCGTATTGACATCATACAGCCAATAGCGGTTGCCCTGCAGAATATTGAATCTGGAACGCGCTCCGCTTGCGACTTTGCAGTCGATTTCAAAGTTGAAAGACACTTCGGCATCGCTGTCATTGCGCGCCCAGAAGGATACGCCCTTCCTGTTCGCCCAGTCAATATCCTCGCCGTCGGAGAGCGTGAACGCCGTGTATCCGTCGCCCGTGATGCCGGTCGCCGTGAGCTGCATTGCATCTTCGTCGTAAGAATCTTTGACCACTTTCAGGGAACCGTAGGAACCGTTGATCAGCACATTACCGGTCGTGCCGCCTTCTTCGCTGAAAGAAGAATCCGTCTTCCCTTCGCCCTTAATATCGATCGTTGCGTCTCCCATCGTCTCGCGGACGGCATCAGCCTCAATGAAAGAGAGCGAACCACGGTTTGCTTCAAGGTCGCTTGTCACGGCGAATTTGTCGGATTTGTCGGACGAAAGGTCGAGAAGTTTGGTGAACGTTCCGCTGCCGGCCTCGCCTGTATACAGACCGATCTCGCCGATCATGATCCGATAGTTGTAGTTATACTGTGAGTTGGTCGTAAGGACAAGCGTGTCGATTGCCGTAAGGTCGCGGTTTGCCACCTCTCCGGACTGCCATGCCATGGAATCCATGGGAATGATCATTGCGCCCAACTTATTAGCGCCGGGCGCCGTAACCGCCCCGTTGGTGACATTTGCCGCCTTTACACTTGCAGCGTCATTTTCCCCCATGAAATAGACGGGTTTCCCGTCCGCCTCGGCAGCTCCGACCGAATAGCGCGCTCCCTTATTTTCCAGCCCGAACGTAATGCCGGGAGCGCTGACCATCCCGTAATACTGAATGATCAGATAGCTCGCTTCGGAAAAATCGACGGTCGCCTGATCGAATTTGACCGTAAGCGTCTGCCAGTTCTGGGAAGAATCTCCATTGACGGGTCCCTGCCAGACAGCTGCCCATGTATCCGCTTCTTCACCCGTGCGGAACGGATATGCCATTTCGGGGGGCTCGGGTTCCACAATCCCGGATTCCGAAGGCATTTTCATACAGTCAGGATTGACGGAATCCACATGATATTTGCTCTTTGCACGCTCTGCCTGTGAACAATCCGCAAGTTTTCTTATGGCAGTCGCATCGGGTTCCCCTTCGTAGATTCCGACGTCACCGACGGAAATCTTCCATCCTGCGTGATATTGCGAATTATGTGTAAAGTATACGGAATTGATCTTCGTCAGATCACCCGTTTTGCCCTCCTGCCAGCTCAGCTGGTCCATCGGAAGGAGCAACGTCCCGCTCATACCCTGTTTGAACGCAAGCTCCGTGTTGAGCATCGACATCTCCTGGATCGTGCCGTCCTCCGAAAGGAAATATGCCTTGTTTCCGTCGGTCACCGTCATGTAGCGATTTCTGCTTGCATCATGAATACCAACCGTGAATCCGGGATTTCCCTGTTCGATCCGCATCTGGATCGCGACATATTTCGCCTTCGAAAAATCCGCAGTCGCATCATCGAGAAACACCTGGATAAATTCCCAATGCAGATCCTGCGTCGTTTCGCTCACGCCCGTAAATGTCGGTGCGTACCGAAACGCCTCTTCCCTCGTCTCAAACGGATACGTCATCTGCGTGGAAGTATCCAGCGCATTTCCGTCCACCGTTACAGCGGGAAACGCCGCGCAGATCCCGCTCAGTGCAATTCCGGCCCCGAGCATGAGAGCAAGCGCTTTTGTTCTTGTCTTTGTCATCTTGTTACCTCCATTATCATATTCCCGGGCCATGCCCGATTTTTTCAACAGCCGAGACGCGATTCAAGCCAGTCATAGAAGGCTTTTTTGTCGACGTCTACGGCAATGTTTGCGGGAAAATATCCCGCCTGCGGCGAGCGCTGTACAAAAAACGCACCGCGCTCCTGTTCCAGATCGGCCCGGACATACATCGTCTCAAAGCGGCAGAGCGGCCGGAAAGCACTTGCCACGGCGAGCGGATCGTGCATGACGCTCTTTTCAAACCCGAAATGCTTGAACCAACGGTCAAACCACAGCGACAAGAGCCGGTTGGTTTCCCGTTCCGACGACGCGACCCGTTCCAGAAGCCCGTCTTCCAGAGTACAGCGCAGCGTCACATCCAGTCCGACCGCATAGAGAGGGATCCCGCTCGAATAGACGGTCTGTGCCGCTTCCGGATCGCAAAGAATATTCCACTCAGGTTCCGTGTGCAGAAAACTTCCCCCCATCGTATAGATGGCGCCGACGGACTTCATCTCATCGGGGAAACGTTCGATCGCCCGTGCAAGATTTGTCAGCGGACCGACCGCAAAGATCACAAGCTCTTTTTTCCACCGCTTTGCGCTCGCCGCCAGAAACTCGGCCGCGCCCGTATGTACCGGAAAGGAACGGTAATCCTCGCTCCACTGACAGACGTTTTCCCGTTCGGGCGAAGCGCCGTTCTCCCATGCAAAGGGCCGGATCTTCTCTTTGATGGGAATGCACTCCCCCGCAAAGACGGGAACATCCGTTCTGCCCGCGGCAAGCAGAAGTTTTTGCACAAGCTGTGCGCGCTGTGCCGTATTCCGATAGACAGTCGTGACGCCGAGCAGTTCCGCCTCCGGTTCGGCGGCGAGCGAAGCAAGCGCAAACGCATCGTCGATGTCGTCGCCGATATCCGTATCAAAAATGACCTTTTTCATACCTCTCCCTTCCGCCGTCAATAGGTGCGGTACAATGAAAGATCGCCATTGGGCTGCGTTCTGTCAAGCGGATTGACGTACCCTTCCTGCCATGCCGGCCATGCGACGGTGATCCCGAGTTTTTCCTTTGTTGCCTGATACGCTTCCGAATTGAGTTCGATGACCAAAGCGAGATTGCGTTTTTCGAGCAGTTCCACCGTCTGCCGATAGATCTGTTCCGCTTCGGAACGGGAAGTCGCCTGCAGAATTTTGGTCGTCTGCTGACCGATCAGCGCATTGATCCGCGTCAGAGCATTGTTGTAGTCCTGGAATCTGTCGTCCGTAGCGTCCACCACAAAGTGCGTTGCGTTATAGTCATAGGCATAGACCGAGAGCGGCCGCTTCAGATTGGCACGGAATACTTCGGCCTCCGTCTTGCCGTGATTCGTCCGGGGCTGAACATTGTCGTAATACTGATAATTGAGCAGCAGATCCACCGTCATCAGGCCAAGATTCGCCGCGCCCTGCGTTCCCTTGAGTTCCAGGTAATCCTCGGTATAGGCGATTTTCGGCTCTTCCTCGTCCGTCCAGTTCCAGGTTTCTCCCTCGACCCCGAAGCAGACCAGCCGCTGACCTTCGTCGCTCGAAAGATAGTCAAACAGTTTGATGACGAGATCGGGGCGTTCGCAGTCGGTCGTGATCATGTTCATCAGATACCCGTAGCCGCGGATATCTGCCAGCACAGGCGCATCGCCGTCCGAATTGGTGATGTACATGCTGACATATTCATAGCCGCCGTCCTTGGCCGTGGCGAAATGCATCTGATAGTCCTGCGGGGTGGCAAGCGTCGCAAACGCCTTTCCGCCCGCGATCACGCTTCCGACGCCGTCATACGTCTGCGTGAAGTTATCGCGTGAAATGAGCGTGTTTCCGTTCGCACGCGTTGAGCAAAGATCGTTGAGCCAGTACAGCATCTCGGCGTACTCTTCCTGCGTAAAGCGGTATTCATATTTCCCGTCGCGCGTTTCAAACGGGATCGCAAAGAACTGTGCCAGCCATTCCAGAGACGCATTGCCCTGATCCGTGAACTGCGAAAGCTGCAGCGCCGTTGTGATCTGTCCGTTTCCGGTGCCGTAATAATTGGACATCGCCCAGGTCGCAGCCGCCTTGAAGCCCTCGGGCGTAGTGATATACCCCTGCCACTCGACACTCTTGGTCGAACCGTCGAGCGCTTCGTACGAAATCATTCCGTTTGAATCTGCCAGTGTCTCGGCATGCGCCTGCCATGCATCGAACAGGTCTTTTCTGACCATCATTCCGCCGTTGGGCTGGAGCTGTTCGCCCTCGGGGATATCCTCATAGCTGTAATAATGATTGGGAATGCCGTATGTCTTATTGTTTCCATAGGCCCACCAGTCCATGACGTCTTCGGGCAGATGATCGTAGAGCGTGGGCGCCCATTTGTCGGCAAGCGTGTTGATATCATAGACATATCCCTGCTGCGCAAGCGATGCAAGGGTCTGCGTCTTGGAAGTGGTGGTCGAGATCACGTCCGGCAGATCGCCGCCGGCGATCATCGTGGACAGCTTCTGCCCGTCGTCCTGGACAGGCGTTGTAAAATGAATGGAAATGCCGGTGTCTTCCTTGATTTTACGAAGGACATCGTTCTCGGCAGGAATGGGCCAGCTGGACACGTCGACATACCACTCGATCGTCATATCGTTGTCCTCGGGGATATATTCCCAGCTGTTCTTGTCGGACGGTGTCTCCTCAAAATCGGGATAAGTGAGCTCCGCCATGCCGTCTTCGCCGATCGGCGGCATCGTCTCGCCGTTGCATGCCGCCATGGGAAGCACAAACGATCCCGCGCAGACGGCCGTCAGAAAGCCCGCAAATAATTTTTTTCCTTTCATATTGTTCCTCCTGTATTTTCGTTTATCCTTTCAGCGAACCCACCATGATCCCCGAAGCGAAGTTCTTCCGGATCAGCGGGAAGAAGCAGAAGACGGGAATAATGGAAAGAATGATCGCTGCAAGCGACAGTGTCTGCGAAGAGAGCCGCTCCATCATTTCGGGCGGCATGCCCTCCGTCATCGAAGATGTCTGGATCGCTTTGAGCAGGAAATATTGAAGCGACTGCAGTTCTTCGCTGTTGGTATAAATCATCGTGTCAAAGTAGCTGTTCCAGTGTCCGACCGCGACCCAGAGCACGATCGTTGCAAGAACGGGTTTGGACAGCGGCATGTAGATCTGCCACCAGATGCGGAATTCCCCTGCGCCGTCTATGAGCGCGGCATCGTGAATATCGGAACTGATGGATTTGAATCCGCTTTGCAGCACGATCATGTTGTACACGGAATAGAGACCCGGTATGATGTACACCCAGAACGTGTCGTAAAGACCGATGCTCTTGATGATGAGGAAATACGGGACGAGTCCGCCCGAAAAAAACATCGTAAAGATGTTGATCCAGTAAAAGACACGCCGGAATTTCAGATTGGGCCGGCTCATCGCATAGGCAACAATGGCGGTGTAGATGAGCGCCGTCGCCGTTCCGAGCAGCGTGCGGGCGATCGTGATCCCGTAACTCATCCAAAAATCCCCGTCCTGCAAAACGACCGCATAGTTTTCAAACGTAAACACGCGGGGAAGAAACCACACGCCGCCGATCGAATAGTCGGCGCCCTGATTGAAACTGCCCGCCAGGACATAGATGATCGGATAGATGCAGAGAACGCAGAAAATCCCGATCACAACGGCCAGAACGACATCGAATGTCCGGATGCGGCGGTTGAGTTTGCTCTTCCGGAAACGGGAAAGCCATATCTTCTGCCGCTTTGCGTGCACATAGAGAAAAAATCCGACAGCCGCCGCCGCAACGGGAAGCAGTCCGCAGAATATGTAGAACAGAACGTCCAGCGTGCGATAGGTCTGCTCTGTCCCTCCGTCGATCTGCACGTTGGCGAGATAAGCAAATACGAGCACCCCGAGCACGATCGCTCCGACAAAGAGAAAGATGGCTTTTTTGAAACGGAAATAGGCATCGCTGTACAGATCGGTCAATTTTTCCATCATGTCAGTAGATCCCCTTTCCGCTGATTTTTTTGCAGATCCAATTCCCCGATACGAGCAGGAAAAGTGCAACGATCGATTTGATGAGCCCGATCGCCGTCGCGTAGCTGTAACGGAAATCGGGAATGCCGTACTTATAGATGTACGTGTCGAGAACTTCACTGCGCTCGATATTGCTCGTGTTCTGGAAGACGAGCAGATGCTCGATCCCGTTGTTCAGAAGCCCGCTCACCGAAAGAATGAAAAACAGCGCGATGGTCGGCGCGATCGACGGGATCGTGATATAGACGATCTTATGGAACCGGTTCGCTCCGTCCATTTTTGCCGCCTCATAGAGCTCCTGCGGGATCGCCGCGATCGCAGCGACATAGATGACGGAACCCCAGCCCATCCCTTTCAGAAGAGATGTTCCGATGATGATCCACCAGAAATAATCGGGATCGCCGAGGATATCCACTTTGTATTCGGTGAGCCCCCACTGCTGCAGGAGCGCAGGCAGCCCCGTATCCAGCGCAAACAGACTCAGGAAAATGCCGCCGTATACCGCCCACGATATGAAATGCGGGAAAAAGGTGACCGTCTGCACGAATTTTTTATAGTGATCGCTCAGCAGTTCCGCCGTAAAGACCGCAAATAAAATGGGAAGCGGGAAATTGATGAGCAGCTGCAGAAGATTGAGCCCCAGCGTATTCAGAATGATATTCCAGAAATCGGGATCTTCAAAAAATGCAACAAAGTTATCCAGGCCGCACCAGTCTGCAACTGAGATCGCCTGTGAGATGTTCAGCCAACCGTCCCCGTCCTTGAATGCAAGCACCAGCCCGTACAACGGCGCATAGGCAAACACTGCCAGAAAGATAACGCTCAGGGACGCCATGCCCACAAGCACCCAATCATTTCCCGTCCAGGGTTTGCGTTTTTTCCGTTCGGACTTTTCTTCCGCATTGCCGAACGTCTGTGTTTCGCTTTCTGCACGCGTCAAGATCTCATCGGTCATGCCGTTCCCTCCTCGGATAAGTTTTTTATTTCAGGTAATTCCCGCTTGGAATTACCTGACGCGAGGGGCGCCCCTCGCAAAATTTTTGTTTTTTTCAGTTTTCTGAAATATCCGCCACACTGGAACGGCGCACCAGCTGCGCAGGACAGCAGGCAGGCGCTTCCATATCTTCGTCCTCAATGAGCGCAAGAATGGCGCGGCAGACCTCTTTGGCGATCGTCTCCACCGGCTGACGCATTGTGGAAAGCGGGACTTCCAGCACGGAAGAATAGATATTGTCATCAAATCCCATCACGGAAACATCGTCCGGGATCCGCTTCCCTGCGCGCTTTGCACTCTCATAGACGCCGTATGCCTGCATATCGCTGAATGCGAAAACAGCCGTAACGCCTTTCCCGAGCAGCATTGCCCCGCCGTTCACACCTGTTGCAAAATCATATTTGCCCTCATAGACGCAGTCGTCGGGCAGGCTCAGTCCCCGCTCCGACAGTGCCCGGCGCACACCTTTCAGACGATTCCGGCTGCTGTTGAGCGTCAGCGGCCCGGCGATCACGCCGATTCTTTCATGGCCGTTTTCAAGCAGATACTGCGTTGCCGCATAGCTGCTCGCTTCGTTGTCCACCGCGACCCGCGTCCCCCCGTCTGCATAATAGCGGTCAAAAAACAAATAGGGAATGCGCAGTCCCGTCAGAAGACGCTTCATTTTTTCTGCATTTTCCGCAGTGAACGCTTCGGCGCTCGGCGTCAGAATGAGTCCGTCAACATTTCTTCCGGCAAGCAGGCGTATGTAGCGATAGTCGTTTTCGGCGCGCTCTTCGCTGTTGCACAGAATGATGTCATACCCGTAACGCGCGATCTCCACCTGAATATGGCGCACTGCTTCGGAAAAGAATGCATTGGAAATATCCGGAACAACGACGCCGACAATGTTCGTTTTACGGGTGACAAGAGCCCGCGCAAGGATATCCGTATTATAGTCCAGTTCGGCTGCCGCTGCCCGCACCCGCTCGCAGGTGCGCTCGGGAAGCGCGGCGTCCTTTCCGTTGAGCACCATGGACACCGTGGTCGGCGAGACCCCTGCACGGAGTGCGACATCCTTTATGGTCGCTTTTTTTCTTGCTTCTTTCATACAAAAACGCCCTTTTCTTTTGCATATTTCTCCGCCTCAGCCCGCACCGGAATGGCGCATTGCGCCCCCCGCCGGGTGACAGTGAGCGCGGAAGCCGTGCTGGCAAAGCGCATTGCCGTCTCGATGTCCGCCCCCTCGGAAAGGCGGGTCACAAAGGCGCCCACATAGGTATCGCCTGCCGCCGTCGTGTCGACGGCCTTTGCCGGAACCGCGTCCGTGCGGCGGAATACCCCTTCGCTCACGCTTGCGGACCCGTCTGTTCCAAGCGTGATGAGCACATTCCTGACGCCCAGTTTTCCGAGTTTTTCGGCACAGCGGCGGACGCTTTCCTCGTCCGAAGGGTAGATCCCCGTATAAAATTCCGCCTCCGTCTGATTGGGCACAAACCAGTCGCAGTCGGCATACAGCTCTTCCGGAAGCTGTGCCGCGGGTGCGGGATTGAGCACCGTGATCATGCCGCGTTTTTTTGCCTCCTTCAAAGCATATGCAACCGTGGGAAGCCCGATCTCCAGCTGCACCAGAAGATAATCCCCGGCTTGGGCATCAGCAAACGCACGGTCAACCAATGCATTGTCCGTCCGCCCGTTGGAACCCGCATCGAGAATGATGCGGTTATCTCCGTCCGCAACAACGATCACGGCAATGCCGCTTGAAATATCCGGTTCCGTCCGCACATAGTCGGCATGAACGCCGTATCCTTTCAGCGCATCTGTCAGTTCGCCGCCGAATTCCCGTCCGACACAGCCGACCATATAGGATTCACCCCCGAGCTTTGCCACGGCCACGGCCTGATTGGCGCCTTTCCCCCCGGGATTGGTCATAAATCCTTCACCGGAGATCGTTTCGCCTCCCTCCGGGACCCGCGGCGCGCGGATTACAAGATCCATATTCAGACTTCCGACGATATAAATGCGCATTTTTCTCCTCCAAATGAAGTAAATCGATTTAATAAAACGTTTTAGTACGTTGCTATCATAACATACTCTCAGGTGCTTGTCAACACCTTCTGAAAAAATTATTTCATAAAAAATAAAATTTCACAATCAAAGGATTCAAACCCCTGCACCCACATATCCGGGACACGTACCGGTAACAAGGTCATTATGGGCGCTGAGCGCATAACGATACCTTTACCCCTCCGATCTGCTCATACAGAAAAAGCGAGCCCGCGGCAGACTGCCGCGGGCTCGCTTTGATCAGATTCTATTGTTTGTCGGGCGGAGCCGCACTGTCCGCGGGCTTATCCGCAGGCGTTTCCGCAGTTCCTTCCTCGGTCGCAGCCGCTCCGGCCGTTTCGGCCGTCTTCTCCGTTTTCCGCTTTTCAGCAGCTTCTTCAAGCGCCTTCTTCGCCTCTTCGCGCATCTTGCTTACCTTCATGACCGCCTTGATGATCAGGAACAAAACAAGCGCCGTCAGAAGGAAATTAATGATCGCATTGATGCAAGTCCCCCAATCGATATAAATGGAATTTGCAAGATCAATGACCTGCGCTCCCGCCTCATTCGTCGTATACGCCGTACTGAGAAATGTATATACTTCATTGAGAGAATCGGTACCGATGATCGCCGCAAGGATCCAGTTGATGATCGGCTTCAGGATATTATTGCAGAGCGCGTTGACGATGGCCGTAAAAGCACCGCCGATGATGATGCCGACCGCCATGTCAAGGATGTTGCCCCTTGCAATAAATTCCTTAAATTCCTTCCAGAATCCTTTCTTTTCTTTCTTTTGTTCGTCTGCCATTCCCTACCTCCGATACAATTTAATCCAGTGTCTTAATTTGCCCGCGACCCCCGCGGGAAGTCTGTCCAGGCGGAACCGCCAGTTTCCGTCATCCGTACCCGGATAATTCATACGCGCCTCATTCCCAAGTCCCAAAAGATCCTGCACGGGAAGCACGGCAAGCCGCGCATCCGAGGCGAGAGCAAGTCGGCAGAACGCTTCCGGGAAACCTTCGCCGTGTTCGCCGAGCTTTACATAGACGCCCTCTTCCTGCAATGTCTGCGCGACGCGCGAACGGAACAGCAGAAAATCTTCCGTGGCAAGTGTCTGCACATAGCCCGCAACCGTGTCGTTATCGTGCGTTCCCGTATAGCAGACGCTGTTCTCCCCTATATTCTCAGGAAGAAATTCATTTTTTTCGTTTCCGTCAAATGCAAACAACAGCACTTTCATGCCGGGGAAACCGAGCTTTTCGCGCAGAGCCTTCACGCCATCGTCCATTATACCGAGGTCTTCGGCAATGATGCGACCCTTTCCGCCGACGTTGGCAAACAGTTTTTCCCCGGGGCCCTCTTTCCACTCGCCCTTGACGGCCGTCTCCGCAAACGCCGGGATCTCATAGTAGCGGTCGATTCCGCGGAAATGATCGATCCGGACGACATCGTAGGTTGCAAGCGCGCTTTCAAGCCGGTTGGTCCACCAGGCAAACCCCTCTTTTTCATGCGCCGCCCAATCATAGATGGGATTGCCCCAAAGCTGTCCCGTTTCCGAAAAGTAATCGGGAGGGACCCCTGCTACCTTTGTAGGGCGCAGGTCGCTGTCCAGCTTGAACAATTCCGGATGAGCCCAGACGTCCGCACTGTCCGCCGCCACATAGAGCGGAATATCCCCGATGATCTGAATGCCGAGCGAATTGCAATATTCCTTGAGCGCCCTCCACTGCATTCCGAATTCATACTGAAGAAAATTCCAGAACAAATATTCTTCATGAAAATCGGTGCGCAGCTTCTCGAGCGCCTCCGGGTCGCGGAATTTCAGCGGTTCTTCCCAGTACAGGAAATTTTCGCCGTAGACACGTTTTGCCGTCATGAACAGCGCATAATCTTCCGCCGCCCCGCTCTTGACAAATGCGCGAAACTTTGCATCATCGAAGTTAAACCGCGAAAACGCCTTGCGAAGCGTCACATAGCGCTCATTATACAGCGAGCCATAAGAAACGGAACCCGGCTCATGGCGCGCTTCCGCAAGCTCATACTTTGTAAGAAGACCATCCTGGGCGAGCTTCTCCAGGTCAATGAAATAGGGATTGCCCGACGTACAGGAAACGGAGCTGTATGGCGAATCGCCATAGCCCGTCTGCACGAGCGGAAGCACCTGCCAATATTTCACGCCGCACTTTTTCAGGAATTTTGCAAACCGATACGCTTCATTTCCGAACGAACCGATGCCGTACTTCCCCGGAAGGGAAGAGATATGGCACAATACGCCCGCCTCTCTGCACGCTTCCATACCCTTATCTTTCTCTCTCCGATCAGTTTTTGCCGCCGAGCAGGGCACGGATCCGATCGCATGCCCTCCGCGTATTTTCCTCCGTACCGAATGCCGTCAGGCGGAAGAACCCTTCGCCGTTTGTCCCGAAACCGCTTCCGGGCGTTCCGACGACCTGCGCATTTTCCAGAAGATAATCAAAAAATTCCCAGCTCTTCATGCCGTTCGGACATTTGAACCAGATATAGGGCGAATTTTTGCCGCCCGTATACCAGATGCCCAGTTCGTCAAGGCAGTCGGAAATGATCTTTGCATTGGCGCGATAATAATCGATATTGGCGCGGATCTGCTTTTCGCCCTCTTCGGTAAAGACTGCCGCCGCGCCCATCTGCGTGATGTAGGACACGCCGTTGAACTTGGTGGACTGTCTGCGCGCCCAGAGCTTGTTGAGGGGCGTACCCTCCCGCACGAGCGCATGAGGTACGATCGTATAGCCGCAGCGCACGCCGGTAAATCCGGCCGTCTTGGAATAGGAGCACAATTCGATCGCGCACTCCTTGGCCCCCTCTACCTGATAGATGCTGCGCGCATACTGGTCGTCCGATACAAAGTATTCATATGCGGCGTCATAGAGAATGACCGCGTCGTGTCTGCGGGCATAGTCCACCCACACCTTGAGCTGTTCGCGCGTATAGGCCGCACCCGTGGGATTGTTCGGAGAACAGATATAGATAATGTCTGCCTCCGTATTCTCGTCGGGCATGGGAAGGAACCCGTTCTCCTCATTGGCATCGGCAAACACGACCTTGCGTCCCGCCATGATGTTGGTGTCCAGATAGACGGGATAGACGGGATCGGGCACAAGGACGACGTTGTCCCCGGAGAAGATGTCGAGAATGTTGCCGCAATCCGACTTAGCGCCGTCCGACACGAACACTTCTCCCTTTTCGAGAGCGACCCCTTTCCTTGCATAGCTTGCCACGATGGTGTCGAGCAGACAATCGTACGCATAGCAGTACTGATCGGGTCCGTATCCTTTGAACGTCTCCGCACGGGACATATCGTCAACCGCTTTGTGCATGGCCTCGATGACCGCAGGCGCCAACGGACGCGTCACATCGCCGATCGAGAGGCGGATGACCTCCTTTTCAGGGTGCGCCTTTTTATATTCCGTCGTCTTTCTCCCCACTGTGGCGAAGAGGTAGCTGTCCTTCAGCTTCAGGAAATTTTCATTGATCTTCATTTATTTTGCCTTCTTTTCCGAATATTTTACCGCATAACGGATAAATTCGCGGAACAAGGGATGTGCATTATTGGGCCTGGATTTGAATTCGGGGTGAAACTGCACGCCGACGAAGAAGTCGTTTGCAGGGATCTCCACCGCTTCGCAGAGCGTACCGTCCGGCGAAGTGCCGGCGATCTTCATGCCGCCCTGCTCAAACTGCTCGCGATAGTCGTTGTTGAACTCAAAGCGGTGGCGGTGGCGTTCGTGAATGAGATCGGCCTTGTAAGCCTCTTTCATCTTATCCCCCAAAACCAGGCAGGGATATGCGCCCAGGCGCATCGTTCCGCCCATCTTCACGCCGTACTGATCTGGCATGAGGTCAATGACGGAGTGCTTGCCCTCGGGGAAAAATTCCGAGGAGTTGGCATCTTCGATGCCGAGTACGTTGCGCGCATATTCAATGACGGCGACCTGCATACCCAGACAGATGCCGAGATACGGGATATTGTGCTCGCGGGCATAGCGGCAGGCCGCCACCTTTCCCTCGATCCCGCGCACGCCGAAGCCGCCGGGAATGAGCACGCCGTCCACGTCCTTGAGGATCCTGTCCACATTTTTATTATTCAGCGCCTCGGTATCCACCCATTCGATCTCCACCTTTGCGTCCGACTCGAACCCGCCGTGCGCAAGCGCCTCCGCAACGGAAAGGTATGCGTCGTGAAGCTGCACGTATTTTCCGCAGAGGGCGATCCTGACCGTCTTTTTGCGGGCGTGAATACGGGCGAGCATTTCCTGCCACTCCGTCAGGTCGATGGTGCGCGGCTCCAGGTGCAGGATATTGCACACGATCGTGGAAAGATTGCTCTTTTCCAGCATCATGGGCGCTTCATAGAGCACCGGGACCGTCAGATTTTCAATGCAGCATTCGGGCCGCACGTTGCAGAACATGGCGATCTTTTCACGAATGCTTGCCGGCATGGGCGCATCCACGCGCGCCACGATGATATCGGGGAAAATACCCATGCCCTGCAGTTCCTTGACGGAATGCTGGGTGGGTTTGCTCTTGAATTCGCAGGAACCGGAAATATAGGGCACAAGGGTGACGTGGATAAAGCAGCAGTTGTCACGTCCCACTTCGCGTGCGACCTGACGGATCGCCTCCAGGAAAGGCTGGCTTTCGATATCGCCCGTCGTGCCGCCGATCTCCGTGATGACGATGTCGGCATTCGTCGATTTGCCGACCTGATAGATAAACGATTTGATCTCGTTCGTGATGTGCGGAATGACCTGCACCGTCTGTCCGAGATATTCGCCCGCGCGCTCCTTGTTGAGCACGTTCCAATACACTTTGCCCGTGGTAAGATTGGAAAACTTGTTGAGATCTTCGTCAATGAAACGCTCATAATGGCCGAGATCGAGGTCGGTCTCGGCTCCGTCCTCCGTAACAAAGACCTCGCCGTGCTGATAGGGACTCATGGTACCCGGATCGATGTTGATATAGGGATCGAGCTTCTGCGAAGCGACCTTATAGCCCCTCATCTTCAGAAGCCGCCCCAAAGAAGCCGCCGTGATGCCCTTTCCGAGTCCCGAGACAACGCCGCCCGTGACAAAGACGTATTTTGCCATACCCTCTTTCTTTCCTCCTGTGCAACAGCCGCCCTTTCCGCGGCGAAAAATTCAGATTTCCGCTTCGCCCTCAAAGGCAAAAGCCGCAGGCCCCGTCATAAACACGGCGTCCTTTGTGACGCGGATCACAAGATCTCCGCCGCGCAGATGCACGGTGACGTCTTTGTCCAAACCGCAGTATCCGTTCAGCACGCCCGCAACCGCCGCCGCGCATGCACCCGTGCCGCAGGCCCAGGTCTCACCGCTGCCGCGCTCCCAGACGCGCATGGTCAGTTCATTTTCAGCATCTGCGCGCACGAATTCCGTATTCACACGCGCCGGAAATGCCGCATGATGCTCAAATCGGGGACCGATCCGCTCCAGATCGACGGCATACGGATCAGCCACAAAGGTGACGCAATGCGGATTGCCCATCGAGACGCATGTGACGCGGCAGATCTTTCCGTCCACGTCAAGAGGCACGTCCACCGCCCGTTCCCCCGCAAAGTCTGCCGGGATCTGTGCGGGCCGAAGCTCCGCCGCCCCCATATCCACCCGTACGGAATCCACCGTCCCGTCTTTGACGCCGAGCACCAGCGTCTTGACGCCGCTCTCCGTCTGAACGGTAAGCACCGGCTTGCGGATCCCCTTGACTTCATACAAAAATTTTCCGATGCAGCGGATCGCGTTGCCGCACATCTTGCCCTCGCTGCCGTCGGCATTGAACATACGCATTCTGCCGTCAGCGATCTCGCTGCGGCAGATATACACAACGCCGTCGCCGCCGACGGAGAAATGCCTGTCGGACAGCTTTTCGGCAACTGCAGAAGGATCGGACGGAAACCAATCGAAACAATCGAAATAGATGTAATCGTTTCCGATTCCCTGCATTTTCCAGAAATGTTTTTTCATCGTTTAACGAATGACGATCTGATCGCGCTCCGCGCCGACCGAAATGTATGTGATCTTGCATTCGCAGAGCTTTTCGATGAGCTCCACATAGTCGCGCGCTTCCTTGGGGAGATCTTCATATCTGCGGCATGCAGTGATGTCGCAGTTCCAGCCCTTCACCTTTTCAAACACCGGCTTGCACTGATCGAGCGCATCGGGGAAAGGAAATTCGGTGATCCGCTTTCCGTTCAGCTCATAGGCCGTGCAGATTTCAAGTTCCTCGTACCCGGAAAGGACGTCCAGCTTGGTGAGCGCGATCTCGTCCGCCCCCTGGCAGCGGATCCCGTAGCGGGAAGCGACAACGTCGAACGGCCCCACCCGTCTCGGTCTGCCCGTGGCCGCGCCGTACTCGCCGCCGGCCGCACGGAGCTTTTCCGCGGGTTCTCCGAAGTATTCTGCCGTAAAAGGCCCCTCGCCCACGCAGGTGGAATAGGCCTTCATGATGCCGACGGATTTATCCAGTTTGAGATTGGGAACACCCGCACCGATGGGCGCATAGGCCGCGATCGTCGAGGAAGAGGACGTATACGGATAGATCCCGAAATCGATGTCACGGAGCGCGCCGAGCTGCGCCTCGAACATGATGTTCTTGCCTGCCTTGTTCGCTTCGTGCAGATAAAATCCGACATCGCAGATATAATCTTTCAGCGGCTCGCCGTACTTTTTGAAATATTCAATAACTTCCTCCGCCGTTACGGGAGCATGGCCGTACCCTTTTTCCACGGTCAGGTTTTTCCACTCCACGATATCCTTGACGCGCGCATACAGACGCTCCGGGTGCAGAAGCTCGCCCATCCGGAACGCTTTCTTCATGTATTTATCCGCATAGACGGGCGCAATGCCGCGGCGGGTAGAGCCGAACTTTTTATCCGCAAGGCGCTCTTCTTCCAGACAATCCATGAGCACGTGATAGGGCATTGTGATGACTGCCCTGTCGCTGATCTTCAGATTTTCGGGCGTGATGGAGATCCCTTGCGAGCGGAGTTTGTCCGCCTCTTCGGTGAGGTGTCTGATATCCACCACCATGCCGTTGCCGAGCACATTGACAACGCCTTCGCGCAGAATGCCCGAAGGAAGCAGATTGAGAATGAACTTCCCCCTCTCGTTGATAACGGTATGGCCCGCGTTGTTCCCGCCCTGATAGCGGCAGACGATATCGTAATCCTCGGACAGAAGGTCGACCATGCGCCCCTTGCCCTCGTCGCCCCAGTTGATCCCGCAGATCGAAGTCAGCATACTTTCCTCCTTGCAGGTGCCCGTTACAACCACATGACACCCATGAAAACAATCGCCGATATTATACTATAATATCGCCGATCTTGTCAAGCGGTAATCCCAAAAAAGCAAACCTGAAGTTCCCTGCTCACAGCTCCCGCTTTTTGGCCGGAACGCGTTGCCTGCTTTCTGTTTTTGACAGATATTTACAAAAATTTCGCCGCAAAGGGTTGACAATCCGTTCTTTCGGGCGTAAAATATAAGACTAACAAAGTATGCGAGGTAGCAAATATGTATTGCAGAGACTGCGGCGCAAAACTCAGCCTTCGTTTCCTGGAAAATGAAGGACTCATTCCCTATTGCGAACAGTGCGGCGCATTCAAATTTCCGTTCTTTCCCGTTGCCGTCTCCATGACGGTCGTCAACCGTGCCGAAAACAAAATTCTGCTCGCACGCCATACCGGAGAAGAGAGCTACAAATTGTTCGCAGGCTACATCAAAAAGGGAGAAAGCGCGGAAAAGGCGATCCCGCGCGAACTGCGCGAGGAGACCAGGCTGACAGCGATCAAATGGCGCTATCATGCTTCGCGCTATCACGACGCGAAGGACGTGCTGATGCTCAATTTCATCGTCACGGCGGACGAAGGAGAAATCGTACTCAACGATGAGATCGAAGAGGCGCACTGGTTCTCCCCCGAGGAGGCAAAGGAACGCGTCGTCAAAGGTTCGACCGCCGAATACTTCCTGCTGGGCGCGCTCAGCGAACTGGGAAGAAAGAAGTAAAATACACGCGGAACTGCATATAGGAACAATCCATGCGCCAGGAACTCCTTCCCGCACGCGGGAAGTTTTATAAAGCCAACCTGCATATGCACACCACGATCTCGGACGGAGAACTGACGCCCGAGGAAGTCAAGCGCGTCTTTTCGGATCACGGTTATTCCATTGTCGCTTTCACCGATCATGAAATCATCGTTCCGCACAATGACCTGACAGACGAACATTTTCTGGCGCTTACAGGATTTGAAACCGCCGTCAATCTCCCCCATCCACCGTCCTGGGATTTTGATTTCATGACCGCCTGTCACATGAATTTTTATGCAAAGGACTCCGGAAACGTCCTCTGTCCCGCATTCTGCGAAGAAGGCGTCTGGCTCAAACATTCCCGTAAATATGTGACGGACGCCATGCGCGCACTCTCCCGCAGGCGGGATTACTCTGCCGAATGCTTCAACCGCATGATTGCCGAAGCAAATGCGGCGGGATTTCTCGTCTCGCTCAACCACCCTGTCTGGTCTTTGCAGAACTATTCCGATTATTGCGGAATGAAAGGATTGTGGGGCGTGGAGGTCTACAACGCCGGATGTGCGCTGGCCGGATTTCCGGACACTGTTCAGCCGCTTGATGACCTTCTGCGCCTCGGACAGCACGTGCTTCCGCTTTCGACGGACGACGGACATCTCCTGCAAAATTGTTTTTATGGTTACGTCATGGTAAAGGCGGAGAGCCTGACCTACGATGCGGTGATGCAGGCGTTGGAGCACGGCGATCTGTACGCCTCTACAGGGCCTTCCGTCGGGGAACTCTTCTGCGAAGACGGAATCTTACACATCACAACCTCCCCCGCCGCAGAGATCACTCTGACAACAGAACGCAGGTTTGCCGTTCATACCACGGCAGAACCGGATGAACCGCTGCTCGGCGCCCGATTCGATCTGCGCGAATACCTGCACAAATCCAGAACAGGTCCCGATGCAAACAAAAACTGTTACTTCCGCATCACGATAAAAGATGCTGCCGGGCGCTGCGCGTGGACGCGCGCCTATTTTGCGGACGAGATCGGATAGTCCCCTTATCGGGCAACATACAGACGCGGCGCGCATGTGCTTGACATGCGCGCCGCGTCTTTCAATCTTTTTATCCTCTTATCTGTCCGCTTCCGCGAATCACAAATTTATAGGAGGTAAGCTCTCTCAGTCCCATCGGGCCGCGCGCATGGAGCTTCTGCGTCGAAATCCCCATTTCCGCGCCGAATCCGAATTCAAATCCGTCCGTGAAACGTGTGGACGCATTCCAGTAGACACAGGCGGAATCGATCATTTTCAAAAACTTTTCCGCCGCCGCCTTATCCTCCGTCACGATGCTCTCGCTGTGATGCGTCGAATGTTCATTGATCCAGGCGATCGCCTCGTCCGCATTCTGAACGATTTTCACCGAGATCTTCATGGCAAGATACTCTTTATAGAAATCTTCCTCCGACGCGGGGCCGACCGCCGGCATATATCTGCGCGCCTTCTCGTCCCCCACGATCTCCACGCCCCGTTCCAGCAGAGGAAGCAGCAGGACATCGAGATGTTCGCGCGCAAAGGCATCGTCGACGACAAGGCTTTCGCAGGCGTTGCATACGCTGGTCCGCTGCGTCTTGGCATTGCACAAGATCTTTGCCGCCATTTTCATGTCGGCAGACTTTTCCACATAGACATGGCAGTTCCCCGTCCCCGTCTCGATCACTGGCACGGTTGCGTGTTCGAGCGCGGCCTGAATGAGAGAAGCGCTCCCACGCGGAATGAGTACGTCGAGCGTTCCCTTCTGGCGCATGAATTCACGGGCCCCCTCATGCGAACAATCGGCGATCAGCTGAATAAACTCCGGGTCATACCCGCCCGAACGGATCGCATCCTTTATGATACGCACAATGGCCTCATTGGAGGTGTAGGCATCCCGGCTGCCACGCAATACTGCGGCGTTTCCGCTCTTGATGCAAAGGCCCACGGCGTCTGCCGTCACGTTCGGACGGGCTTCGTAGATGATTCCGACCACACCGAACGGCACGCGGACGCGGGAAATATCCAGACCGTTCGCTGTCGTATAGTGTTCCGTCACTTCCCCGACCGGACAGGAGAGGCGCACGAGCTGCCGCAACCCTTCGGCAATGCCCGCAATTCGGGCGGCATTGAGCATCAGCCTGTCACGGAATTGTTCCCCCCGAGTACAGGAACTGACGTCCTGCGCATTGGCCGCAATAATCTCGTCGGCATGTGCTTCCAGAGCATCCGCCGCGAGCGAAAGCATTTGATTCTTATCCGATTCCGAGGAATATGCAACTGCCCCCGCATGCTCCTTGGCAAGCCGGCAGGTTTCGGAAATGGTCATAATCCCCTCCTTTTTCTGAAAATTATAGCAAAAAAAAGCGGCGCTGTCAACGCCGCTTTCAGTTATTCTTCTTCGTCCTCTTCGGGAAGCTCCACGTTGTGCCAGACGGTCTGCACATCGTCGTTTTCTTCCAGCTTGTCGAGCATCTTCCGGAATGTTTCGAGCTTGTCCTCAGGCAAAGTGATCTTGCTCTGCGGGAACATTCCCAGTTCCGCGCTGAGGAAGGAAAGCCCTTTGTCCTCAAGGAATTTACGGACTTCCGAGAAAGCGGCCACGGACGTATAGACCTCGTAGACGTCCTCCTCGGTGACGACATCATCGGCACCGGCTTCAATGGCGTAATCCGTCATGGTGTCTTCGTCAAGATCGGGCGTGCGCTCGACCACGATCAGTCCCTTGTTATCGAACATGTAGGAGACGCTGCCCGTCGTTCCGAGAGATCCGCCGTGCTTGGACATGATCGCACGGACATCGCCCGCAGTACGGTTGTTATTGTCCGTCAGCGTGGAAATAATGACCGCCGCACCGCCGACGCCGTAGCCTTCATAGGTCAGTTCCTTATAGTCCCTGTCCCCCAGCTCACCCGCAGCGCGCTTGATCGAACGCTCGATGTTATCATTGGGCATGTTTGCCGCCTTCGCCTTTGCGATAACGTCAGCCAGCTTGGAATTGGTAGAAGGATTGGGATTGTTGCGCGCCGCAACCGCGATCTCGCGGCCGAGCTTGGTGAAGATCCTTCCGCGGGCAGCGTCCGCCTTGCCCTTTTTTGCCTGAATATTGTGCCACTTGCTGTGACCCGACATAAAATTACCTCCGTTCGTGGAATGTTCCCGCTCTGAGCGCGTACATCAGGATCCCCGCCGAAACCGCCGCGTTCAGGCTCTCTGTTCGCTCATCCATGGGAATGCGCACCGTAAAAGCCGCCCTCTCGCGTACCTGCCGGGACAAACCGTTCCCCTCGCTGCCGACCGCAAGACAGAATTTCTCGGACGGCTGAAAGGAAAATGCATTCTCCCCGTCCATGTCCGCCGCAATCAGCGGAACATCGATCGCGGAAAGAAGCTCGTCCCGCGTCCCCTGCATGAGGCGGGCAAAGAATACGCCGCTCATGCTTGCGCGCACGCTCTTGGGGGAAAACGGATCGGCGCAGTCGGCAAGATAGATCTCGCCATACCCCGCGGCGACCGCGGTACGAATAATCGCACCGACGTTTGCGGGATCCTGCAATCCGTCCAAGAGGACGCAGCGCCCCTCGGGAGGGCGCACCCCTGCCGCAGGGATCGCGACCTCCGCCAGGATCCCCTGCGGCGTCTTCTCGTCCGAGACGGCGGCGAACGCGTCCCGTCCCAATACGGCGGCAGGCGGACAGAACGTCTCGCCCGCATAATCCTCGCGCACGATAACGCGCACGATGTGCATGCCGGCGGAAAACGCCTCCCGAACCATCTTCGTTCCCTCGACGAGGAAACTTCCCCGCGCGCGCCTGCCCTTTTTGTCGTGAAGAGCCGCAAGCTCCTTTACGAGCGGATTTTGTCTGGATACGATGACCATGAATATACGGATGAATTGTCAAACTAAGTGCAACACAAAGAGAGATTTTCAATGAACAAATCTTGTGGTGTATGGTAATGCAAAACTTTCTTAGGCCTGGCGTTAAT
>CAJFRT010000002.1 GCA_904419525.1 Candidatus Gallimonas merdae
CTTGTCCGTGTTGAGCGTGGCGTGGTACACCGTCTCCCCGCCCTTGCGTTCGATGACAAGGCGGTTGAAGCGGTCGGTCTGAAAAATTTCCTTGATGACATCGTTCTCCCCGCCGCTGCTCGTAAACACGATCTTTACCTGAAAATACTTCTTCGTCTGAAAGAACTTGCACCTGATGTGGAACAGACACTGTACGCCGATGAGGATGACCGTCGCGCCCGCGGCGATGACATACAATCCCGCGCCTGCGGCCATGCCCACGCCCGCCGTCGCCCAGACGCCCGCGGCGGTCGTCAGCCCGTGTACTTCGTGTTTGCGGTAGACGATGATGCCCGCGCCCAGAAACCCGACGCCCGCAACGATCTGCGCCGCCACGCGCGACGCATCGGCGTCCTCGCCGCCGAAACCGTACTTTGACACCACCATCATGAGCGCAGATCCCGCGCACACAATGGTGTGCGTGCGGATGCCCGCCTCCTTATAGCGGAGCTTGCGCTCATACCCGATAGCAAATCCGAGTACCACGGCAAGCAGGATATTCAGCAAATAATGCAACTCATCCAAAATATCCGCCCCCTTTTCCTGTCCCGATCAGGATAGTACCGATTTTTTCAATACGTCTGCAATATTTTGCGCCGTCGCGGGCGTTTCCGCCTCGGCGAACACCCGCACCACGGGCTCCGTTCCCGAGAGCCGCAAGAGCCCCCAGCATCCGCCCGCAAAGTGCCATTTGTAATTATTGTTCAGTTGCTCGAAGCGCACGACCTCTCTGCCGAAATCGGGCGTAAGGCGCGCGAACGCCCCCTCCTCCGGCATAGCGGGAAGGCGAAGTTCGTCCTCCACGCAGGCATATGTATAGCCGCAGAAAGCATGCACTTCCTTGACGATCTCCGAGACGGGCTTGTCCATCTTGATGCGCATCTCCATGAAGAGCGCGCCCGAGAAGGTGCTGTCCTTCCCCGCAAGATAGCCGCGGCAGGTCAGCCCTCCGCTCGATTCGCCCCCGATGAGCGCGTCCGTCTCCCGCATCTTGGAGGAGATGTTCTTGAACCCCACATCCACCGTGTGGCAGGCAAACCCCAGCCGTTCGGCAAGCAAATCGAGAAGGACGGACGTTGCGATGTTCTTGACGACGTCCCCCTTCATCCCCCTGTATCTGACGAGATAGTAGTAAAGACAGGCGAGGATGTCGTTGCTGTTGACATAGTTCCCCTGCTCGTCGAGGATGCCGAGGCGGTCGCCGTCGCTGTCCGTCGCCATCGCGTAGTCGAACTTCCCGCGCGTCACCTCCTCCTGCAACGGCGCAATCATCTGCCGCGTGGGATTGGGCAGGCGGCTGCCGAACAGCGCATCCCGCTCCGCGTGGAGAATGACGTACTTTTTGAGTTTGTAGCGGTCGAACAGGGGCTTCAAACCCACCACCGCGACGCCGAACAGGTTGTCAAAGAGAAGATGCAGGCGGTTGTTTTCGATAGACGGGTCTAAAAAGTCCTCGATATGCGAGAGATACTCCCTGCGGTTGCAGAACGCTTTCACGAGGGGCGAAGCATAGAGCTGCGCATCCGAAAGCGCGCGCACTTCCTTTACGTCCCTTGTGAAGGCTTCCAGCCGCCGCGTGACGGCGACGTCCGCGTCCGCGCCGCCCCTGACAAAGAGCTTGACGCCGTTGTACATATACGGGTTGTGGCTCGCCGTGATCATCAGCCCGTAAGCGCAGCCCTCGTCGCGCACGGCGCACATGACCATGGGCGTGGGCACGGGGCTGTCATACAGCAGACAAGTTATCCCGTTCGCTGCCAGCACTTCCGCCATCCACCGCGCGAAGGCGTCCGACAAAAAGCGATTGTCAAACCCGATAGGAACGCACGTTTTCACGCCGTCCAATGTCACCATGTCCGCAAGCCCCTGCGCGATACGCTGTACGTTCTCCTTGGTGAAGTCCTCCCCGATGACCCCGCGGAAGCCCCCCGTTCCGAATGTGATGTCATATGTTTCCATGGACATTTCTCCTCCAAAAGCCCTCACGTCTCTGGTCAGAAATCGGCAAAGACGATCTGCAATACAGTTGCCGTGTTGCTCTCAAAACGCAGGTGCAGCGTCTTTCCCTCCGCCCGGACAGACACGGCATCCTCTGCGGGATAGAAAACGCTGCATTCTGAGACTTGGCGCGGAAGCGGCACGTCGAACTGCGTGACCCCGAGGCTCCATACCCCGAGCAGCATCTTCTTTTCATCCATGAGCCCCACGGCGGCCTTCTTATCGCCGAATCTTGCAAACCCGAAGGGAAGCCAGGGAACGGCGGTGCGGCGGAATGCCGCAAGCTGTTTTGCCTTCGCCACGCCGAGTCTGACAAGTTCCGTCTGCTGCGGCGTCAGCTTTCCGAGATCGGACGCGAGGTGCATCCTGCCCATGATGCCGTTTACCATGTTCACGGCGACTTCGTCGTCCGACGGCCGTCCGTCCCGTGGCTCATACTTTCCGTCAACGACGGGATAGCTCCAGAATGCCGCCTGCTCGGGCAGCGCCGCCGAAAAAATATTTCCGATGATATACGGGAACTTCCGATACAACACCTGATCGGAGGCGGAGAACACGGAACTTCCGCGCAGGCTTTGCCAGTCTGTCCGCATGCCGCCGCTTGAACAGCTTTCAAAGATGACGTCGGGATATTTTGCGCGCTGGGCGTCCAGCCAGTCTAAAAACGCCTGCGTCGTCTGTTCCAGGCCCTCGCCGCAGGAATCGCTTGCGACCTCCGTTCCCACGCCGCAGTCCTGATTGCAGTCGATCTTGATATACTGCGCGCCGTATTCTTCCACCATGCGGGCGATCGTCTCCCCCATGCGACGGCGCACTTCTTCGTGTCGGTAGTCGAGGAAATACCTGCCCGCGACAAGGACGCGCTCTCCGTTCGTGCGGATGTAGGCGTCCTCGGGATATTCTTCGCCGCTGCGCGCGCCGACGACCTCCGGCTCGATCCACAATCCCGCCTTCATGCCGAACGAACGGATATAGTCCGTCATCGCGCGCACGCCGTGCGGAAAGCGCAGGCGGCTTTCCCGCCATTTTCCGACGTAGGGATAGATCTTTTCCTCGTCCACATCGTCGTGCCAGCCGCAGTCGAGAACGTAGACATCCGCGCCGTATGCGGCGACAAGCGGCACGAGCGCGCGCGTGCGCGCCTCCTCGGGGGAATCCCAGGAGAGGTACATATACTCGTTGAAAATGACGGGAAGTTCTGCATCCGCCGCGCTGAAATTAGCCGTAAGACGGCGGTAGTGTGTCATCTCCTGCACGATTCCGTTGAGGCTCGTTCCGAGGCAGAGCGCCGCGCAGCGGGAAAAATACTGTTTCCCCGGGGCAAGGCGCTTTTTCCAGCCGCCTCTTGCAAACGTTCCGCCGCTCAGCGAGAGATAGAGCGCCCCCGCGCAGCCTTCCGCCACTTCCCAATCCCAGCCGCCGCACGACTCGATCTGGAAAAACAAAAACTTTTCGTGTTCCGCGTCCTCAATGATCGCCTGCGGAAGCTCCTCTTTGGCAGACCAGCTCCCCGCATTATATCCTCCGATCCGGCGGAACGTGCGGTTATCCGTTTCAAACATGCCCAGGTCGTCGAAGGAGAGACGGCGCGGCTGACACTCGCAGTGATGGCTGTTATGAAAGCGGTAGAGATATGTATTTCCCCTGCGCGCCGATGCAAACCCGCTGACATTGAGTATGGAGACATTCTCCAGAACGATGTCATGCGCGGAGACATTTTCCACATTCGCGCAGACGCGCACCGCGCCGCCGAACGGTTCAAAGCGCGTCGTGACGCGGCAAAGCGCGTTGCCCTGCACTATGGTGAGCCGCCCGTCCTCCCTGTGCACCTCCTCAAGGCGCAGCGCATCCGCCGCGAACGGCTGTTTGGCCGGCGACGGGGAAGGAATATCTCCGCCCGCGACGCGCACGTCGGAAACGGGAATACAGCAGTCGGGCGCGCCGAACGCGCCCGCGCAGAGCATCCCGTTTTTATCTTCAAATAATATCTTGCAAAATTCAAACTTCATGACCTCTCTCCTGGGCCCGCAAGAAGGGCGCAAAATTCGTCGTGCAGACGCAGAAGCGCTTCCCCGTCGTGCGGATAGCAAAAGAAACTTTCAAAACCGCGTTCCTGCAAAAGAGAACACACGAATGCGCGGCCCTTTTTCCGTTCGACTGCTTTCAGCAGGCAATAATCCTGCAATCCGTCACGGAACATTTTCAGCCGAAGCGAGGCGAGCGCCCCCTCCTTTCCGGGGTAGACGCGGAACGCGTCCCCCGCCTGAAAGCGCCCCGCGCTGTCCGTCTCGTAGAACGGATCGACGGTGCGCAGCGAAAGATAGGAACTGTAAAAATTGTAGCCCCAATGCAGAAAGCCGCGTGCGCCGTACTTGTAGAGCATGACGCCAAGCACGCGGTTGCGCTCGGACGGCGTGCAGAAAAAGCTGTTGGGCTCGAAATGCCTGTCCTGTCCCGTACAGTAATAGACCATGATGTCCGCTCCGCTTGCAAAAAAGGGCTCGCAGGCGTCGATGGCGACGACGGGAAGGTCGATGCCGATGTCCCGATACGCAAAATCGCTGAGCGCGTCCATAACGCGGCAGTCGGGCAGCACTTCCTTGATAAAGGCAAGGTGAGAGCGATAGCGCTCCAGATGCTCGCCGTTCGGCTCGTCGGAGAGGTGATACAGCGCCCTGTCGGCGATCCCCCATTCCTTGAATTTTGCGTCCAGCGCAGGCAGGAACGCGCGCAGGAATGCGCGGTACTGCGCACTGTCCGCCGCCGTCTTATGTCCGAAGCAGCGCACAGTCCTGCCGTTTTTCCGGATATAGACGTCGGGGCACGCCTTTGCGCCCCACTGCGAAAACAGGTGGTTCACCTCAAAGTACGCGGCGCCCGCGCGCTTTGCGATCGCGATGAACGTTTCCAGCGCGGAAAAATCAAAGGAGTACGCGCCGTTCTCCTGCGCAACGCCCACAAGCTGCACGTTGGTGCGGTGGTGTCCCACGGCGGTATCGAGCGGAGGCGTGAAACAGGGAACAAACACCGTGTTGATCCCGTGTTCCACGGCAGTGCGGATAAAACTTTCCACGAGCGCGAAATAGCGGCTGCCGTTCACGGAAACGCCGTAATAGTTTGCAATGCAGTCGCAGTGCAGCCAATCGGTCACGATCAGGTCGCCCGCCGCGCCCTCCGCCCCCGTAACGGTGAGCGTGAAGGACGTTTCGGCAAGCGTTTCGCCCGCATGTTCCGCCGTAAACGTCAGCGTATGTCTGCCCGCTCCGAGCGCCCTGCAATCCACCTCCGCGAACACGGGGCAGGCAATGCCCGCGCGCAGAAAAAAGTCCGTAACGCCGAGCGGGCGCAGGAGATCGGGATAGAGCCCCGTCTCTCCGACCGTATAGTCGTCCGCGCCGGGAAGCGTCACGGTGACAGCGGGAATGAAGTCCTCCGCATACAGCGTGACCGCATCGGGGCGGGAGCAGCGGATGACGACGTCCCGCCGCATCTCATCGGAACGCAGAAAGAGCTGAAAGCAATAGCGCTCATTCAAAAGCGCGCCGCCGTATTTCAGGCGGCGCACCTTCTTGGTCTGCGGAAAAATTTTAACAAGACTGTCGGTACAGAAAAATTGCATACGTATTTTCAGAGTTCAACTTCCAGCCCGTCGTATGCGGGCATGATGCCGTGCGGCAGAAGCAGCTTTTCCAGCCGTTCCTGCGTTGGGTTGCCGTTGTGGGAGAAGTGGTTGGCGAAGAACTTTGTCCGCCCGTCCGCGTTCCCGCTTTCCATCAGCCTTGCCTTCACGCGCACTACGCCGTCGATGCCCATGTGCGAACCCTCGTCGGAGACGGGATTTTCCACCATGGTGCAGTCGAGGCTGACCATATCGAAATAAATATTCTGCTCTTTCAGATAGTCGAACACTTCCTCGTACAGCATGCCCGTGTCGTTCCCGTAGAGAATAGTTTTACCGCCCTTGCGGATGACGAAGATGTAGCAGTTCTCGTTGGGATCGTGCCGCGCGGGGAGCGGAATGACGGTGTATTCCCCCGCCTGCACGGGTTCGTACGCCTTTAACAGCCGATAGGTGTAGCCGTCCTTGATCTTGCCGATCATGGTCTTGTGCGCCCAGTCGTACACCTTTTTCACCGCCTCGTTGCCGTAAACGGTGACGAGCGGTTCGCGGATGTTGTGCGCAAAGGCGAGCCCGCGCATCGTCGCGTCCTCGGGGGCAAAGTGGTCGAGGTGGGAATGGGTGACGAAGATGTACTTCACACTGTCCATGCGCAGGCGGTACTGCATGGCATGGATGAAGGAATCGGACGGATAATCGATGAGGAAATCTTCATCGATCATCGCCTGTGAACGGGTGCGCAGGTCCTTGCCGCCCGACTTGCGCGCCGCCTCGCAGTACGCACAGCCGCAGTACATGGCGGGGAAGCCCTCCGCCGCGCCCGTACCCAGAAACTTGAACTTCATATTGTTACCTCACTTTGTTTCCCGCGCGGAAGTTTCCGCGCGGGAACGGTTGCTTTTTTATGCTCTCATGCGTTCGCCGTGAACACATAGTCCGTTTCGGCGCTGCCCGCCGTGTTGGTGAAGAAGATATTGCCGATACGGACTTCGAAAATGCCGGGGAAGTGGCCGTTGCCGCTGGCATTGAAGCTGCACTGCAACAGATATCCCGTTCCCGCAGCAGCGCTGTTCGTACTGTCAGCGGTACCGTGATAGAATTCCTCCACGGGCAAATACACGGTGCCCCATTCATTTGCCTTTACGCCCGCATCCGCCCCATTATTACCGGAACCGATGAGGCAATTCCCTCTGAAGAAATATCCGGATACATCAATATCGCCCTCATCGGTCGAAACATAATACAGTTCTACCGCAATATACTCGTACGCCGTTTCAGCATTGCAGGTCACACGCGTATTCGGGTCAAAATACAGGGACTGCCAAGGTCCCGTGCCTTTCCAGCTCAAATACGCCCGCTCGCTTTCCGCAGCGGGAACATATTCAAACGTTCCGGAAGGCTTCGTGAACAGATCGACAACGGAATCATCGGACATATCCAGGAATTCCGTACGCGCATCGGGCTGCGTCACGGGAACAAACCCTTTCAGGCGAACTTCCTGCACCTTGGGGAAGTGTCCACCGTCGGCCTGATTGAAACTGACTTGCAGGAAGTCTTTGGAGCCTTTCAGAATGTCGTCCGTCAGGTCGGAAACCGGGATATATGCCGTATACCATGTGTCGTGCGGGATCATGCGCAATTTACCTTCAGCCGTATCGTTGGTTCCGAACATCGCCTTGCCGCAGAACCAGCCCGTCACGTTGCCCGTTGCACCGTCCGTCTGATAGTAGACCTGCACTTTCAGATACTGGTATCCCTGCTCCTGCAAGGCGGCAACCGTTGTATTGAAGTTGATGTTGAGAAGTCTCCAAACATCGGTTCCCGTCCATGTGAGATACTGTTCTTCCGGATTGTATCCCGCAGCTGAATTTTCTGGAGCGGTCACATATTCCAGCACGTCGGCGTTGCGCATGTCGAGCAGTGCGCCCGTGGTGTTTTCCGCCTTGGCGATCGGGACTTCCAGCGTCTTTGACACCGCGCCCTCATAGGTATAGGTGATGACGAGCGTTCCGCTGGACGCGGGCGTAAAGGTGGATTCCGTGATGTTGTCAACGACGGCGCCGCCATAGGCAGGCGTAAACTCTGCCGTGTACTGTGCGGTGGTATCGGGCACTTCCGCGCCGTCCACCGTGATCTTTGCCTCGGGAATGGTGAACTGCGTCAATGCCGTTCCCGTGACGTCCTCGGGCAGCACGATCTGCGTGTTGCACTCCACCGTAAACGATCCCGTAACGGAACCGACGTACAGATCGTCCGCCGAAGTGAGCGTATAGGTATAACTGCCCACGGGAAGGGAAGCCGTTACCACGCCGCCTTCCACGTTGCACTGCTGCGTATCGCCTTCGGCGTTTTTGATCTCCGCCGTGAAGGCGACGTCCGTATCCGCCGTGAGCGTGACGGAGCTGTCTACATTCGTCGTTGTGGCGGGCGCGTTGACCGCCACTTCGGGCTCGAACGCATACTTTGCCATGACGGTGCCGATGCGCACTTCCGTGACCCCCGCATGGTTGACGCTGCCCGCATTGTTGAAGTTGACGGGGAAAAGTGCCTTGGAATCGATCTTGTCAAAGAAGGTCGCCGCGTCCACGCTGATCTTTGTCCAGGTGTTGCCCGCAAATTCACGCAGCAGCGGATCGGTCGCGCCTGTGCTGCCGCCGAGGATGCCGACCTTGGCGTTCTCACCCGTCATGACAAAGTACACCCAGAATTCGACGGTATCGAACTCCGCGTAGCTTTCGATGTCCTGCCGGGGCGTGAGATGGATATTCAGCCAGCCGGTGCCGATTTTGCTGCCGTCGATCTTGTAGTAATTCCCCTTATAAGCGGCGCTTTCGGATTCTTCCTGGGTAGGAGTGCCCTTCCCCACGACCAGTGCGGAAAGATTGATGGAAGTATCGCCTGGATTCGTGAGGGCTTCCACCTGCGCGGCGGGATCGAATACTTCGGGCGAGAACACTTCGCCCTCCAGAACGGGCTGATCGACGATGAAGGTGCGCGTCGCCGTCCGGCTCTTGCCGTTCGACTTGGACGCGGTGACCGCGAACTCGTAGCTGCCGAGCTTTTCGGGCTTGAAGTAATACCTGCCCTCGCGCTTGGTGAGCGAAACTTCCTCCTTTTCGGCCCCGTTCACAAAGTTGAGCGCGACGGTGACGTCGGGGCCGCTCTCTGCAAGGTCGGTCACGGTGAAGGCGGGAAGGCAGTATTCCTCGTTGAGGACGCCCGCATCCGGCTTGTTGATGGCGATCTCGGGCGCAGTGTTGTCCGTCACGTTGAGCGTGACGACACTTTGAGGCACATCCCTCGTCGTGACCACCGTATAGGTGATGGTGTAGCCGGAGACGTCGGTGACGTCGAACCGGTTGTCGAACACGGCGACCGCGCCGCCGTCCTTGGTAAGGACTTCCGCGCTCAGGCGATAAGTGGCGCCGTCCGCCGCTTCCACGTCGGTTTTGAGCGAATATACGCTGCCGAGCTCTGCCGTCTCGGTCGTTTCCGCAGGGAAGTCTTTGAGCGAGAACGCGACTTCTTCCCCGCACGCCGCCAGCCCGAAGCAGAGCGTGACGGCAAGCATGAGTGCAGCCGGAAACAATAATTTCCTCTTCATAGTTTCACCCCTGAAATTTTTCTCAATTCCGTATTTCTACACGGAAGTTGTCAAAGAAGTATTCCCTGTCCCCATCATAATTTGCATTATAGGAGATCTGGAAATTGCCCATTGCCGTCAGGAACCCGTTATCGATGGCAAGAAGATCGGCAACGCAGAATTCATAGCTCGTCCACGCGTGCGGCGCGCAGTTGTTGTTGGTGGCAAGCAGCAGGCTCGTGGGCGTGCGGTAGACAAACGTCAGATTGACCGAAGAATCGGTGTTGTTGTACGTCTCGAAACAGATGTAGGCGTTTTTGGCGGTGTCCGCGTCCATGCCGAAGAGCACCGTCTTGTTGAGCAGCTTGGACGAGATGTTCATCTGGATCCAATTGGAAGCGCCCGCGCCCGTTCCCGTAAAGACGGCGTGCAGGACCTTGCTGCCCGAGGGCGCCGTCAGGCCGAAATCCTCCGCCTCGACGACCTCCGTAAGCCCCGGGTTGTCGTTGGTGAACATGTACCCCTGCCACAGGCTCTCGAAATCGGCGATCTCGTTCTCCCTCAAAGGCACCTCGAAATCGGTCGCGGACTTTGTGGCCTTTTTGACGAGCCACATATTGTCGAGATAGTAACGCGGCGTCCTGTTCTCCCCTTCCTCGACGACGTTGGCGCTGCCCGCGCTCTCAAAGCGGAAGTAAATGCCGCGCACCTGCGTCAGATTGCCCGCGATGGCGATGAGCGACGCCTCAACGGGCAGTTCGCATTTGTTCCAGCCGGGGCGGAGCGTAAAGCTCTTTTCGCCGACGCGGCTGATGGACGTCACGCCGCTGATGTCCGAGGCAAACCCCGCATAGACCGTCTTGTCCTCGTTCTGATCGTTATACATATCGAACGTGACATACTCCGCATAGGAGAGGTCGGAATAGTCAAAACCGTAGGTATCCGATTTGAGCGAGAACATGACGATGGGCGCGGAGGAAGAGACGTACTTGCCGCCGAGCGGGTCGAGCCGCGCGGAGCGTTCGCCCTGCGTGATGAACTTTTTGTCCGTGTTCAGGCTGACCTTTCCGAAGTCGTTGTAGATGAGCGCCGTCTGCAGATCGGGCGTCCAGTTTTCAAACCCGTTGATGAGGGCGTCCTCTTTGAGCGCCGCATCGGGATCGGGCGCGGGTTCCTCCGCGCAGCCCGCAAAACATGCGGCGCAGGAGAGCGTCAAAAGTCCCGCAAGCAAGATATATTTCGTTTTCATCTGCGCACCCCCTTAAAATCCGTACACGGTCATCGTGCCGAACACGACCGTCTTTTCGGCATAGTTCGCCGCGAGGTCGGTGAAGTACAGGCTGAGCGACCGGAGAGCACCCCCCGTCATCTGCGAAATGTCGGGGATCTCCACCCTGTTCCAGCCGGGCAGAAGCGTCTCGTTGATGACGGAAATTCCGTAGCTGCTGCCCGCGAGCCGCGCCGTCACGCGGAACGTCATGTTCTCCTGCGTCGGATTATAGATGTTCAGGGCAAGAGCCTTCGTGTCCGCGCCGATCGCCGCAACCGCGTCTCCGCTCAGCGTGACATACTGATTGGCGTTCGTCACGGCGGCGATATCGAGCTTTAAGACGTTTCCTTCCGCCTCGTAGCCGCTGCCGTCAACGACGGCCTTTACAAGCTCGCCGCCGCCCTGCGCGATGCTCTCCGAGAGCGCCGCGGCGTCGAAGAGGACGATCTTCCCCTCCGAAAGGGTGAAGCTCTCCGACTCCGAGCCGTTCGTGACGGTGAAGGAGAGCTGTGCCGCCTCCGACGTGTTTACCGTCACCTTCCATGTGCCGTTTTCGCCCGTGAAGGTGATGCCCGCGTTTTCGGGGACGGTGAGCGTGCTGCCCGCCGCCGCGCGTACGGTGTAGGTCACGGAAGCGCCGCTCTCTTCAACATCGGTGATGCCGACGGAAAGCGGGCTTTCGGCAAGTTCCAGAAGGCGGATGACCGCCTCGCGCGCAAGCTGCATCCGCTCGGGCGTGGAGACGACCTTCGCGCCCTGATAGATGAGGGAAGAGACCTTGCGCTGGATGTCCTCGTAAGAATACCCCTTCGCCTCATACGCATCATGCAGGGCGTACCAGAGTTCGTATTCCTCCAGACCGTCGCGAATGGCTTCGAGGCGCAGCGAGGAGAGCGGCTCGTCCATGCCGTAGGGCGCGCCCGGATACATGAGGTAGCCGTCGCCGTTGGCATTTTCATAGCGCTCCGCCGTGCCGTAATAGTCGTCGATGGGCTGATAGGCACCGTTCCCCACATACTGCTGATAGAGGTCCGCCGCCCAATAGAAGTTGCCCGTGATGTCGTATTCGCTCATCATCCAGCTCAGGGAGCGGGCAGAGACGAGCGTGTCGTCGATGTGATAGGTGGGATAGGGCGAATGCGGCTGGTTGCAGGTGTAGATCCAGCGCTGTTCCATCTGCGCATACACTTCGCGCTGCGACGCGCTGTCGTAAAGGCTGATGAGCGGACATGCCGTGATGATGCTCTGCGTCTCCTCATCGGGCGTCCACGTCGTCGTCAACGAGACGATGAGCGGGAAATTGTCGAGCGAAGTTTCGATCTCCTGCACGAACGCATCGGAGACCCCCTTCGCCGCCGCCTGCGTTTCAAGATACGCCTTCGCGCCCGAGATCGCGCCTTCAAACTGCGCGGCGACCCCTGGAACGCGGTTGAGCGTGTTGTTGAGGTCGGGCTCGTCGATGATGCTCACCGTGCAGATGGCATAGGACATGAGGTCAAACCCCGTCTGCGTCTTCGCGTCGTAGCTTGCGAGCGCCACATCGACGATGGCGTTGAGGTACTTGCCGAAGATCTCCCCGTTCAGCGTGGGAAGCCCCGTGCTGCTGTCCGTCATCGTGGGCGTGGGCACGGCGAACGTGCTCATCTTGGGATTTGCCTGCAGCAGATCGTACGCCTTCTGCGCATACGCCGCGATGCTCTCGTCGTTATAGTTGGAGTCGTTGCCGAACATGATGAGTCCGGGCGAGATGCGGTGTTCCGCCATCACGGAGATGTAGGAATCGAGCATATCCTGCGTGCTGTTGAGTTCGCCCAGCCAATGCGCGAACGTGACGTTGAACTTGGACTGCGTGTGCGTCGTCTGGCTGACGAGGATATCGTTGACGCCGAGGGTGACGGGGACGGACGCCTGCGCGCCGTCATAGGTCACCTTCAGCGTGCCCGTGTACGTTCCCGCCGCCTGATCTGCGGGAACGTTGAAGGTGATATACACGCCCTGATTGTTCCCCGCCGAAATGGTGTTTTCGCCGTACTCCACCGCCTTTTCGATGGGAAGGAGCGCATCGGGATACATGCCCGTCTCGGCGCCGTTGCCTTCAAACGTCGCTTCCACTTCGATGTACTTTTCGTGATAGACGAAGATGTTCTCCGCCTTGAACGTGTTCCCCGCCCCGTCCGTCAGGTCGGAAACTTCCACGTTGTAGGAAGAGATGTCCTTGTTTGCCGTGAGAATGAGCTGCGTACTCTCATACTCCCCCTTGCAGGCATTGACGGCGACCTTCGGATCGGAACGCACGGCATCGCTGCTGCTTTCCGCGTCCTGCAGGATCTTCTCCGTCGCATAAGCAGACCAGATGTCCACGGCGTCCGTCTCTGCCTCCGCGTGCATCGCACTGCCGACGGGCAGCAGGATCACCGCCGCAGACAGCATGTACGCCGCAAGTTTCAGAAATGGCTTTGTTGTGCGTGCTTTGTTCATCATTTTCCTCCCTCTTTTTTAACGGATACCCGCCTGTGCGCAGGCAGTGTTGAAATTTGAACTGTTGTTATCCGTCCAATAGGCGATGATCTGATCGTTGAGCCCCTGTGCCGTCCAGGCGTTCGTAAGGAATTCGTAGCCGGGATTGCCGTAGGGCTTCCACGGCGAGAAGCCGCCGCGCAGCACGAGCGGATACATCGCCATATTGGGCATGATGTTGAGGTCGGGATCGGTGAACAGCGTGAGGCGCTGCTTCTGCATGGCGGAGAAGCTGTTCCAGAGCGTCGCGTTCTGTTCATAATCGTAGTCAAAGGGAAGGCTTGCGCCGCCCGTGACGGAGGCGTATGTCTCCAGCGACTTGTCCGTCGCCATATACAGAATGAAGTCCGCCGCGAGCTCCTTGGCGGGAGAGCACTCGGGAATGACGACGTTGTGGCGGGGGCCGATGGAATAGACGAGCATGCGCGCGTCGTGCACCGTTTGGAAGTCCGGCTCCGTGACATTCTTGCCTGCAAGGTCGGGGAAAGCCTCCTCTGCCTCCGCGATCGTGTTGCAGCCGCTGTCCACCGCCTCCACGACGAGGGAGAGCGTGGCGTCGTCCGGAATCGAGGGCGTATTTTCGCGGATGGAACTCACGACGGGCGCGTTCATCAGGCGCACTTCGCCCGCGCCGGGCGCATTGGCCGCAAAGTCGCGCTCCTCCATATCGAACCAGTCGCCGTTCGCCATGAAGAGCGCCGTTCCGAGCACGACCTGGTTCTGCGCGCGGCGGTATGCGTCGCGCTCGGCGGAAGCGACAAGACCGGTGTATTCCATCATCTCCTCAGTCGCTTCGAGCGCCTTCAGCTTGCCCCGCTGTCTGACGACCGCGCTCGTAAGGTTGCCCTCGCTGTCCATACCGCGGAAGTAGTTGACGTAGCCGGAGACCCCTTCATACTGCGCCCACCACGTCTCTACGAGATAGTTGACATAGGCGGAGACGCCGTAGGAGATGAACGCCTTATCCGACGAATATACGTTTTTATCCACCGAGGCGCCCACCGTATAGTCGCCCGAGGCGCCCGAGACATATGTTCCCGTTGCGATGCTCTCACAGATGGCGAACAGTTCGTCCGTCGTGTTGGGCTCCTCGAATCCGAGTGCCGCAAGAACGGTCGCATTGTACGCAATGCCCGTCATGCCGGAGGCAAACGTCGCCGTGTAGTAGTGCGGATCCTCGGCAGTGCTCGACGGGTCGCGGTTGGATTCCAGAACGGAATCGAACATCTTCTTCGCGAACGTCACGTTCTCGCCTGGGATCGTCTTTTCATAGACGAGCTCCGTGAGATCCACTGCCGAGTTCCCCTCTCCGAGGAAGCCCTCCAGATTGGTGCACATGATGACGTCGTAATCGGTGCTGTTGTTGGTCAGCCAGTTCTTGGAATTCTGCTCCACGGCATCCTGACTGAACGAGACCTGCAGGTTGGGATATTTTTCCTTCACCCACGCCTCTTCCTTGAAAGCATTGAGCATCTGTTCCGCCCACTGATAGCCGTAGCCGAGATTGCAGACATACACTTCAAGCGTCTCGGGGTTGTCCGAGTCGACCTTTTTCCCGCAGCCGGCAAGCACCGCGAGCGACGTGCCCGCAAGCACGGCGGCGACTGCGACAGAAACAGCCTTCTTCATAACATTTCCTCCTTATAGATGCGTCAGCCTTTTAATCCGCCGACGGCAAAATTTTTCATGATCACGTTGGAAAAACAGGTAAACAGAATGAGAATGGGCAGCATGGATATGACGAGCGCCGCAAAATACACGGTGGAATAGCCCTGACGCGGCAGCGTTCGCGAGACCCCGTACATGCCCGACGCAATGGTGGGAAAACTCGGCAGATACATGAGAACGTCCATGTAATCGTTCCATGCCGCGATGCCCGAGACGATGCTGAGCGTCACGATGGCGGGCAGCGCCTGGGGAAGCATGATGCTGAAAAACACGCGCGCGTGACCCGCGCCGTCCATGAACGCCGCCTCGGCATAGCTCCACGAAACATTTCTGAAAAATCCGTACAGCACCAGGAAATTGAGCCCCGTTCCGCACAGATGCTTCAGAATGACGTAGAGCGGCGAGTCATAGATATGCAGGACGTTATAAACGAGATTGAAGAGCGCGCCCGTCGTCCCGACGGTGGGAATGGTCATCGTGAAGATGATGACGCCGTACATGAAGCCGCGCAGCTTGAAACGGTACTTGGCAAGCGCATATCCCGTGAAGGCGCTCATCAATACGCCGCCCAGCGTATACGCGAGCGTGTACCAGATGCTGTTGAAGAACATCATAAAGATGTTCGCGCCGTTGTAGCTCAGCTGCGTGAAGGCGTAGCTGTAATTTTCCCAATGCAGGGCGGACGGGAACTCGAAGGCATTGCCGAGTGCAAGGTTGACTTCGTAGATCGTCCTGTCCTGCAATGAATTGATGAGCAGCCACAGGAGCGGAAAGATGAGCGACGCCGCATACAGGAAAAACAGGACGAAGACGATGCCGAACAGCACCTTCTCCCCCTTGGAACGCTGATAGAGAATGGAGGATTCGCGGATCTTCTTCTTGAAAATTTTCATCGTTTCCCCTCCCTCAATATTCCACAGCCGGGATCTTTTCAATGAGACGGCGGACGAGCAGAATGAACGGCACGCCAATGCAGGTAAAGATGAGTCCCGCACAGGACACGAGCCCGTAGTTGCCCGTTCCGCCGTACGTTCCGCCGCCGTACACCTGCTGATAGATCCAGAAGGAGAGCGTCATCGTGTTGTAGCCGCCGTCCGGGTGGAAGAGCAGGATGGGACCGCTCGCGTTGAAGATGCCCGTCAGGATGAAGATGACCAGCGTCGAAACGGAGGGCCAGATCATCGGCAGAATGAGAAAGATGAGTTCCTTGAACGACGAACAGCCGTCGAGGCGCGCCGATTCCAGCACTTCCACGGGGATGCGCGACATCGCACTGCTGATGATGATGAGATTTGTCGTAAAGCCCGTCCAGATACAATAAATAAGAATGGCGGGCGTCGCCGTGTCGGGATTGAGCAGATATCCCTCCTCGGGCATCTGCACCCCCATCGCCTTCAGGAGCGCGCCGATGGGGCCCGTCGGGGAGATCATGTTGGAATACACGCTCACCAGCACGATGCCCGAAATGATGGCGGGCAGGAAAAAGATGACGCGGAACGCACGGTACCCCGCCACGCGCTTGTAGATGAAGTAGCTCATGATAAGCGTCAACGGGAAGATGAGCAGCAGATTCACCGCGAAATATTTGAGCGTGTTGAGGATCGCCATGCCGACCGTATCGCCGTAGGGCGAGGTCAGCTGATTCCAGAAGAGCGTAAAGTTGATGAAACTCCAATTCCCCGCGTTGTCCTGAAAGGCAAGGACAAAGGAGCTCACGTTGACGCTCAGCCAAAAAATGAGCCAGTTCAGCACGGGGAGCGCGAGAATACAGACGAGAAAGATCGTCTCCCGCCGTTTCATGGCGGACTTTTTCTTTTTGGCAAGGTCGTTGCGCGGGGACGTCTGTCCCGGAACAGTGCTCAATGCTTCCGGCGCCTGTCCCGTCTGCGGCGCTGTTCCCTGCGCGGCATCCCCCGCCGCGCTCCGAAGCTCTGTTTCCATACGGTACTCCTCCTTATCGTTTGCAATTTTTATATTAACACAATTTTCGGACAAATGCTAGTTTTATATCGGCAATTTTTTATAATATCTTCCTGCTAAAAATAGATTATTGACAATATTTCAAAATTATGCTATCCTAATCACGGAACAAAAACAAGGAGGAACCATCATGGAAGTCAGAACGGTCAGCCTGCTCCCGACAGAGCTTCCGTCCGCAATTTCCGTCCGCGACCTGTATTGCGTATATTCATACTACTATACGCCGAAATTTGTCTTCAACGGGGAACAGCACGCCCCGTGGGAGATCGTGTTCGTGCAATCGGGACGCGTCGTTGTGGAGACGCCCGAATATACCCATACGCTCCGCAGAGGGATGTGCATTTTGCACAAGCCGTGGATCCCGCACAAGATCCGCGCGGACAATGTCCCCTGCTATGTGAACATCATCAGTTTCACCGCCGAGGAGGATACCCTCATCCTGCCCGTCGCCGATCGACCCTTTGCGCTGGACGAGGTTTCGCAGAACTATCTGTTCGGCATCGTCAACGACGGGACGACCATCGTCGCGGGAAAAAACCACGTTCCCGAAATGAAAAAATTCCAGGTCAGAAAGTTCGCGGCGCACCAGGCGGTCAAAAATCTTCTTGAACTGCTGCTCATCCGTCTGATCCGCTGCAATAACGACGAGATCGATCCGAAAAACAGCGAATCGAGCAAAATGAATTCGGCAGTCCTTTCCGTCATCAACTTCCTTGCCGATCACCTGTGCGAAAAGATCAGCCTTGAACGGATCGCGAAAAAGGTCGGATACAGCGTATCGCGCATCTCGGCGATCTTCAAAGAGTATACGGGCGAATCCATCATCAATTACTTTATCAGGATGCGCATTCAGAAGGCGCAGGAACTCATCGTTGCAAACACGATGTTCCTGCGGGAGATCAGCGACTACCTCGGGTTCGACACCATTCAGTACTTCTGCTCACAGTTCAAAAAGATGACCGGGATGACGCCTCTGCAATATAAGAAATTTGTGCAGAACAGCGATACCTATTGCGATACAAACTTCAATAAGGTCTGAGCCGTTCAGCCGAGCGGAACCACGTCCTCATTCTTTGTCGTTTTCCAGCGCCCGTTCGTGAAATCGGGCACTTCGACGGCCGCACCGCCCTGCCCGATCGACTGCTCCGAGAGCGGCGTGACTGCCATCCATGCGGCTGCGTCATACACGTCGATCGGCATCGGCCGCCCCGCCTGCACGGCACGGAAAAATTCGCGCAGCATGAGATAGTCCATGCCGCCGTGTCCGCAGCGAAGCCTGTCCCGCTCCACATTTTTCCAGATATCGGGCAGATATTCCGAAAACTGTTCCGCATTCCCGAGATATTTTTTCACGGAGTCAACGGGCTCAAAATACTCTTCCAGGCCCTCGTCGTCCAGAAGAACGGCGTCAATGTCCTGCAAACAGCACCCCTTTGACCCCCTTACCGTAAATTCGCGGGAATAATAGCGCGGGAGCGTTGTATCGAGTTTTAACGAGATCGTCGTACCGTCCTCGCAGGTGATGAGGGTATTGACGATGTCCCCCTGCGCAAAGGTCTGCCCCGCAAGCGATGGATCGGGATTGCGCGGCGAATAGGAAAATTCCTTCAGCCCCGCCGCCCGCGACGACACGCTGACGAGGCGGCACATTCTGTTCCCGCGGTTGATACCGAGCAGACGCGCAATGGGCCCGAGCTCATGCGTCGGATAATTTTCGCAGTTGCGCTTCAGATAGTTGTTCAGCCGATAGTGACGGTTGACGTTTCCGCCCAGCACTTCCGCCCTGAGATCGTGACCGTAAGCGCCGTGACAGTAAACGATCTCCCCGAGAAGCCCTCTTCTCGCAAGCGACGTGGAGAGCAATTCAAACTTGCCGTAGCAGCAGTTTTCCAAAAACATGAAGGGAGTTCGCGTCTGCTCGTACGTCTCCACAAGACGCCTGCAATCGTCAACGGAGTACGCCCCGCCCACTTCCAGTGCAGTGATCTTGCCCGCACGCATACACTCTGCCGCGATCGGGATATGCGCCTCCCACGATGCCGCAATGATCACGGCTTCCACTTCGGGATCGCACAAGATCTCATGATAGTCCGTGCATTTTTTCGGCCTGTGACCGCTCTTCTTTTCGATCATCGAGGCGGCATCCGCCTGCCTGTCCTCATAGAGATCGCAGACGCAAACGATCACGGCTTCTTCCATATCCGCAATGATCGACGCAAGCAAACTGCCGCGGCATCCAAGCCCGATCACCGCCGTCTTTACCCTGTTCATAAATACCCTCCCATTTTACGACCATATACATTATAACATCCGCACGCGTCCGGTGGTAGTCACATTTTCCTTGAATTTTATAATATCTGACTACATTTATCCCATAAAAAATCTGATTTGATAAATATACGTATACTATCCGTCAAAGCGCACCCGCACACCGATGTTTTTCATACTTTTGCCGCGTGTTTCTATATGCATATTTTGAACTTGCAACAAAAGCACGGAGTAGAATAAATCGGCGTCTTTTTTGGAAAGCCGTTCCAAAGCAGGCTTTCCGTTTATAACGACTTCCCGTTCTTCTTTGTCCATCGTGTCCCCTCCCGATCATTTTTCTGTAATATAGCGCAAAAAGGTGCAGATTTTCTGCACCTTTTTCTTTTTTGCTGAAAAATTTTTGAAAAGGAGAAGGTTTTCTGCACCTTTTGAAGCTATCATCTCCGCAAAGTTTTTCTTTCGGGGAGCGTATCCGAAAAGCCCTTCGCCGTCAAGGGAAAAAATGATTGCTGAAACCTGTCATTTGACAGCCGCTCATGCAATGATTTTTTCTCTTTCCTTGACTGCTTCGGTCTTTCCGGATGTTTGTTCTCCCGAAAAAACATTTTCCGTCGGAGGTCAAAATGAACAAAGCAGTCATCTATGCGAGGTATAGCAGCGATACCCAAACGGAGCAATCCATTGAAGGTCAGCTCCGCGTTTGCCAGCAATATGCCAAGGCGAACAACATCCTGATCGTCGGAACATATATCGACCGCGCCATGACGGGCACCAACGACCTGCGTCCCGACTTTCAACGCATGATCAAGGACAGCTCCAAACATCAATGGGACATTTGTCCCAGGTGATATACACTTTGCCGTCGCTCTCAAAGGCGCAGGGATAGGACACGTCGCTGCGCGTATCGAGCGGCATGGAGATCCATGTATCGCCGCCGTCTTCGGACAGATACGCATAGAGCGAGGAGCGCGAAGACGTCGTGCTGTGATTGACAAACAGCAGATTGCCCGAAGTAAGGCGCATGATATGGAACTTGGAACCCGGCCCGATAAACGGCTCGCCGAGGTTGAAGCGGTACTCCGTCCAGGTGTACCCGCAGTCATAGGAATAAGCGCATTCGATGCCGCCGCCGCTGCCCTTTTCCAGCCTGCTGACGAGCAGGAGCGTTCCGTCCGCCGTCTGCACGATCTGCGATTCGGGATATAGCCTGTTGTTGGGCGCGGCCGAAGGCAGGTAGGCGCGCTGCTGCCATGTCTGACCGCCGTCTGCGGAGACAAAGATCTTGGTCGTGTCGGTATGCGTGTCCCCCGCCTCCGCCTCTGATGCGATCATCATGACCGTGCTGCCGTCCCGCGGCGTCCGCATCGTGAAAGCGTATGATCCACGTATAGTACTGAATGTATGTCAGGCAAAGATCCCCCTCCTCGTCCACCCAGAAGTTGGGGACGCCCGTGTTGACGCCCGTATGCTCGGGGTCGGCGTGATCGACAATGAGGAAGGGATCGACCCAGTTCGCGCCGCCGTCGTCGCTGTAAGCGATAACGAGATAGTTGAACTGGCGCGGCTCGCCGTTGCCGCCCGTATACCAGACCGCCCACAGCCGGTCGCCCGTGCGCGCCACGGAGGGCAGTCCCTGCCACTGCCTGTCCGCGGGAGAATAGGTCTCCCGTGCAGGCGTATAGGACGTGCTTGTTCCGTTGATCGTCTCGGTGATGCGCGTCTCTCCGTCGGCCCGCTCGTCGATGAGAGAGGCGAGCAGGGCATCATCGACGACCTTGACTTCAGCGGGCGTCGTCCAGTAATTGGTGACCGCCGAAGCCTCGGCCCATGCCGCCGCCCCGGTTGCCGCCGCGCCGAGCGCAAACAGCGCCGCCAGCATTGCACATGCCGCTCTTTTTCCGCGTTCCATTAGCCGTTCCTCTTTCTGCGCACAAACAGGACTGCCGCAGCCGTGCCGCCCACAAGAATAGCAGCGCACAGTGCAAACGTGCCGCCGCCGGCGATCACGGAGCCGCAGCCGCCCGCATTTTCGGCCTCCCAGAGCGCCGTCAGGGTGACGTCGCGCGCGGCAGACGCGTCGAGCTCGGTGACGATCTCCCCGTCCTCGTTCTGCCAGCCTTTGAAGACATACCCCTCGCGCGTCGGGTCGTACAGGCGCACCGTGCCGTCGCTCAGATAATAGGAGGTGCGGTTGTTTTCGTTGTTGGTACCGCCCCCAAGGTCATAGGTGATGGTATAGGCGATCTCGTTGCAGTTGAACAGTACCATGATATCGCCGGTCACTTCCACCGTGAACGAATTGTTTTCGTCAAGCGCCGCCGTTTCGGTGACGTCGTTCATCGTATAGGTGACATATTCGAGCGCATAGCCCGCATTGGGGGTGACGGTGAACGTGACGGGAGTTCCGTACAGCACGTTGTTGTTGGAGTTCGCCCCGACTGCTTTTCCGCCGACGTCCCCGGCGATGACGCCGCCGATGCCCGTCATCGTGATCTGCCCCGTCTCGAAGGGCGTCTCGTCCGTGATGAAGCGGATGTTGGAGATGTTGGCGCGGTAGACCGAATCGTCCGAATCCTGCCGCGAGAACAGCAGGCGCATGACGGGCTGGATCTTGGTCGGGAAACTTCCGTCGCCGCCGATGTTCGTAAAGGCCTCGTTGCTCAGAGAGATGTAGACCGTCCCGCTGAACGAGCCCGACTCGTCGTAGGGCAGGAATGCCGGCGCGCGTACGCGCACCAGTCCGCTGTCGTAGATGACCTTCATCGTGTAGCCGCCCGCGATGGAGGTCTGCCACAGCGTATGGGACGTGTCCGTCAGATTGGTGTTGTCGCTGCCTGCGATACGAATGGCAAAACCCGTCTGTGTGGCATTGAAATTTTCCACGTCGAATGCGATGCCCTTGACGCCGAGCGCTTCAAGGTCGACGTAGCCGTCAGAGCCGATCATGTTCTGCGGCAGCGTCATGTAATACTGATCATAATAGGGACTGACCGTCACATTGCGGATGGCATAGTCGTCCTCGGCAAGGAACTGCGCCTGTGCAAACTGCGCCGTATCGCCGTACAGCGACCAGTTGTCCTGCGCAGGCGTCCAGACGGCGTCCTCCTCGGCAAGGGCGGGCGCGCTCATGCCGTCGAATTCGGAAAGCACCCACATGGCGCCCACGTTGAAGCGCGCATTGCTCTTGTCCCGTGCTCCCGTGTAGACGGTGACGTTTTCGATCTCCCCGATCTCTCCGCCGCCATAATTGGCAAGCGGAATGACGAGCAGGCCGGAGAATCCTTCCGTCGCCGTCGAGCCGAGATCGAATGTGGCATTTTCAAAGCGGGTGTATTTTTCCGTGATGATGCCCGTTCCCGTCTTCTGCGTGACGTTTCCAAGGCGGTCGACCATGTAATATGTCCCCGAAGAGCTGTTCAATCCGCCGTTGACCATCACATAGAAGGTGCGCCAGCCGGCGTCGAGATTATAGATGCGCACCGCAAGGTAATCGGCAGCCGTGACCGGCACGCCGATCCCGGACGTGGTGATGCCCACATTCTGATAGTCGCCGTCAGACGGATAGGACGACATATCCGCCACTGTCATGACGTTGACGGCGTCCCACGCGGCGAACACCGTTCCGCAGCGCGTATTGTAGATGGACGTGATGGCGCCGTCCTCCACATAGTAGGCCGTTGCAAGGCGGAACGTCGCCGTGACCGTGAGGTTGTCCGTCAGGTTTTTTGCGGTATAGCGGTTGTTGTTCACGCTGTTCGTGACATCGGCGCCGTTCACGGTGAGCGTATCCAGTTCATAGCCGGCATCGGGCGTTGCGGTGACAAGAATGCTGTCCCCCGCATTGAACTGCTCCGCGCTGAAAGACACCGTGCCCCCTTCCGCCGGCGTCGCCGTTGCGCTGTAATCGTAGGTTACCGTTCCGGGAACATAGGCGGCGGAAACGTAGTCGCTGCCCGTATAGGCGGTATTCTGCACGGTCACGGAGAAATTGTCCTCCGCCGCCGTCCAGAGCGTCTGCATCGAAGCAAGATCCAGCGCTCCCTCCGCTGTGAAATCCGATGCAAGATAAAGTCCGTACAGGCTGTAATCGAGCTGCTTATGCTGTTCCCCGCCCGCCCCGGCACAGCGGTGAGAGACGGAGAAGGACGATACCGCCCCGACAGAAGTGAAATTGGACGCAGGGATCACGAGATAGGTATACCCCGTTCCGCCGGGCACATATCCGGACGAATAGGACCCGCAGGAATAGGCCGCGACATACTCTCCGCCATTGTAGGTGTAGATGCTCGTCGGCGCGGAGGACGACCCGGACATGATCGTCCCGTTCAGCTTGAAAGAAAAGATCGTGTTTGCAGAGGTATTGTTGTTGTCGATGCGCAGGACAAAGGCATCGCCCTCCTGCGCCGTCACACTGCCGTCCATGCCCGTCAGATTGACATCGAGAAAGTAGCCGGTGATGGTGTGAAAACTCTGCACGGTTTTAACTTCGACCCTGCCCTGCTGCTCCTGCGCGCGGGGAGAGACCAGAGGCCCTCCCAGGAACAGGAGCGCCGACAGCATACATGCCGCGGCGAGCAGCGATGCCGCCGTCAGCAGACCCTTCTTTGTTCTCATAGTTCTCATACTTTTTTCCTCCCTTATTTTTCTAACCGACGATCGCATCGGTCATAAAATCCAAAAATGCGTCGTATGCCGCACTTTCTGCGACAAGGCACTCTTTGCCCGTTTCACACGGCAGTGTCTTGCCGCGCTCGCACCCCTGCGTGCCCACGCGCAGTTTCATCCTGCGGAACTTTACAAAATCCCCGAACAGCACGCCTGCCGTGAGCGGATCGTGCATGACAAGGCTGCGCTTTCCGCTGTATGCGCCCACGTACCGCCGCGTCATGGCGCGCAGCACTTCCGCGCCCTCCCTGGACGAGCCTTCGATCCTTCTGAGATTGTCCCCGTCCAGGACGCAGCCGAACGTGACGTCGACCCCGACCATGCGGATGGGCACCCCGCTTTCAAAGACTTCGGCCGCCGCCTCGCTGTCGCAGCGAATGTTCCACTCGGCAAAGTCATTCCTGACCGAGCCGCCCATCATCAGGATCTCCCCGATCTGTTCAAACACGGCGGGATTTTGTCTGCGCGCCTGCGCGAGATTAGTCATCGGGCCGAGCGCAAGCAGCGTGACCTGGCCCGGATATCTGCGCGCGCTGTCCAGTATGAGATCGGCGGCATACGATCCGCTGTAACCGGCGCACTCCATTTCGGGCAGCAGCTGCGAGATATGCGGCCTCCCGTCGCTGCACAGCCGTTCAAACTCAAGCACTTTCATGGGTTCGCGGATGGGATAGTCCTGTCCCGCCGCAACGGGGCAGCAGATGCCCCACTTGCCGAGAAGATAGGCCGCGATGCGGGCGCGTTCCTCCGAATTCTTATAGACCGTCGTCACGCCGAGGATCTGCGCGGAGCAGTTCGCGAGCATCGAGAGCGCAAACGCGTCGTCGATGTCGTCCCCGATGTCGGTGTCGATGATGATCTTTTTGTTTTCGCACTTTGCTTCACATTCGCTCATGAAATCCTCTTTACTCGCTGATATTGATATAATCGGGCACCGGCTTTTTGTACTCGTCGTAATAGCCGAGCAGCTTCACTTCGGGCGCGACATAGGAGGCGTCGTTCATCGGCCACGCATACTCGATGCCGAGGGACTGTTTGTACGCCCTGAACGACGCGTTCTGGAATTCCAGCCAGCGCTCGTAACCGCGGCTCTTTGCCCGTTCCAGCGCACTCTCGTACAGGGAGAGCGCCTGCTCCGAGTTTGGCGCCATGATGATGGAAGGCAGCGCCTCGATCCAGACGTTTTCCAGCGTCGCCTGCAAGTCGGTCATGGCATTGTAGGTATCCACGTCCGAGGTATCGACATTGTAGCGGAACGGGATATTGGAATAGGTGTACGGGATGAGCGCGCACTTCTGATTGTAGCGGACGTAGAACTGATAGGTGTCCATCTCCGCGCCGTTCACCGAGGTCAGGGCCACATACAGAGGGTTCTGCAACAGGCTGATCTGCTTGATGCCGGCATTGTACCAGCCGCTTCCGTTGGCGGCACCCAACAGTTCTTTCGCCTTGTCCGTCCATTCGATCTGGCCGTACGTATACGTATGCTCGACCTGCTCCCCGTTCACGGTAATGGTGCGCGTTTCGCCGGGACGTACGACGAAATTATAGTACTCTCCCTCCGTCTCGCCGTAATAGCACTCGCGCTGACCCTGTTCGCTCAGAAGATAGTCGAATACCTTGATGATGCGGTCGACGCGCACGGCGTCCTTGGTGATCATGGACACGCGCAGTCCCCTGCCTGTCATGTCCGCAAGCAGCGGAGCATCGCCGTCCGAATTGGTGAGCACGATGGGAACGTATTCGTTGCTCTCGCTGAACGTGCCCGTTTCGGCGTCGTACCCTGCCGCGCTGTACTTTTCAAAGCCCGTGGAATAATTTTGAATGGCCCCGATGACAGCGAAGGGCCGGCCGTTGCGGATATTGGTGACGATGTTGGAAGAGGAATAGCCGAAGTTGGAGCTGATGACCAGGTGTTCGTTGAACAGCCTGTTGAGGAAGAGAATGACTTCCTGAAACTCCTCCGTCGCATACTCGTAGACGAGATTTCCGTCGGCATCTTCGCGCGGGACGCAGAAGAACTGCATGAGCGCGGAGAGCGCATAGCTGATGGAGCCGTTGCTCGCCTTGGTCATGAATTCGGAGAGGCAGACCGTGGGATTGTCGTTGCCAAGGCCCTTGTTCTCCTTGACCCAGAGGCACATATCGATGAACCCTTCGGGCGTCGTGACCTCGCTGTCCGCATCGAAGCCGGGATCCTGCTCCCGCATGTATGCAAGGTAGTCGTTCAGATAATCCTGCCGCACGACAACGGCATAGTTGGAGAGCACGGAACCGCCCGCGTCCTCATATTCGGAAATGTCCGAATCGCTGTAAAAGTTGTTGGCAACGCCGTACACATGCCCGTCCGAACCGGCATAGTAGGTGCGAAGCTCCTGCGGCAGACGGGAGAGCATGCTGGGCGCATAGCTTTCGGCGAGCCTGTCGATCGAATAGACATACCCTTCCTCGGCGAGCTGCACGCGCGTCGAATAGTCGGTGATCGTAATGACGTCGGGCAGCGTGCCCGCGATCATCGTGGAAAGTTCCTGCCCGTCCCCCGTGAGCGCCTTTTCAAACTTCACGCGGACGCCCGTGCGCCGGTAGATCAGGTCGGAAAGCTGATAGAAATCCCACGTTGTGGAATCCACCCACCAGCGGATCTCCACGTCCTCGTCGTCGGGATCGATCTGCAGCCAGCTGTCGACGTCGGGGTCGTAGTCGGTGCTGTATTCGTCATAGCGCAGTTCCTCCATCGTCAGCATGTCGTCGATATTGCGGATCGCGCGGATCACGAAGAACACGATCAGTCCGACAATGGCTGCCGCGACGACGATCGCAATGATGCGGAAAAGGATCTTCTTTGATTTTGCCTGCATGAGAATTCTCCTTGATCGATTTTTATTCTTTGAGCGAACCGAGCGCCGCGCCCTTTGCGAAGTACTTCTGCAGGAAGGGATAGACGCAGACGATCGGGATCATCGCGATGACCATCGCCGCAAAAGAGATGGTCTGCGCAGTCACGTTTTCGTTGACGGCGTCGCCCTCCGGCAGGGCCGCGTCTTTGATGATGCGCATGAGGTAATACTGCAGCGTCCACATGCTCTCGTCCTTGCTGGTATAGAGCAGCGTGGGCAGATAGGAATTCCAGTGCATGACCGCGATCCACAGCCCCACCGTGGCGAGGACGGGCGTGGACATGGGCATGAACACCGACCACCAGATGCGCATTTCGCTTGCGCCGTCGAGGATCGCCGCCTCCCGCACGCCCTGTCCGATCCCGCGGAAAAAGGTGGAGATGACGATCATGTTGTACACCGAATAGAGCGAGGGCAGGATGTAGACGAGAAAATTATCGTAAAGTCCCAGAATGTTGACGACAAGGAAGAATGGAACGATGCCGCCCGAAAAGAACATGGTGATGACGTTGAACACCCTGAAAAAGCGCTTGCACGGCAGTTCGCGCTGGCTCATGGCGTAAGCGACGCAGCTGGTGACGATGAGCGCCGCCGCCGTGCCCACCACCGTTCTGAGCACCGTGTTGCCCAGGCCGATCCACAGCCGGTAGTCTGAAAACACCGCCGTGTAGTTGTCGAGGGTGAATACGCGCGGGAACAGCCATACGCCCCCCTTTTCAAAGTCCGTGCCGTCGTTGAACGAGCCCGCAAGCGTATAGACAAACGGGTAGAGCGTAATGAGCGCTATGAGAACAAGAATGAATATGATGACCGCCCCCGAAACACTGAAGGACGTCGTCTTGTGCAGCCTTTCCTTTTTCATCAGAAAAGCCCCCTTCCCGTCAGACGGTTGCTGATAAAATTGCCCATCGACAGCAGCGCCACGGAAATGACGCCTTCAAAAAAGGACATTGCCGCGGCCGTGGAATAGTTCCTGTATGTAAAGCCCGTCGAGTAGATATAGGTCGCAAGCACTTCGCTCTTGGAAAGATTCGCGCTGTTCTGAAAGACATAGAACTGCTCAAACGAATTGCCGAGAATGCGCGAAATATTCAGAAGCAGAAAGATCGTGATGGTGGGCGCGATCATGGGAATGGTGATGCGCACCGCCCTTGTCCAACGTCCCGCGCCGTCGATGGCCGCAGCGTCGTAAATTTCGGGACTGATGCCCGCGATCGCGGCGGTGTAGATGATCGAGCCCCATCCGATGTTCTTGATGACGGTCACGATGATCATCTTTGTCCAGAAGTACTGCGGCATGTTGAGGTCGACGGGATTTTCGGGCGAGGACAGTCCGAACGCTTCCAGCACGGGATTGATGACGCCCGTCGTCATATCGGTGAGCGCCAGCACAATGCCGCCGAAGATGACCCACGAAATAAAGTGCGGAAAGTTTGCCACCGTCTGCACCGCCTTGCGCACGTGTTTGCTGCGCACCTCATTGATCAGCAGCGCGAAGATGAGCGGCGCCGGAAAGTTGAAGAGCAGCGACAGGAGATTGAGTCCCACCGTATTCCAGAGCACCGACCAGAATTTTTCGTCCACGACGAGATCGACAAAATTCTGCAGCGTCCATTCCGACTGCAGCATCGCCTGCAGGATATTGAGCGACTTATTTCCGTCCTTCACTGCCAGGATCAGACCGAACATCGGCAGATAGGAAAAGAAGAACAGACAGATCACGCTCAGCCCCGCCATGCCCGCAAGCTGGCCGTGCCGCACGTTGAACTTTACCTTGTTTTCCTCCCGTTTCTTTTCCAAAAATTTTTCCTCCTTACGCATTCGCAGTTTCATTATAGATAGCCTTCGTACGGTTTTCAATAAGCAAAAGCGACAAATCCTTATCGTTTTCCGATATATCATTTTCATAAATGCCGTTTTTTCCGAGATTTTCCAAATTTATCCACTGAATCCGTTCCAACCGAATTAACAAAAAAACTTATGAGTATTGACATTTCCTGTGAAAACACGTATAATACAGCCATGCTGAATGTCCAATATTTTTTTGTGCGGCACTATGATTACAAGCGCAAAATCGTTGCGCATGAACACGATATCTATGAATTCATCTACTATCTCTCGGGAGAGGGCGTCACGGAGATCGACGGACGGAAATATACCTTCGGAAAGGATTCTTTCTGCCTGATCCCACCGCACTGCAGGCACTCGGAAACGCACACGGGATACAGCTCGGTCTTTGCGGCGGGGTTTGAATTCACCAACGAAAAACAGAGCGCGCAGCTGTTCTTCTCTGATCTGCAGAACCAGACCGTGAGCAATCTGATCTCTGCGATGCGCAAGGAGAATCAGAAAAAACGCCCCCTGTATGAACAGATGATCGCCGCTCACCTCTGCGAGATCATTATCCATATCCTGCGCATCCCCGACCGCACCGATGCCGTCCCCATACACGACGCCGTTGCCAACGCGCTCGCCTACATCGATCAGTATTACATGACCAACATCAATCTGCAGGAACTTGCCGCCTCCGCGGGCTACTGTGCCGACCGGTTCCGCAATATCTTCAAATCGAGGCTCGGCATCACGCCCAAGAGATATATCCTGGACAAGCGGCTGGAACAGGCGGAACACCTGCTGGTGCAGACCGACCTTCCGCTGCAGGAGATCGCCGCCAGTGTGGGATTTGAATACTACAGCCGCTTCTCCCTGTTCTTCAAAGAAAAAACGGGGCTTTCGCCCCAGGCCTACCGTGAAAAGAACCATGTTCTGCAAATACAATGAGCCGCGCGGACAAGCCGCGCGGCCCTTTTATTGCGCAGGGGGGATGTCTGCGCGCATAAAGTAAATATCGTGCCTGTTGAATTCAAACGCAAACAGGATCTGTTTTCCGTCCGCCGAACAGATGCCGTCCGGATAGGAGAGCCAGCCCGGGAACGTGACGAGATCGCGCCGGTATTTCCAGGTGCGCATGTCGTCGTCGCTGACCCAGAGCGCAAGCGGACAGCGGTATGCATAGCCCGTGCGCGCATCGGGCGTGTTGAGAAGCGCGATCCTGCCGTCCCTGAGCGGCAGCAGCTTGGGCTTGTTGGCGGGATTGGGGATCTCCGTTGGTTCCGCCTCTTCCCAGCTTTGCCCGCCGTCCCGTGAAAGGCTCCTGTACAGCCGTCCGCGCCCGTCAAAGCGCAGCAGCATGGCAAGACTTCCGTCCGAAAGCGGCGCAAGCGTCGGCTCCGACCATACCCAGCGCGGCGTACCGTCCTGCATACGCAGGGGCAGGCGCACTTCCCGCGCGCTCGCCTCGAATGTACGCATGTCGGAAGTTGACAAAACGCCCATTTCCACAAAATCGGCTCCGCTGTCCCAGATCTTGCGCCCCTGCCGCTGCAGCTGCGCGTCCTGCCGTGCCGTAACGGGATAATTCTGATAGGGAAACAGATATTTCCCCCCGTATTCCAGCATACCGCGCACGAAACAGAAACCCTTTTTGACGGGAACGTCACAAAAAAACCGGAACGTATTCCCGTCGTCCGTACTGCGGACGACGTAAGAATGAAAGCCCGTAAAGTTGCCGTCGTGTTCGGTCATGAAAATATAGATGGCGTTCCCGATGACGGATACCTCCGTCTGGTACTGTGCCTTTCCGTTCTCAGGCACGACGGGTACGGGCTTGCTCCAGGTCTGCCCCTCGTCCTCGCTGCGGAAGAGATACACGCGGTTCCCGGGGTCGGGCTCCTTCGTCCCGCCGCACTGCGAAACAATGATAAGACTCCCCTTCGGCGTACGCCGCAGAATGGCTTCACAACTCAACGTGTCCGTATGGACAAGACGGATCGTATCCATGTTTCCCCTCCGTTATTGTGAAAACCATTATAGCATTCGGCCGTCCATACTTCCATAACAAAAAACGACATTCCCTTATTGTTTCAGCTTATTTCATCTTTTCTCGCCTGTTGCACTTTATAGTATCATTCACCGTCTATTATTTTTCCCGGGCAAAATACAGCGGCGCCGCCCCGGCCGGGGCGGCGCCGCTCGCCGCTCTTTCAATCAAAGCGAAAATGCGATGTTGACGTCTCCGTTGTTGCACTGCACGGTAAGGCTCTTCGCCCCGCCCGGCTTGCTTTCGGGAAGATTGCACTCCCCTTTCTTGGTCTCACAGGAAATGGAAAAATCGTCCCAGCCGCCCGCAAGCGTTCCGGAAATATTGCCGTCCTTGGCGGTCAGCCCGACGGCAACGCCGACGGAGAGCGTTTCAAAAGAGACATCTCCCCCGTTGCTGTCCAGCGATACGCTGCCCGTGAACGACAGCGTATCGAGACAAATCTTTTCGTTGGTCGTGACGACCTTCAGATCGGACAGCATCTGATCCGGCACCGCAACGGAAATTTTACGGACTTCGTCCGACGGCTTGACGCCGATAAAGTCCGTCCATTCCTTGTCGTACACAAGGCTCATTGTGAGCACGCCCTCTTCCGAACGGATCTCGTAAAATTCCTTTTCGCTCTCAAAACAACCGATATGGATCTTTCCGTCATCGGAAACGCCGACGGAGACCTCCCTGGCCTCCACGTCGATCACGACGGACGAAATGCCCGCCGCATCGAATGATTCCTCCCGCGCCGTGAACGTCTGCTGCGAAGAACAGCCGCTCAAAGAAAAGACAAGCGCAATACATGCCGTCATCAGAATAAATATTTTTTTCATGGAATTTCTCCTTCACAAAAATCGGTTTGACAATCCTTTCTGTCAATGGTATAATCATCATAAACCTTTGTGTAACACAAAAGTCAAGGAAAAATTCGCAGTTTTATGGAAAAATTTTATACGATCGGGGAAACCGCAAAACTGGCAAATGTGACGACCGAGACGCTCCGGCATTATGACCGCATCGGGCTGATTTCCCCATGCAAGACGGACGAATGGACGGGATACCGGTACTATTCCGAGCGGGAGCTGCTCTTCCTCAATATTGTACGCGCACTGCGCCGCATGGACTTTTCCCTGCAGGAGATCAAGGAGATCCTTGAATCCGGCGATTTTGAACGCATCATTGCATTTTTCCGGCGGGCAGAGCAAAACGCCGATGAAAAAATTGCCGAACTTCTTGACATCAAAGAGCGGATCGCGCACGCCAGGCGGTACTATGAAGGCAAATCCGCAGAAAAACCCAGGCAGGGCCTGTATACGGAGGAACTTCCGCAGCGCGTCATTCTGCTGTCGGACAGCCTGACGCAGCCGACGACGGCAAATCTGTGGAACTATCACAGACACTTCTACGCGCAGGTCGGCGCAGACAAAAAGGACAGCTTTGCCTTTGCGGACACGGCGGGCGTCTATGAAGCGGACGGGCAAAGGAACATGTTTGCCATCTGCGAACGCTATGAACCGACCGACGGACTGCGCGTTCTGCCGGCCGGGACCTATCTGTGCGCCGACTGTACGGAAGATACGCGCGAATCTGCAAAGGCGGAACTGCTGCACGCCGCCAAAGAACGCGGCTTATCCCCTGCCTTTGTTCTGCACGTCGTCGTCCTTTCCGGAATCACGCGATGGTTTTACCGCCTGCAGGTACCGATCGGTCTATACTGAAATTCCCATGTACAACAAATGCACACGACAATACAAGACACAAGCAAATAAACAGCAACGCCAACAGACTTTTCCTTTTTGCAACGTGTTTCATATGTTACTCCTCCTTTTTTATTCCGATATTTTTACAAAAATTGCCTCAACTTCAAGATACGAGATAAGATTTTCGTCATGTCTGACAGCCGTCGTTACCCCGTCCGACCATTGTAAAAACGCATATCCTTCATCTGGGATCGCTTCCACGGTAATGCTTGATCCATAAGGTACTTTCAGGTATCCTCCCGGTCTGTCTAGCTCAATTAGATATATTTGCCCAATGTATTTTTGATCTACCGGTCTCAACATATAATTCAGCTGCACCAAATTCTCATGCTGCCAATACTCCATCGGGATCCCGACCTGCTTCCCATCTATTACCTCTTCCCGCAAAAGATATTTTCTTGTTGCCTCGAGACACTGCTCGCGATTACCGGCGCCGAGCGCACTATTGAACTCATGGTAGGAAAGCTGCAACTCCGATTCGTCATATACATATTCGACCGTATGCGCATATTCATGCAAACAGGTCTCCACCAACGCCATCGCAAAACCTTCATATTCGTTTTTTTCATAAAACCCGGACAGAATATTCAACAGCGTGATATTATTCAAAGTATTCACTTTGAGATTGACATCCATAAAAATACATCCATATTTCAGCGCTGCCAAACCTGCAGAATATCCGATATGCCCGTATTTTTCCCCTACCGACAGCATCGTAAGAATGTTATGATATTTCCCGAGCAACGGCACCGCCTCAGGAACATTATTCGCGTTCACGGAATTCTCGGATGCTATGTCGCTGTCAAAACTATCCTCCGTAATAGGGACCGTTGTGAAGTACAGGTCAACTTCAAACCGTGCAATTCCCGTAAACCATTCGTTCAACACGTCCGCCATTTTTTGTGCGATCGCCGCATCAATCTCCCGTTCGATCGACGACAGCCGATGTTCAAAGGTCTCATCCTGCTCCGACCGGGTGGAATACAGCGTCGCCTGAACTTCATCCGTCACCAACAGCAGGATCTTGTGCAGATTGTCCTCCTCTCCGTTCCTGATCCAACGGGCATACAGCACATCGCTCTCCAATGCAAAGCCATAGTAGCCGAGCATATATATGCCGTCCTCATCAACAACTTTCAGGCGATATTCCTGATCCGCATACCACCCGTCAAACGTATAACCTTCCATTTCGGGCAGGACAAACACCGTATCCCGGATAGCATTCCTGTCAAGCACGACCTCCGTCTGCAACGGCATTCCTGTCGCAAACCCGTAATCATAGCGGAACATCTTTTGGATCGGCTCGAAATATGCAATCAGATCAAGGCTCTTTTGGGCTGCAAGGTCTTGCCTGGTCGCCTCCGGATTTCCGTCCGACCAGCCGGCAAACACATATCCCTCTTTTGGAACTGCCGTGACCTGCGTAAAGTCCTCCCCTTCCAACACCGCCTGCGAAGTGTCGCCAACCAGCTCTCCTCCGCCGCGTTCGTCAACACGGTACTCCGCTCCGTAACCGAAATAGGCAATCAACCGAAGATCCTCCGTCAATATCCATTCCGGATGCCGCGCCGTCGTTACCCCGTCCGACCATCTTACGAATGCACATCCTTCATTCGGTCGGGCTTCCAATATGCCGCTGGATTCGCCATAATATCCGATAACATCTACCCCTCCGGTAATATATTCCCCGATTTCATAAATCCTGCCAGGGCCAACCGAGATACAATTAATACGAATCCTTTTCAGCCCGAAAAAAGCACAAATACGTATATCTTCCCGGATATTGATATCATGCCGTTCCAAAGTATCTACTTCTTCGCCGAAGGCTTCATAGTGATAACCCGCCGAATTTGTGACCCCCCAACCTTGGAACTCGTAGCCTTCTTCCGTTACGACTGCCTTGACGGGCGTGCAGTCTTTCCCCCACTCCACCTTTTGTACCGTTTCCCCGACGACCTCTCCGCCGGATGACATGGTATATGTGACCGTAAACACCCTTACACGAAAAATCGCCGTGACAGACAGATTTCCTTTGACGATATCCGTCCGTTCCGCCGTCGTCACTCCGTCCGACCACTCTGCAAATTCATATCCTTCTGCGGGGATCGCTGTCACGGTCGATGCGCTCTCTTCCCAGCGCACCGTCTGTTCGGTCTGTCCTTCCAGGCTCCCGCCCTCCCCCGCTTCATACCGGACGCTGTATTCCTGCTTCTCAAACAGCGCCGTGACAGAAAAGTCATCTTCGATCTCAGGTTCCTGCCGCTGTGCGGACATCTCCCCATCCGACCAGCCGACAAAACGATAGCCTTCCTCCGGAACTGCCGTTACAGCGCGGGATGGCTCTCCCCAAAAAACGGTCTGACTGCTCTCGCCTTCGATCGTTCCGCCGTCTCCCGCCTGATACGTCACCGTTAATTGCCGCCTGGCAAAAAATGCCGTGACACCGATCCCTTCACGGACATCCGTATCCTTCCGTATTGCATTCGTCTGTCCGTCTGACCAGCCCGTGAAAAAATAGCCTTCGGCCGGAACGGCTATTACAACGCTGGTCTCATCTCCCCAAAAAACGGTCTGACTGCTCTCGCCTTCAACTGTTCCACCTTCGCCTGCGCGATATGTCACCGTAAATTGCCTCTTGGCAAACAATGCCGTGACGGATATATCTTCCCTGACGTCCAGCTCGCGCCGCCAGCCGGATGTATTTCCGTCCGACCAGCCGACAAACACATAGCCCTCATCCGGAAGCGCCTCTACCGGCGCGGCATTCCCTCTTTCCGCTATCGTTTGCTGTAACAGTCCTTCGACTCGACCGCCCTCGCCTGCCTGATAACTGACTGTATACCGCTCGATCTGCGTGACAGGATCTTCCCCGATCGGAGTCCGCTCCGCTTCCTTGCACGCGCTGAAAAGACCTATCCCCAACATTAGGACAGTAACGAAGAAAATTCCGAAAAACAATTTTGTAAAACATTTTTTCATATTTTTATTTTATCACAAAATCATCACTATTTCAACATGAATACGACATATTTCAGGATTTTGCGCCACGAAAAAAACGGGCTCACGCCCGTTTTTTCGTTTGTTTTGTGCAACAGTCATTCGTCGGATTCCCGTTTGGGAACGACAAATTCCATATCGGAATCGGGATAGGAACAGCAAGGGTGGAAATAGCCGAACTTTTTGTCCGCCAGTCTCCGTTTATCCGCGCCCGCAATGCTGAATTTCCCGCTGATCAGACGGCTGTGACAGAACCCGCAGCCGCCCGCACGGCACTTGGCGGGGACCTGCAGTCCCGCGCGCTCGAGTGCGGTCAGCACGGTCTCACGCGCATCGGCCCGTACGGTGTGCGTTCCGAACCCGATGTGAACGGTGAGCGTGTATTCCGCAGGCGCGACGTCGCGCGTTCCGACGCAGCCCGCCTCCTTCCGCACACGCCTGAGCGGCAGTCCGAGCTTCTTCGTTTCGCCGTCCAGGAACTTGTACATCGCGGAGGGGCCGCACATCATGACAGTGAAATCTTCCTGCGGGACATACTTTTTGATGATGTCCGCAGTGATGAAGCCGTGTTCATAGCCCTCTTTGCGCTCATCGCTGAGCACATAGACGACGCGGATCCTGTCACAGGAAAGCGCGTCGAGCTCGGCTTTCAAAGCGAGATCGCTTTCCTTTTTCTCGCCGTAAAAAATGATGATCGAAAAATCTTCCGTGCCGTCCGCGATCGCCTGCGCCATCGAATAGAAGGGCGTGATGCCGCTTCCGCCCGCACAGGCAACGACGACGGACGCATCGCGCACGGGCTCGTAATAGAAATCGCCGGATGGATCGCCCAGCAGGAACTTATCCCCGGCCTTTGCCTGTCCGCACAGATAGTCGCTGAAAAAGCCGCACTTTTTGACCGTGACCGAGACGCGTTTTTCAAGTCCCGCGGCAGGCGCCGACGAGACGGCATACGGCCGCGAGACGTCGCTTTCCCCCACTCTGCAGCCGACCGTAATATACTGTCCTGCGCGGAAATACATGGGACGCTGCGTTTCAAACGTCAGCGTGTACATATCCGCGGTCTTTCCCTCCACGGAGAGGAGCGTCGCGCTCTGATAGCCGGGATGCAGGATCCTGGCCGTCTCATTGACGCGGTACGTCTTGGGGAGCGGCGTCGCGGCGCCCTCCGCAAGCTTTTCCCGCCGCTTGGGGACCATCTTTTTGAAGCGCAGAAGATCCATGAATCCGAAGATCTGTTTCTGAAAAATATACATGTCAGCCCTCCCTCTTGATGTCGCCGACCGTCTGTCTGCCGGCGATGTCGCCCGCATGATAAGCGCTCGAATATCCCGAAAGGCGCATCGCATAGCCGCTTGCAAAGCGCAGCCCGCGCACGCCGTTTTCGTAGTCCTCGTTCATCATCTGCAGGCGGGGCATCAGTCCGTCCCAATACTGCGATTCATACCCGTAGATGACGCCCTGCGGGTGTCCGCAGTAGCGCGCATATGTCATGGGCGTCGCCACCGAGATCTCCTCGATATGCCCGCGCAGTTTTGCGCCCGTATCCTGCTCGAACCGGTCGATCATCTTGTTTGCAACGTAATCCTTGGTCCTGAAGTAATCCTGCGGCGAAACGTTTGCCCAGTCGTCCGACATATACAATGTTGTAAAATACATCATCGTCGTGCCCTTGGGCGAGCAGCCGGGGTCGGCGCGGTTCAGGCAGACGGTCGCCTGGACATCGTTGTCTTTGATGGTGCGCATCTTCTCATATTGCGCGACGGAATCCATCGTGTCGTACAGGAAATAGTTGTGATTTACGATGCCGAGCTCGTCGGGACTTGCATCCAGACCCAGGAACATGCAAAATCCCCTGCCCGAGAGCTTGCGCGCATTGGTGGCCCGCACCGCACGCTCGGGCGGCGCGTCCATCAGCTTGCCGTAGACGACGTGCGGCGAGCAGTTGGCAACGACGTGCCGCGTCTCGATCTGCGTGCCGTCGTCCAGGATCACGCCCTCGACACCGTCCTTTCCCGTGACGATCTTCACCGCTTCGGTATTCATCAGAACGTCTCCGCCGAGTCCGAGGATCCTCTCGACAAAGGCGAGCGACATCTCATGCGAGCGGGACTTAGGCATCATCGCCCCGCGCAGGATATAGCGGTTGACCATGGAGGCATAGTGCACAAAACTCATATCGTCGAGATCCGCACCCAGATAACACCAGTATGCGCTCAGGATATCCTTGGCTTTTTTGGGAAGCCCGATAACCTTGAACACCTCGTTGACCGAATAGGACCCGCAGCGGACAAAGTTTCCGAAGTGCTCCACCATATATTTGGAATCCGTCTTTCCGTTCACGGAGTTGCTGTATGCCTGCGCGAGACGGACTTCCTCCGCAAGGTCAAAAAACCTGCGCGTCGCCTTTGCGCTTCCGGGGACATATCCCTCCATTTTCCGAATAAATGCTTCAACGCCGAACGGCATCGTCGCGTCCAGCTTCTCCGCCCGCGAAATGACGCGGTATGCGTCGGGAATGGGCAGCCATTCAATCTTGTCCGTCACGCCGAGCTCGTCAAAGAGCACGCGCAGATCGCCGGCATTCTCCGCCGTACCGAAGTCGTTCAGCTCGTGAAGAGATGCCTCGAATTCAAATCTGCCGCGGCGGAAACTCGTCGCGAATCCTCCGGGAAGGTTGTGCTTTTCCACAAGCAGCGTCTTCATGCCTGCCTGCGCAAGGCGCACGGCAGCTGCAAGGCCGCCGTTCCCGGAACCGATCACGACTGCATCGTATTTCACTTTCATCGGTCTCCTCCTTCCGGACGACTTCTGCCGCCCGCTGTCTATATTGTAAACCCCGAAGGACGTTCCGTCAAGGGCTTATCGAAAAAACGTTGTGTTATTTTTTCATGAAAAATACGCCTTCCGACAAAAAATTCTTGCATAATCGGTGCAGAATGCTTGACAAGCGCGTGAATTTTTAGTATGATAGCCGTTGTCACCACGGGGGCGTAGCTCAGTTGGTTAGAGCGCTTGCTTGACATGCAAGAGGTCACAGATTCGAGTTCTGTCGTCCCCACCACCGAACCCTGTATATCGTGCCGAAGGTCCCGTCCGAATGCGCCGATGTGTGGGGTTTCATTTTTTGTCCGGAACTTTCCGGAAAGAGCGCCGCGGGGGGCCCCCGGGGGGTGTGCGCTTTACTTTTTCTTCTGCCTTGCGGGGAGACGGAAATACGTGCGCAGCAGGGCGCATTCCTCCTCCGAAAGGATCATCTTGTCGACGGGATAAATGGTGACGCGATTGGGATACAACAGGAAAAATTCCTTGTTCTCCCTGATCTTTTCAAAATCGGAATAGCGCAGACGCGCCGTGGACACATGCTCGCCCGAACGGTAATCGTTGATGACGATGCCTTCGGGATAAAACTCATATTCGTTGACAAAGGCATGTGCAAGCTGCTTTTTGTTCATCCTTGCGCCAGTGATCAGTAAGACCAGTCCGAAAGCGAAGAAGACGGCTCCGCCCCACAGCAGAATGTCGAGCCAGAAATCATCGGGCAGAAGAATGATCCCTTCCTCCGCGATCACGGAAAAGACGATATACAAGACGAGCATCACAATGCCGAGGATCATCATACAGAGCATGACCGCACGCGAAGTTTTTGAAATTCGCCTTAGCAGAGCGGCATCGATCGCAACGCGGGTCCTGACGCAGGGAGCCCCTGACTGAGACTCCTGTTCCTGCGGCACCGCGGCGGACTCTTGCTCCGCTTCATGCGTGTTCTGTTCTTCTGCATTCAATTCCATCATAGTTTCCCTCTTGCGAATGTATTATGTCACGCATAGTACTACGAAATGATATGATTTCGGCGTTTTATTCGTACATTTCTGCCTTTGTGCTGCGTCGGAAGAGTTTTCCGATCTCCTCTTTGCAGCGCGCAGCATCGTCCCCGGAACCATAGCAGACGGCATAAACCGCCTTGGTAATGGGCAGATCGACGCCGTATTTTTCGCCGAGCAGCTTCATTGCCCCGCTCGTTGCGACCCCTTCCGCGAGCTTTTCAAACCGCTGTCCCTTTGCCAGCATTTCGCCATACATGCGGTTGTGGGAATAGGGTGAAAAGAGCGTCGTCTCATAGTCGCCCAGATGCGCAAGCCCATAGGCGGAGAGTTCATTTCCCCCCATCGCCTTGATGAGGCGCGCCACCTCGCGCGCGCCGCGCGACATGAGCGGGCCCTTCAGGGGAACGCACAGCACATCGAGGATCCCGGCGGCGATCCCCATGACATTTTTTGCCGCGGCGCCGATCTCCGTTCCCAACAGATCGTTGCCGTAATAAAACCGGATCAGATCGCTCTTGAAGCGGTCGACAAGTTCCCGTTTGAGCGATTCGTTTTCCGAGTCGATGACCATGCAGTTGGGGACGCCCTGCACAAAGCTCTGAATATGGCCGGGCCCCACCCAGACGGCGATCCGGTCAGAAGAGACCCCGCTTTCGACCAGGATCTCCGAAAGACGTTTGCCCGTCCCGTTCTCGATGCCCTTCATGCACAGAACGAAGATCTTATCGGAGACGTCGCAGCGCATGATGCGCCGCATAAATCCGCGCAGCCCCTGGGAGCTGATGGAGATCACAATGATCTGCGCATCCGAAACGGCGCGCTCCAGATCGCAGGTGAGACGGATCCGTTCGTCCAGCTGCACGTATTCGTTGCGGCCCGTCTGTTTCAGGACCTCATAGGAAGGGTCCCCCTCCGGCCCCCAGCTTGTCACCTCATTGCCGCGCTGCGTGAGATACCATGCGATGAACGAACCCCACCGCCCGCAGCCGAGTACGGAAATCTTCATATCTGTTTCCTCTCCGAGAGTGCGCGGGAGAGCGTCACCTCGTCCGCATATTCGAGTTCGGAGCCGACGGGCACGCCGCGCGAAATGCGCGTGACAAGCACGCCGAGCGGCTTCAGAAGTTTTGCGATATACATGGCGGTCGCCTCTCCCTCCACATCGGGATTGGTCGCCATGATGACCTCCTTCACGCCGCCCTCGTTCACGCGCTCCAGAAGCTCGCGGATCCGGATATCGTTGGGCGAAACGCCGTTCATCGGGTCGATGACCCCGTGCAGGACATGATAGACGCCCTTGTATTCATGCAGTTTTTCCAGCGCCACGACGTCCTTGGGCTCTTTGACGACGCAGATCGTGGACTTGTCGCGCGTCTTGCAGACATCGCAGACATCGTCCTCGGTGAAGTTCCCGCAGATCCTGCAGAAGCGGACCCTGCGCTTGACGTCCATGACGGCGTCCGCAAAGGCGCGCGCCTCGCTTTCAGACATGGAGATGATCTTATACGCGTAGCGCTGCGCCGTCTTTTTCCCGACGCCGGGCAGTTTGGAAAACTCGTTCATGAGCCGCCCGATGGGTTCGATAAAAACTTCCACTCAGATGAGTCCTCCCATGCCGCCCATGCCGCCGAACTTGCCCATTTTTTCCTGATAGACCGCGTCCGCCTTCTTGTAGCCGTCCAGGATCGCGGCCATGATGAGGTCTTCCAGCATCTCCTCGTCCTCCGGGTCGATGACCGACTTGTCGATCTCGATGCCGTCGATGATCTTCTTTGCGTTCATATAGACGACGACCGCCTCGCCGCCCGCAGTTCCGACGATCTCCCATTCATCGAGGAGTTTTTCCGTCGCCTGCATCTCTTCCTGCATCTTCTGCGCCTGTTTCATGAGATTCTGCATGCCGGCGCCGCCCATGCCGCCTCTGTTAAATCCTGCCATACCTGAATGTCCTCCGTTTTTATTTGACTTCGACCGGATAATCGGAAAAATCTTTTTTCAGCTGTTCGACGCCGTCCTTCTCCTCCGCGCGCTGCGCAGAGAGAAAGCGCACCTCGAACTTCGATACGCCGAGCTCCGCGAATACCTCCTGCATAACGGAGCGGTGCCGCTCGCTGTTGAGCGTATCGCACACCGTCCTGACGTCCGTCGTCAGAACGAGCACGTCCCCCTCGCGCGAAGGGGCGAGATCGCGGCACAGCGCATACGCAACGCCGCTCTTGGGAAGTTTGCGCAGACGGCGCAGGAACAGGCCGAACACCGCCTCGGGCGAATCGTCCGGCGCAGACGCGGCCGGCGTCTGCATGGGAGCGGGCGCGGCGGCCGGGGAGAGCGCCGTCTTTATGGCCTCCTCCTCTGCCGCGGGAACGGTTTCCCGCACCGGGGCGGCTTTTTTTTGCACGGGAGCGGGCCGCACGGGCTCGTCCCACGGCGGCAGATCGTCCTCGGGCGGGGGTTCCGGAAGGGGCGGAAGCTCCTCCCGTTCCCGCACGGGTCTGCGCTCCGCCGGAGCGGATGGCGCGGGCCGGACGGGCGGCGCAGCCGGAGCGGAAACAGCCGGAGCGGGTGCGCCCGCCGCAAGTTCCGCGACCTGCTTTTCCAGCGCGGCGACGCGCAGCAAAAGCGCATCGGCATCGAGGTCGGTCTGCGGCATCGCCGCGCGCATGATCGCCGTTTCAAGGGAAATGCGCGGAGAAGAGGAAAACCGCAGTTCGTTCTCCGTCTTTGTAAAGATCTCCGTCGCGCGCAGAACGGCGCGGCCGTCCGCACCCTCCGCAATGCGCCTGACCTCGTCAAAAAATTCGCGGGGCAGCGCGAGCAGCTGCTCGGCATTGCGGCACATCTTGGCTATGGAGACCTCATTGAGAAATCCGAGGATATCCTTTAAGAGCACGCCGACGCTCTTGCCCGCGGCAAGAGCGTCCTCCGTCGCGCCGAGGGCCGAGGGCATGTCCCCCGAAAGAATCGCCGCGACGAGCCCGGCATTCGTCATGAAATCCGCCGACCCGAGCACGCTCGTCACACCCTTGTAGGTGAGCTTTTCGCTGTAAGCAAGGCACATTTCGGCAATGGAGAGCATGTCCCTGTCGCTCCCCGCGCCTGCACGGGCGATCGCCGCAACGGCCTCCCGTTCGTAGGGCCTTCCCATTTCGTCAAGAATGCCGGCAAGGTGCTTTTCCAGATCCTCTTCGGGAATGAGCTTGAAATCCAGACGCATACAGCGCGAAAGAATGGTCGCCGGGATCTTGTGCGGTTCCGTCGTCGCAAGAATGAAGATCGCGTGTGCGGGAGGTTCCTCAAGCGTCTTGAGGAGCGCGTTGAACGCGCTGTCCGTGAGCATGTGGACCTCGTCGATGATGTACACTTTATATCTGCCGGAGACGGGCGGATACTGCACCTTTTCGCGGAGATCGCGCATTTCGCCCACGCCGTTGTTGGACGCGGCGTCGATCTCGGAAATATCGAGGGAATTCTTCGCAAGCGCAAGGCAGGCCGCGCACGTTCCGCAGGGAGACCCGTTCACGGGGTGTTCGCAGTTGACGGCGCGCGCAAAGATCCGCGCGACGCTCGTTTTGCCCGTGCCGCGCGGCCCCGTAAAGAGATAGGCATGCCCCACTTCGCCGCGTTCGATCTGATTGGTGAGCACGCGCACGACGTGCTCCTGCCGCACGATCTTATCAAAGGTCGCGGGGCGGTATTTGCGATAGAGTGAAAGATGCGCCATAATTTATCCGTTCTCCTTTTGCCGCTCGGCAAGGAAGGATTTCTGCAATTTTTTCTTGGAACGGGCAAGCGCGTTGTCGATGCTCTTCATGTCCTTGCCCGTGACGCGGGCAATGGAGGCATAGCTCATGCCCTCCAGCCAGAGCGTGACGACGCGGAATTCAAAATCGGAGAGCGTTCCCGTCAGCCGCAGGCGCAGCTCCGCACGCATCTCCCCCGCCAGAAGCGTGTCTTCGGGCGTGCCGCCTTCGGACAGCGTATCGGGGTCCCCCCCGTATTCCCTGGGCCGGCCCGCCGCCCGCAGGGCGTCGTAAATGCGCCGGGAAACGCACAGGTAGGCGAAGTTCTTGAAGCTCTTCCCGCCCTCTTCGCGCCAGGCGCGCACGGCGTCGAACAGCCCGATCATGCCCTCCTGCACGAGGTCCTCCGTCTCTCCGCCCTCCAGAAAAAACTTACGGGCGCGCGCACGGACCGTGCTTTTGTAGCGGTTGAGCAGCTCCTCTTCCGCCGCCCCGTCGCCCCCCTGCGCCATGCGGGCGAGCGCCTCGTCCGATTCACGCTTCAAGTCTTGCACGCACCACCTCATAGACGGCGATCCCGAGCGCCACGGAGGCGTTGAGGGAATTGACCTTTCCGAAGAGCGGGATCGAGAGCACGCCGTCGCACTTCTCGCGCGTGAGCCGCCGCACGCCGCTGTCCTCGCCGCCGACGACCAATCCGACCTTGCCGGTCAGCTTTTTGGAATAGATGCTCTCGCCGCCCGCTTCCAGCGCATACACCCAGTAGCCGGCCTTCTGCAGCTCCTCCACGGCGCGGTTGACGGACGGGACTTTGGCGACTTTCACGTGCTCCGCCGCACCGGCGGAAATCCGCATGACCGCCTCCGTGACCGTGGCCCCCTTGGCATTGGGAATGACCACACCGTCCGCACCCGCACATTCCGCCACGCGCAGAATGCTGCCCAGGTTATGCACGTCCTCGATCCCGTCGCACAAAACGATCAGGCTGTTTTCCCCGCCGAACAGCTCCTCCAGCGCGGAGTACTCGAACGCGGTCGTAACGGCGATGACGCCCTGATGGCGGCCCGTTGCGCTCTCCTTGTCGAGCACGGCGCGGTCGACAAACTGCACGCGCACGCCCTTACGCCGCGCTTCGGCAAAGATCTTTCCGAGCGTGCCCTGCGCGCCCTTTTCCAGCATGATCTTTTCAATGGTCTTGTCCGTTTTCAGCAGTTCCAAAACGGCATTTCTGCCCTCTGTCTTCATGATTGACTCCCGCAATGCTTTTTCCCGGAGACGGCCGCAGCCGCGCCGGGCAGTTCAGGCTTCCTCTTCGGGGAAGAACAATTCCCCGATGCGCTCCGCCTGACCCGTCAGATAGAGATACCCGACGAGCGCTTCAAACCCCGTCGAACGCACATATTCCCCCACCGAGGCATTCTTGCTCTTCGTGGGCTTTTTGGCGTTCCTGCCGCGGCGGTAGACGTCTTCCTCCTCCTGCGTCAGAAGCGGAAGAATGCGGGACAGGCTTTCGCTCTGCCCGTGCGCGGAGATCTTTTCCGAAGCGCGCCTGTTGAGCGCGCCCGTCTTTTCGCCGCTGCCGAGCGCAAGGCGCTGCCGGACACACAGGGTATAGACCGCGTCGCCCACGAATGCGAGGACGACGGGATTCATCTGTCTTGCCCGCTCCTTTGCGACGGGCTCATCGATCAGAAACATCTGTCTGATTATACCATATTTACGCCCGATTGACAAGTGTTGTCGGAAGAATTTCGCCCGCGCACGCAAATTCGGAAAAAAATTATTTTTCCGTTGCATTTCCGCCCGCGCCGTGTTATGATAGAAAAAAAGGAGCCAATTTATGAATTACCGCAATCTCGGAAAGTGGGGACTTAAGATCAGCGAGGTCTCGCTGGGCAGCTGGGTGACCGACCTTGCCGGCACGGAGGCCGAAAAGACCGCGCTGCAGACCGTGAACGCCGCATTCGACGCCGGGGTCAATTTTTTTGACTGCGCGGACGCCTATTCGGGCGGCGCGGCGGAGCGCTTTCTGGGGAGAGCACTCAAAGAGCACAGCCGCAGCGAATATGTCGTCTCCTCCAAAGTATTTTTCCCCATGGGAGCGGGCCCGAACGAACGCGGGCTCTCGCGCAAGCACATCATCGAACAGATCGACCGGACGCTGAAAAACATGCAGCTCGATTATCTTGACCTGTATTTCTGCCACCGGTTCGACCCCACCACCCCCGTCGAGGAGACCATGCAGGTCCTCTCCGACCTGGTCGCGGCGGGAAAGATCCTGTATTACGGCGTTTCGGAATGGTCGCCCGTGCAGATCACAAAGGCAGTCGCCGTCACAAAGGAACTGCACCTGCGTCCGCTCTCCGTCATTCAGCCGCAGTACCACATGCTGGACCGCTACATCGAGGACGAGATCATCGGCATCTGTGAAGAAAACGGCATCGGGATCGTCACGTTCTCGCCCCTTGCCCAGGGCCTTCTGACGGGAAAATACAGAAAGGGCCGTCCCATTCCCGCCGGTTCGCGCGCGACCTGGCAGGCAGACAGGCAGATCAACAATCTTCTGACCGAAGAAAATCTTGAAAAAGTGGAAAAACTTCTGAAGATCGCCGGGGAGCTGAACGTTCCCCTCTCCGTGCTCGCCCTCGCATGGATCCTGCGCCAGAAGCAGGTGACTTCCGTCATCACGGGCGCAAGCAGGCCCGCTCAGCTCGAAACGAACGTGCAGGCGAGCGGCTTTTGCATTCCCGAAAACGCACTCGCGGAGATTGAGACCGTTCTGGACTACAAACCCTTTGTCAGGAGGATCGGATAATGGAAGTTTCCGACGCATTCAGGGCACGCGTCTCCACGCGTGATTTCAGTGCAAAGCCCCTTCCCGCCGACGCCGTGAGCGCCATTCTCGACGCCGCAATGTACGCGCCCGTCGGCATGCACCGTTACGAGACGCTGCACCTGTCCGTCATCACTTCTCCTGCGGTCCTTGCCCGCATCCGGCAGTGCGTCGCCAAGGCCTCCGGAGACCCCGGGGCCGATCCCCTGCACGGCGCGCCCCTGCTGATCGTCGTTTCCACCTCGCAGGCGGGCGAGATCGGCGCGCTCAACGTGTCCTGCCTGATCGAAAACATGCTGCTTGCCGCCACCGAGCTCGGATTGGGAAATCTGTACGTGCGCGGCGCAGTCGCCGAGGCCGCCAAAGACGAGGCGCTCGTACGGGACATGAAGATCCCCGCGGGATTCACCCCCGTTGCGGCAGCTGCCGTCGGCTACGCGTCAGCGCCCGTCCGTCCGCGCAAAGCGCCGAAAAACAGCCTGACCAAAATCGACTTCGTTCCGTAAAATTCAAAATGCAAGCCGGGGAAACTCCCCGGCTTTTTTATTCGACCGTGACGCTTTTCGCGAGATTGCGCGGCTTGTCGGGATCCTTCCCGAGCGCCAGCGCGACGTGATAGGCAAGCAGCTGCAGCGGGATCACCGACAGGATGGGCGAAAAAGCGGGCTCGCAGCGCGGAATGAGAACGGACGCCGTGACCTCCTTCGCCTGCGCAAGGGCGGAGAACGGCGTCACGAGAAAGACGGCCGCCCCGCGCGCATAGACCTCGTGCACGGCGTTCATCGTCTTGTCGGCCAAGGCCTCGTCGCAGGCGACGGCAACGACGGGCGTGCGGCCGTCCACGAGCGCGAGCGTGCCGTGTTTGAGTTCCCCCGCGGCATACCCTTCGCTCGGCAGATAACTGATCTCCTTGAGTTTGAGGCTGCCCTCGAGCGCGGCGCAGTGGTCGGCTCCGCGCCCCAGAAAAAACACGCTGCGGGCTCCCTGAAAATAGGGCGTCCAGGAGGCGACGCCCGCACTCGCCGCAAGCGTTTCGCGCGCCAGCACGGGCAGCCCCGCGAGCGGCGGCGCACAGCATTTTGCAGTCTTTGCAAGCTGAACGGCAAGCGCGTACAACACGGCAAGCTGGGCGTTGAAACTCTTCGTCGCGGCGACGGCGATCTCCCGCCCGGCGTGCGTCGGAAGAACGAAATCGGCCACGCGCGTGAGCGAGGAATGCGCCACGTTGGTGACGGCGATCAGAACAGATCCTCTGCTCTTTGCAAGCGCGGCGGCGGCAAGAGTGTCCGCCGTCTCCCCGCTCTGGCTGACGGCGATCGTCAGCGTGCCCGGCGGCACGATCGGGTCCGCATAGCGGTATTCGCTTGCGACAAACACCTCCGTGGGCACTCTGGCGAACTTTTCGGCGGCGTGTTTCATACACAACCCGCTGTGATACGCCGTCCCGCATGCCACAATATGCAGGTACTTTGTCTGACATAGTACTTTGCAGACCTCTGAAAACTCCGGTTTTGAGAGGTCGGGAAGCGAATTGAGCACGGCCGCGGGGACCTCGGAAATTTCCTTGCGCATGAAATGGCGGAACTCCCCTTTGCCGGGGGAAACTTCCTCCTCTTCCAGCGCGACCGCCTCGCGCACGACGGGACGGAGCGCCCCGTCAAACAGTTCGATCTTCCCCCTTGTCAGGCGCGCGAAATCGCCGTCTTCGAGCACGTATGCGACCCTGCCCGCCTTGGCCACCGCGGGTACGTCGCTTGCCGCAAACACGCCGTCCGGCCCGCACGCAACGATGAGCGGACTGCGCATGCGGGCGCATACGATCTCCTCTTTGTCCTCGGCGAGCACGGCAAAGGCATACGACCCCGCAAGCAATTCCGCGGCCGCGCTCACGGCCCCCAGAAGGTCCCCCTTCTCCCCATAAAAACGGCCGATCAGATGAGCGGCGACTTCACTGTCCGTGTCCGATGAAAAGACCTCTCCCCGCGCCTCGCACTGCGCGCGCAGGCAGGCGGCGTTTTCGATGATCCCGTTGTGCACGAGGCTGATCTTCCCGAAGACGTGCGGGTGCGCATTCCGCTCGGAGGGAGCGCCGTGCGTTGCCCAGCGCGTATGGCCGATCCCGGGATTTCCCTCCAGGGCGCGGGCGCCTGCGAGTTCCTTCACGCGCCCCTTTTTCCGCACGACAAAAAATTTCCCGCCGTTCACAACACAGATCCCGGCCGAATCGTAGCCGCGGTACTCCAGCTTTTCCAGCCCGTCAAGCAGAACGGGCGCGGCGCGCTCTTCCCCCAGATATCCGACGATCCCGCACATCAGAGTTCCTCCGCCGCGGCGCGCACCGCCCGCTCGACAAGGCGAAGCGCCCCTTCCGCGGCCGCCTCGTCCCCCTCTGCCAAAATGCGCACGACGGGCTCCGTACCGGAGGCGCGCACGACCATGCGGACATCCTCCCCCTGTGCCCGCGCGATCGCCGCCCGGACGTCCTCCCGCTCCAGGATCGCCGCGCCGCCGGGGACGGGAACATCGCGCTTTTTCTGCGGTAGAGGCACATATCCGCGCGTCAGGAAGGAGAGCGGACACTTGCGTTCCAGAACGATCTCGGCCACTCTGAGCGCCGTCAGAATACCGTCCCCCGTTGTGGCATACTTGCGGAACACGATGTGCCCGGACGGTTCTCCGCCGAGCAGGGCGCCCCGCCGCGCCATCTCTTCGGCGACATATTTATCCCCGACCTGCGTGCGCGTACAGAGGATCCCGGAGCGCTCCAGCGCACGCGCCAGGCCGCCGTTCGAGACCACCGTCGTGACGACTCCGCCCCCGCCGAGCTCGCCGCGCTCATGCATATCCTTTGCACACACCCACAAGATGCCGTCTCCGTCGACGACTTCGCCCCGCTCATCGACGCAGATGCAGCGGTCCGCATCGCCGTCAAAAGCGAACCCCAGGTCGAGCGAATGCAGGCGCACGAGTTCACAGAGGCGTTCGGGACGGGTGGAGCCGCATTCCGCGTTGATGTTGGTGCCGTCAGGCGAAACGCCGATGCACCGCACCTGCGCACCGAGGGCGTCGAATACCGTCTTGGCAAGCGCCCAGGCACTTCCGTTGGCACAGTCCAGCCCCACCCGCAGCCCCCGGAAAGAGGTACGGGGCAGCGAGAGCAGATAGGCGAGATAGCGGTTGCGCCCCGCCACATAGTCCACCGTGCGGCCGATCTCCGCCCCCGTCGCGAGCGGGAGCGTGCCGCCGTCAAGGTAGTCCTCGACGAGCGCGAGGGTATCTTCGGGCATCTTTTCGCCGTCGCCGCCGAACAGCTTGATGCCGTTGTCCGAAAATACATTGTGACTTGCCGAGATCATCACGCCGCAGTCGAACCCCTCCGTGCGCACGACGTAGGAGACGGATGGCGTCGTGGTGACGTGCAGGAGATACACGTCGGCCCCAGAAGCGGCCGCGCCCGCCGCAAGCGCGTACTCGAACGCATAGGAGGAAAGCCTGGTATCCTTTCCGACCGCAATGCGCGCCCTCGCGCCCCGCGCAAAGTGCCGCCCCAGAAACCGTCCCACCCGAAAGGCATGGATCGCGGTCAGCGATTCGTTCGCCCGGCCGCGGAATCCGTCCGTCCCGAAATATTTCATAGCACCTCCCCGCGCGGCAGCGCACAGTTATCCTATGCGCCCGGCTGAAAAAGAGGTGACTCAGCCGAGATATTTTTCCGCCCCGCCTCGCTTGACCGTCTCACGGCTTCTGCCGATGCAGAAGTCCCCGTCCGCAAGATCGCGCGTCAAGGTCGTACCCGCGGCAATAAAACAGCCGTCGCCGATCCGCAGGGGCGCAATAAGATTGCAGTTGCTGCCCAGAAACGCCCCGTTCCCGACGCGGGTGCGGGATTTGCGCTTTCCGTCATAGTTGACGAACACCACGCCGCAGCCGACGTTCACCCGTTCGCCGAGGTCCGCGTCGCCCACATAGGCAAGGTGCGCGATCTTGCAGCCGTCGCCGATGCGCGCATTCTTGCATTCGACAAACGCGCCGATGCGCACGTCGCTGCCCGCTTCCGATGCGGGACGAAGCGAGGCATACGGGCCGACGGAGCATCGCTTTCCCACCCTGGCGCAGACGAGCCGGCTGCTCTCCACCCGCGACCCCGCACCGATGACGCTGTCCTCCACATAGCTGTCGCCGCCGATCACGGCCTCCTCGCCGACGACGCTCTTTCCGCGCACGACGCTGCCCCTGCGCACGATGACTCCGCGGCCGAGCCGCACGGTGAGATCGACCTGCGCGCCCTCCTCCACGAGCGCGCCCCGTCCGGCATGCCAGAGTGCGCTCTCGCGGAAAGCACGCTCACGCATCGCGGGATAATCGGCGAGCGAAAAGAGCCCGTCTGCGGGGGCGCTTCCCTCGCGGAAGGGCCCGCCCCGCTCCAGGAATCCGCCGCAAAAGCGCAGGCTCCCCGCATGGCCGGACATAAACCGCGCAAGTTCCTCGCCCGTCAGAAAGGGAAACACGGGGTACAGCACGACTTTCTCCCCGGGGGGCGGCGCACCGTCAAGGAGTTCCGCACCGAGATTGCGCTGCATACGTTCCAGAACATTCATGCCGGCCAGATCGAGCTCATAGCTCTTTTTTCCCCGAAAAGTGAAAAACGCGCGCCTGACAAGATAAACTTTCATATTCGTTATCATATCAAAACGCCGCGCCCGTTTAGAACGGACGCGGCGTTTTTATGCCCGAAAATTCTGTCACATCAGCGCACGTTTCACCGCGCGGCAATACTCCCGATATCCCTGTTCGCGCAGCTCCCGGACGGCCGGATCCGGTTCAAAAACCTGTCCCGCACGGCGGAATTGCTCAAGCGAGGCTTCATCCGTCAATCCGAGCGAGAGCGCGCAGAGCATCGCGGCGCCCAGGGCCGTGCTCTCGCGTTCGGCAGGCCTGTCCACGGCAATGCCGAGCACGTCGGCCTGGAACTGCATGAGAAAGTCGTTTGCCGACGCCCCGCCGTCGCAGCGGACAGCCGACAAAGGCACACCCTCCGCGCGGATACAGTCCGTCAGCTCGCGCGCTTCGTAAGCGATGCTTTCAAGAACGGCACGCACGAGATGCGCGCGCGTCGTCCCGCGCGTGATCCCCGAAAACAGGGCGCGCGCCTCCGAATTCCAGTGCGGCGCTCCCAGCCCCGTAAAGGCGGGGACAAAGCAGACGCCGCCCGTATCGGGCACGCTCTGCGCGACCTGTTCGCTCTCCGCCGCAGAGGAGAGCAGCCCCAGCCCGTCGCGCAGCCACTGGATCCCGCTTCCGGCATGAAAGGAACTTCCTTCCAGCGCATAGGCGACCCCGCTTTTCAGCGCGTAGCCCACCGTCGTAAGAAGTCCGTTGCGCGACGAGACGCACTTCTCCCCCGTATGAAAGAGCAGGAAAAGACCCGTTCCGTATGTGATCTTGCCCTCGCCCGCGCGCAGACAGCCCTGTCCCACCAGCGCGGACTGCTGATCTCCCGCAACTCCCGCAAGCGCCAAAACCCCGTCCCGCGTGCGCATTTCACCCATGCGGGCATCACATAGACGGACTTCCGGCAAGACAGACCGCGGGATCGAAAAGCGCGAAAGCAGCTCGTCGTCCCAGTCGAGCGTATGGATATTGAAGAGCATCGTGCGGGAAGCGTTCGTGACGTCCGTCACAAAGGAGCGCCCCTCCGTGAATCTGAAGATCAGCCAGGAGTCCACCGTGCCCGCGCACAGCCTTCTGCGGGAGAGCAGATCGCGAGCCGCCGGGATATGATCGAGATCCCAGCGGATCTTGCTCGCCGAAAAATAGGCGTCCGGAACGAGTCCCGTACGCTCCCGGACGAGCGCTTTCGTATCGTCGTCAAGCGCATCGCACCACGCGCTCGTGCGGCGGCACTGCCAGCCGATCGCAGGGCAGACCGGTTCGCCGGTGGCCCTGTCCCACAGGACGGTCGTCTCGCGCTGATTGGTAAAACCCACGCCCGCAACCATATTTGCGCCCGCAAACCGAATGCAGTCGTTGAGGACATACGCGGCCTTGTAATAGATCTCGTCCGCGTCCTGCTCCACCCAGCCGGGCTGCGGGAAACTCTGCCCGACTTCCTGCTGCGCACGGTAGACAAACTGCTTTCCGATCAGATCGTACACGAACGCGCGCACGCTCGTCGTGCCGGCGTCCAGTGCAATGACATATCTCATGATTTTCCCCTTATCTGCCCGCAGGACAGCTTTTCAAACGCAAAAAGCCCCTGCGGGGCTTTTATCAAAGATGTTTCAGAATATTCCGATAGATCGCCGTATCCGAATCGAGATAGGTATTGAAGATCACGCGCAGCCCCGCATCGCCGTGGCGCATCTTCCAGCGCATCACCGCGCCTGCGGCGATCTCCGCGGCCTCCGCCTGCGGGAAAGAAAATACGCCCGTGGAAATACAGCAGAAGGCGACCGACCCAAGCCCCGCCTCCGCCGCCACGTCCAGGCAGGACGTATAGCACGAACGCAGCATTGCGCGGTCCTCTTCGGTGACCTCCCGGCGCACCATGGGTCCCACCGTGTGAAGAACATACTTGGCGGGAAGGTTGTATGCGCGCGTGATCTTGCAGTCGCCGCAGTCCTCTTCATGACCCTGCGCCGCGATGATCTTGGCGCAGTCGTCGCGCAGCTGCATACCGGCCGCAGAGTGTATGACGTTGTCGATACAATTGTGATTGGGCAGAAAACACCCCAAAAGCCCCTTGTTCGCGGCGTTGACGATGCCGTCCGTACTCAGCCGGCGGATATCCCCCTGCCACAGGGAGATCCCGTCCGAATCGGGGATCTCTTCGGGGCTGACGATCCCCCTTTCCAGCGATTCCGTCCAGAAAAGCCTGTCCTGTAAGGAGATAATCTCCCGCGGGATCGGATGCGCGGGCCGCTCGTTCATGTAGCCGCGGACGAGCGCGCGTTTCTTTTCCACGGTGGCGCTGAATGCCGCGATCATGCCGCGTTCGCGCAGCAGCCATTTCAGGATCGCGTCGATCGCCTCCCCCTTTTCCTGTTCCGTCAGCGGCTCCGGACGGGGATAGGGCGAGAGATCGACGACGCCGTCAAACCGGCAGTTCACTTTGCAAGCTCCTTATTATAATTGATCAGACAGCCTGCAAGCAGGATTTTCCGCTCTTCGGGCGTCAGCGGGCCCGTTTCCAGAACGATATCGCGCGTCTTGCCGCCCGAAATGACCGTAGCGACGAACCGCTCTTCGCCGGAAGCGATGCCTTCGGCAATATTTCTGACAAGGAGATAGTCCCCGACCGAAAGCCCCGCCTGTCTGCAGGTGAACGGGAGCATGCCCCAGTTGATGAGATTGGAGCGGTACCGCTTGGTCGCATATTCTTTGCAGATGTTCGCAACGCCGCCCAGAACGCGCTGACAGGACGCCGCCTGCTCGCGCGCGGAGCCGTCGCCCGGCTTGACGGAGACGACGACGCTGCCGTAGATCGTGCCCTCTTCGATTTTCAGCCCGCCGAGACAGTCCATAACGCTTTCGGGAAGAGCGCCGCTCTCCCTTCTGACCGCCTCGTCGGCGGCGACCGCCTTGGCGCGCTCCACATACCCGGGATCCTTGCGCGAGAGCGCAAAGGAAGCGAGCTTCATGGGATTGGAGCGGTAGGAGCTCGTCTCGCCCGAGGGAATGAGCTCGTCCGTCGTCGTGACGGGATCGGACAGCGCGGAGACCACCTTCATTAAAAGATGCCTGCCCAGCGCGATCTGTTCGGGCCAGTCCGCAATGTTGGGCCCGTAGACGAGTTCGGCGGAAGGATCGGGTTTCCCGACGCCGTGATAGACGCGGTTTTCATAGATCTTTCCGTCATATTTATATTTTTTGATGCGCCTGTTATATTCCCGGTCGAGCGCGGACGTCAGGATTCCGCCGTTTGCTGCGGTCGCCGCGATCGAACGCGCGTCCATCAGCGCGACCGCAGCGAGCTGTCCCTGCGCGGGCTTGCTCCCCTCACGGTTTTCAAAGTTGCGCGTCGTATGGCGGACGGAGAGCCCGTTGTTCGCAGGCACGTCCCCCGCGCCGAAACAGGGGCCGCAGAACGCCGTCTTGACGACCGCGCCCGCCTCCATGAGCACGCCCGTATAGCCGGCGTCGGTGAGCGCCTTGTAGACGGGCTGGGAAGCGGGATACACACTGAGCGCAAATTCGCCGGTCCCGACGCTCTTTCCGCGCAGGATCTCGGCCGCTTCGGCCACGTTTTCGTATCCGCCGCCCGCACAGCCCGCAATGATCCCCTGCGTCACGTATACCTTGCCGTCTTTCACCTTATCGGTGAGCGTGAAGGAGTCGTCCCCCTTGATCTTTCTGCCCTGCTCCTCCGCCTTTTTCAGAATCTCAACGGGATTCGCAAGGAATTCGCGGATCGTATAGGCATTGGAGGGATGGAACGGAAGCGCGATCATCGGCTCGACGCGCGAAAGATCGATCGTCACCGCCCCGTCATAATAGGCGGGCTGTGCGACCTTCATCTCGCGGTAATCCTCCTCCCTGCCGTGCTCGCGGAAATATTCGCGCGTCTTTTCATCCGTCTCCCAGATGCTGGAAAGGCAGGTCGTCTCCGTCGTCATCACGTCGATGCCGATGCGGTAGTCCATGGACAGATTTGCAATGCCGGGGCCGATGAATTCAAGGATCTTGTTCTTGACGAATCCGCTTGCAAATGTCGCCTTGACGAGCGCAAGCGCGACGTCCTGCGGGCCGACGCCCTTTCTGAGCTTGCCCCGCAGATAGACGGCGACGATCTCCGGCCGCCTGACGTCGTAAGTCTGTTTGAGAAGCTGTTTGACGAGTTCCGGGCCGCCCTCGCCCACGGCAAGGGTGCCGAGCGCCCCGTAACGCGTGTGCGAATCGGAGCCGAGGATCATCGCCCCGCACCCGGCCGCACACTCCCGCATGTACTGGTGAATGACCGCAAGGTGCGCGGGGACATAGTCCCCGCCGTATTTTTTCGCCGCAGAGAGCCCGAATACATGGTCGTCCTCATTGATGGTCCCGCCGACCGCGCACAAAGAGTTGTGGCAGTTGGTGAGCGTGTATGGAATGGGAAACTCCTTCAGCCCGCTCGCCTTTGCGGTCTGAATGATCCCGACATATGTGATATCGTGCGAAACGATCGCATCGAATTTCAGCCGCAGATTTTCCTCGTCGCCGAGATTGTGCGCCTTGAGAACGGCGTATGCAAGCGTGTTCTTTTCCGCTCTTTCCTTCTTGTCCGATGTGAAAAACGCCTGCGATTCCTTGACGATGCGCCCGTCCATATAATAGACGCCCTTTTTGATGAGCTTGACCATACAGCTCCCTCCCGTGAGTATACTGTTTCTATTATAATGGATTTTGTCCGAATTTTCAAGTGTTCGGCGAAAAGAAGCGCGCTTTCGGCAGAAAAAGTTTTTTCCATGCTTCCCTTATATGAAAATTTCCCATCCCCCGTCGTGCACCCTTGCTTTTTTGCCCGCAATTTGATATACTGAATGCATGAAAGAGGATCAGGAAAACATTTACACAACCGATGCGCCCGAGGTCATTGCGCCCGAGCTTCCGTCGAATACGCCTGAACTGCCTGCCCGCACCGAGCTGCAGGGCGACCGCTCGTCCCGCCCGGGAACAAGGTATCGCTTCCGGTTTTCCCCGCTGACGCGTGTGGTGCTCTTTGCCGGGCTTGCGCTCTGCCTTGCCGCGATCGGCCTGACTACCTGGCAGTTCGCCGACTTTCTGCGCACCGGAAATCTTGCCAACACGCTGGAATGGCTGAAATTCGTGCTGCTGTACTGCGTGAGCGGCGCGCTCGCCGTCATCATCGTCGCCATGCTCGTGCGCTCGGAGTACATTCTCACCAACAGGGAACTCACCCTTGCGTTCGGATTTATCCGCAGTAAGTATCCCCTCTCTTCCATTGCGTCCGTACATCTCTTCAAGGGAGCAAACAAACTCGCCGTCTATTTTGAGGACGCGAAGAGCAAATATATGGTCATCGTCATCAGGGACTCGCTCTACGAGACGTTCATCAAAGACCTGACTTCCCGCAACGAGCGCATTGCCTTTTCGTTCTCCACGGCCGAGGAAGAGAACGAATACAAAAAGAAGAAAAAATAACGCATCCGCAGCTTAACGGAAACGGGACGCCAAAGCGCCCCGTTTCCGTTTTTCATATATGTATCAGTTATGAATTGTCTGTATTATATCAGATACGGCCTTTGCGCCGATAATGGCGCTGTTCATAATTTTATTGGAAACCAAGTATGTTTTTGCTTGCAAATTTCCTTCATTTGCAGCCTGCTTCAATAATTTTATTGCTTTTTCTTCGTCTTTCTTGATCACTGTTCCATCCAAATAAATCATTGCCAATTCATACATGGCCTGAGAATCACCCATCGAGACTTCTCGTTCAAGCAATTTGATTTTCTTTTTCAGCTTCATTTTTTCAAACATGTTTATCCTCACCTTATCCAAAAATCATATCACATTATAACACAATAAAATGAAAATTACAACTGATCTCTTCATACAATGAATAGTTAAAATGCGTCTTTCTGTGTTTTGGACCAGATTTTTGCAATCACCGCAAGCCTCCACGAGAGCGGCACCAGATGCATGAGCGCATGCAGCAGTTTGTTCCAGAACCCGATGACGACGCTGCGGCGGTTCTTTGCGACGGCCCTGAGCGCCCGCTCGGCGACCGTCTGCGGAGGGAGCGCCGAGACCCGCCCGAACCAGCCGTGCGCGGCGATGTTCTGCTTGATGTCCTCCCGCGTGGGAATGCCGCCGGGAAGCACAACGGTGACTTTGGCGCGCCCCTTCCACTCCGATCTCAGCGCGATCCAGAACTGTTCGAGCGCCTTTTTGGTCGCGCTGTACAGGGCGAAATAGGGCATGGGCGCACTGGCCGACATGCTTCCGACCGCAAGCAGTTCGCACACGGTTTGCTCACTGCGGCGCATGAGCACGCCGTGCGCAAGGGACACCGCGCCCTCCAGGTTGACGCGCGTCTGCATGACAAGTTTTTCTTCCGAATATGCCTCGAACGCCTTCTGCGTATCGATCCCCGCCACGTAGACAAGACGGGAAAAGCGCACGCCCTGCCCGTCCGCAAAGGCAAAGAGCGCCGCACGCTGTGCGCTGTCCGCAAGATCGCAGGCAAAGTGCAGGACGGGAAGTCCGGGAAACTCCGCGTGCAGTGCGTCGGCAAGCGATGCAAGGCGTTCCTCGCTGCGGCCCGTTAAAAACAATGCCTGGCCGCGCCGGGCAAGCAGGCGTGCAAACGCGCCGCCCAGCCCGCCGCATGCGCCCGTGAGAAGCGTATACACGGCTCAGTGTTCCCTTTTGACCAGATTGACGAACGCCCGCAGAGAAAACGGCATGTTGGCGTTCCTCGGAAGCGCCAGACCGACCGACCTTGACGGCATGGCGGGTCTGACGTTGAGTTCAAACAGCTCGCCGTCCCGAAGCCTGCGCTGCGCATATTCGCGGGGAAGGCAGCCGATGCCCATGCCGTCGGTGATCAGCCGCTTCATAAAATCCCAGCTCCCGACCTCGACGGCGGGGTGCAGTCTGACGCCCAGACTCTCGGCAAAATGGTCGACTGCGGCGCGCGCCACGGTGTTGGGTTCCAGCAGAAGGAGTGGATATTCCTGCAGATCCCACACGGAGAGCTCCCTACCTCTGAGCGAGGAAAAAGCCTCGCCGGCAAGGAACACATCGTTGAGCAGCGCGACCGAATCGGTCAGCACGATCCCCTCGTCCGGTTCGATGGGCAGATTGAGGAATCCGACATCGCAGCGGTCCGTCTTCAGAAACTCGATGATGCGGGGAGAGACGTCCGAGATAAGTTCGATCTTCACCTGCGGATACAGCTTGTGATAGGCAACGATCTTTTCCGCAAGAATATATTGGAAGATCGTCTCAGAGGCGCCGATGCGCAGCGTTCCCGTTGCGCTCTGTTTGAGTTCGGACAGCTTATCTTCGACGCCGCCCAGAAGGCGCAGCGCCTTTTCCACGTCCGCATAAATCAGCTCGCCCCCCTGTTTGGAGAGCTCCATGCCCTTGTGCAGGCGGTTGAAAAGGGGCGTCCCGAGCTGTGTTTCAAGCTGTTTGATCGCCTGTGAAACGGCGGGCTGGGAGATATACAGCTCCTCCGCCGCCTTTGTAAGGCTTCCGCACCGCGCCACCGTGTAGAATACCCTGTAAAGTTCAAGATTGACCATCGTGTCCTCCCTTTGCGCAAGCCGCGCCGTCCTCTCTCCGCCCTCTTCTCGCGCTGACCGCTTCTCTCATTTTCCGACGCAGAATTTGGAAAAAATCTCGTCGATCACCCGTTCGTTCGCCGTCTCTCCCGAAATCACGCCCAGAATGCGCCATGCGCGGCGGATATCCTCCGCATAGAGCTCGTTTGGAGCGCTCCTCACCGACTCGCGCGCCGCGCGCACCGCTTCCAGCGCCTCCTGCGCGGCACGGTAATGCCGTTCGGAGAGCAGAAACGCGTTGTCGTTTTCGCGCCCGAACCCCTTTTCATAGAGCATTTTTTTCAGATCTTCCAGCCCCTCGCCCGTGCGCGAGGAAAGGACGACGTCGCAGTCCCCGCGGCGCGTCAGGTCACTCTTGGCGCCCACCGTGATGACGGGCGTTCCGGCGGGGAATTCGGGAGCCGGCGCCTCGTCTTTGAGCCAGACGATCACGTCCGCGCCCCTGATCGCCTCCCTTGCGCGGCGGACGCCTTCGCGCTCCACCTTGTCCTCGCTCTCGCGCAGGCCCGCAGTGTCCGTAAGCAGAAAATTGACCCCCTCTATGGAGATCGTTCCCTCGTTCAGGTCGCGGGTCGTGCCCGGAACGTCGGAGACGATCGCGCGTTCATAGCCGAGCAGGGCGTTGAGCAGCGAACTTTTTCCGGCATTGGGCGCACCGACGAGCGCAACGCGCACGCCCGATCTGATCTTTTTCCCGGCCGCATACTGCCCGACGAGGGCGGCAAGTTCCCCCTCCGCTTCGTCCAGCCGCGCCGCGATCATTCCGCGGGAATCGGCGTCCAGGTCCTCCTCGGGATAGTCCAGATCGGCGTCCACCTGCGCAAGGCACTCCGTGAGCTTTCCCTGCAGGCGCGCGCCGAGCTGCGTCAGCTTTTCGCTGTAAAGAAGATACCCCGCGCGCACCTGCGCTTCCGAGGAGGCGGCGATCATTTCGCCCAGTCCCTCGGCGGCGGAGAGCGAGAGCTTTCCGTTCAGATAGGCGCGCCGGGTGAACTCCCCCCGCTCGGCAAGGCGCGCGCCCAGTTCCAGCGTGCGGCGCAGAACGCCGCGGGCGATCTCCGTGCCGCCGTGGCAGTGCAGCTCCACGACGTCCTCGCCCGTAAAGGACTTCGGCGCGCGGAAATAGACGCACATCCCGAAGTCGCGGAATGCGCCGGCGTCGATCACGCCCGGATACATCATGTTCGGGAGATAGTCCCCCTTGTGGGAGAACATTTTCCGGGCGACGCCGAGGGCGTCCCCGCCGCTCATGCGCACAATGGCAACGCCCGCCGCACCGCTCCCCGTGGCAATGGCTGAAATCAGATCGTTCATAGGCCTCTTATAAGCGCAGGTTTTTAAGCCCGCGTTTTTTCCTGTTGCATTATAATTTCCGATTATATTATAGCACTGCCCCTTGCAAATGTAAACGCTTTTTTCAAAAAATGCGGCGGTTTTTCCTCTCCGGAAAAACCGCCGCAAATCATTCAGAAATCGGGGAACGGATCATTGTCCTTTCCGCCGCCGTTCGTCTGTCCGCCGCCCGAAGAGGCGTCCTGACCGCCGCCGTCCGACGGAGCGGGCGCGTCGCCAAAATCGGAAAACGGGTCGTCATTTCCCGCACCGCTGTTCGTCTGGTTGCCGTAAGCATCGTAACCGCCCTGTCCGTAACCGCCGTAAGGATCTGCCTGCTGACGGGCGCGGGCGTACTGCTCCATCTTCTTGCGCATATAGGCGTTGTAGTCGACCGGCGTATTGTTACGCACCGCAAAGATGACAAATCCGCGCAGCGGAAGGACCGCACACATGAACGTCATCAGGAACGGCCCGCGCGCATAGTACTTGCGGAAGAAGGCATAGAAGAGCACGCACAGGAAAAAGATGAGAAAAAGATCGGCGATCATCTCAAGGACGTTACAGACAATATCCGCCGTGACGATCCAACGCGATGCCAATGGCACAAGCGAAGAATCAAATACATAATATACTGATCCGTCAGAGTATGTCATCTCTGAAAAATATGCGGGATTCATTCGCGCGTACAAAAGCACAAGTCCAAATACACTCAGCGCGACAAAGAAAAATTCCGCAAGCGCCGCATAAAGTCCGACCCGTTTCATTTTCTGGCCGAACAGCTGCGTTTCCCCCGCGAGCTTCCCTGCATACCAGGTATTGGCAAACGGCAAAAACGCAAGCCAGCTGTGCTTCATGCCGACTTTTTTGGCCATGACGGTCATGCCGATACCGCCGAACACAAGACAGACCACATAAAGACCCGCTGCCACGTAAAGGCTGATCGTTTGCGTATTTATTACATAATTGACGCGCTCTTCCAGAGATGAGAATGAACTTCCGAAAGAAAAATATTCCAAGAAAAATTGTACTACGTTGATCAATCCGAAAAATTCCATAGAAACTCTCCTTTATTTTATATCCCGAACAGCGGGAAGCCGTAGTCCACGTGTTCCAGCGTCAGCCCTGCGGCAGGAAGCGTTCTGTACAGCTTTGCCCGCTCCCCCGTTTCAAAGGCCGAAAGAATATCTTTCCCGTCGGCAATCCCGCAGCCGACGGCATACAGCTCTCCCGCAAGGATACGCACCATGTTGTAAAGAAACCCGTTTCCCGTGACCCGGATCTCGTACATGGGTACCCCGTACACGGTCCGATGGTCGGCGAGAAGCGAAAAGACCGTGCGCACCGTCGTCCTGGCGGAGGACCCCGTCGCGCGGAACGCCGCAAAGTCATGCTCGCCCTCGATCAGCGGGCAGACGGCCCGCATGCGGCCGAGCTCCGGCTCCCGTTCCAGGCGCACCGCATAGCGGGAAAGCAGCGGATGTTCCGTCCGCGAACAGTAAAACCGGTAGCAGTACGTCTTCTGCCGCACGGCGCGCGTACAGTCAAACCCTTCGGGCGCCGCGGCGCTTTTCAGCACCTTCACGTCGTCGGGAAGATGCCGGCTCATGACCTCGGCAAGTTTTCCGGGCGGCACGGCCGTATCGCCGTCCGCCTGGCCGATCTGCCCGGCCGCGTGCACGCCGGCGTCCGTCCTTCCGCTGAGTGCGATCCGGACGGGTGTGCCGAAAATTCCGGCGGCGGTTTCTTCCAGAACGCCCTGCACCGTGCGCGCGTTCTTCTGCCGCTGGGAACCCGCAAAATGCGTGCCGTCATAGGCGATGAGAAATACGTAGCGCATGGCAGGCCTCAGTAGGGCGCGGGCAGCCAGATCTTCATCAGCACCACCCCCGTGATGAGCGCCGCCCCCAGCAAAAACGCAATGAGATCGCGCCAGGTAAAGCGCAGTTTTTTATACTTGGTGCGGTGTTTCCCGCCCGTATAGCAGCGCGCGTCCATCGCGTCGCCCAATTCGTCGGCACGGCGGAACGCGGACAGAAGAAGCGGAACAAGAATGGGGATCGTCGCCTTTACCTTTTTGATGATCCCGCCGCTTTCAAAGTCGGCGCCGCGCGCCATCTGTGCGTTCTTGATGCGCGACGTCTCGTCCATCAGAATGGGAATGAAGCGAAGCGCGATGCTCATGACGAGCGCAAGCTCATGCACGGGCAGCCTGATCCATTTGAGCGGCGTCAGAAGGCTCTCCACCCCGTCCGTGAGCGACACGGGCGTCGTGGTATAGGTGAGCAGCGACGAGCAGATGACGAGCAGCACGAGCCGGAGCGCAAGGAACACGGAAAAGATGATTCCCTCAAAGGAGACGCAGAAGATCCCCCATTGCCAGTAGACCGTGTCGCCGCTGTAAAAGAGCACGTTCAGGGCCGCAGTGAACAGGACCAGGAAGGCGACGCCGCGCACGGAGCGCAGGACCTTTCCGAAGGGAATGCGCGCGAACAGGACCATGAGCACGAGCACCGCGGCACATGCCGCAAGCCCGTAGAAGTTGGACGCCAGAAAGATCGCCACGATATAGGCTATGAGGAAGAGGATCTTCAGCCGGGGATCCAGGCGGTGGACAAAGGAATCGACGGGATAGAACTGACCGAACGAGACGTCTTTCATGCTCTGTTCCCCCCGTTCGTTCTGCGCCGGTATTCCAGAACCTTTTCGCAGAAATCTTCCGTTGTGAAATCGCAGTCGATCTCGATGCCGCGTTCCCGGAGAAGAGCGCACAGCTTCGCCGTGAGCGGAACGTCCAGCCCCAGCGCCGTGAGTTCATCGGCGCGGCGGAAGAGCTCGCGCGGGGGAAGCACGCACGTGACCCGCCCGTCCGCAAACACTGCCGCGCGCGTACAGTTTTCGGAGATCTCGTCCATATCGTGCGAGACGATGACGACCGTCTTGCACCATTCCCTGTGCAGCTTGTGCAGAAGTTCCATGACCTCGCGCTTGCCCAGGGGATCGAGCCCCGCGGCCGGCTCGTCCAGAACGAGCACTTCGGGCCGGGTGACAATGACGCCCGCGATGGCGACGCGGCGTTTCTGTCCGCCCGAGAGTTCAAACGGGGATTTTTCCCTGAGCTCCCCGAAATCCAGACCGACCACTTCGAGCGCGGCCTGCACGGCGGCGTCGATCTCCTGATCGGACAGCTTGGTCTCGGAAAAATTTTTCAGGCCGAAGGCGACGTCGTCGCGCACCGTCTCGGCGAACAGCTGATATTCGGGATACTGAAAGACCATGCCCACGCTCCGCCTGAGGGCGCGGAAATCCGTCTTTTTGTCCGTCAGGTCAAAGTCCCCCACCTTCAGAACGGTGGCCGGGGGCGGAAGCGCCCCCTTTTTCGGCTTTTCCGGGCGGTATTTCTTCATGGAAGAGGGCAGGCGCAGCAGCCCGTTGAGGTGCTGGACGAAGGTGGATTTTCCGCTGCCCGTATGTCCGATGATCCCGAAAAATTCCCCCTCTTCAATGGTGAGGGAGACGTCTTTCAGGGCGGCCGTCTCAAACGGGGACTTTGCATTATAGGTATAGGAGAGATGCTCGGCTACGATACGCATTCCGCGATCTCCTTTGCGAGCGTCTGCGCATCGAGCGTATAACCGACCTGCATTCCGCCCGCGCGCAGTTTTTCGCAGATGATGCCGATGCGCGGCAGAGCGAGATTGTACGTGACGAGTTCCTCGCGGCGCTCGAAGATCTCCCGCGGGGTCCCCTGCATGACAAGTTCGCCGCGGTTCATCACCACGGCACGGTCCGCGAGCAGCGCCTCTTCCATAAAGTGCGTGATCAGCACGACGGTGATACCCTCCTCCTTGTTGAGGCGGGTGACGACGTCGACGATCTCGCGCCTGCCGCGCGGGTCGAGCATGGCGGTGGATTCGTCCAGGATCACGGCCCTGGGTTTCAGGGCAAGCACCCCCGCGATGGCAACGCGCTGTTTCTGACCGCCCGAAAGGCGGGCAACGGTGGCCGTGCGGTACTCCTCCATGCCCACGGCGCGCAGCGCAAAATCGATGCGCTTTCCGATCTCTTCGCGGGGCAGACCGACGTTTTCCGCGCCGAAAGCGACGTCGTCCTCGACGATGGTCGCCACCGTCTGATTGTCGGGATTCTGGAACACGACGCCGACGTTCCTGCGGACATCGTACAGATTCTTTTCCCCCAGAAGGGTGCCGAACACGCGCACCTCTCCTTCGTCCGGCGTCAGAAGTCCGTTCGCAAGGCGCGCCAACGTGCTTTTTCCGCTTCCGTTATGTCCGAGTACGGCGACAAATTCTCCCTCGTCGACGGCAAAATTCAGATGTCTGACGGCGAACGGCCCCTCCTCTTCGTAGCGGAACGACACGTCCGTAAATTCGATCGCCTTCATATTGCTCCCAAATATCCGGAAACAGGGACAGCGGCCTGTTCCTGCCCCGGAAGATTTTCCCTTATTATAGCAAATTGTCCGTCTTTTTACAATGAAAACACCGTGATATTTTTGTAAAAGCCGCCATTTTTGTCCGCAATCGGCGCCGCGGTCCCCAAACCGTTCCCCTTACACGCACGGACACGGAAAAATATCCGACAAAAACGTAAATTTTTTCACGGCGGGGGTTGACTTGTCCGCAAAAAACATTTATAATAAACGTGTGCGTGTAAAAAGCGCCCTTTTTGCGTGCGCTCAAAATGCCGGACAGACAGGCTCATGCGCCCCGCCGCGGCAGAAGAGACATCGCTTCCGGGCAAAACCGCACAAAAACCATGCCTGAAACTCACGGCAAAGGCTCCGCGTCCGCGGAGGCTTTGCGTGAACAATAAACGATATAAATTTATGGAGGTTTTTCGATGACCAAGATGACGATTGACGGCAATACCGCCGCGTCGCACGTCGCGTATGCTTTCTCGGAAGTCGCGGCGATCTACCCCATCACCCCCTCTTCGCCGATGGCGGAGTCCGCGGACGAATGGGCGACCCAGGGAAGGCTGAATATGTGGGGGCAGAAACTCCGCATTGCCGAGATGCAGTCGGAGGGCGGCGCCGCCGGTGCGGTGCACGGTTCCCTTTCTGCGGGAGCGCTCACCACGACGTACACCGCTTCGCAGGGACTTCTGCTGATGATCCCCAATATGTATAAGATCTCCGGCGAACTGCTGCCCATGGTCATGCACGTCTCGGCGCGCGCGATCGCGGCACATTCGCTGAACATTTTCGGCGACCATCAGGACGTGATGGCATGCCGTCAGACGGGCTTTGCGATGATCGCGGGCTGCTCGGTGCAGGAGGTCATGGACCTTGCGCTCGTTGCGCACCTGTCCACCCTGCGTGCGCGCGTTCCCTTCATCAACTTCTTCGACGGCTTCCGCACCTCGCACGAGGTCGCCAAGATCGACGTCATTTCCTATGAGGAGATGAAGGCCATCTTCGACAAGAAGGGACTTGAAAAGGACGTGGCGGAATTCCGTGCGCGTGCACTCAACCCCGAACACCCGATCCAGCGCGGCACCGCGCAGAACGGCGACACCTACTTCCAGAACCGCGAGACGGCGAACAGCTACTACAATGCGGCGCCCGCCATCGTGCAGGAAATGATGGACGAGGTCTCCGCTCTGACGGGCAGAAAATACCACCTGTTCGACTATGTGGGCGCGCCCGATGCGGAAGAAGTGATCGTCATCATGGGTTCCGGCGCGGAGACGGTGGAAGAATCCATCAACAAGCTCAACGCCATGGGCAAGAAGTACGGCCTGATCAAGGTCCGCCTGTATCGTCCTTTCGTGACCGACGCCTTTGTCGCGGCGATCCCCAAGACCTGCAAGAAGATCGCGGTGCTCGACAGAACGAAGGAACCCGGATCGCTCGGCGAGCCGCTCTACCTCGACGTCTGCACGGCGCTGCTGGAAAAGGGCATGAAGGATATCGACGTCGTGGGCGGAAGATACGGCCTCGGCTCCAAGGAGTTCAACCCCTCGATGGTGCTCTCCGTCTACAAGAACCTTGAACAGAAGAACCCCAAGAACCACTTCACCGTGGGTATCTATGAGGACGTGACCAACTCCTCGCTCGACTTCTCCGAAAAGTTCGACGCCGCACCCGCAGGCTCCACGAGCTGCAAGTTCTACGGTCTCGGTTCGGACGGTACGGTCGGCGCGAACAAGAACTCCATCAAGATCATCGGCGACCACACCGACATGTATGCGCAGGCGTACTTCTTCTATGATTCCAAGAAGTCGGGCGGCATCACCGTCTCCCACCTGAGATTCGGCAAGACGCCCATCCAGTCGGAATATCTCATCGACGCGGCGGACTTCATCGCCTGCCACAACCCCTCTTACGTCATCCGCTACGACATGGTGAGCGACCTCAAGGAGGGCGGCTCCTTCCTGCTGAACGCGCCCTGGACGACGGTCGAAGAGCTTGAGGCAAACCTGCCCGCAAAGGTCAAGAACGCGCTTGCCAGGAAGCACGCGAAACTGTACGTGATCGACGCGATCTCCGTTGCAGGAAAGCTCGGCCTCGGCAACCGCACGAACACCATTCTGCAGTCGGCCTTCTTCCTGATCAACGAGCAGATCATGCCTTACACGGAAGCGGTCGACCTGATGAAGAAGATGGCCTACAAGTCCTTTGCAAGAAAGGGCGACGCGGTCGTTCAGATGAACTACGCGGCCATCGATTCCGCGAAAGAACACCTTGTCAAGATCGATATCCCCGCTTCGTGGGCTACCACGACGGAGGGCGCGGATATGGTCAAGCTCGCCGACAACGAATACTTCAGGAACGTCGTCGCGCCCATTCTTGCGCTCGAGGGAGACAAGCTGCCCTCCTCGGCATTCAATGCGGACGGTTCCGTTCCCACCGGCACGACCAAGTATGAAAAGCGCGGCGTCGCCGTCATGGTGCCCAAGTGGGTCAAGGAAAACTGCGTGCAGTGCAACCAGTGCTCGTTCGTCTGCCCTCACGCCTGCATTCGTCCCGCTCTTGTGGCCGACGGTGCAGAAAAACCCGAAACGTTCGATACAAAACCCGCCACGGGCATCAAGGGATATCAGTTCCGTATGCAGGTCTCCCCGCTCGACTGCATGGGCTGCGGCGTCTGCGCGGACGTCTGCCCCGGCATGAAGGGCAACAAGGCGCTTGTCATGACGCCCTTTGAAGAGCTTGAGACCGTTGAAGCGAACAACTGGAACTACGCGGTCGATCTGCCCGAGGCAGACCTGTCCGAAGTCAAGATGGCGGACGTCAAGAAATCGCAGTTCACGCCTTCGCTGTTTGAGTTCTCGGGCGCGTGCGCGGGCTGCGGCGAGACCCCTTACGTCAAGGTCGTCACCCAGCTGTTCGGCGACAGAATGATCATCGCCAACGCGACGGGCTGCTCCTCCATTTACGGCGGTTCCTCCCCCACCTGCCCCTACACGGTGAACAAGCAGGGCCACGGCCCCGCATGGGCGAACTCCCTGTTCGAGGACAACGCGGAATTCGGCTACGGCATGAATCTCGCATACAAGGCAAGAAGAGCGGCGCTCAAAGACAAGGTCGCAAAACTTGCCGAAGTCTGGGCGGACTACGAAGAAGGCAAGGCGGCATGCGAGGCATGGATCGCCGGCATGGACGAAGCGGAAGCCAGCAAGAAGGCCGCAGCCGATCTTGTGAAGTGCCTTGAGAGCTGCAAGGACTGCGGCTGCGAGGCGGATGCGCTCGTCAAAGAAGTGTACGCGGACAAGGATTGCCTTGTCAAGAAGTCGTTCTGGATCATCGGCGGCGACGGCTGGGCATACGACATCGGTTACGGCGGACTTGACCACGTTCTCGCTTCGGGCGAAGACGTCAACGTGCTCGTGCTCGACACCGAGGTCTATTCCAACACGGGCGGCCAGGCTTCAAAGTCCACCCCCATCGGCGCTGTCGCGAAGTTCGCTTCCTCCGGTAAGCGCGTCAAGAAGAAGGATCTGGGCATGATCGCGGCAAGCTACGGCTATGTGTACGTTGCGCAGTGCGCCATGGGTTCGGACAAGAATCAGCTTGTCAAGGCCCTGAAAGAGGCGGAAGCATATCACGGCCCCTCGCTCATCATCTGCTATGCCCCCTGCATCAACCACGGCATCAAGATGGCCAAGTCGCAGTCCGAAGAGAAAGCGGCGGTCGACTGCGGTTACTGGCAGCTGTATCGCTACAATCCCGAACTCAAGGAAATGGGCGAGAACCCGTTCACGCTCGATTCCAAGGATCCGACGGGCGACTACCAGGCGTTCATCCTCGGCGAAACGCGCTATGCTTCGCTGAAAAAGACGCAGCCCGCCGTGGCCGACGAGCTCTTCAAGAAGACGGAAGAATCCTCCATGGAGAGACTTGCAGGCTACAAGAAGATGGCAGGCAAAGAATAACCTCCGTTGCAAAAAAGCTCACGCATATCTGCGTGAGCTTTTTCTTTGACAAAAAAACGGCCTGCTTTCGGCAGGCCGTTTTTTGATAGCCGGGTCAGGCGATGATGATCCGGATATAGCAGACGTTGATGCATAGATCATTGCTTGTGAGATCGAGCGACAGCGTTCCGCCCGTGACCTGGATCACATCGGAAACGAGCGCCGTGTTCACCGCCGCATTTTCAAAGATCACCGTGCCGTTCGCACGCACCGTCGGATCCTTGGAGCAGTTCCAGGGATCGGCGAAGTACATCTCCACCACATACGCGCCGTCAGGCAGCTCAAACCGATAGTGCAGATTGCGCGCCACGCCGCTTTCAAATTGATTCTTGGTATAGCGGTTCGTCTCCGTTTTATCGGCGCCGTCACCGGAAGCATACTCATTCGCCCAGGTGCTGTTCGTGCCGAATCCCTTTCCGGCCTGCGGCGAACCCGCAATGTCGATCGCATGATCGTCCACAAGTCCCCATGCATACCCGGTGCCGGGATCAATTCCGAACACCTGTTCCGTCACGGAGTTGTAAAGCCCCAGGAAGTCCCCCGGGCTGACGGTGGACGTATCGTAGTCGCCGCAGTCCACAAAGTACGCCGTGCGGTTGACGAAGCGGTCCAGATAGATAAAGGAACACACCTTTGCCGATTCCGCACCGTTCACGCCGCCAAAGCGCACATCGATCACGTCGTAAGAGGTCCCGTTCGCGCTGATGCGCCGCGCTCCCTGCACGACGGAGTCCGGAAGATCGACGCTGACTTCATAGGTGTTGTTGCTCCCGGCATAGGAGAGCGATGCGTTGGAATAGACCGTCACGCCGTCTGCGGTGACGACGAGGCTTTTTCCCGCGTCCTCGGCGGCAAGGTAGAACGTAAGGCGGTTGGAGGTCTCCTTGTCCACCGCCATGCGATAGGTGAACGAGCCGCCCTCCTCGGCATAGCGGTACGTGCCGATGCCGCCCGCGACGTTGGTCGCCCCCACGGAGCCGTCCGTCTGCATGTCGTGCAGCTCGTCTGTTTCATACTGCCCGTACCCGGGCTGCACGGTGTCCGATCGCTCCCAGATGCCGGCGGGGTGCTCTTCCTGCACCTGGGCATCGGCGTCCGCAAAGGTCATGTAGATCGCATAGCGCTGCGTATACTGACGGAAATGATACGAATAGAGCAGCTGTGTCTGCGATTCCGTCCCTGTCAGCGTGAATTTCCCGTCCTCCCCACGGACCAGATGACTTCCGATGTCTTCCATGAATTCACCGACCGTGCCGGAGGAGACGCGCACGACTTCCGTTTCCGCCGCCTGCGCGGGAATGCTGACATTGACCCCCGTTGTCCCCTGCCGCATATCCTCCGTTCCGAGCTCGGCGGAAAGGACATAAGGCCCGTATTTGAACGCATAAACATTTTCACCGTCGGGCAGATTGTGTGCCGTGACCGTCTTTTGCAGGACGATGCGGACGCTGTCCCCCGCCCTGACGTCCACCGAGAGGAATCCGCCGCGGGCCTCTCCTTCCACCACCGCGCCGTTGACGCTCACTTCAAACTTCGCCGTCCAGTCCGGTTTGCGCAGACGCAGCACCGTCGCCCCGCCCGTGACGTCGATCGTCACCGTGTCCGACTGCTCCAGATCGGCCTTCTGCGTCAGCGAGACAGCGGGCGACGCATACGCCGAACTCAGATACAGGGACACATAGGTCGCATTGCCCGCATCGTAATAGATGCTGTCGTTCAGCTTTGTGAAATTCTCCATGCCGCTGCCCGTGCAGCACCAGAAGTGATTTTCGGGCGAAGAGTATACTTTGAAATACCCGCTTGCCATGGGCTGAAAGTACATTGTCATGCCCGTTTCGGGATTCTGCGACGACCAGATCGCGTTGAGATAGGTATTTTCGTAGAAATCAAGATATTTCTTGTCCCCGGTGACGCTGAAAAGCATGCGCGAGAGCTTGAGCATATTATAAGTGTTGCAGGTCTCGCAGTTGGCATTGGTGCGCTCGGCGTCGAGAACGTCGTCCGCGCCGAAATGTTCCCATTCCGAATTTCCGCCCGTGATATAGGAGTGATGATCGACGACGCGCTCCCAGAACAGCTGCGCGACATTGAGGTATTCGGCCGCATCAACCGTTTCGCCCCCGACCGACTTGCCGTCGAGCGTGATATAGCGGTTGAGCGCGCCGATGATCTTGGGGATCGTGGTATTGGCGTGCTTGCCGTCCAGATAGTTCTTTCCGTCCTGCAGAACCACTTCAAAGAGGGATTCCTCGTCGAACATGTGCGCGGCCGCAGCATACTTTTCTTCCCCCGTTACCGCATACAGATTGTACATACAGTCGTTCATGCCGCCATACTCGATCGCGAGCACCGTGCGCTGCGTGGCGGCATTCCAGCCGCCGACGCGGTCACAGACCCAGTCCCCCAGCTTTCTGACGACCGTGAGCGCCGTTTCGTTTCCGCCGAGCGTATAGGCGTCCAGCAGTCCCGCAATGATCTTGTGCATCGTGTACCAGGGCACCCATGCCTGCGTGTTGATGTCCGCCCGGCCCTGCTCCACGTTGTCGAACTGGATCTCCACATTCGCCGCGCTGACGACCTTCGCCCCCCAGAGAAAGCCCTCCTTTGCGCCGTGCTCCGCATCGTATGCGTCCTGACACTTTTTCAGCTCGTCCACGATGTAGCCGAGCTTCTGAGCAAGTTCCGCGCGGCGGTCTTCGGGCGTTCCCGCATTCGCGACCACCTGCGAGAGCGCCGAAAGATAGTGCCCCATCGTATGCCCTCCGATGAGCGCGCCCTCCCAGCCGCCGCCGTACATGGAGGAACCGTTGCTTCCGAGCGACGAATTGGCATAGAAGCCTGCAAGCAGTCTGTCCGCATCCAGAAGCAGAAGATAGTCGGCCTCCTTTTCCAGCGCGTTGACCGCGTAATCGTCCGTGACGGTCACCTGATCGAGCCCGGTGAAGGAAACGGGCTCCGCATCGGCCGTCTCAGACTGCGCGACCGTGCCGCCCGACCCGTCCCCCGCGTCGTCCGGCGTACAGGCGCTCACCGCGCCCAAAGTCCCCGCCGCAAGCGGGACACAAAGTAAGAATGCCATAAATTTTCTCCCGATTCCTTTTTTCCGTTCTGACCTCATTGCCTTTTTTCTCCCCCCAATTCTTTGTTTTTTTGTCCGCCTGTTGCAAAAACAGACGAATTATGATACAATTATTTTAGAATATAGGAAGAAGATCCGCAATCCCAGAAGGAAATCCATAAGTATCAAAAAGTAAGATGATTCATTTCGATCTGCACGAACCCGTCGGACTGTTGTGGTTCGGAGAATTTATTTCGCCCGAACAGGGCTGGAAGCACCTGACCCGCCGTCTGTTTGAATATGAACTGATGATCGTCACCGAAGGCGTTCTGTTCATCGGCGACGAGGACAGGGAATACGAGGTGCGGGCGGGCGAATACCTGCTCATGTCCCCCACGGTCTTTCAGCACGGGACGCGCGTGTGCCGGTGCCGCTTTTACTGGATGCACTTCCGCTGCCCGGCGCTGCCCGCCTCCGTCTCCCTGCCCGCGCAGGGAAAGTTCCGCGACGCGGGCGCGATCCGCTCGATTGCGGACAGGCTGTCCCGCGCCGAGGCCGAAGAGCCGCGCGGCATCCGGTCGCGCTATCTTGCGACCGAACTTCTGCTCGAACTCTCCGCCCAGTCCGCGGCCGACAAACGGGAGGACAGAATGCACTCCCCGCCGGAGCAGCTGTGCGAACGGATAAAGGAGTTTGTATTTTTCCACCGCTTTTCCGACGTGAAAGTGCGGGACATCGCGCGCGAACTCGGCTATCACGAAAAATATCTTTCCGCCGTGTTTCATGCGCACACCGGCACCACGCTCAAACGGTATCTGATCGGGCAGCGCCTTGCCGAAGCACAGCGGCTGCTGCTGGAAACAAATTACACCGTGGCAGAGGTGGCGTACTGCCTGAATTTTCAGACGCCGCACAACTTCGCACGGTTCTTCAAGGCGGAGACGGGCATGACTGCGGGCGAATTCCGCGCCCGCGGCGCGCCGCAGACAACCGATCCCGCATAGAACATGCGCCGTGCGCAAGCGGACGGCGCCGACGGAATAAATATCCTCCGGCAAAGCCGGAGGTTTTTTTGACGCAAATTTGCACGAACGGCAAAAAAAGAACGGCATGTTTGCCGTTCTTTTTTTCAGTCGCTCTGGGTGAGCTGCGTGAGCGGCTTGAGGACCGCGCCGATCTTGTCGGTCGTGAGCTGATTCATGATGCCGCGGATATTGCCGGCAAGGTCGTCCACCGTCCCGGCCATCACGTTGTAGCGCAGCACCAGATAGCCGTCATCGCGGATCATGGCCGTGAGCCATACCGAATTGCGGTTGAATTCGTTGATGAGCGCGAGCGTCTGCGGGTTCTCCTCCAGCTTGTCGAACACAAAATCAACGCCGAACGATCCGCTCTCATACATATCGATCGCGACATAAATGTTATCGTCATGCCCGCGAAGCGTGAGCTCATTGGTCGCGCGCAGTCTGTCGTCCTTGCGCTCGAATTCGAAATCGAGCCCCAACTCTTTGTTCAGGAAACGTTTGATGTCACGTTCCACGATGCGAAGATTCATACCATTTTCCTCCTGATCTGCGGCTTTTGTGCCGTCTGACATGATTATATCATTTTTTTTACAGTTTGTAAAGGGGGAATTTTCAAACTTATGAAAAAGAACTGCCCGCAGGCAGTTCTTTTTCAGCACAACTTTTTATTCAATTCCTTCGTTGAGCTTCGCAAGGAGTTTGTCGAGATCCTCCCCGTGAACGGCGACCGCTTCCGCGATCGTCTCGCCGTGCGCCATCGCGCAGCCGAAGCAGTGCATGCCGGCGCCCTGCAGGATCTCCACCGCGTTGGGATTGATCTGCAGGCAGTCGGCGATCAACGTGTCTGCCGTAATCTTGGCCATATCCGTATTCCTCCGTTCTTTTTGCGGGTATTATAGCACAGTCTGCCCGAAAAGGCAAATCTTTTGCAGGCGGTCAGAGAGCGATCAGCCAATAGACAAGCCCCACCGCCGCACCGGCCGTCACGCCGAACACGATGATGGGCCCCGCCACGACGAACATCTTTGCCGCGGTGCCGTAGACAAACCCTTCCGTCTTAAACTCCACGGCGGGCGACGCCACGGAATTGGCAAATCCGGTGATGGGCACAATGCTGCCCGCGCCCGCGTTTTTCCCGATGCGATCATAGACGCCCAGCCCCGTCAGCAGTACGCCGAAAAAGATGAGTATGATTGAGACCGTACCCGCAAGCACATCTCCGGTCAGGCCCGCAAGTTCCAGCATCATGCGGAAAAACTGCCCGATACAGCAAATGAGTCCGCCGACAAAAAAGGCGCGCAGACATGTTTTGAAGTGCTGCGTGGGCGGTGCGAAGGAGTGCACGTACCGGATATAGTTCTTGTTGAAATTTTCGCGCGAACGGCCGGTCATGGACGGAACTCCTCCCTGCCCGCCGGGGGAAAACAGGTCTCGCGCTCGTCCCGCGTCTTGCCGAGCGGATTCTGCCGGATCTTCTTCATACCCCTATTTTGGTACGCCCGTCCGCGAAATATACGCCCGTCCGCCGACGCTGCGACAGGGCATACTTTTTGCGTGACGGCACATGCTGGAGATATGAGTTTCTTGCACATTGCGGCGGCCGCGGCGGCGCTGCTCTCGCTTTCCTTCCCCGCCGCAGGACGAACGGAAGTGACCATCATGGAGGAATGCGGCTGCGTGACGGGCGAAGGCGAACAGCTGGTACAGCTCAACGGCGTATATGAGAACAAGGGCCTGTATGCGCAGGAGCTCACGATCCGGGTGCTGCAAAAAGAGACGGGCGAGGAAGCCGCCCTGATCTCCCCCGAACAGAATGCAGGCTATCTGCCTGCGATCCTGCTTGCCGATTTTACGGGCGACGGGATCTGCGACATCTTTCTCGGCATGGACAGCGGCGGGAGCGGCGGATTCGGGTACTACTATATCTACGACCTTTCGGCGGGAGACGTGCGCACCATCTTCGATTTCGGAAAGCTCCCCATGCCCTATACCGCGGAATATGCGGACGGCTACCGTCTAACGGTCACGGACGGCGCGGAACAGCTGCTGTATTCCCTGGATATCCGTCTGCGCGGCACGGACTACCTGAACGGAATTTACTGCGAGGACGGGGCGCTGAAAGAGCCGCTTTCCGCAGACGTTTCCCCCGTCAATGCCGTATTCCCTTTCTTTGTGAACACCGAACGGCGCTGTCATCTGCTTGTGATGCGCCGCATCACCGGATTGTACAATGCCGATGCCTTCGGATATACCATGGACTTCATGCGCTATGACGGCGAACAATTTGTCTCCTATTTTCAGTGCGTCTCCGTCTATGGCACAACTGTTCCGGAATAATTCAATACGCAGACACAGCCCCGCAAAACATTGCGGGGCTGTGTTCATGCGATCATTTCTTCCAATCCACAGTGATCGTCACGCCTTCCCTGTAGGAGAATGACCAATTACTATCCCAGCCTTCCGGCTTTTCGGAAACTTCGCAGTGGACCGTAAGGTTCACCGTGTTGTGATTGAAAATCATTTCTCCGATGGTCTTAACGCTTGCAGGAATGGTGACCTCTTCGAGCGCGGCCTCCTGAAAAGACAATTCGCCGATGCTTTCCAGCGATCTGCAGTCTCCGAGATTGATCTTCTTCAGGAACGAACAGGAATAAAATCCGCCTTTCCCGATCCTGAGAAGTCCTGCAGGCAGCGTCACTTCCGTAATTTCTAACTTGGCAAAACTTCTGACGCCGATATATTTCAACGTGGAAGGCAGCGAAAGAGCGGTGATGTTCCTCGCCTTTTTCGGAAAGAATGAACTTGAGTTATCGTCATATCCGTCGGCAATGCCGACCGTCCCTTCCCGGACAGTAAATGAAGTCATCTCTTCATTTTTCACTGCGATCAGCCAATTGCCCAGATACAGTCCGTTGTCCGTCCAGTTCGCACTCTCATACGCCGTACCCGAAAAGGCGTTATAACCGATCGATTGTATGCCGTCCCCTATCTCGATTTCGGCCAGCTGACTGCATTGGCTGAAAGCATACGATCCGATGCAGACAAGACTCTGCGGCAACGTCACTTTCTTCAGCGCCCGAACCTGCTTGGAATCGGAAAAAGCGTGTTCCGCAATGACGATCGTCCCCTCCGGCACGATACATTCCGTCTTTCCGTAAAATCCCTCCCCGGCCCGGATCAGATATCCGTCGGCATAGAGAACGCCGTCTTTCCAGTTCGAGGCATCGTTAAAGTAGGCCGTATTATTCAGCAGCGTGAAACTCACCGCTATCGGCTTATCCGGCATGTCGATCTGTTTCAACGAAGTGCAACCGGCAAAAATATCATTTTCATCCGTCAGAGAATCGATCGTTTCCGGAATTTTTATCGACTCCAATGCCGTACAATCCTGGAAAGCGCCGCTGCCGAGGCTGACGATGTTTCCAAGATCGACGTCGGCAAGATTTTTACATTCCCTGAAAGCATACTGCCAGATATTTTTCAGCGAAGCAGGGGCAACAAACTTTTTCAGTCCCGTCCCCCAGAAGGCATCGGAACGGATCTGGACAAGGGAATCCGGGAATTCAACGTCTGAAAGCAGCGCGCACTGATCAAAGGCCTCGTCCGGGATCACGGTCAACCCCTCAGGCAGCCGTACTTTGCTGAGTTTCCGACACCCCGAACACATCTGATACCCGATGGTCTTCACCGTATCTGGGAGAATGAGCGTCTGCAGCTCCTGATTATCCTTGAACACGCCCTGGCCGATCTCCACGACCGTGACTCCGTTCACCACGGAAGGAACTTCCACCTTTGAATTTTCTGCGGAGATCCCGCTTACTCCCGTGAGAACGCCATTGGAATCCACCGTAAAAACGATCGCTTCCGGCCCGTTCTGTTCCCATCTGGCGTACAGCGTCTGCGCCTCGGTCACATCATACGGAAACTCCACCTTATTGACGAACCCGCTCTCCTTGTACCAGCCAAGAAAGGTAAATCCGTCCTTAACCGTCACGGGTTCCGTCTCGATGCGCGACACCGTCATGTCCCCGACCGCCGTTCCGCCGTCCGTCTCAAACTGCACGGTGTAACGGTTCTGTTCCCATCTGGCGTACAGCGTCTGTGCCTCGGTCACTTCATACGGAAACTCCACCTTATTGACGAACCCGCTCTCCTTGTACCAGCCAAGAAAAGTAAACCCGTCCTTAACCGTCACGGGTTCCGTCTCGATGCGCGACACCGTCATGTCCCCGACCGCCGTTCCGCCGTTCGTCTCAAACTGCACGGTGTATGTTTCCGCAGGCGGGACAGGTTCTTCATTCCGCTCATAAAAGGCATAGACACTGACATCTTTCGTGAGCGGTTTTTCCGCATATGTATCTTCCGTCAGCCGATCGCTCCAGATGTTCCGGTCAAAATACCAGCCCCGAAACAAATATTCCTCTTTTTCCGGAGCTTCCGGGAGGACAATCGATTCCATGCCCGCCGTTTCAACGACACCGATCAGGTCCGTTTCATCATAAAAACAAATCGAATATTTCGTGTCCCCGCGAGATGTACAGGCCGCAAATATCCCCATGGAAATGATCAGACCGAACGTCGCAAAAATCAGTAAAAAACGCTTTCTCATAGATCCTTTTCTCCTGATAAAAGTACTGCATAATAAAGAAAGACCCTGAAAATATCATCATTTTTCAGGATCTTTCATACTGGTTGAGGTGACGTGACTTGAACACGCGACCTCTTGGTCCCTAACCAAGCGCGCTACCAAACTGCGCTACACCTCAATGTCGCCGTCAAAAACAGCATATCTTATTATAACAACTATTCGGAAAGTGTCAAGCGATTTTTCCGTCTGCTTTACAAAAATTTTCACCGGAAACGAAATTCAGCTTTGCGGACGCGGATAGCGCGACTCCTCGTCCGTCAGCCCGAGCAGATAGTCTACGGACACTTTGTAAAAATCGGCAAGCGCGATCAGGTTGTCGATCGGGATCTGCCGCTGCCCTGTCTCGTACTGTGAATAGGTATTCTGCCGAACATGTAAAAAATCAGCCACCGTTTTTTGCGTCAGCATATTTTCTTCCCGTAATTTTTTTAGGCGTATCATCACTCTTATTATAAAAATCTCATTTTGAGATATTTACTTTTATCTCAATTTGTGATATAATGAGAGAAAAATAAGAGAGGTATCCATATGAATCCATTGATGAAACAGGAAAAAGAAGAACTGAAAAAGCTGACGGGAATAAAAACCTATCCGGGAATCCTTTCAACTCTTTCCGCAATCGGCATCGTGCTGGCGCTCATCGGAGTCTTTTGTCCGTTCTTTTCCTATAACCCGACCGTGATCGACGATCTGAAACGAACCGTCGGATTCCTGGAGCTTCCCTTTCTCGCAATGATCGGACTGCTCTTTCTGTTCATTGCTCTTTTCCTTTCGATATTTGAATCCGCATGGATCACAAAATATATCAAAGAGCCGAAGGGAAAACCCTATGGCAGGAATATGATCATTCATTCCGTGGTTGCAGTGATTTTTGCACTTCTGTCTCTGATCCTTGTGCAAATTTCAGCTCTATTTTATGAGATTCCCGAATCTTCTTTTGAAATTCTGCCCCTGAAAGACGACGCCGGTTCCGTTTTATATTACATCGGCGTTATTCTGTTCTGTATCGCCGATCTGGCAAAATCCATTCTTCTGAAAAGCGCGATGACGGGGAAAACGGACATCGATAAACTGGCCATCGGGAAACAGAGCGACACAAAGAAAGACGAAGGACAAACATTGCAGCAGCTCTCCGAATGGAAAAAAATGCTGGACGAAGGCGCGATCACGCAGGAAGAGTACAACGCAAAAAAATCCGAACTTCTGAAAAAACAATAAAAACATGCGCCCCGAAGGCAAAGCCTTCGGGGCGCAGAATTTCAAAAAGGTACTTCGAGACGGGCCTGTAAGCCGGGCTGCGCCGGGCGCAGCCTCGTCGCCGCAAAGCGCCGTTCCCCCGCCGCGCGCCTTCTTGCGGCGGACGCATAACGCTTGCGTCTCCTCGTCCCGTCAAAATGCTGCGCTTTTTTACGGGAGCCCATATACGATAAATGCCCGCGCCGGCGGACATTCTTATTTCAAAAAGGTACTTCGAGACGGGCCTGTAAGCCGGGTTCTGTCGAGCGCGGTCATTTATCTACGCGTACCGTCACCGATACGCTCAAGCGGTATTCACGGCTGCATTCGGGCGGGCAACCCGTGTGAACACAGCCCAACCTTGCATCGGACGGGGTTTACATGGCACGGGGCGTTACCGTCCCGTCGGTGAGCTCTTGCCTCGCCTTTCCACCCTTGCCGCTCAAAGCGGCGGTCTATTTCTGTTGCACTTTCCTTGAAGTCGCCTTCACCTGACGTTATCAGGCGTCCTGCCCTGCGATGCCCGGACTTTCCTCGTCGTATTCAGGATACGCCGCGGCCGCGCAGCCCGCTCGAAGTATAAAGTATTATACCACAACTTGCGAAAAAATGCTTTATATTTCATGGAGAATATGATAAAATGGTTGCGGAAATATTTTTCAAAGGAGCTTGTATGAGAAAGACCAAGATCGTCTGCACCCTCGGCCCGGCATCGGATACGGAAGAGGTGATCGCCGCCATGGCAGACGCGGGCATGAACGTTGCCCGCATCAACTTCTCGCACGGTACGCACGAAGAACACGCAAAAAAAATTGCGATGATCAAAAAGATCCGTAAAGAGAAGAACATTCCCCTGCCCGTACTTCTGGACACCAAGGGGCCGGAATTCCGCATCAGAACGTTCAAAAACGGAAAAATCAGCCTGAAAGAGGGCGACACGTTCACCTTTACGACGGACGAGATCGAGGGCGACGAGACGCGCGTGTCCGTCTCATACAAGGGCATCTGCGAGGACATGCGGCCCGGGGACAGGATCCTTCTGAACAACGGGCTGATGGTCTTTGAGGTCGTGAAAGTCAAGGCGCCCGACGTTGTGTGCACCGTCGTCATCGGCGGAGAGCTTTCCAACCGCAAGTCGATGTTCTTCCCCGAAAAGGAGCTGAAACTCACCTACCTTTCCGAACAGGACAAGAGCGATCTTCTGTTCGGCATTGAGCAGGGCGTGGACTTTGTGGCCTGCTCCTTCGTCTCCAAGGCACAGGACATTATCGACGTCAGAAACTTTCTGCACGAGAACGGTTCGGACGACATCGACCTCATTGCCAAAATCGAAAACCGCGCAGGCGTGAACAACCTGCAGTCCATTCTCGACGTATCGGACGGCATCATGATCGGGCGCGGCGACATGGGCGTGGAGATCCCCTACGAGGAACTGCCCAACATTCAGAAGACGATCATTTCCGCCTGCCGCATGGCGGGAAAACGCTGCATCACGGCCACGGAAATGCTGGAATCCATGATCAAGCAGCCCCGCCCCACCCGTGCGGAGATCTCCGACGTGGCGAACGCCGTGTACGACGGATCGAGCGCGGTCATGCTTTCGGGCGAGACGGCGGCCGGGCTCTATCCCGTGGAATCCGTTGCGGCAATGGCGCGCATCGCCATTCAGGCGGAGAGCAAGGAACAGTTCATTCAGAAAGTCAATGAAAAGGATTACCTGATCCGCGGCACCGCCGACGCGCTGTCCCATTCGGCCTGCACCCTTGCAAAGGACGTGAAGGCAAAGGCGATCGTCGTGTGCACGCGCACGGGCAGCACTGCCAAGATGGTTTCGCGGTTCCGCCCGATGATCGACATCATCGGCATGACGACGGATATCCGCAGCTACCGGAAACTCGCGCTGAGCTGGGGCGTCCTGCCCGTCATGAGCGAGGAATACAACTCGGTGGACGTGCTCTTCCATTTTGCAAAATGCGCCGCGCGCGACTCCGGACTCGTGAAAAAGGGCGACACCATCGTCATCACGGGCGGCACCCCCAACGGAAAGAGCGGAAACTCCAACCTGATCAACATCGAAACGATCTGAAACCCATTGCCGTTGCGCAAAATAGAATGTAACAAAACTGAAAAGGAGACAATTATGTTGAACGAACAAGTCAGAAAACTTCTGAACGAGCAGGTGACAAGAGAATTTTACTCCGCCTATCTCTATCTGGATTTTGCGGACTACTATGCCGACGCGGGGCTGGACGGATTCGCCCACTGGTACGAAGTGCAGGCGCAGGAAGAGCGCGACCACGCCATGATGATGCGCCGCTATCTTCTAGACAACGGCGAAAAGGTCGTCTTCGGGCAGATCGACGCGCCCGACAAACAGTACGCGGACAACGCGGCGCCCCTGCAGGCGGGGCTCGCACACGAACGGCTGGTGACGGGCTGGATCAACGACATCTATGCCGCCGCGTTCGCCGCCAAAGACTTCAAGACGATGCAGTTCCTCGACTGGTTCGTCAAAGAACAGGGCGAGGAGGAGAAAAACGCCGAGGACCTCATCAAAAAAATGCAGCTCTTCGGCCAGGATCCCAAGAGCTTATATCTCCTCGACAAAGATCTTGCAGCGCGCGTCTATACGCCCTCCGCAAACGCCCCTGCCATGTAAAACAAATCCCGTCCGGAAAAACGGACGGGATTTTTCTTTTCCCCTCTCCCGACGCTTGACAGGAGCGGGAGATTCTGATATGATATCGTTGCGGGCGCAATCGTTGCGGGCGCAATTATATGGAGACGGTGAACCGATATGGCAGATCCCTTTATGAAATGGCTCGGAGAGACGTGGCGGTGTGCCAACCTCTACCGCACGGCGCAATTTGAACCGCTCGGCATCGGCAGTTATCAGGACTCCTACATTCTGAACATCTGCCGGAATCCCGGGATCGCGCAGGAAGCGCTCAGCAGGCTCATCTATGTGCACAAGAGCAACGTCGCACGGCAGCTTGCCTCCCTGGAAGAAAAGGGATTCATCACCCGCACGCCCGACCCGCAGGACAGGCGGTCGCTCCTTGTCTGGCCCACGCAGAAGGCCTATGACGCCATTCCCGCGATCCGGGAAGCGCACCGCAGCTGGAACGAACGCATCCTTGAAGGATTTTCCGAACAGGAGCGCAGGGAAGTCGCCCTGTACGCGCAGCGGCTTGCCGAAAACGCAAAGCGCGTCATTGCAGAAGACGAGGAGCAACGCCCTTGAAAACACTGCTTTCCTATCTTTCCCCCTACAAACTGCGCATGGCGGTCGGGTTCTGCATCAAGGCCGCGGGAACGCTGGCCGAACTCGTCCTGCCCCTCATCATGGCGCACATGATCGACAACGTCGCCCCGACCGAAGACGTGCTTGCCCTGTCGCTGTGGGGCGCGGGCATGCTTGCCTGCGCCGCGGCAGGCCTGTTCGGGAACGTCATTGCCAACCGCATGGCCTCCAGAGTTGCGCGCGACACGACGGAGCGGCTGCGCGCCGACCTGTTTTCCAAGACGCTGCACCTTTCCGCACGCCAGACGGACCAAGCGACCGTTCCGTCGCTCGTCTCCCGTCTTTCCTCGGATACCTACAACGTGCACAACATGATCGGCATGATGCAGCGGCTCGGCGTGCGCGCCCCCATTCTGCTGGTGGGCGGCGTGGCGCTCACCTTTACGGTCGACTATCTGCTTGCGCTCATTCTGCTTGCGGCCGTTCCCGTGCTCGCCGTGATCGTCATTCTTGTTTCCAGGCGCGGCATCGTGCTCTACGACGATCTCCAGCGTTCAGTGGACGGTATGGTGCGCAAGGTGCGCGACGACCACACGGGGATCCGCGTCATCAAGGCGCTTTCCCACACGGAATACGAGAGCGCCTCCTTTGCCGCGATCAATGAGACCGTCGTCCGGAACGAGACCAAGGCGGGCACCATGATGGGCGTCACCAACCCGCTGATGAACGCGGTGCTCAACCTGGGCATGGCGGCCGTCATCTTTGCGGGGGCGTTCCGCGTCGCTTCCGGGCACGCCATGCCGGGCGACATCATCGCCTTTACGTCCTATTTTACGCTCATTCTCAATGCGGTCATCTCGGTGAGCCGCATCTTTGTCATGTACTCCAAGGGCGGCGCCTCGGCAAAGCGCATTGCGGACATTCTTGCCCTGCCCGAAGAGCTCACGCCCCTGCCCGCCGGGAAAACGGACGAAGCGGACGGCTCCGTTCTGCGTTTCGACCGCGTCAGTTTTTCCTACGGCGGCGCGCACGCGCTCGAAGAGATCAGCTTTTCCGTTGCGAAGGGTGAGTCCCTGGGCATCATCGGCGCCACGGGGAGCGGAAAGAGCACGGTCGTCTCCCTTCTGCTCCGCTTTTACGATGCGGACGAAGGCGGCGTCTTTATCGACGGGAAAGACGTGCGCACCTATCCCCGCGAGGAGCTGCGCGCAAAATTCGGCGTCGTCTTTCAGAACGATTTCCTGATGGCGGCAAGTATCCGCGAAAACATCGATTTCGAGCGCGGGATCGCGCAGGAAGACATCGGACGCGCGGCGCACTATGCAAAGGCGGACGCCTTTATCGAAGAACACGGCGGCTATGAAAGCAATCTCACCGCGCGCGGGGCAAATTTCAGCGGCGGGCAAAAACAGCGTCTGCTCATAGCCCGCGCCCTGGCCGCCGCCCCGGAGATCCTCATTCTGGACGATTCGTCGAGCGCGCTCGACTACCGCACGGACGCACAACTCAGAAAGACGTTGCGCGAACAGCTCCCGGACACGACCATCGTCATGATCGCACAGCGCATCAGTTCGGTGCGTTTCGCCGACAAGATCCTGGTTCTGGACAAGGGAAAAGCCGTCGGGTTCGGCCCGGACGAAGAGCTCATGCGCACCTGCGAAGTGTACCGGAACATCTATGCTTCGCAGCATGCGGACGACGAGGGAGGTTTCCATGAAACATAAGAACGTCCGCGAAAATACGGGACGAAGAGCCGTCTTTTTCCGCCTGCTCAGATACTTTCTGCACTATAAGGCGGGCGTGGCGGCGGCCTTCTTCCTCATGCTGGGGAGCAACCTGTTTGCCCTGCTTGGGCCGTGGCTTTCGGGCGAGGCGGTGGACGCGATCGCGGCCGACGGCGGCGTGGACTTTGCCGCCGTGGGCACTTACTGCTTTTACATGGCGATCTTTTACATCGTCTCGTCCGTTCTGAGCTATCTGCTCACCGTGCTCATGATCCGGCTGAGCCAGCGCATCGTGAAGAGCATGCGGCAGGACGTGTTCGACAAGATCCTGGTCCTTCCCCTCTCCCTGCTCGACAGAATGCAGACGGGCGACCTGATCAACCGCATCTCCTACGACATCGACACCGTGAACGCCTCCCTTTCCAACGACATATTGCAGGCCGCGACGAGCGTCGTCACGGTGGTCGGCGCACTCATCGGCATGATCGCCGTTTCCCCCATTCTCCTGGGGATCTTCCTCGTCACCGTTCCCCTCTCCGTTGCGATCGCGCTCAAAAGAAGCCGCCAGGTGCGCCCCCTGTTCCGCAGACGGTCGGCAAAACTTGCCGAGCTCAACGGGTTTTCCGAGGAGATGCTCACGGGCCTGAACACGATACGCGCCTACGGCCGCGAGGAGAAGATGATCGGAAAATTCTGCGAAAAGAACACAGACGCGGTGGACGCTTACTATCAGGCGGACTATTACGGGAGTCTGATCGGGCCGGCAGTCAACTTTGTCAATAACCTCGGAACGGTGATCATCAGCACCGCGGGCGCATTTCTGTATCTGTTCGACCTCATCAGCATCGGCAACATCTCTTCCTTTCTGCTGTACTCGCGCAGATTTTCGGGTCCCGTCAACGAATATGCCAATATCCTGGGTGAGATCCAGTCGGCGCTCGCCGCGGCGGAGCGCGTGTTCCGGCTGATGGACGCTCCCGCCGAGGAGGCGGACGCCCCGGACGCCGCAGATATTTCCGATATCCGCGGAGAGCTGCGCTTTGAGCACGTGCGTTTTTCCTACGACGGGGAAAAGGACATCATCAAGGACCTTTCCTTTGCCGCCCTGCCCGGCCAGACGGTGGCGATCGTCGGTCCGACGGGCGCCGGAAAGACGACGCTCGTCAACCTGATGATGCGCTTTTACGAACCGCAGGGCGGGCGCATCACACTGGATGGACGGGAGATCCGCAGTTATACCCGCAGGAGCCTGCGCGCGGCCTTCACGATGGTATTGCAGGACACGTGGCTGTTTGAAGGAACAATCTATGAAAACCTTGCCTACGGCAGCGACAACGCAACGCGCGAGGACGTGGAACGCGTCGCACGGGCGGCGCACATCGCGGAATTCATCGAAACGCTTCCGGACGGCTATGAGACGCGCATCACGGACGGCGGCGTCAACCTTTCCAAGGGACAAAAACAGCTGATGACGATCGCCCGCGCCATGCTCTCCCCTGCGCGTATGCTCATTCTGGACGAGGCGACCAGCAATGTGGACACGCGCACCGAGCTTCTGATCCACGACGCCATGGAGAAGCTGCGCCGCGGCAGGACCTGTTTCGTCATCGCGCACCGCCTGACGACCGTAAAGAATGCCGACCTGATCCTGGTCGTCCGGGACGGCGACATTGTGGAGCGCGGCACCCATGCTCAGCTTTTATCCCGCGGCGGATTCTATCGGGAAATCTACTCCGCCCAGTTCGAGTAAACAAGGCCTCCCGAAGGAGGCCTTTCCTTTTTCAGACAACCCCTGCGATCGTGACCGCAAGCACGACGAGCAGCATGATGACGAATACGACCGCGCGGTAGATGCCGTTGCCCGCCAGCCGCTTCCAGCGCGGGCGCGTAAAGAACGCAAAGACGAGATAGCCCGCGCAGAACACCCCCGCCCCGATCAGCCAGAGCGGCTGTTCAAGAAAGTACGCCAGCAGTGCGAACACGACCGCCACGGCAAAGCAGGCGATCGCACAGACATACATGCGCTTTGCCATTCTGTTCTCCAGCTGCCTCTGATGTTCCACGTCATCGTCCGAGACGAGTTCATCCAGCGTACAGCCGAACTGCACGGCAATGAGTTTCAGGCTGTCGATCCCGGGATACCCCAGATCGCGTTCCCACTTGGACACCGCCGCACGCGTGACGTACAGCCTGTCGGCGAGCTCCTCCTGCGTAAGTCCCGCATTTTTGCGATAGTTTTTAAGTTTTTCTCCGAACGTCATTGTTCGCCTCCTGCCCGTTTATTGTATCACAGGGGCGCAAAAATGTCACGCGACCATTCGTTGCGCGGCGTTTTCATGGATAAAAAGGTGCGCCGCGGAAAACTCCGCGGCGCACACGCCCTGTCAGTCCGCCTTTTTCAGCGTGACCGCCACGACCTCCGGGCGGTTGTTCAGACGGATCGGAATGGAACTGTTCCCCAGCCCTCTGCTGACCACCATATCGCCGTTTTCCTCATGATACTGCCCCTGCGTGTACTTCGGGAAGAGCCCCTGATTGGGCGCGACGATCCCCTTCCCCCAGGGCAGGCGGAACTGTCCGCCGTGCGCGTGTCCGGCAAACGCCAGATCGACGCCCGCCTCGCGGTACACGCCGAACAACTCGGGGCGGTGCGTCAGAAGCACGGTATATTGTCCGTTATCCGCAAGTACGTGTGCAAGTTTTTCGCGCATGAGCGAAGCATTTTTGTCTGCCTCCGCCGTCCTGAACATGGGATCGTCCACGCCGGCAAGTGTGATATGCGCGCCGCCGCGCTCCAGATCGACGGCGCGGTTGTCCAGCACCGTTACGCCCAGTTTTTCCATCTTTTCGCGGAGATCGGGATATTCCTTGGAGACTGCCTCGTGATTGCCCGTCACATAATATACGGGCGCGATCCGGACGGCGCGCTCAAAAAAATCGAGCGCGTGCTCCGTTCCCGGCCGACGCTTGTCGATGACGTCCCCCGTCACGACGATGACGTCCGGCTTTGCCCCCGCAAGGAGCTCCGCAAGGCGGGACTGATCTTCGCCGAACTGCGTGTTGTGCAGATCGGACACGTGCGCAAATGTAAAACCGTCAAACGCATCGGGGATCTTTTCGTCCCGGACGGCAATGGAATGAAGCTGCAGAGCGGTGTTCTCCCATGCGCCCCAAAGACATACGACGGCAAATACGACGAGAACAGCCGCCGCGACGATGAGAACGACCATGATGCGGCGATACTTCCTTGAACTTAATTTTCCGTTCACATTCATTGTATGTCAAATCCGCATGAAATTATTCATGCGGGCAGCCGGACGGCGCTGACAGACACGCAACGTCTGAATGACGGGATCTCTCAGAGCCATTATAACAAGCCGCATGAAAAATTGCAAGACAAACAAAACCCGTCTGCAAGACAATTCAAATTGCAGTGTGAAAAACGCTTGCAAAAGACAATTCCGTTTGATATAATAATAAAGCTTGCCGAGGCGTAGCGCAGTTTGGTAGCGCGCTTGGTTCGGGACCAAGAGGTCGTGGGTTCAAATCCCGTCGCCTCGACCAAATCCCCCGCAGAGATTCTTTCTCTGCGGGGGATTTGTTTGTTGCCATGGAACATGAATGCATGACTTCTTGCGTCCCTCTGCCAAGCGCGCTAACCCCCCGGGGCTCCCCGAAAAGGGCGCAGCACTTTTTGGGGAAAAGGAGCGGCGGACAACAGGGGCAGCGTGCTTTCCGAAAGGAACGTGCGCGCCAAACTTGTCTTGCCGCGACGCGGCTCGGAACCAAGAGGTCGTGGGACTGGAGTGAGCAATCCTCTTTCTTTTACGACTGTACGGCCGTCTTTTCCGCGGAGCGCGAACGGACATAGTCCCAAAACTTTCCGTATTCCGCCACCAACGTGGGAGCGAGCGTCAGGCCGATGACCGCAAACCACTGCCAGCCGTTGAGCGCGCTCATTCCGAGCGCCGCCCCGACGGACGGGATCGATGCGATCCCCGCGACCGCGCCGAGCACGGCGAGCATGGCGATACAGCTCAGATACAGCTGCGGATTATCCTTCCAGCGATAGCGGACGATGCTCTTGCGGCTGCGGACGGTGAGCACGTGCAGAACGGACGTCCAGCCCGTGACCAGAAACGCCATGGTCCTGCCCGCTTCCAGCGAAGGCGCGGCTCCGCCGAGAGCCGTATACTGTCCCAGATAAAACGCGACAAGCGAGACGATCGCAAAGACGAAGGTCTGGCGAATGATGACTTCCATCAGTCCGCCGCCAAAAAAGCTCTCCGTGCGGGCAATGGGTTTCCGCTTCATGATGCGCCTGTCCGATTCCTCCTTCGCGAGCGCCATTCCGGGGATCCCGTCGCCCAGCACGTTGATGATGAGCAGCATGAGCGGCGTAAGCGGGAGCTGCCAGCCCATGAACTGCGCAAAAAGCATGACGATGATCTCGGAAATATTGCAGACGAGCAGGAAATAGACGAGCTTGCGGATATTGGAGAAGATGTTCCGCCCTTCCGCCACCGCTTCGATGATGGTGGAAAAGCGGTCGTCCGTCAGGATCATCTTTGCCGCGCTCTTGGAAACTTCCGTACCGTTTTTGCCCATTGCAACGCCGACGTCTGCCGCTTTGAGCGCGGGCGCGTCGTTCACGCCGTCGCCCGTCATGGCGACCACATCGCCGCGTGCCTGCCATGCCCGCACGATGCGGATCTTGTCCTCCGGCGAGACGCGCGCATACACCGAATAGAATTCGATCACTTCGGCAAACGTCTCGTCCGAAAGTTTCTGCAATTCCTGTCCCGTAATGATCCCCTCGTTCGCCGAGATGATCCCCAGCTCCCGCGCGATCGCGCCGGCTGTTGCGGCATGGTCGCCCGTGATCATGACGGTGCGGATCCCGGCCGCCTTGGCGCGTGCGATGGCGGCGCGGGCCTCCGGACGCGGCGGATCGATGATCCCGACAAACCCCTCGAACGTGAGATCTGCCTCCAGTTCCTCGAGCTTTTCGGGCAGGACTTCCACGCGCTTTGAGGCAAGTGCGATGACGCGCAGCGCGTCGCCCGCAAAGCCGTCGTGCACGTGTTCCAGTTCATAGAGAACATTTTTATCCGAACGGTCAAAGGGAAGCCTGTCGAACGCGCCCTTTGTCAGAACGAGATAGCCGCCCTCCGGGAGCCTGACGACCGAGGTCATCATCTTGCGCGCCGAGGAAAAGGCGATCTCTCCGACCTTTTCATACCGTTCGCCCAGCCGTTCATAGGCGATCCCCTTTGCCCGCGCAAGGCTGACGATCGCCGTTTCCGTTGGATCCCCGTAGATCTTTTCGTTACCGTCGTCGTCCGTGCCCACTCTGGCCGTGCAGGCAAGACAGAGCTTTTCCAGGAACGCAAGTTCGGGCGCGGAGAAATCTTCCTCTTCCGCAACGGGCTGTTCCCCGTACACCCAGAGACGTTTGACCGTCATGCGGTTCATGGTGAGCGTGCCCGTCTTGTCCGAACAGATGACCGAAGTCGAGCCGAGCGTCTCCACCGCCTGCATCTGGCGGATCAGCGCGTTTTTTGCCGCCATCTTCTTGGCGCCCTGGGTCAGAATGAGCGTGACGATGAGCGAAAGCGTCTCCGGCACCGCCGCAACCGCAAGCGTGACGGCGATCATGATCATCTCCCACACGTCGTGCCCCTGGATCAGCCCCGTGACGAGCAGCGCGACGGCCGACATGACGGCGATCCCGCTGACGATCTTGCCCACTTTGTCGAGGCGCTGCTGCAGCGGCGTCTTCTGCTGCTTGGTCTCCGTCAGGAAACGGGCAATTTTGCCGATCTGCGTGTCCATGCCCGTCTCGGTGACGACCGCGACCGCGCTGCCCGCCGTTACGAGACAGCCCGAAAATACCATGGTGACGCGATCCCCGAGCGGCACCTCGCCGGAAAGTTTCGCACGGGCGTCCTTTTCCGCCGGGACGCTCTCGCCCGTCAGGGAAGATTCGTCCACGGCAAAGCTCTCCGAACTGAGCAGGCGGGCGTCCGCGGGAACGAGATCCCCCGTCTTCAGAAGAATGATGTCGCCGGGAACGAGCTGCGCCGGGTCGAGTTCGTGCACCTTTCCGTCGCGCAGAACACGGCAGACGGGCGATGAAAGCGTGCTCAGCGCCTCCAGCGCATTCTCCGCGCTCCGCTCCTGCGTCACCGCGAGCGCCGTATTCATGACGATGACGGCAAACACGACGACGGGCTCGATAAAGCCGTCTCCTTCCACAATGGCAAGCGTCAGGCTGAGCACCGCCGCGATCAGAAGTATGATCACGGAGACGTCCCTGAACTGCGCAAGGATACGCAGGATCAGTTTCTGCCTGCGCGGCTTTTCAAAGACGTTTGCCCCGAAGCGAACGAACCGTGCCTCGGCCTCTGCCGCGCTCAGACCGGTATCGCTCTGAACATTCTGCTCCTTCAACAGCTCCGCGGGCGATTTTTCGTAGTTCTGCTTCATTCCCCCCTCCCGTGTGCATGATAAGACAATAAAATTATATCATATTCACGTCCGTTTGTAAAGTACTGATCGATGAAAAGAAATTTCCGTTCCGTGATAGTTTGGCGAAATCGACGGATTCTATGAAAAGGCGCCTCCCGCATGAGGGAAGCGCCTTTTGTTTTCAGAGAAGTCCTTTGTTCACGGGGCAGTCCGGAATGGTCGCAAACCCTTTTTCAAGATCGGCGTCCGTCGGAACGGTGTCCGTCATCGTGCCGTCGTTATACTGCTTATAGGCGGCCAGGTCAAAGTACCCGGTGCCCGTCAGTCCGAAAAGAATGACCTTCTTCCTGTTCTCCGCCTTGCACTTCAACGCCTCGTCCACGGCGGCGCGAATGGCGTGCGCACTCTCCGGCGCGGGCAGGATCCCTTCGCACTTGGCGAACATGACCGCCGCTTCAAACACCTTGGTCTGTTCCACGGAGACCGCCCGGATATAGCCGTCGTGATAGAGCTGGGAGACAATGGGGCTCATGCCGTGATACCTGAGCCCGCCCGCATGGTTCGCGGAAGGCATAAAGCCGCAGCCGAGCGTGTACATCTTTGCGAGGGGCGTGATCTTGGCGGAGTCACAGAAGTCGTAGACGAACTTTCCGCGCGTGAGCGAGGGACAGCTTGCGGGCTCGACGCCGATAAATTCAATGTCGTTCTTCCCGTCCAGGCGATCGCCCATGTAGGGCGCGATGAGTCCCCCGAAGTTGGAGCCGCCGCCGACGCAGCCGATGATCGTGTCGGGAACCACGCCGTATTTTTCAAGCGCCGTCCTGCATTCCAGCCCGATGACGGACTGATGCAGCAGCACGTGATCGAGCACCGACCCAAGGACATAGCGGCAGGAATCGGACGTGACCGCCTTTTCCACGGCCTCCGAAATGGCACAGCCCAGAGAGCCGCCCGTGCCGGGGAATTCCCTTAAAATTTTTCTGCCCGCCTCCGTCGTATCGGACGGCGACGGAATGACGTTTGCGCCGTATGTGCGGATCACCTCTTTGCGGTAAGGCTTCTGCTCGGCGGAGACCTTGACCATGTAGACGTCCAGATGCAGCCCGTAGAAGGACGACGCCATTGCAAGCGCCGTGCCCCACTGGCCCGCGCCCGTCTCCGTGGTGATGGAGCGGAGCCCCTGTTTTTTGGCATAATAGGCCTGCGCCGCCGCCGAATTGAGCTTATGCGAACCCGACGTATTGTTGCCCTCGAATTTGTAATAGATCTCCGCAGGCGTATCGAGGAGTTGTTCCAGATAGTATGCGCGCACCAACGGCGACGGACGGAACATGCGGTAAAAGTCGAGGATCCCCTGCGGAATGGCGATGCGTTCATCTTTTTCGTTGAGTTCCTGTTCGATGCATTCGTCGCAGAAAACGGGCGACAGATCGGACGCCGTACACGGCTTCTGCGTGGCCGGATTGACAAAGGGCGGGTGTTGCGTCTTCATGTGCGCCTTGACATTGTACCATGCCTTCGGCATCTCCTCTTCTGACAGATAGATCTTGTACGGGATTTGTTTGGTTGCCATGGTGTTACCTCCTGATAAAAATTTATGTTCACGCAGATCGTTTGTACGGGCAAACGCCCTGCCGTGAATGCAGTTTCGGTCCGGGCGCGCCGGGGCCGGGCGTCCGGGGGCGGCGCGTGCTCCCCGCTTCTGAGTCTGCCCTTTTGGACAAAAGAAAAAACACGGGACGATCCGCCTATGGGACGAATCGCTCCGTGTTGCCACCCAATTTTACAGCAAAATACGCTGCCTCGTTACGAGCACCATCATGCTCTCTTTCTGTAACGGGAAAGCCCCGTCGGACGCTACTCGTGTTCACGCCCGCCCTCCGTGACCCATTCACGCGCCGCCGGATGCCCCCATTCCACCGCCGGGGACTCTCTGAGATCTGACTTCCGCACGCTACTATTTCACATCTGCGGTTTTCTGTTATTATACGCAAAAGACAGGCCGCTGTCAACCGTATGAAGAAAATTTTTGCGATTAAAATTTCCGATTGCGGCGATCAGTCCGTCCGCCACAGCACGAAACTATCCACGGTGAAGCGCGTCTTGCTGCGCAGGACAACGGTGTGTTCCCCGGCTCCGAGCGGGCCGCTGATCCACAGCCCGTCTTCAAACGCTGCCGCGGCGTATTCCCTGCCGTCCACGAGCACTTCAAAGCTGCCCGTCGGCTCCGTGCCGAACACCGCAAACCGATCGCCCGTGAACGTGAAGGAGACGGAGGCGTTCTCTCCGGCATACCCATGCCCGAAGGTGGAGAGCGTGTTCGTCAGAGACCAGTTCCCGCGATATTCAAACATGGGTTCGTCCGGCGACATCAGCCGTCCGTCCGCAAGCGTATGGGCGACCTGAATCCCGCGGAATGCGATATACCGGTGGGAGACCGCCGTCGCGGTCGTGTCGGTCACGAAGAGGCGGTAACAGCGCATCTGCGTTTCCGGGAAATACACGACCAGGTCGGAACCGCGGCGCACCGCATTTTCCTGCGTGGCAAGCAGCTGCATCTGTCCGGGGTCGGCGCCGCCGTACAGTTCAAATTTTGCGGGCAGATACTGTCTGGTCGGCTCGCCGCGGACAAGAAAGGTGTTGACCGAGACCGTATTTCCGAGGTCTGCGACCAGTTCAAAGGGATTTTCCTGCGAAATATCCGTCCTGTCCGAATGGATATAGTTGGTCTCATCGTCGTCAAACAGCGCGTCGATGGGATAATTGCCGTCCCACGGGCGGTACTGCGAGGACACGAGCGACTGAGTTACCTCCGGAAAGACCTGATAGTCATACGTATAGTCGTGCCCGTAGAAATAGTCCGTTTCAAAGGGCTCGCGCTCGTAAGAGGAGCGATAGGCGTTGAGCCAGGTGACGTTTACCGTGTCCTGACTGAACTTGCCGAACCCCACGCCCACGAAACTTCTTGCATACGTCACCAGAAGAACGGCTTTGAAATATACCCACTGTCCCTTTTCAAAATACCTGTCCGTATAGTGCGCGGCATTCGTCTGATCGAAATCGGAAGTTTCCGCAAGGTTTTCCACCGTGGCGGCCTGCCCGTAAGTTTCGCCGTCCGTTGAAAGATACAGCCCCGCATACCGCCGCCCGCGCAGCGCCACGCGGTACTTTCCGTCGCTTTCGATGAGGAACTTCCCGCGGATCTCCATGACGGCGTTGGAGGAGGGCTGCGGCTCCCAGATCTCCGCGTTGCCGTTCTGCACGCGGTTTTCGTTGTCCTCTTCCGTCGCCGTCTCATAGCCCGCATAGTTGTTTGCGACCGCATCGGCAACGCTCGTGTACATGTTCTCCGGCGCGTACGTATAGACGGTGCGCTCGAGCATGGACGGATTGGGCTGGGACTGGCGCAGTTCGACAACGAGCACGACGTCCTCGACGTCAAAGGCGCCGTCCGTTCCGGTGATGCCGAGCGTAAAGAAGATCTTGCCCGATTCCCTGTGCGCGGAGGAGGGCGTATAGCGGTACACGCCTTCCCCCGTCCGTTCCAGCGTTCCGTAGAGCGGGTCGGTCACGTCCTTTACCGTGAATGCAAAGCCGTCGGGCAGGACGATATCTGCACCGAGATCCATCACGAAGTCCTCGCCCGCGGCGATCGCGTACGGCTGCACCGTCCGGCTGAAACACTGTTTCCCGTCCGCCTGATAACTTCTTCCCGTCTGATAGATGACGGAGACGGGAACGAACATGGGCAGATCTTTCGCCGCGTATTCGGCAAGAACGCTTTCCGAGACGCTCTGATGCAGCAGATCGCGGAAATAATAGGTCATGTCATAGCCCGTTGCATCGCTGACGGCGCGGTACCATGCGTCCGCACCGCCCGCCCCTCCGCCGCCCTGCGCCGCACGGATAAACGCGTCCTGACCGAACGCGTGCAGAAGATTGGCATAGCTGTCCAGTTCGGAATTGGTCCCCTGTGTCGCGAGCGTCTGGCGGAGCGTCCAGCTCGGATTGGTGTAGCGGTTCCACCCGACCGCATAGCTGCCCTCGCCCGCGGCGCCCCTGGAGCGGTTTGCGGAGATGCGCGTGAACAGACTGTATTCGACAAGGCTCAGCGCATTGTTGGTGACTTCGTCGCCGGGACGGAAACCGAACCGCTGAAAATGGTGGTTGAACTCATGGATACAGCCCCAGAAGGCATCGCTCGCGTTGTCCACCGCTGCATCCGCATCGAGCGCGGCCGTAAGACAGTACAGCGGGCAGTTGACGGTGTGCCTGCCGACGAACGCGACCATGCTTCCGGCGGCAATAAAGGGATCGTATAAGAAGATGATCCCCTGTTCCCCCTGCGAGCCCGCGGGGACTTTGTTGGAGACGCGCGCGATCTTATCCCAGAGAACGGCCGCATCGGTCAGTTCCCCGTAGCTGAACTGTTCCGCACGCGCCTTGGGGCCGGAGTGCCGCACGGCATCGTCCCAGACCTCCAGGTCAAAATAGGGCGCCGTGGATTCTCTGTTCCGGTCAAACTCTTCCTGCGTCGTGCATCCGAGAATCAAATGCGAATAGGCAACGGCGCCCGAGATCGTCACCGTGAACGTGCTGTCCGATTTCAGCGGCTGGATATAGACGGGCCCGCCGAGGAAGGAACCGACGTAAGAGACCGGCTCGCTCACCGTCATCACGTTCAGGATCACGGGCATGCGGTTGAAGTCGCGTTCAAGCCAGATGTTGTTCGCGCCGCCGTTTGCCAGCGCCTGGCCGATGTATACTCTGAGCCCGCCCGTCGCCGCAAGGTCCTCTTCACTCATTTCGACCCTGACGACCTCGCCGGCGGGCGCATACAGACCCGTGATGTGGTTGCCCGAACTGCGCGGGCGAATGGTCAGCCGCTTGACGATGGCGGGCTCTTCGTCGTTGACGTCCCCTTCGTACATGCCGAGCGATGCCGTATGCTTGTACAGCGTCTGCCCGGTCGGACTGCCGCCGAGGTAGAGATTCCCCTCCGCGTCCATGCTGTCATAGGTGGAGGCCGAGGCGTTGAGCGAAACGTTTTCGTCAAAGATCTTCTGCTTTTCTTCCTGCGTTGCCGAAAGCGTCTGCCCGTACACGGGGTACTTGTCCAGCCCTCCGTTTTTCAGTTCGGGCAGACGGCGCTCCACGGTGCCGAGGTACTCGACAGACATGCCCGCCTTGGACGGGCTGTAGATCCCCGCCGAAAACAGCGTATCCGGATAGCCGTCGTCCGGGATCTCCGGTTCCCCGGTCCCGGGCTCCTCCGGCTCTCCCGGTTCCTCCACGGGCGGCACGTCGCCCGAAGGCGGAGCCTCCGCAGGCCTGCATGCGGTCAGCGTTCCGCATAAAAATACGCCTGCGAGCAGCATGGCAAGCGTCTTTGATACAATTCCCTTTCCATATTTTTCCATATGTAGATTCATACCACATTTTCACGAAAAAGTCAACAATTCAAGTCTGCGGATTTGCGCGGAAAATCATACGCCGCCCGCAATTGCCCGCGCCGGCGTTTGACTTTTTCCCGCTGCGGACATATAATGATGCTGATATGACTGCAGCGGCAAAAAAGGGACTCGGGATCCTGTTCATTCTCGGCGCGGCGCTCTGCTTTGCGCTCATGAATCTGTTTGTCAACCTTGCGGGCGATCTTCCGCTCATGCAGAAGGTGTTTTTCCGCAACGGCCTGACGGCCGTCGTCGTGATGGTTGTCCTGTGTTTTCAGAAAGAGCACTTCCGCATCGCGAACAAGGGCTGTATCCCGTGGCATTTCCTGCGATCGGGGCTGGGGCTTTTGGGCGTGGTGCTCAACTTCTATGCCATCGATCACATCGGAAGCATTTCGGACGCATCCATTCTGAACAAGCTCTCGCCCTTCTTTGCCATCCTGTTTTCCGTCTTTCTGCTCAAAGAAAAGCCCGCGATCCCCGAACTTATCTTTGTCCTGCTCGCCTTTGCGGGAGCCATGTGCGTGGTCAATCCGCGCTTTGACATGGAAGTGATGCCTGCGCTTTCGGGACTGGCGAGCGGCGCGTGCGCCGGTTTTGCCTATACGTGTGTACGGATCCTGGGCCTGAAAGGAGAGCGCGGCATTATGACCGTATTCTTTTTTGCCGCCTTTTCCACCGTCGTCACCCTCCCCTTCATGATCGCATTTTACGAGCCGATGACGCCCATGCAGCTGTGCTGGCTGCTGCTTGCGGGAGCCGCGGCGACGGGCGGACAGTTCTGCATCACCGCGGCATACCGCCAGGCGCCCGCCAAGGAGATCGCCGTCTTTGACTATATGCAGGTGTTCTTTGCGGCGATCCTCGGATTTCTGTTCCTGGATCAGGTGCCCAAACTCCTCAGTTTTGTCGGATATGCCGTCATCATCGGCGCCGCCGTCGGGCAGTGGCGGGCAAGGACCGCAGCCGCACCCGAAGAAGAGCCCGGAAAAACGCCCGAAAGCCCGCCCCCGCCGGACCAAAAATCACCATGAAAGCAACTATCCCCGTATCCGCTGCGGGAATCCGATCCGGACACCGAAAACGCCTGGTCTCCTCGTGGAATTTCCGTGACAATGCGGCTCTTTCCTGGTCCGCTCTTTTTGCGTTTTTTTAATCGCGTATTCTTCCTCGCAACGGTACCGTAACACGCGATAAACAGTCCGCAAGCAGCAGCGACAAGACATACAAATCATGAAAATCCGGACAAACTGGTATCCTTATTTCCTGCCCCGCGGCCACCGCGGGGTTTTATATCGCAAAAACCCGCGTTCCGTTCTTTGGACGGAACGCGGGTTTGAAAATACAATTTTATGAACTTACAGAATGGGCACGACGGTCGGCGTGACCTTGGCGCCATGCACGACAAGGTAGCAATAGGAAGGAGACGTATAGTCCCCCGCCGCGCCGGGATTGACGCACAGCACGCCGCCGACCTCCGAAATATCCGCGCGGTGCGTGTGACCGTACAGGGCAACGGAACAGTCCAGCTCTTTCGCCCTTGCAGCAAGGCGGCCGAGCCCGCTCTTGACGCCGTACTTATGGCCGTGACAGCAGAAGATGCGCACCTGTTCGGCCTCGATGACCGCCTCTTCCAGGCCGTACGAAAAATCGCAGTTGCCCTTCATGATATAGACCTTTTCCGGATTTTCCCTGCCGAAGTCACGCACGTCCGCCGAGCCGTCGCCCAGATGCACGACAAAGTCATTTTCCGCGAACAGTGCAAGCAGTTTTTCCACGTTCTTTTTTCTGCCGTGGGAGTCCGATAAAACCACAAACGTCTTCATAATTTTGCGTCCAGTGCGGCAAGCGCCCGCGCACGGTGAGAGACGGAATTCTTTTCCTCGTCCGAGGCCTCGCCGAACGATTTTTTCAGATCATAGCTGTAAAACAGGCTGTCATATCCGAAACCGCCCGTGCCGCGCTCGGACGGCAGGATCTCCCCTTCGGTGCGCCCTTCGGCAGTCACTTCCCTGCCGTCCGGAAAGACGAGCGCAACGGCACAGGCAAAGTGCGCGCGGCGGTCCGCCGCCCCGCTCAGATTTTTCAGAAGGAGCGCACGGTTGTCCGCGTCGTCCCCGCCCGAATAACGCGCGCTGTAAACGCCGGGCGCGCCCCCGAGCGCATCGACGGCGATCCCGCTGTCGTCCGCGAGCGCCGCATGGCCGGTTGCCCGGCAGACCGCACGGGCCTTTATCAGGGCGTTTTCAAGGAACGTCTCCCCCGTTTCCTCCACGTTGCCGGCAAAGCCCGCTTCCTTTTCCGACAGAATTTCCCACTGCGGAAAGATCGCGCGCATTTCTTTGAGTTTGTGCATGTTTCCCGTCGCCGCAACAACTTTCATATGATTTCCGATCCTCCTTTCGTACGCCACGCGCATTTCGCCCGTCGCGATGGTGACCCTGCCGCAAAGGACAAAGCCGTTCCTTTCGAGCGCCGAACGCATGGGAAAGTTTCCCTCGTGTGTGTCGATACGCACCGACTCCGCCCCGACGGACCGCGCATATTCGCAGGCCGCTTCAAAGATCAGGGAGGCGACCCCGCGGCGGCGGAACGCGGGCGCGACGGCCACGCGGTGCAGCGCGACGTAAGGGCCGCCGTGCAGCCACGCTCCGTCGATCGTGTCGTAGGCAGGTTCATGCGAAACGAGCACAAACGTGCCGGCGATCAGACCGTCCTCGCGCACCACATACAGCTCCCCGCGCGAAAAATGTATGCGCGTATCCTGTTCCGTGGGCGGAAACTTCTGCCACTGATCCAGCCCCTGCTCTCTCAGGTAGCCGCGGGCGGCCTGCAAAACCTCTCCGACGGCCGCCAGATCTTCCTGTTTTGCGGGCTCAGCCCTCATTCCTCCACCCCGAGCGAAGTATAGGAGAACGCGTCCACATCGAACAGTCCCTTGTCCGTCAGTTTGAGATGCGGAATGACGGGAAGCGCCAGAAACGCGAGCGTCATGAACGGGTCGTACCCTTCTTTTACGCCCATGCGGCGCGCGAGCGCGGAGATATGCGCCGTTTTTCCGGCGACCTGCCCGGCGGAAGCAGAGCTCATCAGCCCCGCAACGTCGAGCGGAAAGACCTCTTCGATCCCCTTTCCGACAAGCGCCATACCGCCGCCGGCCTCTTTCAGAAGCCGGACGACGCTTGCCATGGCGGCGTTGTCATCGCCGAGCACGACGAGGTTATGGCTGTCGTGCGCGACGGAGATCCCGATCGCGCCGCCGTGCAGGCCGTAATCCTTGACGAGCGCAAGCCCGATGTTCCCGCTTGCAAAATGGCGTTCGACGACGGCGAGCTTGCAGAGCCCGTCCGTCAGAACGACGTCGCCGCCGCGGCTCTCCACGGGCACGATCACCTGTTCGGTGACGAGTTCGTTGGGGCGCACGTACATGGCGCGTGCGCGCGGACAATCCAGCGCGATGCGGAAACTTTCCGCGGTGACTTCGCCCACATGGACCGTGTTGCGCACGGCCGCCGGAAGATAGGGCGCGGCGGCAAATTTCGCTTCGCCGTTTTCCGCCACAAGCGTTCCGCGCTTCCACACGGCGGACACGTGAAAATCCGTCAGATCGTCCACCGCCGCAAGGTCTGCGACGTAAGAGGGCGCGATCGCCCCGCGCCCGCGCATGGCATAGCACTCCGCGACGTTCTTGGTCGCCATGCACACCGCCCGGTGCGGGCTGACGCCAAACGCGACCAGCTGCCGGAGCGCATCGTCGATATGGCCGTGCTCCATGAGATCGGGCGCATGTTTATCGTCCATGCACAGGAGGAACCGGCGGAAATTTTCCGCCGTGACGAGCGGCGCACATACCGCCGCATTGTTCGCCGAGGACCCACACCGGATCTGCACATACATGCCGCGCGCGATCTTTTCGCCGATCTCCGAAGCGGAAAGACTCTCGTGATCGGTCGCGATCCCGGCGCAAAGATAGGCATTGAGCGCATCGCCCACGACGCCGGGGGCGTGCCCGTCGGCAACTTTTCCGAATTTTTGCGCCGCCTCCAGCTTGGCGACCGTCTGCGCGTCCCCCGCGATCACGCCCGGATAGTTCATCATCTCACCCAGGCCGAAAAACGTGTCCTTGGCGAGTTCTTCCTGCGTGGCGCGCGCATCGAGAACGGCTCCGCTCGTTTCAAAGGGCGTTGCCGGAACACAGGAAGGCAGCTGAAGACAGACGTCGAGCGGGCTCACGTCGCCGGCGCGCAGACGGGAGAACGCCTCGTGAACATACTCCGCCCCCTCCACGCCGCAGACATTGACGAGCTCGTGCGGGTCCGCGACGATCGCGCAGGTACCGTGCGGAACGGCAAGGCGCGCAAATTCTTCGGGCGTGAGCATGGTGCTCTCCACGTGCATATGCGCATCGATGAGTCCGGGAATGAGGATCTTCCCGCCCGCGTCGTATTCCGTCTTTGCAGGATACCCGCTGCCGATGCCGACGATGACGCCGTCCTTCACCGCGACGTCGCCCTCTTCAAGCTCTCCCGTAAATACATTGAGAATGCGGCCGCCTCTGATGACAAGGTCGCATTCCGCGCGCTTCATGGCGCAGTCGATCAACTGTTTCATATCCCAGATTATAACAGAAAACGGCCCGCAACGCAAGCCGCTGACAGAATAAAGTATGAGTTTTTCCGCGAAGACAGGCTGCACAAGGCCATTTTCTGCATGACTTTTATTTAGAAAAGTATCTAAATACATAAATTTTTGCGGAAAAAAGTTCTTTTGAAGGTGCTGAAAGGGTCCGCAATTCCCCTGAATTCGCGGTTTTCGTGCGATTTCCGCCATTTTACCCCAAAGACAGGGAATCGTATTGCCGATTTTGTATTTAGAAAAATATCTAAATATATATTATGGTTCCGATTTTTGCAGACAATAGACGAGATGCGGCATTTCAAACCCGTAGTAGTGCTTGACGATCGTGCCGACGATCTGCATCCCTCCCCGCTCCGCAACGCGGCGGGAAGGAAGGTTGTTTTCACGGATGATGGAATACACCTCAGGAAAGCCGAGTTCTTCAAAGGCATAGCTGCGGCAGGCGGCAGCAGCCTCCGTCGCATAGCCGTTGCGCCAATACCGGCGGGCAAGCAGATAGCCGACCTCCGGGACAAGCCTTTCGCCGAACGGCTGCATGGTGAGACCGCACTGTCCCAGGAACGCGCCGTCCGATTTGCGGATGACCGCCCACAGGCCGAAGCCGTCCCGTTCGTAGCGCTCCAGCTGGCGCGCAAGCCATTCGTCCACTTCCCGATCGGAAAACGCATGCTCATATGCATACATGGCCTCGCGGTCCTGCAGCGTTTCGCACAGGGAAGCCCTGTCCGCCGGAAGAAGCCTGCGCAGATATAGCCGCGGCGTCTCCGATATCATTTCATCTTTCATTCCTGTACCTCATGTTCCGAAACAAACGTCATCTGTGCAAGGTAGGAAAGACTGCCGTCGCACACGATCCTCAGCCGCTTTGCGACCAGCCGCTGACGGGTCGCATGGTGCGCACGGTTGAACGCGCCGTCCCCGTACTTTTCATCGCCGACGATCGGGTGGCCGATGAATGCCAGGTGGGCGCGGATCTGATGCGTCTTTCCCGTGTGGAGCGTCACTTTGAGGAGGGACGTTCCTTCCGACGAAGAGAGCACTTCGTATTCCGTGACGATCTTTTCCCCGACGGGCCTGTCCGTGATCTGCACCCTGGACGACGCCGCGTCCTTGATCAGATACGCCTCCAGAACGGCATGCGCCGGCGACGGCGTGCCGATCACCCGCGCAAGATATTCCTTTCCGACGCTGCGGCCGCGGAACGCACGCAGCAGTTCTTCCTCCGCCTCCCGCGTCCTGGCAAAGACGATAAGCCCTGCCGTGTTCCGGTCCAGGCGATGAATAAAAAAGACCTCCCCGCGCTCCCGGAGCGCAGAAAACACCGCCTCGGAATTGACGCCGCTCTCCTTGTCGGCGACAAGGACGTTCCCGTCCTCGTACACAATCCGGAACGCGGACTTCTCTTCCTGCGCGCGCGTCATATAATAGCGCACGACGTCCCCGCCTTTTAACGGAACGTCGGAGGAGACGCGCACGCCGTTCACCCGCACATCGCGGTTTTTCAGAAGCGAACGCAGACAAAAGGAGGCCTGCGCACAGACGTTATCTGTGAACGCGGCGAGCGTGGTATTTTCGGGGACGAGGTATTCTTTCACGGCGGTTCCTCAAAAGGCAGAATGCGGCGACGGGAAGCGCGGCAAGCACAAGGCAGGGCGCGCCGCCCCTCCACAAAAAGCAGGCGACATAGCTGAGCAGAAGCGCGCTGACCGTCTGAAAAAGGGCATACAAGAGGGCGCGCTTCCAGCCGAGTTCACGGGCGGTGGCGGCGATCGCCGAGACACAGGGCGAACAGGTGAGCACGAACACGGCAAATGCAAACGCAGAGGCCGCACCGTAGGGAAACCCTCCGCAGAGCATGGCAAGCGCCCCGGCCACGTTCTCCTTGGCCACAAGACCCGAGAGCGCGGCATAGGCAATGCGCCAGTCGTTCATGCCGGCGGGCGCAAAGAGCCAGCCGAGCCCGCGGCAGACGTCTGCGAGCATGCTCTCCTCCGCGCCGCACAGCCGGAACTGCCAGTCAAAGGAGGAAAACAGCCAGCTTGCAAGAAAGAATGCAAGTATGACGGTCGCCGTCTTTATTATAAACTGTTTTGCCTGAAAGAGCAAGGATCTGACGACAAAAAGCGGCCGCGGACACTGCAGCGGCGCCAGTTCCAACACAAAGGGCGAGCGTTTTCCGCTGTCCGTCAGCAGAGCGGCGAGCAGCGCAAACCCCACGCCGAGCGCATATAAAAGCAGGACTGCAAGAAAGGGATCGGGAAAAAAGGAGGACGCCAGCGTGAGATAGACGGGAAGTTTTGCACTGCATGAAATGTACGGAAGGCACAGAATGGTCCTCCGCTGCACCCGCCTGTCGTCCAAGCCGCGCGTCGTCAGAACGGCCGCGGCAGTGCATCCGAACCCCATGACAAGGGAAAAGACCGCCCTTCCGTTCAGCCCGATCCGGGAAAACGCCCCGTCCGTGAGCGCCGCAAGGCGGGACAGAAAGCCGCTCTCCTCCAGAAGAATGAGAAAGAGAAAGAGCATCAGGATCTGCGGGAGAAACCCGAGCACCGTGCCGAGCGCGGGAAGCAGGCCGTCCGCGAGCAGACTGCGCACGACGTGGGAAGAGATCTGCCGCGCGAACCCGCCCAGAAACCCGGAAAAGAATGCCCCGACGCCGCTCTTCATGAGATCGCCCGGACTGTGCGGAGCAAAGGTGAAAAAGAAGGCGGCGGCCAGCATACACAAAAAGAGCGGCACCGCGAACCAGCCGTTCAACAGAAGCGCTTCCGTCCTTGAAAGTGTGACCCGCGCGGGGATATAGCAATTTTCGGGCAGAGACGGCGCCTCGCCCGAAAGCGGCTCAGACGCGAGAATGCGGGCCGCGTTCTGCGCGAGTTCCGCCCGCTTCAGCCCCTCCGCACAGAAGACGGGGACGCATAAAAGCGCGGAAAGCGCCCTCTCGTCGACGGCCCCTCCGCGGCGCACGAACCGCCGTTTTTTGGTGAGCACGACCGCCGCCCGCCGCCCGCGGCAGAGGGAATAAAAGAGCGGCAGGACGCGCGCGAGCGTGGCACATTCCGCCACAAACAGCACGGGGGCGGAGGGATCGGCCATAAGCGCGGCGCGGGCGCCCTTTTCCTCCATGCTGCGCCCCTCCGCCGTATAGATGCCGGGCAGATCGACATATGTCGATCTGCCCGCGCCGAACGCGCCCTCTTTTTCGAGCGCGCCCACCGTCACGCCGTGCCAGTTTCCCACCTTTGCATGGCCGTGCGTGAGCGCGTTGAAGAGCGTGCTCTTTCCTGCATTTGGATTTCCGACCAGATAAATCTTCACGTCTCCACCCCGATCATGCGCGCCGTCTCCGCGCCGAGCGCCGCCGACGAAAAGGCCGTGCGGACAAAATAGACCGTTCTCCGGCGGGAGACCCTGACGAGCTCCACGTGTTCGCCCTCTCCGAGCCCCAGAGCGCGGAGCCTCTGCACAAGGCTCTGTTCGGCCTGAAGTTTCACGATCTTCAGCCGGTCGCCCGTATTTCCCTCCGCGAGCGTCATGCCGTCCTCCCGCCGCAAACGTGCGTCAATAATAAAAAATGCGGAGAGGGACACGATTATGTCCCTTTCCGCATTCTCTTTCCGGGCGCTCAGCGCTCTCTGACCGTGCGGGCCTCTCTGTCGCCCTGCAATTTCAGCATACCGTTCGTGATGATGGGCGAAATGATCAGCCAGATCGCTGCAGCGGCAATGATGCAGTAGACAATGATGGAACCCACCGTGCGCGCCCCGCCGAAGATCGCCGAGACAAGGTTGAAATCAAAAATGCCGAACATTCCCCAGTTGAGCGCACCGAGCAGCACGAGAATATACGACAGCACGTTGAAAAATACCATACTATCCTCCTTGCGCACAGTTTGTGCGGCCGCCGCCCTTTCATGCATGGGAACGGGACCAAAAAAGCGGCGGAAAATTCCGCCGCGCTTCACTCTGCCTTCTGTTCGGATATGCTGCGTTGGATCTCGTCCGCGATGGACGCATCGAGCGCCGCCGCAGATGCGGGATATCCCTTTTCTCTTCCCTCAAACGCCGCAAGCGCCCGACGGAGCGCCGAGGCCATGGCGATCTCTTCCTCGCTCAGACGCAGGCCGTAAAAAACGTTCCTGTAAACGGGCTCTCCGCCCAGGGAGACCGAGATCAGATCGGGCGCGCCGAGATCGCACCCCTGCCCGCCGTATTGCGTATGCAGCGAAAACTCCGCCGCCTCCCCGCCGACGAGACGGACGCCGCCCGACGGTGACATCTCCCCGAGCGTCCCCTGTACCAGAACGCGCGTTCTGCGGACGGGAGAAAAATACTGGGCGTGCGAGAAGTCGTAGAGCGCCGTCCTGCCGCCGAAGGCAAGCAGGGCGAGCACACGGTCATGACCGTGCACCGCACCGTCGCGGGGAATCCCGCGCCACTGCGTTTCGGCATACGGATCGTCGATCTGCACCGCACGCACCGCGGGAACGGCTTCTCCCGTCCCGAGCAGCGCGCGCACGAGCGCGACGGCATGATAGCCGTGACAGCACGACAGAGACACCGTGTGCACGTCGCCGATCAGGCCGCGTTCCAGGCAGCTTCGGAGCGCCGCAAAGCGCGGCTGCAGCGGGAACTGTTCGGCAAATTGCAGCACGTCTGCGCCATATTGCGTCAGACGGGCGCGCTCCTGCGCCGTCATGCCCGCGGGCGTTTCACTAAGCACCCGCAAGCCGCGGGAGAGCAGTTCCTCCGACACGGAACAGTTGCTTTGTTTGGACACGCAAACGAGGACGGCGTCACAGCCGAGCGCATCGAGCGCCGCGACATCGCGGACAGTCGCAATGCCATAGCGCGCGGAGAGTTCCGCCGCACGCGCTTCCCTGCGGCAGAGCACGCCGGCGACCGACGCATCTTTGAGTTTTTGTATGACAGAGATCCACATCTCCGCCCGCCAGCCCGCGCCGACGATCCCGATTTTGTTCATAACTTTTATAAGTTGACGATAATCGCCATCACGATCGCCGCGACGACGATGATGATCCCGGCGATCTTCTTGCTGCGGTTGTGCGCCGCCGCGGAACGGTCGATGCGCGCGGAGAGAATGTCCAGGCGCTCCTTCGTCCGCTCATACAGATCACGCGTCTCCCGCGCGAGATCCTCGTTTTCGCCTTCGGGCAGTTTTGCCGCTCCCTCCAGCGTGCGATATGCCTCGCCCATGGCGGAATCCGCCGCGTAGTAGTCCGCCGCGATCGTGCGGACGCGGCTGTCCGTCACTTTTGCGCCCGAGCCGGAAACGGAACCGTAGCGCGAACGGATCGCTTTGCAGGACATGGGAAAATAGATCTCCTTCCCGTTGTCGGCATGCACCCTGTCGCCGGTGAACTGCGATTCGGCGCTGCGCACGCGCTCGCCCGCCTGCGCGATGCGCACACGCGCAAGACAGATCCACGAGAGTGCGCTCTGCGGATATTTCTTTGTCATTTCCTCCGCAACGGACGCGGCCTCGGCGGTATGTCCGAGCGTTTCAAAAGCGCTGAAACGCTCGTAGAAGGCGTCCGGCCCGTCGACGCTGCGCCGGCCGCCTTCCCCCGTCAGATACTTGCTTCCGCAATAGGGACAATAGCCGAGCGAACGCGTCCCGTCCGTCTCGAGCGGTGCGCCGCACGCACTGCATTTTGCCGCAATGATGCTCATGATTTCCTCATACGTATGCAAAATCCCGCCACGCGGGCGGGATCAGATTTACTCCGCCGAACGTTCCTTGATCTCGACGTTGTACTTTTTGGAATCCTTGGGCGTCGCGGCGCGCACAAGCGTGCGGAGCGCCTTTGCGATCTTGCCCTGTTTGCCGATGACCTTGCCCATGTCCGAATCGGACAAGAGAACGGTCACGTTCACGGCGTCCTCCGTCTCCTCCACTTCATAGGAGACGTTCTCCTTATCCTCGGCAAACTGCCCGACGATGTATTTGATGAGTTCCAGCATGTTGTTTCCTCCTGTATTTGCGGTGTGTTTGGAAAGAGGTAATACCGCCACATCCGGAGCTCCGGACAGGCAAACAACTTACTTCTTTTTCTTCGTCTTGGTCTTGGAAGGCGAGAGCTTCGCCGGCTTCTCCATCGCGCCCGAACGGATGAGAAGGCTGCGGACAGTCTCGGTGGGCTGAACACCCTTTGCGAGCCATTCCTTCGCCTTTTCCACGTCCACGGTGAGCGTCACGGGCTCGGACTTGGGATCATAGAAACCGATCTTTTCGATATACTCACCCGTTGCCGCCTTGCGCGCATCCACGACCACGATACGGTACACGGGGGACTTCTTGTCGCCCATGCGCACCAATCTCATTTTGACCATAATACCTGACCTCCGAAATTTGTTTTTCTTTGATTTATGTCTGCCGCGCATCCGCGCGGAAAACCTGCCGTTCAGAAGGGAAGCCGCATCCTGCCCTTTCCGCCCTTCATCTGCTTCATCAGAAGTTTTGTCTGTTCAAACTGCTTGAGAAGCTGATTGATCTCCTGCACCGTCGTGCCCGAACCGAGTGCGATCCGCCGCTTGCGGGAGGAGTTGATGATCTGCGGATTGTCGCGCTCTTTGGGCGTCATCGAAAGAATGATCGCGCGCGTGCGCTCCATCTTCTTTTCATCGAAGTCGCCCTCTTTGAGCTTGAGTTTGCTCCCCGGGAGCATTCCCATGAGCGCGGAAGCCCCGCCCATCTTTTTCAGCGCCTCGAACTGCTGCAGATAATCGGCGAGCGTGAAGGAATTTTCGCGCATCTTGCGCTCCATCTCCTTCGCCTGCTGTTCGCTGACCGCCTCCTGCGCCTTTTCGATGAGGGACAGGACGTCTCCCATGCCGAGAATGCGGGACGCCATGCGGTCGGGATAGAAGGGTTCGAGATCGGTGAGCTTTTCGCCCACGCCGATGAACTTGATCGGTTTGCCCGTGACAGCCTTGATCGAAAGACATGCGCCGCCGCGGGTATCGCCGTCGAGCTTGGTGAGAATGACGCCCGTCACTCCGAGGCGCGCATTGAACGTCTCGGCGACGGTCACGGCGTCCTGACCCGTCATGGCGTCGACCGTGAGCAGGATCTCCGTGACGCTGACCGCCTTTTCGATCTCTTCCAGCTCTTTCATGAGCGCGTCGTCGATATGGAGCCGCCCCGCCGTATCCACAATGACGGTATCGTATCCCATTTTCAGGGCATACTCGGCCGCCTGTTTCGCCGTCTTTGCGGGAGCCTGCGTCCCCTTTTCAAAGACCTCGGTCTCCGCCTTGGCGCCGACGATCTTCAGCTGCTCGATCGCCGCGGGCCGATAGATATCGCAGGCGACCAGCAGGGGCTTTTTCCCCTGTTTTTTCAGAAGATACGCCAGTTTTCCGCACAGCGTCGTCTTTCCGGCGCCCTGCAGGCCGCACATCAGTATGACTGTGGGAGGCTTGGAGGAAACTTCGAGCTTCGCGTTGCCCGGCCCCATGAGCGCGATCAGCTCGTCATTGACGATCTTGATGACCTGCTGGGCCGGATTGAGCGACTGCAGGACTTCCTGCCCGACCGCCTTTTCTGAGACGTCGGCAATGAACTGCTTGGCGACCCTGATGTTGACGTCCGCTTCCAGAAGCGCGATGCGCACTTCACGCATGGCCGTGCGGATCTCAAGCTCGGTGAGCTTGCCGCGCTTGGTGAGCTTGGAAAATATATGGTTGAGCCGCTCGGAGAGCGATGCAAACAGTGCCACGGCGTGTTCCCTCCTTTTGCGCGATCAAAGCGAGCGATCGGCGCGTTCCCCGATCGCCCTGCGGACTTGTTCGGAATAGTCGTGCTCAAGCAGCGACCGGATCTGCGCGCACTGTTCTTCGGTGAGATTGGCCTGCGCCCAACGGGAGATATCCGCCATCAGAAAGGACTGCGCAAGCGAACTCTCCGCAAGCAGACGGCAGATGTGCAGCTTTTCTTCGTACTCTTCCAGCTGGCGGCGCGCCTTGGAGAGCGTGTCCGACACGCTCTGCCGCGAACAGCCCTTCTGTTCGGCGATCTCCGCAAGGGAAAGATCGCAGTTGAAATACAGATCGGTCACCTCGCGCTGGTTGTCCGTGAGGAGCGGATTGTAGATGTCCCACAGGCGCAAAAAATGCAGATCCATTTTCCCCTCCTCGCAGACCATTATATCCGATCGCCGCCCTGCTGTCAAGCATTTTTACTTGACAGTTGTGATTTTTTGAGCCGGACAAAAGGGACAGGCAAAACAGCCTGTCCCTTTCTTATCGCCTGCAAACCATATGGGGGGAAAGCGTGCCGGCGTAAACCCGTCGGCCGCGCATCAGAGCAGCGACCGATAGAGCGCGATGATGTCCTCTTTGGTGGGATCCTTGGGGTTGCCGGGGCGGCAGGCATCGTCCATGGCGGACTGCGCCAGGAAGTCGAGATCCTCCTCCTTGACGATGCCTTTGAGCGTCTTGGGAATGCCGACGTCTTCGGAGAGCTTTCTCACCGCGTCGCAGGCCGCCTTCCTTGCCTCGGCAAGCGTCATCTTGTCCACGCCCTCAACGCCCATCGCCACGGCGATGTCGCGGTACTTCTCGCCCGTCGCCTCGGCGTTGTATTCCATGACGGTGGGCAGAAGAATGGCGTTTGCCACGCCGTGCGGCGTGTCGTACAGGGCGCCCAGGGGGTGCGCCATCGAGTGGACGATGCCAAGCCCCACATTGGAGAAGCCCATGCCCGCGATGTACTGCCCCAAGGCCATGCCCTCTCTGCCCTCGGGGGTATTCGCCACCGCGCCGCGCAGGTTCTTGGCGATGATCTCGATCGCCTTCAGGTGGAACATATCGCTCATCGCCCAGGCGCCCTTGGTGATGTAGCCCTCGATCGCATGTGTCAGAGCGTCCATGCCCGTTGCGGCGGTCAGTCCCTTGGGCATGCTGCTCATCATATCGGGATCGACGACGGCGACCACGGGAATGTCGTGCACGTCCACGCACACCATCTTGCGGTTCTTCTCCGCGTCGGTGATGACGTAGTTGATGGTGACCTCCGCCGCGGTGCCCGCCGTGGTGGGAACGGCGATGATGGGCACGCACTTGTTTTTGGTGGGCGCGACGCCTTCCAGAGAGCGCACGTCCGCGAATTCGGGGTTGGCAATGATGATGCCGATCGCCTTTGCTGTGTCCATGGACGACCCGCCGCCGATCGCGACGATGCAGTCCGCACCGCTCGCCTTGAACGCCGCGACGCCCGTCTGCACGTTTTCAATGGTGGGATTGGGCTTGATCTGAGAATAGATCTCGTAGGGAATGCCCGCGCCGTCCAGAACGCCGGTCACCTTTTTGGTGACGCCGAACTTCAGAAGATCGGGATCGGAGCAGACAAAGCACTTTTTGAATCCCCTGCCCCTGACTTCGTTCGCAATTTCCTGAATTGCGCCCTTGCCGTGATAGCTCGTCTCATTGAGAACAAAACGATTTGCCATAACAATATCTCCTTATCATTTTTATTTATCATACCCCATCGGGGCAAAATTGTCAAGACGGCATTCAAATATCGAGGAAGTCCTTGCGGTAGTCGATCCCGAACAGTTCCGCGAGCCTGACCATGTCCTCGTCTTTGATGGTGTTCTTTCTGGGCAGGTGCGCGGTGAGCATATAGATCTGCGCCGCCTTTTCCACCGTCTCGATGAGACCGAACGTCTCGTCCATCGTCTTGCCCGCGCCGTAAATGCCGTGCATCGCCCAGACGACCAGGCGGAACTTTTCCATCTTTTTGGCGGTCGCCCGGCCGATCTCCGACGTGCCGCACAGCATCCACGGGAGCACGCCGACGCCGTCGGGGAACACCACGATGCACTCGGTGCACATCTCCCACAGAGTGTGCGTGAACTTCTTTTCGTCCAGCTCGTGCACGTAGTTCATGGCGAGCGTGTTAGTGGGATGCGAATGCATGACGACGCGGTTTTCGGGATCGACCGAGAGGCGCGCCATGTGGCTCATCATGTGCGCGGGGAACTCGCTCGTCGGCCTGCCGCCGTCCTCATAGCCCCACAGGAGCTCGATGTTTTTGCCGCCCCTGCCGATGCGCACGATGCCCAGGTTGTTCGCGGGGTCCTTTTCCACGTTCTTGAAGTACTTGCCCGTGCCCGTGACGATGAAGATCTTGCCTTCCAGCGGGCTTGCGTCGAAGTCCTCTTCGTTCACGCCCATGAAGGGAATGGTGCGCACGACCTTGGTAAGGTCGAGATACTGCGCGACTTCCTTTTCATCGAGCAGATAGCTGATGTTGCCGCCGTTTCTTTCGTCCCAGCCGAGGCGGTACATGTTTGCCGTGGTTTCACACATTTCGCGCACAAAGGGCGCCGTCAGAATATCTTTCATTTGCGGTTCTCCATGACCTTCTTTTCGTATTCCATGATGGGTTCATAATAATTTTCGTCGAGGTTCTGCTGCGCGAGGTACTCCTCCCACACGTCGGAAAACGGCAGCATTTTGACGCGCTCCTGCAGGTACATGAGCCGTGTGAAATCCCCCTGCTCCTGCGCCGTCTTCATCTCACCGTTGGGCAAAAGCATCGCATACAGCAGCGCCTTTTCGACGGAGCGCTGCCCCGTCACCCAGGCGAATACGCGGTTGATGGAGGCGTCGAAGTAGTCGAGCGCGATCTTCACCCGGCCGAGCGCGTCGTTTCTGACGACTTCCTTCATGATCTCTTTGAGCTCGTCCTCGAAGATGACGACGTGATCGCTGTCCCAGCGCACGGGGCGGGAGACATGCAGCGCGACTTTCTCGTGAAAGGCGAGCATGGACGGGATCTTGTCGGAGACGACCTCGGTCGGGTGATAGTGTCCGTTGTCGAGGAGCGAGCAGATGCCGCGCGTCGCCGCATAGTTCTGGCAGAATTCATTGCTCCCGACCGTGTAACTCTCCACGCCGATGCCGAACACCTTGCTCTCCACCGCGGGAAGCACCCACTTTTTGTCATAGCCCTCCAGCATTTCGTCGAGCGACTGCGCGTATCTCAGGCGCGGCGAGAGGCGGTCTGCGGGGATATCCTTGTAGCCGTCGGGAATCCAGATGTTGACAAGGCACTGGCTGTTCATCTCTTTGCCGAGGTACGCCGCGATCTCCATGCAGCGCCTGCCGTGCTCCACCCAGAATTTGCGCGTCTTCTCGTCGGGCGAGGAGAGCGTCAGCCCATCCTTCATCCTGGGGTGCGCGAAAAACGTCGGGTTGAAGTCGATGCCCTCGACGCCGTGCTCTTTGGCAAACTTCACCCAGGGTGCAAAGTGCTCGGGGCGATACCCGTCGCGGTCGATCTTCCCCTTGTCCTTGCCGAGGAAGGCGTAACTCGCGTGAATATTGATGCGCTTGGTGCCCGGCATCAGAGAAAGAGCAAAGGCGTAGTCCGCCATCAGCTCTTCGGGCGTGCGCGCACGGCCGGGATAGTTGCCCGTCGTCTGAATGCCGCCCGAGAGGCTCTCGGCGCCCTCGAAACCGAGGACGTCGTCGCCCTGCCAGCAGTGCACGGAGACGGGCACCGTTTTGAGCGCTGCGATCGCCGCGTCCGTATCCACGCCGAACGCCGCATAAGTCTGTTTTGCCGTTTCGTAATTTTTATTCATTGGTCTTACCTCGCCGAATTTGTATTTTTAAATTTCCGATTGCCGTTGCCTCGATGGGAAGCGCGACGACTTTCACACCACACGCCTGTTCGGTCAGTTCGTTGAGCCATGCATTCTTTGCGCCCCCGCCCACAATATAGAGCGTATCATGCGCCTTCCCCGTGCAGGCGGCAAGCTCTTCAAGCGCCCTTTTGTAGCCAAGCGCGAGGCTTCTGTGTGCGCAGCGGAAGTAATCGCCCGCCGCACGCGGTCCAGCCCCTTCTTCAAAACAGCCGTCGAACGCCGCCTTCATGGATTCGGGCGCAAGGAAGCGCGCATCCGTCACGTCGACCGTTCCGTCAAACGTACTCGCCCTGCCCAGCTCCATTGCCTCGTCGAAACTTTTTTCGGGCGCAAGCTCGGCTTTCAGGCGGTTGATGACCCACATGCCCATGATGTTCTTCTGAAATCGGGTATACCCCACGCCCCCCTCGTTGGAGAAGTTGCAGGAACGCGCCATGTCCGAACAGATGGCGGCGGGAACTTTTGCTCCCAGGAGCGACCATGTCCCGCTTGAAAGATAGGCGCCCCCGGACATGGGTATCCCCTCGACTGCCGAAGCGGTATCATGCGAGGCACACAGCACCACCTGCGTATTGCCGCCCGCCTCCGCCGCGATTTCGGGCAGGAGCGCGCCCACCCTGCTTCCGGGCGCGGAGAGCACGCCGAACAGATGCGCGGGAAGTCCGACCGCCTCGGTCAGTCCGCGATCGTATGCGCCGGTCTGCGCATTGACAAGCCCCGTCGTCGTCGCGTTGGTGTACTCATGCGCCTTTATGCCCGTGAGCTTGTACGAAAGATATTCCGGGATCATCAGAAAATCGGTGACGCCGTTCAGCCTGCCCCGCATCAGATCGTCCGTCAATTGATAAACGGTGTTGAAGGGCTGGAACTGGATCCCCGTGCGCTCGTACAGCTTTTCAAAGGGAACGCGCGCATGAACTGCCGCGACCGCCTCCTTTGTTCTGCCGTCGCGATAGGCATGACAGGGCAGAAGTTCCTTTTCTCCCTGCATCAGGACATAGTCCACCGCCCAGGTGTCGATGGCAAGACTCTCGATGTGCGGATACTTTGCAAAGGCCGCCCGGATCCCCGCTTTCACATGAGAAAACAGCGCGGCAATATCCCAGACGAGATGCCCCGCCTCCTCCCTGACGCCGTTGGGGAAGCGGTACACTTCCTCGGTGCGCAGCGCGCCGTTTTCTTCCCACCCGACGATGTGCCGGCCGCTGGACGCTCCGATGTCAATGGCAAGATAATATTTCATCTGTGACCTCATTACGACTCCATTATAGCATCAGGTTGAAATAAAACAAGGTCGTTATTTTTGCAAAATACTGTCTTTATTTGACATCATCAGAAAAATATGATATCATGCGCATATGGACAGAACGATCATTGAACGCCTGACGAAACTCACGCAGGAAGAGCGCGAGATCTTACGAGGCGGACAGGTGGAACAAGGCGACTATTCGGCGACCGACCGCTTTATCGTCAACAGCGCCAAACTCCTGGACGGGAAAGAGCTCGATCTGCGGCCGCATACCCGCTTTGTCGACTTCCCGGAGCACGGACATGACTACATGGAATTCATGTACGTCTACTCCGGCAGCATTTCGCACGTCATCGGAAAGGAGACGATCACGCTCGAACAGGGCGATATCCTCTTTCTCAACCGGCACGTGCGGCACTCCGTCAGGCGCGCGGAACAGGCGGACGTCGGCATCAACTTTATTCTTTCCAACCCCTTTTTGCAGGTCGTCTTTCACAGCGTACAGAACAATCCCGTGATGAGCGAATTCCTGATCAACAACTTTGACGAAGCCGGCGAAGGCGAATACCTCTTCTTTCACACCCGCGACAACTTTCCGATCCGCAACCTGATGGACAACCTGATCTATGCCGTCGTCAACCGCTCGCACGAAGTCTATGCGGGGCTCGTCTCGCTGCTCTTTTCCTATCTCGCCTATTACCGCGACACGCTCGCAAACGCCCTGCGCGTCACTTCGCCGGAGGCAAACCTCCGCCGCGCCGTACTCGGCTATCTGGAACAGCACTATCCGAACGCGACCCTTGCAGAACTTGCGCAGACGCTGGGCTATACGCCGGCCTATCTGTCCCGCAGGATCCGCACGGTATGCGGAAAGACCTTTCAATGTCTGCTGCAGGACGAGCGCATGAAAGCGGCGGAAAAACTTCTGCGCACGACCTCGCTCGGCACCGAGGAGATCATACGCGCGGTCGGCTATGAAAATCAGAGCCACTTCTACCGCGTCTTTTTCAAAACGTTCGGCACGACCCCGCACAAATACAGAAAAAACGCCGACTGACGGCGTTTTTTTACGGCAATACGGCAACAGGCCCCGGAAAAATCCGGGGCCTGCGCCGCTACTGTTCAGCAATACGATGCGAGCAGATCGTAGAGCGTTGTATAGTATTCGCCGAGATACTGCCGTGCGAGCGTATCCATGGCATATGCCTGCAGACGCGCGTCGGGGTCGTCCGTTGCCTGCATGTAATAGTTGCGCACGACCAGGAACCGCTGCGACGGCGAAAGATTGTAATTGGGGTTTTCAGGATAGCGATAGGGTCCGTTTTCGTCCCCTTCCGAGCCGAGCGCCTCGTATGCGAGCTGATACAGAAGGTCCTCTTTCACGACTTCGATCTGCGCTTCGGCTTCGCTGTCGATGCGTTCCCGCGCGTACTGCATGACGGAGGACCGCGCAAAATGATTGGAAATGAGCTGATTCTGCAGCCGGTCCTTTTCTTCCGCGGCATCGGCAAGGATCTCGTTCTTCTTCCCCTGCGCGACGCGCACCATGGCGAGCTGTACGGGAGAGAGGTCGGCGTATTCCGGATCGGTGAGGTCGATGATGTCGATGGTCATACCCGTCCCTCCCGCCTTATGCGAAGCGCTATTTCCCGCACGCAGATTTCCTCATCGTCCGAAGAAATGCGCACCGTCACGGTCTCGCCGCGGACGCCCGCGGCAAGATCCAGCCAGCCGCCCGCCTCTCCCTTGCACGCCCGGCGCACGCCGTCCGGACCGAACGCCTCGACGCGCACGCTGCCCGCACCCGAAAGATATACGGCCTCCAGCCGTTTCTCTCCGTCGCCCAGCGCCGAGAGCGAAAATTCCGCCGCGCACGAACAGCTCCCGCCCTCGGGCAGCGCCCGCCCCGTCAGCCTGTAAGCCTTGCCCGCGCGCATGAAGACGACGGAATCCGCCGCAGAAAACTGCACGAAGGCACGGCGGACAAACCTGCCGCGCCCGAATGCAGGCTCGTAGAGATAGAGCGCCGCCGAACCGTCCGTCAGCGTGACGGACGCCGCAAGCGCCGTCCCCCACGCCCGTTCCACGCGCATGGGCTGCGTCAGGTCGATCTCGCCGTCGTCCGCCCCCTCCGCACGCCCGGCGGACGAACCGTCAAAGCGACAGAGCCCGCTCTCCGTAAAAAAGTAGGCGCAGTCGCCGATCACGGCCGCATGGCTGACGATCTTCCCCATGCCGAACGGCACATCGTCCAGTTTGAAGTTATAGACATCGGCATATCCCGTCAGGCGGGTGATCCCGCACTGCCGCAGAAAATACACCCTGTCGCGCATGGCGATCACGTCCACCACGGCCCCGCCCGCGGGCAGAAGGTCGCATCTGCCCGCGCCTTGCTCGCTGAAGGTCTTCCAGCTCTCGAACTTCATCGGCGCGGTGTAGCGGATCTGCGTGCCCGAGGCGCCGAACAGCCGTTCATGATGGAGCACGAGATTGGTCACCGAAGGAGCGGGCGAAAACACCGTCGCCGTGGAGTCGCTGTTCTCATAGCGGTACAGCAGCCCGGCACACAGTGCAAAGATCCCGTCCCCGCCCTCCGTTTCAGGCAGGTTGACCATGCGCAGCACCTCCTCGCTTGCGGGATAGACGCGCCCGTCCGAAAGCCTTCTGACGGACTGTGCCGTCGCATCGTAGACAAAGATGCGATCGTCGATGCACCACAGATTCGTCGCCGTGGCGGCGAGCGTCGCAGCCTCCTCTTCCCCCTCCGCACAGACGAGGACGCCGCCCTGTTCCCGCAGATGATCGAGGCGGACGGAGCGCACATAACCCTGACCCGCGTGCAGATCTGAGGCGTTGCAGTGCACGATATGGCGCGAACAGGACGGAACGCTCATACCCACCTCCTTGCGCACAGCGAAAGTTTTCTGCGCTCCAGGCCGGCCGCGCGCAGCGCCGCATGAAATTTTTCATCGAACACGGCGGCTTCGGCATACCGCCCGCCCGAAAGCAGGTACTCCCCCGCAACGCCGTAGGAGAGGAGCCGCGCGGATATTTTTTCGGAAAACGCCGTCTCGTCGGCGATCCCCGCCCGCGGCGGCGCATACGAATAGGTCACGCGGACTTCGCCCGTGCCGCGCGGAAGAACAAGGCGGGCGGGATACACCGTAAAGGGAACGCGCGCACCCGAGCCGTCACGCACCTCGAGGATATCGACGGGCGCGCGCGAAAACTCCGTAAAGAGCACCGCGTCCCCCTTCGGCGCAAACGTCTGCGTCTCCTTCAGGGGGAAATGATCGAGCGCCACTTCGTTTTCCGTCAGGTGATAGCACCGCAGAAGGGTGGCTGTCTCCCCTTCGGGCGCCGTTCCGGGCGGCGCCGCACAGGCGGCCTCGATCCCGGGCACGAGATCCGCCCGTCCCAGTTCCTCCGCCGCAAGAATGAGCACGTCTTTGATGAGCATACCGCCCTCCTTTGATTATTTTTCCGTGATCCCCGTCAGCACCGCCTGTCCGCAGGGCCGGCTGCACATCAGTTCGGCATACTTGACAAGGGTCGCCGTGTAGACGGGCTTGCCCGGCACCTGTGCGAGGATCCTGCCGTTTTCGCCCTCCAGCCACTGCCAGTCGCAGAGCTGATGCAGGCGGAAATCGTCGGTGTTGAGCAGATACATCGTCCCGTCCGGGCAGAACCTGTCCGCAACGACGGGGATCCCGTTGAACGTGATCGCCTTTGCGCCGCCCGCAAGTTCCACGGAATCCACCTGGCGATAGCCCGAAAGCACCTCGTAGAGCGCACGCCGGACGCCCCAGGAGCAGACAATGAAGTTGATCTTGCTGCCCGCATTCTCCTCCACGAGGTCGATGGCCTTCTGCACGGCATTCTCCGTGAGCGTGCCGACGGTGGACACCTTGACGGGATTGAGCCAGGGATTGTCCGCGCGCTTGAGGCCGTAGAGCTCGGTGGAATCGGAGAAGATCGCGCCGAGGCCGGTGATCTCCAGATTGCGCGAGTTCTGCATGTAAATACTTCCGCCGACCGCATCGAGCTGCGCCGTCCCCGTGAGGGTGATCTGCTTTTTGGAGTAGTTCACGCCCGTCACGGTATGCCCCGCGGACACGAGCGCGTCCTCATCGTCGTACAGATCGACGATCATGCCGACGGCAAAATTCTTCACGCTGTCCAGCGTATAGGTATTCCCCGAGACAGTGCCCACCTTTCCGAGCCTGCCCGTCCCGTCGCCGAAGAGCATTCTGCCGAAGTTGAACGACGAACTGCGCAGGAGCTGTTCCATCTCGGTGTTCAGCAGGTCGATGAACGCGCCCTCGTCGTTGCGGGAAGCGCGCACCGCCTTGTCGGTGATCTCGATCCTGCCGTAAAGATTTTTCAGCGTGGAGACGAGCTGCGCGTAGCCGCCGCCCGCAGTTGCCGGAAGAGAGCCCTCCTCCGTGCCCGCGCCGACGCCGCCGTGCACGCCGTACACCGCCGCCTTTCTGACGTCCTTGCCCCAGACGTCCGACGTCGTCTGTTCGATCGCGGCGAGAAAGGGATTCGCCGCCTTGTTGAGCTGTTCCGCGACAGCATCAAGGTAATAAGAGCGCAGAACGCTGTCTGCCGAAGCCGTTGTAACCATAAATTAACCTCCCTGTTTCCGATGTTTGAGATAGCCGAGCGCCAGCGCGCCGGCCTGTCTGAATGTTGTCGCTTTCTGTGCAGGCGCGGTGATCCCCGCGCCCGAACCCGCCAGAAGGGGCACGCCGCCCAGCGACGCAAGGTATTCCCCCACAATGCGCGCACGCACCTCTTCGTTCCCTCTGACGGCGCGGAGCAGCGCCTCGTCCGGCAGCTCCTCCGTCTGAGCGCGCGTCTCCCCCGCGTTCCCGCCCTGCGGCGCGGCGGCTTCAAGAGCGCGCAGGCGTTGACTGCGACGGGTAAATTCCGCCTCCAGCTCCTGATATGCGCGCATGAGGGCGTCCACACTCTGAAATTTTCCGAGATCGGGCGTCCGTTCCTGAGGCGCCTGTCCGGGGTTTTCCGTTCCGTTCTCCTCTTCCGTCATACACTTCCTCCTTTTTCGCGGTGCGAAGCAAGATGGCGCAGGATCCGCCCGCGCACCGCCTCATTTTGTTCCCCGCCCGAGAGCAGGGCCCTGACGTGTTCGGCGCGGTGCAGCGCATGATCGTCGTACTCGTCCGCCTCCACGTCCCGCTGCGCCAGCACGAGATTTTCCCGCTCCGCCTTCTTCAGGTGCAGATGCGAAATATCCCGCGCGTTCTCGAACGAACCGTAGCCGAGCGCTTCCAGCACGCGGTTGCGCGTATCGTCCGAAAAGCTGCCGTCCGCATTGCGCAGGAGCCCCAGCGAAAGCAGGGACAGAATGTCCTCCTTCCTCTGCTCCGGCGTCCGCTCGAATCCCGCTTCAAATTCAACGTCGTCCGCCGAAATATCGCTCTGCGAAAATGCAAACAGCTCGGTATCCCCGCCCGTTCCCGTCATGCGCATGATGCGCCGCGCACCGGCGAACTGCTTGTAGAGATGCAGAATGTGTTTTCCCGCCTCCCTGACCGCCCGTTCGATGCTCTCCGCGCTCATCTGCATGCGGTTGGTGTCCTGGTCGAGAAGAAGCTGCAATCCCGTGGCCGACGTGACGTGCGTCGGATTCGCCGAATTGCGCGAGATCTCGCTCATGCCCGAGACGAGAATGAACTCGTCCGAGAGCCGCTCTTCCTCCTTCCCGAACTCCGACGGCACGCTGCCGCAGTCGAGGAAGCCCGGCTTCTCCGAACCCCTGCGGTAGACGAGCACTTTCCCGGGATACAGCCCGTCCTCCGCAAGTTCTTCGGCGTCCACCGAGCCGTCCTCGACGGCAATGACGCCCGTCGAGAGCCGGTTGAGAAATTCGTGCTTGCGGTTTCTGACCGCATTGTACGCCCGCTGCAGGGGGATCATTCTGTCGACGACGCTCGTTCCGAAAAACGCCCCCGCCAGCGCGATGCACGTCTGCCGCACAAAGGGCAGCGTGCGCTCGCCCCGATCCCCGTTGCGGTAGGGAAGCTCTCCCTCGTACAACAGTTTGTCAGCCGCCACGATCTCCAGCCGTCCGTTCGGATGCGTTCCGTCCGGACGGGTATACCGTTCAATGAGAATGACCGCGTCCTCAAGGGCAGGACGTTCGCTGCCGTCCGCCGGACGCTTCCATCCGCTTGCCGCACTGTAGGGAGCAAGCGGAAAATCGGTGATGCGGTGCCCCTGCATCTCCACGCCGAATTTGTCTTCGAGATAGGAGACGGGCACCGCCTTCGCGTGAATGATGCTTCTGACGTCCTCCATGCGCTCCGCCGTGAGCGAATCGGGATAGATCTCGAACGGAGAGAGCGCTATAACGTTTACGTCCCCCTCCCGCACCGAGTGCCCCGCCTCGTCCGTGCCGATCACCTTGCCGTCCTCGTGATTCCAGACGATCTTGTAAAAGGCCGTCCCGCATGTCTCCGACCAGAGCGTCGCGCGCGAGATGACCGCGTCAAGGTCGATGCGGTTGGTCACCGAGCGCAGAATGTTCGAGCAGAGGCGCGCCGTCTTCATGTCCTCGTCCGAATCGGAAAAGGCGCGCACTTCCAGCGACGGCCGCACTTTGGCGAGCCGCGCGATCCGCGTATCCAGCGTGGGCGCAATGTGGTTGAAACAGCGCCGCGCCTGCCAGTAAAATGCCGCCGCCTCTTCCTCCAGTTCGCCCGCCGGATTGATGTCGCAGAACTGATTCCCGCTCACAAAATTCATATTGAGCTCCCAGCCGCGTTCCAGCATCCTGCGCACGTTCCGCCGCGCCTCAAAATCGGCGGCGATCTCCTCCACAAGCGCCTCGACGCGCCGCTTTTCCGCCCTTTCCCTGAGTTTTTCCCTCTCTGTCATTGCAATTTCTCCTTGTTTTCTTCTCCGAGCGCGCGAATGAGTTTTGCGCGCTCCGCCTCCAGCTCCTCGTCCGAGAGCGCCGAATAATCCGCCCCCTCCAGAAGCAGTTTCGCCGCTTTGAGATCGGGCGGAATGTCCTTGTGCGTCTCCCGCCGCTTTACAAGTTTCAGCTCGCCGTCCCTGGCGTCGTATTCCTCCGTCACCTCCTCCACCCGGAAGCCGAGCGCCACTTTCAGCACCGCGTCCCTTACTTTATCGTCCTGAATCGCCATACCATGTCCGAACGGACACACCTCCCATATCGCATGAATTTCTACTGAACGCAGACATGGTGCCTGCCTTTACTGTCTGCGCGCCCGGCGGGAACGAAGCAACACGCGGATCCGGCGCTCCTTGTCCCTTGCAACGGCGCTCGGCAAAAGTTCCTTCTCCGCCGGCGACGGACGGCTCATCAGAAAATACCGCAGCTCGTCCATTGCATGATCGTCGCGCTTGACGGGCGCATCGCCGCTCCCCCAGAAATAGCTCTTGAATTCGCGGATCATATTCGTGCAGCCCGAAAAAATGTACAGATCGGGCAGACCGTTTTCGCGGTTCAGATAGCTTTTGACCCGCTCGATCCCCGAAAACAGATCTTTCTCCACCCGCATATCGGCAAGGATCCCGCGCTCGCAGAACAGTTCCGCAACCGATTTTTCGGCGGCGAGCGTGCGCTGGGACGCGGCGGAGTCGATGAGCGCTTCCACCCGTCCCCTTGCGTCCCGCTTCCAGCCGAGTTTCGCGCTGACGTCCAGAATGGCGCGGGCATGAAAGTCGATGTCCTTCCCCGCCGCGTAGTGTTCCGCGACGACATAGACGTTCCCGTCCCAGTCAACGGCATACCAGTGCGCCGAGAGCGGGTTTTTCAGTCCGGGGTCGATCGCGATCCCCGCCTGCCATGCAGGGGGCAAGGAAAAGGGTTCGATCACATGCACCCGTTCGTCAAATTCGGGATAGACCAGCCCTTCCCGCGCGGCGAACCTGCCGTAGCGGCGGGATTCCAGCGTGGAGGCGTCCATCGAGGAAGAAAGAAGGGCGATCTCCTTTGGGGAAAGATAGGGATTGTCCGCCCACTCCATGAACTCATACCAGACCTCCGGATTCCCTCCGCGGTTGAGGTAGATCTCCTCATAGACGAACGTCAGCCCCTTCAGGGGGGTCATCGTCCCGAAGATATCCCCCTCCCTGTCGAGAACACGCATGAGGCACTCTTCATAGATGTCGCGCGGCGGTTCCTCGTCGAACCAGACAAAGTCCAGCGAACTCCCCTGAAAGCGCTCCCTGCCCTGATCGCAGCTCTTGAACCCGATGACGCTCGTTCCGCCGAATACGTTTCTGACGACGATCTGATCGACGATCCCTGCCGCGGGATTGTCCTTTCTGCCGCTCACCATCACGATGTCCGCGATCCAGTCGGGCCGCAGATAATACAGGACCTTTTTCTGCGCGACGTCGCGCTGCACCTGCATGGTGGGAGAGACGACCCAGCCGAACACATTTTTCCTGTTCTTCCGGTACGGATGATTGCCGCGCGCGATCCAGACCGCTTCCGCCGCGCCGCACTCCGTCTTGCCCGAACGGTTGCCTCCGAACACCCAGCGGTTGCGCTTTCTGCACTTGTGGAAGGCAAGCTGTTTTTTGTGCTTCTTTCTGCCCGTATTGTACTTTGCAAGCCTGTCCGAAGCGCGCCGGCGGGCAAGTTCCTGTTCCACCGCACGCAGTTTTACCGATAATTCGCTTTCATTCGTCAAAACTCTCCCCCTCCCGCCCGCGCAAACGCGGTACGATAGCGCGTATGAAACGATCGATCTTTCTTTTCATTCTTTTTCTGACAACAGTCCTGATCCCCGCCCCCCGCACCGCGGCTTCCGCCGCGGACGACGGCACGTATGCTGTGGCCACGGGGGAAGTATGGTTCTATGCGGCAGCAGACGAGGAAGAAAAACTCTTTCTCCTGCCCGAGACCTACTATGTGCGCGTCCTCGATGCGGGCGGGACGTTCTGCACCGTCGAATATCTGACGGACGACGCCCCCTACCGCAAACTGCTCGGATACTGCAGGACAGACGCCCTCATCTTTGTGGACTTTGTCCCTGCGCGCCCCTATCTGCGCAAGCAGATCACCGTAACGTACACCCTGCCCGATTCGGGCAGCTTGGGCTCGGACGAATTCACAAAATTCGAGCGCACGTTCGTCTATTACGGTGACCGCTACGACGGCGGTCAGCTCTATCTGTACGTCCTCTCCGGCGACACCTTCGGCTATATCCCCGCCGACGCGCCGCCCGAATTCGAGCGCAACGACGACTATCTCTCCTCCGTCTCCGGCGAAACAGGCGATCCCTCCGCAGAGGGACCCCCCGCAAACGCCGTGCAGATCGTCGTCATCGTGTTGGCCTGCGTCGCGGCGGTCGCCGTCGCCGTCATTTTGCTGCGCGGCAAAAAGCCTCCGCGCGAGCAGCAGGAATTCTGACGCCCCGAAAAGGCAAGGCCGCATTGTTCCCTGCGCGCCGCCACAGCGCTCTCCCGCCCGTCCCGGATCGCCCGCAGGATCCGCGCAAAAAGAGAATAGCCCGCAAAAGCCGCAAAATAAGCCTCTTCCGTCCAGCCGCATGCCGCAAAACAACATGCGGCCTTTTTGAGCAGCGCGCTCTGCCTGCGAAAATAAGTGCGCTCCGAACAGGGCACCACATAGCCGCCGAAGGCACCGAGCCTGCGCCTGCGGCGGAAATAGCGGTACTCCAGTAAGAACAGCTCCTCCCGCGAGCACTGTGCAAGCAGCTCCTCCACCGCCTTTTCCAGCCGCAAAAGCCGGGAACGCACGGCGAGTTCTTCCGCAATGCGCTCCGCCTCCTCCAATGCGCCGAGCCGGGAGCGGAAGGACAAAAGCGCCTTGTTTTCCGCTGCGACGGCGGACGCTTCCGCAAGCGCATGCAGATGCGGATAGGCGTACAGAATCACCTTTGCGTAATCGTATGCCAAGTTTCCCTCCCCTCTCGTCCGCCGATGCGGCGAACGAAATACGAACATTTGTTTGCCTTTTTATCTTAGCATTGATTGTTGCCAGACGCCTGCCTGTATGCCAAAAAAATTCAAGAAAATCCGGAAAATTTTTGGCCGTTCGGAAAGACTTTCCCGCAAAACCCGCATGCCGCCCGAAATACAGCGGACTTTCGGGGAGCCGCCCCGTCTGCCGTCCTGAAAATTTTTCCGGCGAAAGAATTGTAATTTCTGCGCGCGCGTGTTATAATGGGTACATGACGATACGAAAGAGTGCGGGCGCCGCGCTCGCCGCCCTGTTTGTGTTCGGGGCGGTGTGCACCGCGATCCCGCAGATGACAACCGACGTTTTCGCCGCCGGACCGGAGCAGACTTCACAACCCGCCGTTCTTACGACCGGGAATGCTTCCCTGTTCCTGCCCGAAAGCTATGAACAGTATCTTGCGCTCGAAAATCCGGCCGACGCTGCCTTTTCAGAACGGTATATCGCGGTTGCGGACGGCAGCACGCTCTATCTGTATCAGCGGGAAAACGGCGCCTATACCTCCTATACGGCAAGTGCGACCATCACCAAGATCCAGTTCGCGGGCGACCGCCTGTATTTCACCGTGCGCGGCACTTCCAACTCGTTCTGGTACTACGACTGCATAGAAAACACGGCGCAGCAGGTCGGCTCGCTCAACTGTTCCACCTTCCTCATCGTGGACGATGCGCTCTATACCGCCGTCATCGCGGGCAGCCAGATGACGCTCGCGCGGCGCTCTCTCGACGAACTCGACGGCGAAGGCACTTCGCTCGGAACGCTCTCCACCGGCACGGAGCCCTGGCTCGCCTGGGCGAACGATACCCTTTACTGCATCGTCGGCGGTACCATCTACCGCCCGAGCAACGGCATGTTCGACGACAGGAACGGGTACTATATCGGCGATTTTGAACAGAGCTCCGGGATCTCCTCCGTCTGCTCGGACGGCACCTTGCTCTACTTCTCCTCCTCCGCGGGATTTTTCCGCAGAGAGACTGCCATCGACGCCAAGCCCGTCCTCCTTTCGTCCGACGATCAGCTCTGCGGCGTGACGGCGCTCACCTGCGAGGGCGGAACGCTCTACTGCATATCGGGCTCGTCCGTTCATACGATTTCGCTGGCGGACGGTTCCGCAGCCTTCACCGACTACGAGATCGCCTCTGCGTCCGACTCCGTCAACCGCATTTCGGAGGCTTCCGACACGGCCCGCGCAGGCGATCTGCTGGTCACGGCAGACACGGGCAATTCCCGCGTGAGCGTCTTCAATTTTTCCACGGACAGCTATACGGTGATCGGCTGTGCCGCCGCGCCCTCCCTTGTCGCCACGGACGGCGAAATCATTGCTTACGCCGCAGGCGCACAGGTCTACACCTGCGATTATGCGGCGGGCGAACGGGAATTCACTGCGGCGGAGCTCTCCGGCGTGGACATTGCCGGCCTTGCCGTGCTCTACGGCGAGACATACTACGTCAAGACGAACGGGACGCGCGGCGTCGTGGGCGGAGCTTCGACCGAAATGGGCAGCGCGACCCCGACCGGGCTCACCTGTGACCTGTACGGAAATCTCTACGTCTCCTTTGCAAGCGGCAATGCACGCCGTTTCACCGAAGAAGAGTTCGTTCAGAGCGGCACGGGAACGGACACCGGCATCGCCGTCGCCGCGGACGCGACCTCCCTCAGGGCCGACTTCGAGGGCAACCTCTACTATCTTTCGGCCGGCGCGTTATACTGCAACGGCGAATTGTTTGCCTCTGTCGACGGCGGCGACTTCGTCTACATGCAAAGCGACGCCGTTCCCGTCTCCTTCGCGCTCGGGTTCGAGGACGATTCCGTCTATTTCAATTTCGGAAATTACATGATCGCAAGCAATGCCAGCACCGAAGAACAGCCAGGCCCCCTTGCGGGCATTCCGACGCTCGGCGAGATCGCGGAGGACGGCGCAAGGGCGGCGACGTTTTCCCACCATTCGCAGACCGGACTGCTTGTAGACGTCGCGGCGCGCACCGTGGGCATCGACACCGACCTTGCCGAATTCAGATCCTCCGACAGCGCCTATTTTCCCTACCGCGGCTATGCACGCTCTGTGGAGGCGCGCCGTGGGCTTCTGCTTGCCTCCACCTCGGAGGAAGCGGGCGGCTATTCCCTGGTACTCTTCCCGGAAGAGGACGGCTCCTATACGGCGCGCCTCTACCGATCGGAAGCGCTCACCCCGGCGGAAGAGACCTTCCGCGAAGAACCGTCCGTGCGCTGGCTCACCAATGAAGTGGGCGCCTACTATGCGCCCTGTCTCGATGCCTCGCTCTCGGCCGAGACCCTTGCGCGCGGGACGCAGGTCACCGTGATCGGCTATTTTACCGCGCCCGACCGCGCGTATGCGCTCGTGGAATATGAGGGAGGAACGCAGAAAAACACGGCGCAGGGCTGGATCCCCTCGGCGTATCTTTCCGCGGTTTCCCCCGATCTGTCCGCCGGGGACGACTATACGCTTGCCTATCTCAAAGCGGATCGGGACGGCATCATCTTCACCGCGGCGGACGGCTCCGAAAAGACGGTGACCGAGCGCGTGCAGGTGCGCCTGTATGACAACGGCGACGGCACCTATACCGCAAGGCTCTTTGACGATCCCGCATACAGCGCAACCGTCACGGAAGACATGCTGGACAAGGACAATTCAGAAGTGCTGCGCATTGCGCTCATCGTCATTCTGTCCGTACTGGCGCTCGTCATCATCGGCGTGTATATCTTCCTGCTTCCATGGGAAAAATACCGGAAAAAACGCATATAAATTTTTTCCTTCCCTGTTGACAACGGCGCAAAAGTGTAGTATCGTAAAATAGAAAAAACGGTGCGCCCGGCGCACCGATCAAAAACAATTGTTGAGGAATGAATGTATGGCAACCTACCTCTCTCCCCTTGCGCCCCAGCGCGCAGACCCCTATCTGTACAAGCACAACGGCAAGTACTACTTTACGGCGACCTGCCCGCTGTATGACAGGCTTGAGATCCGCTGTGCGGACACCGTGAACGCGGTCGCCTCCGCTCCCGCGCGCGTCGTCTGGAAGAAGCACGAGACCGGAGCGCTCGCTTCGCACATCTGGGCGCCCGAACTCCACTACATCATGGGGAAATGGGTCATTTACTTTGCCGCGGGACATCAGCCCGACGTCTGGGATATCCGCCCCTATGCGCTCGTCTGCAAGGGAGACGACCCCATGAAAGACGACTGGGGCGATGCCGTTCCCATGCAGGCCGCGGACGGCGATCCCTACCCCTTCACCGATTTCTCCCTGGACATGACCGTATTTGAAAATCAGGGAAGATGGTATGCGATCTGGGCGCAGAAGTTCGGCTGCCAGCGGGCTCCGACTCCCATTTCCGATCTGCTCATCGCCGAACTGGAGACCCCCACAAAGCTCAGGACGGTCTTTGTGCGGCTCACCTCCCCCGACTACGACTGGGAGCGCGACGGCGGATTCTGGGTCAACGAAGGCCCCGCCGTCCTGCAGGGACCGGAGACGAAGGGAAAGATCTACATGACCTACTCCGCTTCGGCGACGGGCGCCTGCTACTGTATGGGCATGCTGTCTGCCGATGCAGACGCCGATCTGCTCGATCCCCGCAGCTGGACCAAGGAGAGATACCCCGTTCTCAAGACGGACGAATCCCTGAAAGTCTACGGCCCCGGGCACAACTGCTTTGTGCGCGGCGACGAAGACGAGGTCCTCACCCTGCTGCACTTCCGCGACTATGAAAAGATCGTCGGTGACCCGCTGGACGACCACAACCGCCACGCGCACGTCATGAAGGTGCAGTTCGACAAAAACGGACGCCCCCTGTTCCGGCTCGATGCCGCACAGCTCTACAACACGCCCTACGAAAACGAGAAACAAAAAGGCATCAACGATTAAAAGGTGCGCCCCGCGGGATCCGCGGGGCGCACCTTTGCAAAAGAACCGCGGCTCGAACAGCCGCGGCTCTTTTATTTTTCGGTTATTTCGTCCCGAACAGACGGTCCCCCGCATCTCCGAGACCGGGAAGAATATACCCGTTCTCATTGAGTTCACGGTCAAGCGTCGAGACATAGACGCGCACATCGGGGTGTTCGCGCGCGACGCGTTCGATTCCTTCGGGCGCGGCGATGATCGACATCATGCGGATGTTCTTGCAGCCGCGCTTTTTGAGCGCCGCAAGCGCATCGCAGGCCGACCCTCCCGTCGCCAGCATGGGATCGACAAGGATCACCGTTTTGTTCTCGATCCCGTCCGGCAGTTTGCAATAGTATTCCTGCGGTTCCAGCGTCTCTTCATTGCGGTACATGCCGATATGTCCGACGCGCGCTGTCGGGAACACCTTATGCACGCCGTTCACCATGCCCAGGCCCGCCCGCAGAATGGGAACGATCGCAACGCTCTCTTCGGGGATACGGTACTGGATAGTCTTTTCCAGAGGGGTCTCCACCTCGACCGGAACGAGCTCCACATCGTTCATGCTCACGTAGGTCATGATCTGTGTGATCTCTTCCACCAGTTCGCGGAACTCCTTCATGCCCGTGTGTCTGTCACGCAGAATGGAAATTTTGTGTTTGATGAGCGGATGATCAAAAATAAACACGTTTCCGAATTCTTCCATCGTCAGGCCTCCTCCGACTGATCCGTTCCGGCTTGCTGTTCCTCTGCCGCAGCTGCCTCCTCCCGGTCGGGCGTCTCCTGAAGCAGTTCTTCCGTCGGCGCGGCCTCCGGTTCTGCAGACGCCTTCTGAACGGGCTTCCTGCCGATATTTACGAGCGCATTGACAAGGATCCCGAGAATGAGCGCACAGGCGATCGAGGTGATCGTGATCTGTCCGAACGAAAGCGCCATGCCGCCCACGCCCGTCACAAGGATCGTGGAGACGACAAACAGATTGTTGTTTTCATTGAGGTCAACCTTCTGGATCATCTTAAGGCCGCTGACCGCGATAAAGCCGTAGAGCGCAATGCAGACGCCGCCCATCACGCAGCCGGGGATCGTTGCAAGGAAGGTGACGAACGGTGCAATGAACGATGCCACGATCGCCATGACCGCCGTCGTGAGAATGGTGACAACGGAGGCGTTGCCGGAGATCGCCACGCAGCCGATGGACTCGCCGTACGTCGTATTGGGGCAGCCGCCGAAGAATGCGCCGACAATGGATCCGATACCGTCGCCGAGCAGCGTTCTCGAAAGGCCGGGATCCCTCAGAAGATCATGTTCGATAATGGAGGAAATATTCTTGTGATCGGCAAGATGTTCCGCAAACACGACGAACGCGACCGGGATATAGGCGACCGCGATCGTGCCGATATACGCGCCGACATTGCCCGTATTCGTAAAATCGTTATGGATAAAGGCTTCCACAAAGGTGAAATCAGGCACCCATTGCATGCTGTTGAAGAGCGTGAAGTCAACGATACGCAAACCCTCATTGGCGCCGGGGATATAGCTGAAAGCCGTAAAGATCGTAGCCAGCACATACCCTGAAAGGATTCCGATGATGAACGGGATCATCTTCATCATCTTTTTGCCGTAGACCGAACAGACGATCGTCACCGCGAGCGTTGCAAGCGCGCAGATCAGACACAGGATCGCATGCAGATCCATCACATAGTTCCCGCTGTCGTTCGTGACGGTGCTCAGCGCATTCGCGACCGCACTGCCCGAAAGGGAAAGTCCGATCAGCGCAACCGTCGGCCCGATGACGACGGCGGGCATGATCTTGTCGATCCAGCCAACGCCCGCAAACTTGACGGCAATTGCGATGACGACATATACAAGTCCCGCAAATACCGCACCGATCAGAAGGCCGAGATAGCCCATCGACATGGAAGCCGCTCCCGCAAATGCCGCAGCCATCGAACCGATAAATGCAAACGAGCTTCCGAGGAACACGGGGCTCTTGAATTTGGTGAAGAGCAGATAGACGAGCGTTCCCGCCCCCGCGCCGAACAGTGCCGCCGAGATCGACATATTGCTCCCCGTCAGGCTGTTGACCTGCATCGGGACGGCAATGGTCGCCGCAAGAATCGCAAGCAGCTGCTGCAGTGCAAACAAGATCAGCTGCCCGGGCTTTGGTCTGTCTTTCACGCCGTAAATGAGTTTCATTGGTACACCTCTCCTTGATTTTTCCGTGTTCCGTTCTGTGCGGACTACATCTTGACCATTATAACACTCCCGACGCCAAATTGCAATACTCTATGATCATTTTGTGAAAGCAATACTGTTGAACTTTTTTCGCGCTTACTTTTGACGTATACCGAGTAATACTGCCGTCTTCTCCGATCCCGCGGATTATCCGCGGGGTTTTGGGTATACAAAAAGGGTGCAAATCGTGTTTCGATTTGCACCCTTTTTGTTTCAGGCCTGTTCTTTGGAACCGGTCTCCGGCGTTTCGGGAGCCGTGAAAACTGTACTTTCGGCCACATGAACATGTGTGTTTCCGGTCTCAGCGAATTTACAACCCTTCCCCCGGTTTTCCCTTTTCCCAAAAAACACCGCATCTGCGATACTTTCCGGCTCCTCTTCAAACAGAAAAATCCGCTGCAATGCAGCGGATTTTTCTTGTTGTTCGCTATACGAACATATGGTGGGGACAACAGGGCTCGAACCTGTGACCTCATGCATGTGAAGCATGCGCTCTAACCAACTGAGCTATGCCCCCGAACGGTACTTTTTTATTTTACTCCCTTTGCGCACGTTTTGTCAACCATTTTTGCGCACTCAGAAAAAGAATTATAAAAATGATGCTTTCTTCTTGAAAAAACCGGCTACGTCTGCTATAATAGAGAAAAAACTCGGGTCGCATGACAGATGTATAAACAGGAACGTTCCATGATTTCAGTCGGCGCAAGAGAAACGCTTCTCGATCTCATCGACGAAATCACCGTTTCGCTGGAAGAACTGCAGAAATGTGAAGAGAGCGGAGAACTTGACCTCTACGGAGAAGGTGCAAAGGCAGCTTTTGTGCAGATCCTTGAATTTGTACAGCAGCGCTGGGACGAAGGTCCCGATCAGGGTCTGGACTTTGACATCGAGGAGCACTTCCCCGTCTGACACCCCTTTCGCCATCGGAGTCACAAAATTTTTTCTTGAAAATCGCGTCAAAAACGCTTGCTTTTTTTCCTGTTTGTGCTATAATCATAACACAAATGTCTATGGGGATATGGCTCAGTTGGTAGAGCGGTACGTTCGCAACGTACAGGCCACGAGTTCGAATCTCGTTATCTCCACCAGTAAAAACCTAACCCGAATCGCTTTATTCGGGTTAGGTTTTTCTTCTTATAGCGACCTCCAGATTATTATCCAGTAAGCCCATTGTGAAATCCACCGATATACAAACGGCATTAGAACTCATAAATTACCGCATAAAAATTTAGGTGAATCACTAAGCGGTTCAGCGGCAACAAGCCGTTTTTGTGTGCTTTTGTTTCACCTCATTACGTCATTTACTGTAACGGACGCTTGGATAACAAGACACAACCGAACACTTGTTTGCTCGTTCATTATTTAAATAATGTAAAGTAGGAATTACATATGAAAAAATTTTTAGTTATCTTCATGACATTTATATTATTATTTTGTTGTTCTGCTTGCAGTGACAATAATGAAACAACAGCTATGAACGATAATAACTTAAATTTATCGTATAAAAAAATTCCTCTTATTAACCACAGTGTTGAATATGACTTACAAAATGACTACATAGCAACTTATTTTTATCAAAATGGTAATGTACCATTGATTGATATAAATAATTTTGTAGCTTCTCTCAACGGTTTTATAGATGTTGAAAAAATAAATTACGTTATTGACAAATCTAACAATTATCTTATACAAAGATGGTTTTCAGATAATTATACATATCAACTAAAAATTTATTGGGATTCTAATACGATTTTTGTCAATGATATTAACTATTTCAATATAACAAAAAATATTAAGGGAACTAATTACTCCGCTCATAACAAATGGATTGATTGTACTGCTTCTAATAAAAAATCCGTAACATTTAATGTAGGGAATTATTATTTTGATATTTTATATTATAATCAAAAGGTTCTAGTTCCATTACCTGTTCTAAACGTATTGTTTTGCTCAATGAATCAAACTAATCTACTTTACAATGGAGAAGAATATCATTTTTATTATGGAATACCGTCAAAAGAACTCTCATTATCTATGCGTGAATCGAAATTAAATAATTCGAAATGTCCTGATGACGTAAGACAAGCGTCTATAAACGGCTTGATTTTCACGATGAATTATTTTTATGGGCTAAACGAATACAAAGATATTGATTTTGATTTCAAAAATTATATAAGTGCGCAACAATTATCTGATTTATGGTCAAATGATTATCTCGTATATAATTCTGCTTATATGGAAATTATTCAGCAGGGATTAGATGAATTACATACTAATTTATCATATCCGTCAGTGTACAATAATTTAGAAGATGTGTTTGATATATATAACAATGAAAATATAGGAAAAAACTGGAATGATTTTTATACATCTTTTAATGAATTGGAAATGAATTATTCAAATACTTTTAAAGAAAAAATCCCCGTTCGCTTTGATGGCAAAACTGCTTTCATTAAATTTGATAATTTTGAGACCGCGCCTGACAATGTTTTATACGATGAAAATGGAAACTTGAAACATGATGCTTGGGAAAATGATACATTTTATTTTATGTTGAATGCAATGGATATTATAAAAAAACAAAATAATATTGAAAATATCGTTGTTGATTTAACGACTAATGGCGGTGGTAATTTGGGTGCAATGTATTCAGCCGTTGGATTTTTAACAAATGATAACATCAACTTACCTTCGTATAATACGTTAACGAAAGAATTTCGATTAGATTACTATGCGATTGATTCGGACGATGATGGTGATTACAAAGATAAGGACGCGTATACTCAATACAATTGGTATATATTGACATCTCGTAATACGTTTAGTGCCGCAAACTATTTTGCTTCCGTGGCAAAAAATATGGGTATTGCGACAGTTATCGGAGAAAAAACAGGCGGTGGAATGTGTTCCGTTATGCCTTGCATTTTATTGGACGGTACAACTTTCAGAATCAGCAGTAATAATTCCTTAAGATATCATTACTATGATGACGAATCTAATCAAAATATTTATTACGAAATAGAATCAGGAATTGCTCCTGATTATGAAATTGATAGAGAAAATTTTTATGACCTATCTTATCTAGATAAATTTATAACAAATATCAACAAATAAAAAATCCGTTTTAAGTTAATACTTCTCCACCACAACAGAGAAATACGCACACTTTTAGGTGTGCGTATTTCTTTTGATCTCCCCATCGACATCGCAAGAATCCGAACACCGTAAAGACGAAATACATTTTCGCAATTCGCCAACGGCGCCAAAGACTTCGCTGCGCACCAACGAAAAAGAACACGAAAAATCCGCTGCTCTTTTGTTATCGGCAATCGGATATACCACAGCCACTCTCTTATCCGGAATTCTGAACGTCCATGCAGGAATTTACAAATAAATACTTATCTGACACATGAGCAAGCTACAACTTTCTCAAAAAACAGTCCCGCCCCATGTTCATTTTTTTTGAAAAAACACCTCCGACGCTGTGTCGGAGGTGTTTTTTAGTTTGCGATTTCTTTCAACAGAAACTGGCCGTATCGCCGTCAGGCCCCTGCATTTTCAGTGACTTCTTCCAGCATCACGCTGTAAGTCTTGCCGCCGACGATGACCTTTGTGCTGTCCTCTTCGCCCTCTGCGGGAGCCGTCGTCTCCGTAAAGGTGACCTTGCAGGTTTTCCCGTCCATCGGGCCCGTTTCGGAAGAGAGCGTGATCGTAAACGTAAGCGAGCCGTCGTCCGCCTTGACGCACTCCGTCACCCTGTACTCGACGTCCCTGATCTCGACCGCATAGACCTCGATGATCTCGCCCGTATCCATATCGTACAGGAAGTACACCGTGCTGCCGTTCAGGTTGTTCGTCTCTGCCGTGCTTCCGGACGCTTCGCACGATGCCGTCGTCCGCCGCGCGACCGAGCCGTTTGTGATCGTCTCACCGTCCTTTGTGAAGGTAAACACATAGTCGTATTCCCGCATGACGGATCCGTCGAGCGCATAGGAAGCAAACGTCCATTCCGTCTCCGAATTCTCCGTAAAGGTCGCCGTGCAGATGACTTCGCCCTTATACTTGATGGACGGGAAGTACGCATCGCCCCTCTGGAAATAGGTCTCTTCGCCCGTGATCTCGTCCGTTTCCTTGACGATATTGAAGCCCGTGGTATAGATGAATTCTTCCGAATAGATGACCGTTCCGTCGCCGACGTTGTAGAGCTCCGTCGCACGGGTCAGCGAGTAGATGATGTAGCAGTAGATCCCCGATGTGAACTGAGCCGCATAGAAGTTCATGTGATAGAGCGCGCCGTCGCTGCCCGTGAACTCCAGGGTATACAGATGTCCGTAGTTGGAATTGTAATAGCCCGCCTTGCTGAGCTTGCCGTCCGTGAAGGACAGGACTTCGTCATCGGTGCCCTTGAGGAAGTTGAACTGACCGGAGATCGCATAGCTCAATCCGTCCTCTGCGGGCGTGCCCGTGACGGACACGTAGCCGTACTGCCCTTCAAACAGCGAAGCAAAGGAGCTGCCGTAGGAAGCGATCAAGCTGAGATAGTTGTAATCATAGAACGTGAGCTGATAGCTGTCATTTTCCGCGAGCGAGAATGTCTTATCGTTGTAAGAGATCGTCAACGGATTGGTCACCGTGTAATTGTAGTTGTTCGAGCTGCCGGAGAACGGAAGCTGTGCGTTGTACGCAAGCAGGACTTCCACGTTGCCCTCGTCGTCATAGTCGACGATGACGTAGCGGTCGAGCGCCTCGGGGTCGGACTCATCTTCCGTGGAAGCGGGCGTATAGGTCGCCTCTACCGTGAACGTCGCCCCGCTGGGCGCAAACTCAAGGGTGCTGCCGTCCGGATTGGTGAATGTGATATATTTCCCGTCCGAGAGCGTGTACGTTCTTTCCACCTCGGTGTCCGGATCCTTCCAGGTGATCGTGGTGCCGTCGCTGCCCACCGCAAGTTTGTTTCTGACATATCCGTACGCATTGCCGTTCTCTTCGGAAGGGGTGTACGTCCAGATCTTGCCGTCCGCATCGCGCGTGAAGTAGGTCGCATTGGCGTTGTTGAACTGCACGATGCCGTTCACGTAGAACACGATGGAAGCAAAGTCGTTCGCATAGTAGGTCGCCGACCAGTCGGCCGCAGTGACCGTGTTGCCGTCTTCGGAGATCGTGTACATGGCCGCGTCGGACTGGTCGCTGCTCAGATAATAGAACAGACCGTCGTCCAGCAGCACATAGGTCCCGCTTACCGCCTGACCCCGTGCATTGTACTTGGTCACGTTGCCGATATCGTCCAGCACCAGCACGGAGAGGTCGGAACGGTCGAGATAGGCGTCCGCGATATTCTCGTTCTGCGTGAAGAATGCATTGTACGAAGTGCCGCTCACCGTGAGCGCGCCAAGCCGTCCGATGTATACGTCATCGCTTGTGTCAAGGGTCACGGTGCAGATGCCGTCCGTGATCGTATAGCTTCCCTCCAGAACGGTATCTTCCGTCCCCTCTTCCGTGCTCAGATGCGTGACCGTTGCATTGCCGTAGCCGTCCAGCCGGATGGAGATGTTTCTGACGCTCCCGTTCTCGAACAGGAGATACGTTCCCGCCTCGCTGCTGCGCAGGGTGAACGTCATTGTCGTGCCGCTTTCATCGAGATCGAAGTACAGGACACCGTCGTCGAGAATGAGCATGACCGCATCTTTTTCAGGATCGAGCACATTTTCCGTTCTGGCGTAGATCCCGACATGTTCGGTGCCGTCTGCCGCGGTATACTTTGCGGCAAGCGTATCGCCGTTCAGTTCGAGCGTCCCTTTGCCGTCTGCGGCCTGATAGGTCCCGGCGCTCTCGCAGAGGCGGAAGAAGATGCTGTCATTGCCCGAAACAAGGGTGAAGCGGAACTGCGTTTCCGTCTGCCCTTCAAGCGAGGTGAACGTATACACCGTGGCGGTAATGCCGAACGCATCGACTTCTTCCGAGGTATAAGAGCCGCGCACAGACGTCTCCGCCTCCGTCTCGGACCCGACGTTGGTCTTGTAGACGAGCACGCACTGATTGTCCGCCGTCACGACGACGGAGAGCTCCTGCGTGTCGTCCTCCATGCCGTTGGTGTCGATCGCCGTGAATTCGGAGATGACGACGTCGGCGCCCGCATCGAAGTACACAAAGTAATAGCTGGCCGTGCCGGACGAGGACGTGCTGGTCTGGAACAGGAAACGGAACGTCAGGGACGCATCGTTTGCCGTGAACGTGTACACATACACGCCGGAGGAATAGCCGAGGACGGGCGTGACGGTCTGAACCGTGTAATACCCCTCCACGTTGCCGTCCGAAGTGGAATAGATCGCCTCAAACTGCGTCTCCTCTTCGTCCAGCGTTCTGCCCGTGACCGTGAGCGTCGTGTTGCGGTCGGTCGAGTTGTTCTGCCGCTTGGTCAGAACGAGGGGCGACGTGGAAAGGATCTCAAACGTCTCCGCTTCCTCATCGATGATGAAGTAGTGATAGTATCCGTCGCTGCCCGCAAGCCGCGTGTAGTTGGTGTAGTCGGTACGGACACCGGAGATGATGTTCCCCTCCGCATCGATCAGGATCGCGAATTCAGAGGCGACGATGAGCGTCGACTTTTCGTCCGCCGTCTTGTATTCTTTGGCAAAGACCGCATCGCCGTCCCCGCTCTCGTTGGCGGTCGACTCCAGCACATAGTAGACGTTCAGACTGGTCGAGGAATCCAGGCCGACCACCATCGAAGAGATCTGCGTCTGCGCCCAGCTGACCGTGCCGTTTTCGTCCACGATATAAGTATAGGTGCCGTTGGAAACGTTCTCCGTGAAAGTACCCGAAGAGATCGCCTCCAGCGCGGTCTGCGTATCATTCACTTCATAAAGGGTCGCCGTGCCGTCGCCGTTGTCTACAAGGAGCACCACGCCGAGGTCACCCTCTTCCGAGCAGTAGACATATTCGGTATAGCCCGTGTTCAGGACCTCGAAGATCCCGTACGTGATGGGCGTGCCGGGGAGCGTCTCCTGACGGACCCAATAGCAATAGGTGTTCGCGCCCGCCGTCACGGTGACGATATAGCCGCCGCGCTGCGAAGCGACCGCCGTATAGGTGCCGACATAGCTGGAAGTACTCGATGTGAATTGCGCATTCGAGCAGCCGTCCAGCGTCAGAGCGCCCGCGCTGCCCGTAAACGTGTCGTCCAGATCTTTGGTGTAGACTTCAAATCCGTACTCGCTTCCGTACTGCATGATGCGGAAAGATCCTGCTTCGCCGCTCATGCTGGAAAGGGTGAACACGTCGCCGTCCATCGTATAGGAATAGGTGGCGACGTCGGCGTCGGGACCGGTCAGCACGGACGCATTGCCGAAGCCGTCCAGCAGAATGACGGGATAATATTCCCCCATCAGGGCCATAGCCCCGTAGCTGTATTCGTCCCCGCGGATCCGGAAGACCATCTGATTGCCTGCGGAACCGATCAGGAAGGAGAATTCCGTGCCGTCCGTGAACTCGGCGATGTAGTACCCCTCTTCGCTGATCGTATACGTGCCGTTGAGCGTCTGTCTCGTATCATCTTCATCGAGATAGGAATACGTGATCGAATTGAAGGACTGCGCCGTCTGCTGAAGAATGATATAGGCGTCCGAATCGACGGCATTGTTTTCATAGAGGAAGTAAGTCCCGTTGTTGCCGTCGGAATAGAAGATGAACGTCCCGTTCTCCTCGTCCAGCAGGGCATACAGGGCATAGTCGTCGTCACCCGTGAACAGATAGAAGCCGTTCCGCTCCACATAGACGCCCGGAATATCGATCCCGCCGCGGCAGAGGATCGCGGTGTTCTCTGCATCGTGATTGAGGAAGATGAGGTCGTCCCCGTTGAACAGGTCGGTATAGCCCTTGTTCCATACGGCATAGAGCACCGTATTGTCCGTGAGCGTGTACCCGTCGGGATCGACCACATCGGCAAACGTCGCGTTGGGGAAGGACGCCCAGCCGAAGAAACGGTATCCTTCGATCTCGGGCATATCCTGCGCACCGGGAAGCGCGACCTCTTCGCCGTAGACATAGGTCTCCCGCGTGGTTTCGGAGGAGCTGCCGTCCGGCTGATTTTCGTTGAGAATGAGCGTGTACTCGTTCCTGTCAAAATGGAACACGAACACATTCTCCTGCGCATCTTCGCTGATCGTAAGCGACGTCCCCGAAACACGGGCAAAGCCCGTCACACTGACGGAGGGTGCAAACGTCTCGCCGATGAGCGCATAGCCGTTCGCGTAGTTCTCCTGAAAATCATAGCCGCTTTGGTCGACCTTCTGCAGATACACGTTCACCGTGTACTGCGCCATATACCTTGCGGTCAGCGTGACCGCGCTTGCAGGCATGGTGGCCGCTTGGGAGAGAAGTGCTCCGTCCTGATACCAGCCGCCGAACTGCAGATCGCCTTTGACGGGGGCATAATCGGTCAGAGCATCGGCAATGACGTCGCCCTCTCTTAAATAGAGCGTCGTCTGCTGACCGTCCGCAAGCGCACCGCCGTCCAATTCAAGCGTGAGCGCATATGCGGCCGACCACTTTGCATAGTAGGTCGTGTTCTGCTCAAAGACCGCGCTCGTCACGGGGTCGCCCGAAAAATCCGCGGAAGCATACCAGCCGTCGAACAGGTAGCCCGTCCGCGTGACGTCGGGGAACTCGATCGCTTCCCCTTTCTCACCCGTCAGGGTGATCGTCTGTTCATCGTAGGTTTCCAGCGTAACGACGATGTCATCCTCCTGCTGCGTACATGCCGCAAAGAGCACGCCCGCCACAGCAGTCACCGCCAGCATGACTGCGATCAGAAACCTTCTCAATTGTTTCATAAAGTTACCTCTGCACATGATTTTCTTACAAAGTCCGACTTAAAATTCAGATTTATGCCTGTTCCTCTTCCACGGGAGGCTCGGGTTCCGGCTCGCCCTCTGTCCAGACGGCAGTCAAAGCGGTGCCGTCCGGCACATCTTTGAGCTGATCGCTTGAATAAACGGTCTCGCCCGCCTCCGTCTGCGTACGCCAGCCGGCGAACGTATATCCGTCGCGCAGGGGATCAGAGATCCCGTTGGTCGCTTCGGGATTGAGCAGGGAATTTTCCGTCTTGACGAAGGACACCACATAGCTCTCGTCGTCGGACAGCGTACAGCCCCATACAACGGGGCGATACCCCGAATTCCAGCGTGCATGCCACCGCTCGCCTGCGCTTTCGGCCTCGCAGTAGACCGTAAGGCCCCGCGCACCGTTGAACGCATGGATCCCGACGGCCTCCACATGATCGCCGAGGATGACCGATGTCAGTCCCGTACAGCTGCGGAACGCATAGTCGCCGATCTCCCGCAGCGAGAGCGGCAGATCAAGCTCCGTCAGGGCGCTGCAGCCATAGAAGGCATAATCGCCGATGCACGTCACCCCGCTGCCGAACGTTACGGAAGCGAGCGCACTGCATCTGTAGAACACTCTTCCGCCCACGGCCGTCAGGGAATCGGGAAGCGTGACTTCCGTCAGCGACATACAGTAATAGAACGCATAGTCGCCGAGGAATGTGAGGTTTTGCCCGAGAGAAAGCGTCGTCAATGCCCTGCACTGCGAGAAAGCGCGCGTCTCGATCGTCGTGACCGCATCGGGCAGTTCGATTTTTTCGAGCACCTGGCAGTAGGCAAACGCATAGGTGCCGACCGTCCGGAGCTGCGCCGCGGCTCCCCCGGCAAACGTCACTTCCGTGAGCGCCTCGCACCGATAGAACGCATAGGGTCCGATCTCCGTGACCGTCGAAGGGATCTCAACGCTCGTCAGACCGCTCCGGTAAAACGCCGAACGGCCGATCGTTTCCAGTCCCTCCGGGAGATAGACGCCGCTCAGGCTGGAACACTTGTAGAATGCATATTCACCGATCTCTCTGAGCTGACTTTCGTGCAGCAGGTCGTTGACCGTCACCTGCACCAGGCTGGAACAGCCGTAAAACGCCGCCATGCCGATCGACTGCACGCTGTACGGAATGGTGACCATGGTCAGCGAGGCCGCGTTATAGAACGCGTAATTCGCAATGCCGATCGTACCGTCGCGGATCGTAATGCTCGGCAAGGGAGAATCTCCCTCGACATAGCCGACGACCCAGTCCCCGATATAGATGACGCCGGAGGCGTTTCTCCAGGCATACGTTCCGTTGAACGCATATGTGCCGATGCTCGTCACTGTGTCGGGAAGCGTGAGGCTGCCGTAGCTGGGGTTGCCGAGATCGGGCGAATTGTAGAACGCGTAACTTCCGATCGTTTCAAGACTGGTTCCGAGCGAGACATTGCCGCGCCCCAAAATATCGCACCCCGCAAACGCATATCTGCCCACGCTCACGACCCCGTTGCCGAGATTGATGCCGGTCAGCTGATTGCATTCGTAAAAAGCGTAATCGCCGATATGCTTCACGCTGTCGGGGAAGACCACGCTGCTCAGGTTGGTCTCGGCAAACGCATAGCTTGCAATTCCGACCGTCCCCGTACGGAACACCGGTGAAGAAGTCAGCGTGCCGTCGTTTCCGATCGCCCAGTTGCCCGCATAGGAAATGCCGTTCTCATACTGCTCGGAAAGAGGCGTTTCGAAGAATGCCTGTTCGCCGATGCTCGTCACGCCGTCGCCGATCTCGATCTCACCCAGGGCCGAACAGCCGGAAAAGGCATGCGCGCCGATGGAAGTGACGCCGTCCGGCACCGTGAACCGCGTCATCGACGAACAGTGGTAGAACGCATGCTCGCCGATGGACTGCAAGGAGCCGCCGCCCGTCACCGTTTCAAGCGAAGTACAGCCGGAAAAAGCGCTGTCTCCCAATTCCCTGACGCCGCTGCCGAGCGCGACGGACACAAGCCCGTTGCTGTTGACAAACGCCTCCGCGCCGATCGAAATGACGGTGTCCGGGATCGTGACGGATACAAGTTCGTCGCAGTCGTTGAAGGCGCCCTCGCCGATCGAGGCAAGCCTGTTTCCCAACGTCACGGAGACAAGATTTCTGCAATAACGGAAGGTATAATCGTTGAGCGCCGTCACACTCTGCGGCAGGCTGATCTCCGTCAGCGCGCGGCAGGCCTGGAACGCGCTCGTACCGATGCTCGATACGCTTTCGGGAATGGTCACGCGCGCAAGCGACGAACAGTTCATAAAGGCGGAATCGCCGATACTTGTCACGTTGTTGCCGATCGTGACGCCCGTTATGACGCCGCACGAATAGAACGCCCTCTCTGCAATGCCGACAACGGGGATCCCCCTGTATGTGTCCGGGATCACGATATCCCCGCGCGCACTGCCGTAGCCGGTGACCTCGTACGCCGTGTTCCCGTTCGTCAGTTCGAGCGTGAGCCCGCCGTCGTCCTCCTTGACGAATGTGACCGTGTCCGACCAGGCGGAATCGCGGTATTCCTTTCTGGCATCGCTGGCCCTGACGCGAAGTTCATATTCGCCCGGTTCCAGTGCAGACAGTGTGTAGGAAGTCCTGCTGGTGATATATTCCGCGTCGTTGATGCCGACCGTGTAATAGGTCGCATTGCCGACAGGACTCCATGTAAGCGCAAGCTCCTCCTCGTCCACGCGGACGTCCGACGGACTGCCCAGCGCGGGGGCGCACCCCACGGCGGCCGCAAGGCAGCAGCCGAGCACGACGAGAACAAGCGCCCATTTGATTTTTTTCATGTATCCTCCTCTGCAGAACGCGCACGGCGCGCCTGCAAGCCGTGAAAAACCTCTTTCATGCGATCATTTCTGCAAATTCCGTTCCCGGCGCTCGCGAATGATCTCGTGCGGCCACTTGAACTTGAACTTGCGCACGGCAATGTCCAACAGGAACAAGACAATGGCCGTGATCGCCAGAGCGAGCCTCGGATCGTACGTCCGCGGCAATTCCGTAACGAAACCGTCAAAAGTACTCCATGCGTCCGCATCCTCCGTCAGTACGCTGGAAGCGCCGCCGCCGATCTGCGCCAGATTCTGCATGAGTGCAAGGCGGTCGGCATCGTCCTCCGGCGGAAGATACTCCGCGGAATAGGAGAACGATTTATAGAATGTGTACGAAGAGGCCACCTGTCCGTCCGCGCCAAGGCGCTGAATGACGATCCGGTAAATGCCGGGATCGACGGCGATGAAACTGCTTCTGCTGAATCCCTGCGCAGCTGACGGCTGCGTGATCTGGACGACCGAGTTCGGATTCGTAAGGTTATCGATCTCCACGCGGATGCTCTCGCCCTCTTCCAGATCGGTCGACGTATAGATGCTCATCTGCGTGATGTAGTTCTCCTCCGTGAGAGTCGCCGTGATGTCGTTCGGGCGGATATCCCGCGTGGGGAACAATTTCGAGATCATGGACAGCAGCAGCGTCCGTCCGGCCTCGGCTTCCAGGAATTCTGCCGACCACACGCCGTTCAGATCGCACATAAAGCTGCCGACGGCGCCTGCGCCGTACCGCCATTCCGCATAGATGGGAACGCCGTATTCGCCCGAAAGCACAAGATAGTCGCTGTTTCGCACCCGCGTTCCGTAGAACCCCGTCAGGACGGGCATTTCCTCCTGCGAAATGACGGAAGAATATGCGGAATCCGGATTGAGCGTAGGCGTAAATTCGCCGTATTCCACTTCCTTGATGGCAGGAATGCGGATATCGTCGCGCAGTTCCTGCGTCAGATTGGCCACGCTGCTGCTGATAGCGGTATCCCTGTTGTCGTTGCCGGCGGCCGTCGCCTCGTTGAGTTCGTTCAGATGCGCGTCCGATTCCACCGCGACAAACGTGAAGGAAACGCCGAGCTCGTGATAGTGCCTGACCATCTCCAGATAGGATTCAAAGTCGGAGGCCGCGCCGTCCGTCAGAACGATGACGTGCATCTTTTCGATCAGGCCCTGATCGTAGAGCGTCGTCAGTTCCATGCCCGCATGTTCGATCGCGGGCGTGAAGTTGGTATTGCCGCCGTCCCTCAGGTTATAGACGGACTGCTCGATCTCGTACTGGAGCGTCATGGGAAGCGGGGAGACCCCCACCGAATAATTGTCGCTGAGCGACATGACGCCGCAGTAGTCCCGCTCCGAAAGACAGGTCTCATCGCGGATAATGCTGATCGCGGAATTCTTTGCCGCGTCCAGCCGGCTCACGTCGCCTGAACCGCCCGCAGACATACTGCCCGATACGTCGATGACGATCATGAGTCCGAGCGGAGGCGTATAGTCGATCGCCTGTACAGGAAGCATCTGCTGATAGAGCGTCCCGGCCATATCGTCGCGGTTATACGCGTGCGCGGGAACGTCCTCGGGATTTCCCACTTCGCTGCCGCCCACCGTGAACAGGCCACCGCCCACTTCGTAGACGTACTCGTTGACGAGTTCCACAAATCCGGGGTGCTGTTCAAGGTCGCTGTTTGCGATATTGTTGAAAATGATCTCGTCATACTGACGCAGATCGTCCAGCGTTGCTGGAAGCACATCCGTCTGCGTGCTCAGGACGGTCACATTGTACCCTTCAAGCAGCCCGGTCAGGTATTCCGACTGTCCGGGACGGCTCTCCACGATCAGAACATTGTCATAGACCGTGATGTACATATACGCATAATAGCTGTTGTTCTGCGCGATCTCATCCGAAGCGGCGTCGATCTCAAAGCGCAGCGTGTGCAACCCGTCCGAAGACACCGCATGCGGGATCGTCACCGTCTGTGTTCCCGCGGTCAGAGTGAGTTCGGTGGACACGCCGGGCTCATCGTTGTCGTAGAGCGTCACGACCGCATCGGTTGTGCCCTGCGGGAATGTGTTGTTGAGCGTGAGCTGAAGGTCAAACTCCTCGCCCACGACCACATTGTAGTCGGGCGTCTCAACGCCTGTCAGCTGAACGTCGGAGTCGGAATACAGCGCGGAACATGCCACCGTATCCACGCGGATCCCCTTTGCCGCGATCGCACGGATGACGGAAGTCGCCCGCTCGTCCGTTTCAACGCCGTCCGAAATGAGCACGATCTTGGCCGACTCGGGCTGCGTGAACAGCTCGCTCGCATAGCTCAGGGCGGCCGCAATGTCCGTTGCGCTCGTATCCGGGACGGTGGAAGTCAGATACTGATTGTAGATCTCGGTCAGATCGTTCGAGAGCGGCGCAGCGTACTGCTGGTCAAATCCGAACGTGACGATCCCCAGCCGGTAGACGTCGGGATCGGTCATGGAAATGATGTCCGAGACATATCTGTCCTTCGCCTCTTTTTCCTTGTCGGTGCTGTAAGAGGCGTCCATAACGATGAGGATCTCGTTTTCAGAGTTGTCCACGTTATAGGAAAAGCCCATACCGGCAAGCAGCAGAACACAGCAAAGGCTGACACAGCTGTGCAGCACCACCGACGTGACGCGGTTTCTGTTTCTTCTGTACTTCCTGGAGAGCAGGAAGAACGGGATCAGCACCACCGCAAGGGCGGGAATGATGAGCAGAAGCAGCCACGGGTGCGTAAAAGTTATCTGAAAATCATGCATACGCCACCCCTTATATTCCTTTCCGCCATTGCAGCAGCCACTCGACCATCAGGAGCGCGACAGCTACGGCGGCAATGTAGACCATCAGATCGTCATATGTCATGCCGACCTCTGCGGGCCGCAAAAGTTCGGCAAGTTCGTCCTCTGTCCGGGCGATGTTGCTCTGCAGGCGGGGGATCGTCACATAGATCCGCTCCGTCTGGTACCGGTCTGCCACGGAATTGCCGGGCATCAGCTTCTGGGTAATGGTATAGGTACCGATGCTGTCCAGAAGCAGCTGTGCGGGCGTTTCGGTGAAAGACATCGTCTCGTTGGACGAATCGGTCACCGTAAGGTCGGTCCCGCGGGCGTTGAGCGTCACCGTGTCATAGACGTTGAACGAAGTTCCGTCGATCGTCTCAGGGAAGTAGTAGTCAAAGAAATTGTACAATATAATGGGGAAGTAGAGACTGATCGGCAGATTGGAATTGTGCAGACTGAACGCCATGACGGCGATCTTGGAATTAGGTTCATTTTTGACGAAGAACACGGGATTCCCTTCAAAGTACAGCAGGACATCGTACCCGTCAAGCGAATCTTCGTCGACCTGCGTATACTTTGTCACAAGGATACTGCTCGCAGTCACGTTGTTCAGAATGGGATGTTCCACGCCCTGCGCCAACGCCGCGCCGTCACCCGACCAGTCGGGGATCTCCACAACCCTGCCCAGCGTAAATCCGGCATCTGCCGCGATATCCGGATCCATCATGAACACGACCCCGTCCGTCGGAAGCGTCTCCGGCATCTCATGCTCGAAGATATACAGGTCGAATCCCTGCAGAATAGGCTCTTCCCCCAGCTCGGTATTGACCTGTGTGATCGTGATATCCCACTGGTCGCGGAACTGAGAGCTGAGCGCAAGCAGCATACCGCTGACAAAGTTGTTCGGCAGCGAGCTGCAATATTCGATTCTGATCGAAGGCTTATTTCCGCCGTAGATGTAATACTCGTTGTCAAAGGTCAGCGAATCCGCGCCGGAAATGTACAAAAAGATGCTGTCAAACGAATAGATCCTGTCATTGTCGGTGAGAATGATCGGCGTGACGTTGTCCCCGAATACCGCCTCCGAGACCGTGTAAACGACCTGATAGGTCTGATCGCCCGAACAATAGACGGTCGCGGCGGGCAGTATGACGGAATCGGTCGTGCCGTTGGCATTGTTGACCTCGCAGTGAAGATCGAAACTCTCGTCTGCCCCGTAACAGGCGATATCCACCGTGATCGTGTAATAGTTGTCCACGAGCACCGCGCTCGCGCCAAGGATCGCCGCGTTCCATTCGCCTTCGGCGGAGACGTCCTGCAAAATGACCTCGTCCCCCGCATCTGCATACTTTGTCGCGGTATAGAACAGCACGTCGGCGGCAGGGTTCAGCTCCAACACCTCTTCCGCAAGCCGCATCGCCCCTTCCACGTCGGCTTCCCCGTAAGAACAGGTCAGGCCGGCAAGGAGAGAACGGATCTCGCTCTGATCCTCTACCGTCGCACGTTCGGCAAGATATGCCGCCTCGTTTCCGGCAACGATGATCGTGACATAGCCGTTTTCTGCAAAAATACTGTCTGCCGCCGTACCGATGCGGGAGACTGCTCTTTCAAAGCGCGTTTCACCGCCGTGCTCCGCATACATGCTGGCCGAAGAATCAAGGATCAGGATCTCTTCGCGATAGGGCGACTCCGCCTCTTCGGCGATCACGGGCATGGAAAGGATCAACGCACACGCAGTAAGGATCAGGATCTGACACAGCAGGATCAGCAGATTGCGGAACTTGCTGATCGGCACGCTCTTTTTTCTGTATCTCAGGCTGAGTTTCCATACAAACGTACTGGAAACCACCTTCTGCTGATAGTTGGGCTTGAGAATATAGATGATCAGGAGCGCAACCAGCCCCAGAAGCCCCAACAATCCAAGAGGTAAAAGTAAACTCATTCCAATATACCTACATTGAGCAACTTGCCGAACACTGCCTTTTCGATCGGCTCATCGCATCTGACCGTAATAAAGTCCGCCCCGCGCGACGCGCAGAACGACCTGATATCTCCGATATAATCTTTCAGTGCCTCATCATAGGCAAGCTGCATGCTGCGCGTAATGCGCAGCTTCATATTTTTCTCGTCCGTGACGTCTTCCGACTCCGTATCGATCAGGTTGACGCGCCCGTCGTAGGAAGGATCGACCTCTTCCGGAGCAAGCACCTGGACGAGCAGGACCTGCTGTTTTTTGTAGCACAGATAGTCCACCGCCTTTTTCCAGTCGCTCTCCGTGAAAAAATCGGAAATGATCACATTGAGCCCGTCGCTCGTCCCCGAACCCGCGCTGTTGATGACTGCCTGCCGGAGATCGGTCTCGCCGTCGAATTCGATCTTTTCCAGCTCGCCCACCGCGCGGAAAAAGCTGTTCTTTCCGACGATCGTCCCGAACGGATTGCTTCCCGTCTCCCCTTTCAGCATGTGAAAAGACAGCTTGTCCATATTATGAACGGACAGAAACCCAAGCGCCGCGGCAAATCCGATGGCATATGCCCCTTTTGCGGCGTTGGGTTTTCCGACGGAAGCAGAACAGTCCAGGAAGATCCGCGTATGCATCTGACGTTCGTCCGTAAACAGCTTCAGATAGTACTTTTCAAACCGGCTGTACAGATTCCAGTCGATGCGGCGGATATCGTCGCCCAGCATGTATTCGCGGTAATCGGCAAATTCCACCGTCTGTCCGTACGTCCTGACAAGGTGTTTCCCGCCGAAAAATCCTGACAAGTTCGCTTTCAGATAGATTGACATCGTCTCTAAACGGCTGAAAAATTCATCGTTTATATAAGAGACTTTCATTTATTTTCTCCCCAGAAATCCGCGCTTGCGTTTTTTGGAGGCCGCCTCTTCGGTCGGTTCTGCCGCACTTGCGGCGGGCGCGGCTTCGGCCGCGTTCTCAGCGGGAGCGCTCTCCTGCGCAGGGACATTCACGTCTGCCGCCTTTGCGCCGCGCGCACCGTCGCGCTTTCCGCTCAGCTCCTCGACGATCATTCTGATGATCTCGTCGGCCGTGACGCGCGCCGCGATCGCCTCGAAGTTCAGCTTGATCCTGTGACGGAGCACGGGGAACGCAAGCGAATCGATGTCGCCGTACGACACATTGAACCGACCGAGCATCAGCGCCTTCACCTTCGCCGCCGAGATGAGCGCCTGCCCTGCACGCGGGCTTGCGCCCAGACGGATATATTTCTTTGCCGCCGCGCTCGCATATTCGCTGTCCGGATGCGTCGCGGAGCACAGCTTCATCGCATAGCGCATCACTTCTTCCGCCACGGGGATCTGATTGGCCGTCGCACGCATCTTCAGAAGCTGATCGCCCGTACATGCCGCCTCCGCGACTTCGTCCATCGTCTTCTGCGTCATATCGACGATCTGCATCAGCTCCTCAAGCCCGGGATTGGGCACGATCAGTTTGAACATGAAACGGTCCATCTGCGCCTCGGGCAGCGGATAGGTACCGTCCTGCTCCACGGGGTTCTGCGTCGCCAGCACGAAGAACGGCTCGTTCATCTTCCGCGACACGCCCATGACCGTCACCGTGTGCTCCTGCATCGCTTCCAGCAATGCCGACTGCGTCTTGGGCGTCGCACGGTTGATCTCGTCCGCAAGGATGATGTTGCTGAAAATGGGGCCCGGCTGGAACTGGAACGTCGAGTTCCCGCTCTCGTCCTTGACGATGATGTTCGTGCCCGTCACGTCTGCGGGCATCAGGTCGGGCGTGAACTGAATGCGCGAGAACGGCAGATCGAACACGCGCCCCAGCGTACGCACGAGCCGCGTCTTACCGACGCCCGGAACGCCCTCCAGAAGCACGTTTCCGCCCGCGATCATCGCGATCACGGTCCCTTCCACCACTTCCGTCTGGCCGATCACGTCCCGGCGGATCTGCCTGAAAATGTTCTCACACTGCTTGCTGAACTGAAGAATATTTTCTTCTGAAACCATTTTTTATTTCTCCGTAATCAATTGAAATTAAAGTATAATGCCGTAATAGGATTCAATGATATCCTTCAGATACTGGGGGACTTCTCCGCCCGAAGCAAGGATCTCCATGGCCTGATTGTAGTACTCTTCGTACCTGTCGCGATAATACTGATCGTCGTCGATGACCTGGTTGGCGTCGTCATATCTTCCGCCGGCATCGTCGCTCGGATCGCCGTTCGGGTCATTGTTGCCCCCCTCCGAATCCGAAGGATCCTGCGGCTCATCCATGGGCGCGTCGGGATCCCCTTCCATGGGTTCATCGGACGGATCGTCCGAAGGCGTCAGCTCCATGAAATACGCATAGTACGTGACGATGATCTCGCCGTCCTCATTGACGGTCACAGTATTGCTGTCATTGTTGGCAAGCAGCGCATCGATGTCGAGCACGTCCTCGCGGACGGGGTCTTCATAGCCGTCGCTCCAGCCGATGAATGCCCACTCCTCATCGGCGACCGCCGTCACCTGCTCGGCCGTATCGCCGTCGCGCAGCAGCTGATCTTCAAGGCCTTCGATCATGCCGCCCATGCCGTCGATCCCTTCACCGATCCCGCCGTTGCCGTCGGAAGTGATCCCGAACACCTTGTACGAGACCGTGTAGTAGACGTCCGGCGCGGGAGGATCGATAATGTTGTCGACGGGATTGTCGATAATGTCATTCTGAGCAAGCGCCGTGACGACCGTCATGGACGTCCCGCACAAGAACAGAAGAGATGCGAACACGATCCCGAATGCAGGCAGAACGATTTTCAGCTGACGGGGTTCTACCCTCTGCATGCTGGCGAGCGCGTCCTCTCTCTGGCGAAGCGCGATGAACGAATCGTCGTTCTGAAGCTCCATCATCGTGATCAGACGCTCTTCCAGGCCGAGACGGTCCACCCTTGCGGCGATCGCTTTGGCCGTGGGACGGTATTTTGTGTAATAGAACAGCAATGTCGTCCCCGTGAGCACCACCGCAAACACGGCGATCGCGACCCAGAGCAGCCAATCCACTTCTGTGAACCACATCACAAGCACAAGGGCGCAGTACACAAGACACGCCAGTGCGATTCCGAAAAGAAGCGATTTCAGGATCCCCTCTTTCGCAAGGCGGTTGTAATACTTTTTGAAGGGTTTCTGTTCTTTCATAAGAGATACCTCCTTTTTGCTAACTAAATTGGTATTTATTGGTTAACTTCCCGAAAACACACGACGACGGGGACGTAAAATACGACCCCGTGCCGCCCGATCTCAGACGATCGGATTGTGTTTTTCAGTTGATTCAGACCGTTTCCTCGTCGGAAGAAGTCTCCTGATCCTGCTCCGGATCAGTGGGTTCTGTGACCTCCGTACCGGGCTCCGTCGTCTCGCCGCCGCCCTCTCCGGGCTCCGGTTCGGGCTCCGGTTCAGGCTCGGGCTCTGCCGCCACGAACTCCCACACCGTGACGACGTCGTTCTCCTCCTCGTCCTGCGTCCAGTGCCAGTAGCCCGCAATGTTGACGCTGATGCCGCCGACGCTGACGTTTCCGACGCCGGCAAATCCGTCGTTGGTATCATTCGCATGGGGCGTATCCTCCGAATAGAGGTAGATATCCGCCGCAAGAAGCTCCGTATTATCGGAACCGATGCCTGTTGCCAGCGCCTGCAGATTCGCAGCCGATCCGCCGTAGTAGATCGTTTCGATCGTCGCCACGCCGCGGAAGGCGGCCTGCCCGATGCTCTTAAGGGCGTTGCCGTTGATCACGATCGTGACGATGTTCGGAACATACTTGTTGGAAGTCGCGCCGTCCGGGTGGAAGAGATAACTGGGAATGCTTTCGACCATTTCACCGATGTAGAGCGTAATCCCCGACGAATTTATACCACATTGGTAGAACACGCTGTTCGACGCCGCAAGATCTGCGCACTCGGCCGCATTGTAGTAGATCTCTTCCAGCAGTTTGCACTGATAGAATGCATATTTTCCGATCGACGTCACCGTGGAAGGGATCGTCAGGCTCGTCAACGTCCCGATTGTTCTGAAAGCGCTTTCCCCGATCGTCTCGACGCCCTCCGGAATGACAAGTTCGGTCAGCTTCGTGGAGCCGAAGGCATAATCACCGATTTTCTTGACAGAAGCCGGGATTTCGATACCGGTAAAACCGCAGCTGTTAAACATGTACTCCGCAATATAAGTCAGGCCGTCGGGCAGCTTGACAGTCGTCAGCTTCGTGCACTTCGCGAAAACACCCGTCGAAGAGCTGCCGTCCTCGATCGTGAGCGTCCTACCCGGATCGTCCGATTCAAGGAATGTCACCGTCGTCAGATTGGAGCAACTGCTGAACGCGGCAATTTCAATGCTGGTGATCTCTGCAGGGATCGTGACCTCCGTGATGTTCGCATTCTGATAGAACGCATAGGCGCCGATCGCCGTCGTTCCCTCGGCAAACGTATCGGCCGAAATAACGGTTGCATCCCCGATATAGGAAGCGAGTTTACGCTCGGCAAGCGTTCCGTTCGCATAGGAATCCAGATAGATACCGCCGCCAAACACGCTGAGCACATAGCCGTCCTGCGGGAGCGTCTCCGGAGTCTTCAGCGCCGTGCAGCCGGCAAACGCATCCGGACCGATATCGATCTGATCGCTGCTGACCGTGACCGTCTCCAGCGCCGTGCAACCGTTGAACGTGTTCTTGGCGATGACTGTGACCGCCTCCGGAATGACGATCGATTTCAGCGACGTGCAGCCCGCAAACACGCTGGCGTCCGTCGTCACGGAAACGGACGAAGTTCCGCCCAATGCCGTAAGCGATTCAGGCAGTTCGATCGCCTTGAGCGCTTCGCAGTTCTGGAACACGCACTTTCCGATTTTTTGCACTTCGGGATTGATCGTGATCGTTTCCAGCTTGCTGCAGCCCTTGAACGCGTTGTCCGGAATGTTATACGAAGTATTCCAGGTAACCGTCGTAAGCTCCGTACAGTTCTCAAACAGGTTGCCGCCGCCAAGCTTGGTAACGGTCTCCGGAACCGTCATTTCCGTGATCTTCGCACAGCCTCTGAAAGCATAGCTGCCGAGCGTCGTCACGGAAGCGGGGATCGTGATCCCGGTCAGTTCCGTACAGCCGTCAAACGCATAGTTCCCGATCGTGAGCAGCGAGCTGATCCCATCGTCCGCCCCTTCAAAGACGACCGACGTCAGAGCTCCGCAGTTCTGGAACGCATAGGCGCCAAGCCCCTTGACCGTAGCGGGAATCGAGATGGACGTGAGCCCCGTACCTGCAAACACATACGAACTGGAACTGTTGGAAACGGACGTCGAACTTGAAGTGATGTTGCTTGAAACACCGAGATTGACAAGATTGTCGGGTAGATCGATCGACGCGAGCGACGTGCAGTTCTGGAACACATTGGCGTAAATCGTAACGATGTTTTTCCCAAGCTGAACATCGGACAGGTTGGAGCAGCCGTAGAAAGTATTCTTGTAGAGCACCTCCACGCCGTCCGGGATCCGGATCGATTTCAGCGACGTGCAGCCGTAAAAGACCTTTGCATCAGTTGACGTTTCGGAGTAAGATATAACGCCAAGCTCCTGCAGCTCGGAGGGAAGCGTGATTCCCGTAAGCGACGTGCAGGCTTCAAAAGCAGAATTTCCGATCTGCTTGATCGAGGAATTGAGCGTAACGCTTGAAAGAGCCGAACAGCCGTTGAACATATCTTCGGAGAGATTCGCCGCGCTGTTGACGTCTGCCGTTTTCAGCTCCTTACAGCCCTGGAACAACGCCTTGCCCAGCGTCGTGACCGATTCGGGAATGATAATGCTCTGCAGCGACGCGCAGTTATAGAATGCACTTTCGCCGATTCCCGTAAGGCCGGTCAGCCGCTCCAGATTGATCGATTCCAGCGACGAGCAGTTGTAGAACATCTTCGTGCCGAACACCTTGATGTTGCTGCCAAGGAATGTGACCGTCTCCAGAGAGGTGCAGCCATAGAACACCTCCGCGGGATTTGTAACGCCGTTGTAAAGCGTATTGCTCGATGTATAGCCGCCGAGCTCGGTAACCGACGCGGGGATCTCGATGCTCTCCAGCGCCGAGCAGCCATAGAATGCTCTTCTGCGGATCGCGTTCAGCTGGCTGAGGTTCTGCTCGCTGCCGAACGTGACCGTCGTCAGCGATTTATTATTCTGGAACGCATATTCGCCGATGATCGCAACGCTTGCCGGGATATTGACGCTCTCCAGAGCCGTGCCGTCAAACGTATAGTTGGGGATAGACCCGTAGTCAAAGCCCTGTTCAAAGGTCAGGGTCTTCAGGCTCGAACAGCTCTGGAAGACGTTGACCCCCATCGAACCCAGTCGGGCGGGCAGTTCGACCGCCGTAATGCCCGTACCCTTGAAGGCGCTGTCGCCGATCGTCAGAGGCTCCGTGCCGCCCTTTTCAAAGGTCAGCGTTGTAAGCGTCTTCAGATTCAGGAACGTATTTGCGGGGATGTTGGTCACCGTTGCGGGGATCTCGTAGCTCGTTGCCGTAAATTCCGGCGTACGGTACACCAGCGTCTTCATGTCTGCGCTGAAGATGAGCCCTTCGTCCACTTTCAGGCCCGTGCTTCCTTCGGGAACGATGATCGCTTCAAGCGCATCGACCCCGTCGATCAGATTGGCGAGCCCGTCGGCGTCCGTGAGTTTCGAAACGGTGATCGTCGTCAGATTCTCACAGTCACTGAAGGGCGATTCGCCGATCGTTGCAACGTTTTCGGGCAGTGCGAACGACTCGAACTTTCCGCCCTTAAACGCATGGTTGCCGATCTCCGAAAGGCGGCAGCCCTCCGCAAACGTCACGGACGTCAGGCCGTATTCATCCGGATTAAAAACGCAAGAAACGTACACCGAATAATCCCCCAGGCTTGTAAGACGAGCCGGGAATTCGATACTCTTGAGCGCTGCACAACCATAGAATACGATATTTGCAGACAGACTGTTATTTGAGTCGATCGAATCTTCCAGATAGAAGTCTACTCCGTTGACATTCTCAGATTCTTCAAATACGATACTCGTAACATTCTCACACATATGGAATGCACCGGAACGCATCGTCTCCGCATATTTGGAGATTTCCACCTCGCCTTCCTTACCCATGGGGCAGAACAATACGATCTTTCTGTCACCGGAATACAGAACGCCGTCATAGGACCAGAAGTTTGCCGTAACTCCTTCTTCTTCGGCGACAAAGATGTCGGAAACGGGCGCAACATTGTCTCCGAGGTCATCGCCGAACACATAACCCATATAATACGGGCTGTCTCCTCCGGACGTAGAAAGCTCAAAGACATCGTATTCCCCGGGCGTAAATTCGCTGGCACGTGCGGGGAGCGTAAGAGATGTGAGCTTACTGCAGCCGTAGAATGCGCCGTATGCGATCGACAGAGGCTGCGTTCCGCCGAGCGTAAACGTGACCGTCGTCAGGGCGGTGCACTGATAGAATGCCCGATATCCGATCGCCCGTTCGCCGTTTACGTTTCTGACCGTGGTCGGAATGACGACCGAGGTAAGATTAGTATTGTACCAGAACGTACTGTCCGGAATGCTGACAAGGCGTTCGGGAAGTTCGATCGTATTGAGTGCGGAACTATAGAACACCTGTTCCCCGAACGTGAGCTCTGCGGGAGCCGTGCCTTCCGGCGTCTGCGCAAACGTGATCTCAAACTTTGCATCGGGATCCAGGACGCCGGGGGTAATCGTGACCCGTCCGGCAAAATAGAATGCCTGATCGCCGATGCTGGTCACGGTGCTGGGGATATTGATCGATTTGAGCGTACCATTCTGCTCGAACGCATTGGCCCCGATCGTCTGCAGGCCTTCATTCAGCGTCACGGAAGTGAGCACGGAATTCGCCGTACTTCCCGCCGAGAAGCAGTAATCGCCGATCGACACCACGCGCGAAGGAAGTTCGATTTCCGTGAGCGATCTGCAGTTTGCAAAAGCCCTTGTTCCGATCGTCAGAGACGCCTGCCCGTTTTCGATCGTCACATCGGAAAGGTTGTCGCAGTTTTCAAATGCGCTCGTTCCGATCGACGTGACGCTTGCCGGGATCACGATCTTGGTCAGGTTATCCTTATCATAGAAAGCGCCGCCGCCGATCGTCGTGACCGTGGAAGGAATGTTGAATTCCGAGATGTCATTGGGCAGATAGACGACCATGGTCTTGCCCTTGTTGTACAGGACGCCGTCCTCGGTCTCATAATTGGGATTGGTCTCGCTGACCTCCACCTCGACCGAAGTCCCGTAGAACATCGCATTGAAGTCAATGACGCCCACGTTGTCGGGGAAATAGACCTTGTCAAGGCCGCTGCAGGAACGGAACACATAGTCGCCGAACGTCAGCGAGGAACTGATGTGGCCGAAGTCGATGGACGAAAGCTCCGCATTATACGAGAACGCTTCTTCGCCGATGCTGATCAGCGTTGAGGGAAGAACAATCTTCTCCGCGGCCGTTTTCGAGAAGGCGAAATCGCCGATTTCTCTGACGCCGCAGCTCGTCTCATATTTGTATTCGGAGCCGTCCAGTTTGCCCGTCTCCTCAAACGTGATGGTGGCAAGTTTGGTACAGTTATAGAATGCATGGTCGCCGATGATCAGGCCGGAAGGATTGGCGTCCGCCTTGAACGTGACTTCCGTCAGGCTGGCAACGCCATAGAAGGCGCCCTCCCCGATCGATCTCATCGCGCTGTGGAAGACGATCTCCTGAATGCTGCTGTCCCGGAACGCATAGTCGCCGATCGCAACGATCGAATTGGGAACCGTCAGAACGTCGTCGAATTCTTTCTGTGCCGGACTGTACAGAATGGTATCGCCGTTCGCATTGAGCAGCATGCCGTTATAGGAACTGTACGCAGCCCCGGAATAAGTGCCGACGATGGTGATCGATTCCAGCCCTTCAAATTTCGAGAAGAACTCCGCGGGATCGACCGCCTCGCCGCCGTCGGAGAACGCCTGCAGGCGGGCAGGGAGCGTCAAAGATGTAAGTTTTTTCAAATAAGACGAGGTATTGGAAGTGATCGCATTCACATCCATCGCGAGGGGCTGCGTGCCTCCGTCCAGGAATGTGATCGCCGTAAGATATCTTGCGTCCACGATCGCATTCGCCGCGATGCTGGTCACGCTTCCGGCGATATTGATCTCCGTGAAATCGGTGGAATAGAACACGTTGGTCCCAAGCCGCGTAACACCTTCGGGAACCGTGTACACACCCTCCCGCGCCGCAGGGACAAAGGCAAGTTCGACTTCTTGTGTCATGGGGTTGTTATAGACCAGCGAGCCCTCGATCGCGGAATAGACGGGATCGGCTTCGCCCGTTTCGCGGACATAGAAATCGTTGAGCTTCGTGCAGCCGTCAAAGGCGGTGGAAGCAACCAGCCTGACCGTATCGGGAATGCTGACGGAAACCAACCTGCTGCATCCGCTGAACGCATACTCGTCGATCGTGACGATCTTTCTGCCGTTCACTTCGGCGGGAATGACAAGGTTTGTCACACGGCTGATCGAATCGCCCTGTCTGACCGCGTAACCTTCGCCGTCCAAGACGAGTTCCAGCGCTTCCACGTACACGGCATAGATCGTGGCGTTTTCATCGGTGCGCGTCCACGCGTCCACCATGCAGTTGCCGGATTCGTCCGTATAGCGCATACCGTTGGTATCGGCAGTGCTGTACCAGCCGAGGAACACCTGCACGCCGTTCGTTTCAGGTACCGGCAGCGTGAACGGAGACATATAGGTGACCGGCCACGTTGCAGGGCCCGTTCCGCCCTCTCCGTAGTTAAGATTGACCGTATACGTCTTGGGGATCCAATAGGCGTAGAGAACGAGGTCGTCCCTTCCGGAGAAGTATTCTTCATCATAGATCGCGCCGTTGGCATCTGCCCCGCGGGGCGTATTGTACCATGCCGCAAAATCATAACCGAGCTGCGTCGGCTCAGGCAGCGTAAACGCATCGCCGGTCGCGACATAAACAGACTGCACCGCGCTTCCGCCGCGGCTGTCAAACGTGACGGAGTATGCGTAGACTTCGAGCGTGACCGCCTTGCTGTCCTCCGTTCCGTCGTTGAACCATACGGAGATCGTGTTGGCCCCTGCCTGCGTCAATGTGATCTGAACACGATCCGTCCCGGCAGGATATGTCTGAGCGCTTCCTCCGTTCACCTGCACCGAATAGGAGACGGCGCCGATCACGGGACGCCACGAAAGCATATTGTGCTCGTACAAGAGCGTCTGATAGAGCGCAAGATAGCGCGCGTCGACAGGATCGCTCCACAGAGAATTCTCCGCGCCGATCGCCCTTACGCTGATCTGATAATCTGCATCTTCCAGCAGATCAAGGCCGGTTGCCGTGGCAAGATCGAAGGAGACCTCATCCCCTTCCGGTGCCTCGACCGGGAAGGCCTGCGTACCGATCCGCACTTCGTAAGACGTTGCGCCGTCGACCGCAGACCAGACGGCAGACGTATTTTCAATGCGCACGTCGGAAGGCGCGGCCAGAGACGTCTTCTGATAGGAAATCGTGCTTGCCGCAGCGGAATTATATCCGTTGGTCTCCGCACGGACAGAGATCTCAAGCGTGCCGGGAGCATAGGATTTGAGCGAGAAACTCGTGCGCGCGCCGTTGTTGACGGCTTCGCCGTTGACAGTGACGATATACCTGACCGCGCCCGCAACGCTGTTCCATACAAGCGTCTGGGTCTCCTCATTCACCGTCAGGCCCGTCACTTCCCCAAGCATGCGGTTATAGACGAACGTGCGCGAAGTCGAGCTCGCATAGCCGTCCGCGACCGCCGTCACCGTGAAACGGATCCCGCCCTCGGGCATGGAGCAGTTGGCAAAATTATAGCTGGTGGCGCTGCCGAGATCCAGCATGGTGTGCGCATGGTTCCCGTCACCGCACTCGATCGTGATGTAATAGCGCTCTGCATTCTCCACGCCCTCGAATACGAGCACGGAAGGATCCATGACCGTGAACTCCGAAACGCGTGCAAGCGCCCTGTTTTTATAATATGCATTGACGGACGAATTGCCCGACTCAAGCGTGACGACATAGTCGCCCGCAGGCGCGGAAGCGAAATCGACCGCATAGGACGTGCCGGCCGACACGCCGACGCTCTGTCGGATCGTATCAAAGCCCGCAGGCCCCTCGATGGTCAGCGTTGCATTGGAAGAAAGTCTGTCCCAGGAAACGCCCTGCGAATCGACATAGACACGCAGCGGGGAAGCGCCCTCTTCGTTCCAGACGGCAAAGAGCGTCGTGTCCTCCGTAAAGGTCATGTCCTCCGTCCAGCGGTAGCTGAGCTTCTCCCCATCGTCGTACATGCTCACCCACCAGCCGTCGAACGTGTAGTTCTCCTGCTCGGGCGTCGGCACGCCGTACAGCCTGCCGCCGACGGTCTCCATGCCCTCCATGGCAGGCGCATTGTCGTAGCCGAGGTCAAAGTCGACCGTATATTCGCTTTGACCGGGGACAACTTCCGCCCAATAGGCATAGAGCGTGATGTTGGAAGTAACGGCGGTGCTGTCGAAGACGAAAGCCGTATCCAGATCGTCCGCAGCCGTTGTCCATGCAATCAGCTTGTAACCGCTGCGCACGGGATCGGCGGGACGCGCAAGCGTCTGTCCGTTGACGACGGCGACGTCCGCGACCTCGCTTCCGCCCTCCTCTTCAAAGGAGACGGTATAGGGGATCTTTTTGAGGAATCCCCACTCGCCGCCTTCATAGGTGAGCGTCAGGACGTCGTCGGAAAGCGTCGCGCTCGCCGTGCCGTCCTCGTCCTTCGAGAAATCAAACGAAAGCGATCCGTCGGAAAGCGTGTATTCGCCCGACTTGTCCTCTCCCATCATGTGGAGCGTGAAACGGTTCCCTCCGCTGAGCGAAATCAGGTACTCATCGTTCCCGGCGGCATAATAATACACCCCGGTTTCAGGACCTTCGGTGAGCTGTGTATTCTGATCATCGTTCGTCGTGCAGGCCGCGAACACAAGGGACACGGCAGAAGCGACGGAAAGAGATGCGACCAGCAGCCACTTCCTGAACTTCATAACAATACCTCCATACAATTTGATCTGCACATACCGCATCGGATTCCCCCTGTGCGGTATGACTCCCAACAAAATCTCAAAGCGGTCTTACAGCCGGACCCGTATGCCCGGGTTTTCTGTCATGATCTGCATAATTGCATATTTATGAATTCCGGGCCATATTTTTTCAGACGCACTGTTAATGCTCTTTTCCGCTGCCCTGCGGGCAGCGGAAAGCGGCGCGCCGCTTTCTGAAATTTTACTGAATCAATATATTAAAACAGTTACATTTTACTTGATTTTCATCTGTTTGTCAACAAAATAGGAATTGTCGAATCATATAAATTCCTGAAAGCTGCTATTAACTTTCCTTATGAGTATCATTTTATATATTCATTTCATTTACGTCCCGTCCGTTTCGCCCCTGAAAAACGGGAAGAAGCATCGTTCCCGCAAAACGATTCCCGGCCGCCGCACGAGCCACGGAATGTGTAACAGCCAAAAATGACAACAAAAATCAAAGTCATTTTTTTCAATTATACTTAAAAAATTGAACACAGATTTTTCGCGAAATATGCGTGAAATCTCCCGAAATTGTTGTTCAAACCGATTGAAATACGGTGGAAATATGGTATAATTCACTTGGAAACAATCAAGGAGCGAAAAGGAAAAAGTGAGTTATCTGACCCTGACAAACGTCTGTAAACAATATCGGACGGGCGACGTCTGCGTGGACGCGCTCAAAGACGCCTCCTTTTCGTTGGAAGACGGCGAATTTGCGGTTGTTCTCGGCTCTTCCGGCGCCGGGAAGACCACCCTTCTCAACCTTCTGGGCGGCATGGACAGCGCAACGAGCGGAAAGATCGAGCTCGACGGGAAAGACGTGACTGCGCTTGACCGGCGGGGGCTGACGGCCTATCGCCGCACCGACGTCGGGTTCGTCTTTCAGTTCTACAATCTGATGCCCAACCTGACGGCGCTCGAAAACGTGGAGATCGCCGTGGAGATCTGCAAGGACGCGCTCGATCCCAAGGCGATCCTTACCGAAGTGGGCCTTGCGGAACGCATGAACAACTTTCCCTCGCAGCTTTCGGGGGGCGAGCAGCAGCGCGTCTCCATTGCGCGCGCCCTTGCCAAAAATCCGAAGCTGCTTTTGTGCGACGAGCCGACGGGCGCGCTCGACTACGTGACGGGAAAACTCATTCTCAAGCTCCTGCACGACGTCTCCAAAGAGCAGAAAAAGCCCGTCATCATCGTGACGCACAACGCGGCGCTCAAAGACATGGCGGACAAAGTCATTCATATCCGCAGCGGCAGGATCGAGGCGATCGACATCAACCCCGACCCCATGCCCATCGAACGCATCGAATGGTGACACCATGAATACCTATCTCAAAACATTCGGAAGAATGTTCAGACGCCACGCGACAAGGCTCATATCCGTCATCCTCATGGTGCTTGTGAGCGTCGGCTTTACGGCGGGCATCGGTATGGCGACCACAAAGATCGACTATTCGCTGTCCGACTATTACCGTGCCGAAAACGTGAGCGACATCATTCTCATGAATACCGAGGGCGCCTTTCCGGACGGCGACGTGACGGCGCTCACCGAACGCTACGGCGCCGAAAACGTAGAGCGCGGCGGCATGCTCGAATTTGAAGTGCGCGGCGGAAAGGCGACCGTCAACGACACGGAGGTCACCTTTACCAACGTGCCGGACGGCATTGTGCGCGTCTATCTGTTTGACTGTGCCGCGCCCGACGACGTGACGCAAAACACGCTGACGTCCGTAACAACATACGACACTTCGGCCGCTTCCGAAGATTCGATCGTCGTCTATGCCGAGCGCCCGACGGTACAGCTCCCGGAGCAGGACGCATCCAAGCCCTATACCATGTCCGCGGTCATCACAGAGCACCTCACCGAAATCGAATATGAATACGAGATCGCAGGGCAGAAGATCCCCGTCACGCTGACGGGAGACTTCACCGCGACCATTCCCATCGAGCAGGAATATATATTGGGCGGCACGGTGCTCAACCCCCTGCACATGGCGGTGCGTGACGACCCCAGCTACACGGACGACCCGGCTTCCGACGACGAAGAGAAGATGCTTCCCCTTGCCGCCGTCTACTATGTCTTCGGCGAAAACCTTGTCGATACATCCGCCCGACCGCATATCACAGGCACCGGAACAGCAGGCGCGGGGACGGCATACGAACAAACGGTAGAGCTCGACGAAGACGCCGCCGATACGCAGGAAGTTGCCGTTCCCGCCTCCGATCTGCTCAACCAGATCTATATCACCCTTCCCGACCGCGGCGACTATACGCTGTTCGGTATGGGCTATGACGACTATGTAAACGAGGAGCTTGCGGCGATCGACGCCCTGCTTACTTCCGACACGCAGGCGCCCGGGGAAGATACCGCGGCATACTACGAAGCGCTTACCATGCACGAAAATTTTTCGTTTGAATCCTTCCGCGAATATTCGGGAAAGATCGGAAGCATCGGCTATGTGCTGATGGTGGTCTTTTTGTTCGTCACCATTCTTGTGGTGCTCTCGACCATGACGCGGCTGCTGGACGAGGAACGCGGGCAGATCGCATGTCTTCTGACGCTCGGCTACTCCCCCGCGCGCATCATCTCGAAATATCTTCTGTTTGCGCTGATCGGAACGCTCATCGGGGGCGCAGGCGCCTATTTTGCGGGACTTGGTCTGGCGCGCATCATCTACGTCAATTTTGAGTGGAACTATACCCTTCCGGCCTATACGTCGCACATCTCCCTTACGTTCTTCTTCATCACGTTTGCGGTGATCCTGATCGCAACGCTTGCGGCGACCGTCATCGCCGGGCTCAAACTGACGCGCCTGCAGCCCGCCGAGCTGCTCCGTCCCAAAGCGCCCAAAGCGGGAAAAAAGGTGTTTCTGGAACGCATTCCCTTCATCTGGAACCACCTTTCGTTCAAGTACAAATCGACGATGCGCAACGTCCTGCGCTTCTTCATGCGCTTCCTGATGACGGTCGTGTCCGTTGCGCTGTCCACCGCGCTCGTGCTGGCGGGACTCGCAGTGCTCGACTGCTGTCTGTTCCAGGATATCGGCGGCGCAGCCATGATCGCCGTGGCGATCATCGTGCTGATCTTTGCGGCGCTGCTCAACTTTGTCGTCACATATACGCTGACCAACATCAACATCAGCGAACGGGAACGCGAACTTGCGACGCTGATGGTGCTCGGTTACTACGACGGCGAAGTGGCTGGCTATATCTACCGCGAGATCTACATCACGAGCGGTATCGGCATTCTGTTCGGAATTCCCCTGGGGTGCCTGTTGTGTCTGTTCGTGTTCCGGGTCATGGAATTCGGCTCCATTCCGGGCATCTCCTGGTTCGTGTGGGTCCTGGCGCCCATTCTCTCCGTCATCTTTACGATCCTTGTGACGCTCATTCTGCGCCATAAAATCGTGCGCATCAACATGAACGAGTCGCTCAAAGCCATCGAGTGACCCGCAAGCCCCCTTCGGCGCAGGAAAATCCCCTCCGGGGGCGCGGAAAACTCCGCGTCCCCCTTGTTTTTTTGCGAAAAACGTGCTATACTGTAAACATGCTATATGATAAGGGAATCAAGGGACCGGCAAAGGCAAAACCTGCACGCCTGTCCTGATACACGGAGGCCGAAATGGACCAATTCTGGGAAACCCTCAAACAGATCGGAAACGACTTCATACAGAACACGGGGCTCGCCATCGTGCGGGCCGTCGCGTTTCTCGTGCTGGGACTCGTCGTGATCCGCATCGTACAGATCATCGCGCGATCGGCCGCGCTCAGAAGCAACAGGCTCGACAAATCGGCTTCGACGTTCGTCGTCTCGCTCATCACGGTCGTACTGTACGTAGCGCTCACGATCGTCGTCGTCAGCTCGCTCGGATTTTCCACGGCGGGCATCATTGCCGCCTTTTCTGCCGTTGCCCTGGCCATTGCGCTCGCTCTGAAAGACAGCCTTGCAAGCCTTGCGAACGGCGTCATCATCATCTTTACGAAGCCATTCAAAAAAGGCGACTATGTTGCGATCGGCGGCATGGAAGGACTGGTGCAGGATATCCGTCTTTTCAATACGAAGATCCTGACCTACAGCAACGAGACGATCATCGTCCCCAACAGCGAAGTGCTCGGCTCCAAGCTGGTCAATTACAGCGACATGCCGCTGCGGAGAGTCGTCATTGAAATACCCGTTCCCTATTCCGCCGATATCGACGAAGTCAAGGCCTTTTTATTGGAAAGTGTAAAGGGCTATGAAAACGTCGTCGCCACGCCGGAGCCCTCCGTCGTGCTGGATTCATACGGCGACAGCGCGGTCAAACTTTCGGTACGCGCCTGGGGCACGACCGAAAAATACTGGGATCTGTACTATGATCTCCGCGATATTCTCTACAAGAGCATGAAAGCGCACGGCGTCTCCATTCCGTTCAGTCAGCTCGATGTCCACGTGTGCGACAATGACCGGCAGGGAGGTGCAAACGCATGAATCCGTATCTCTTCACGCTTCTTACCGAAACTTCCGGCACAGCGGCCCCTTCCGGGACCGATCCCGTGCGGCTCATCATCGAATATGTCATCTACGCCGCGGTCATCGTCGTGGGGATCCTGATCCTTCTGCTCCTTCGCCGCAAGACACGGCTTCCCCGCCACGGCGAACTGCGCGGAAAACTTGCAGCCTTTTCCGAGGATCTGGAATCCTTCCGGAAGGAGACGGAATCCGGCTCGTTCACCCGTCTGAAATTCATGAAGGCCATGTCGAAACTCGTCTATCGCGCCGACCGGTTCATCTATGTGACCGACCGCATGGCGGACAAGGAGCGCGACGGGGAGATCGGAAGCGTCTCCGTGCTTCTGGGGCAGGCGCGCACGGAGCTCGCCGCCTATAAGTTCGGAACGCGCGGTATGCAGGACAGCGGCGGCATCAGCGCGGCGCAGGCAAAGGTGGCGGAGTCCGTTTCCCTCTTTGACCGTATTCTTGCGCGCGATGCACAGCTCAAAGCGGAAAACACAAAAAAATGATCACGTATCGTTAAAGCAGGAGCCGCCGCGCCCGATCGGGCGCGGCGGCTCTGCTGTCAAACGTCTTGGTCCCGTCCAGAACAATGATGCGGTTGCAGACGGTGTTCATCAGTTCCTGGTCGTGCGACGTCAGAAGCATGCATCCCTTGAATGCCGTCAGCCCGTTGTTGAGCGAAGTGATGGATTCGAGATCGAGATGGTTGGTCGGCTCGTCGAAGATCAGGAAATTCCCGCCTTCGAGCATCATCTTTGCCAGCATGCAGCGCACTTTCTCGCCGCCGGAGAGCACTTTTGCCTCCTTCAGCGCCTCCTCGCCCGAAAAGAGCATGCGGCCCAGCCAACCCCGCAGATACTCCTCGTAATGGTCTTTGGAGAACTGCGAAAGCCACTGCACAAGGGTCAGTTCACAGCCGTCAAAATATTCGCCGTTGTTCTGCGGGAAATAGGACATCGAGATCGTCTTGCCCCATTTGACCGTCCCCGCGTCGGGCTCCGCCTTCCCCGTCAGAACATCGTAGAGCATGGTGACGGAGGTGGATTTATCGCAGAGAATGCCGATCTTGTCCCCTTTCTGCACCGTGAAGGTGACGTCCTCGAAATATCCCTTTTTCGTGAGGCCCTCGACGGCAAGAATGTCGTTTCCGATCTCGCGCTCGAATTTGAAATCGATGAACGGATATTTGCGGAGCGACGGCTTGAAATCGGAAATGGTGAGCTTTTCCAGCTCCTTTTTACGCGAAGTCGCCTGCCGGGACTTGCTTGCATTCGCCGCAAAGCGCGCGATGAATTCCTTGAGTTCCGCGGCACGCTGTTCCGCCTTTTTGTTGGCGTCCCGCTGCTGACGCGCCAGCAGCTGCGAGGTCTGGTACCAGAAATCGTAGTTTCCGAGATAGAGATTGATCTTCCCGTAGTCGACGTCGCAGATGTGCGTGCACACCTTGTTCAGGAAATGCCGGTTGTGCGATACGATGATGATCGTATTCTCGAAATCCAGCAGATAGTTTTCCAGCCAGCGCACCGTCTTCAAGTCAAGATTGTTGGTGGGCTCGTCCAGCAGCAGTACGTCGGGGTTTCCGAACAGCGCCTGCGCCAGCAGCACTTTCACCTTTTGCTTGGCGTCCAGATCCCCCATGCGCATCTGATGGTATTCCGAGGGAATATCCAGCTCGTTGAGAAGGGTCTCCGCTTCGCTCTCCGCTTCCCAGCCGCCGAGCTCGGCGAACTCCGCCTCCAGCTCAGAGGCGCGCACGCCGTCCTCCTCGGTGAAATCCGCATGCGCATAGAGGGCGTCTTTCTCGTCCATGATCTCCACAAGCCGCCTGTGCCCGAGCATGACCGTGCGCAGCACCGTCTCGAAATCATACTTGTTCTGATTCTGCGCAAGCACGGACATGCGCTCGTTCTTGCCGAGCACGACTTCGCCCTTGTTTGGTTCGATCTCGCCCGAGAGCACTTTCAGGAAGGTGGATTTGCCCGCGCCGTTCGCGCCGATGATGCCGTAACAGTTGCCCGCCGTGAATTTTAAGTTGACGTCCTCGAACAGCTTTTTGCTGCCGTATTGCAGGCTGACGCCGATGACCTGTAACATAAACTCTTCTCCTTGCTTTGTCCGTAGGGAATTATACCACATTGCGGGACGTTTATCAAACGAAATGCGCACTGTTGCGCAAATTTGCAGACGGGACACGCATTGACATTCCTCCGCGCGCATGGTATAATCACGCCATGGAAGTCAACGTCAACGGCGTCACGCTGTACTATGAAAAAGCGGGGAGCGGCGCGCCCCTGATCCTGCTGCACGGGAACGGGGAATCGCATGACATTTTCGATCGGGCCGTGCCCCTTCTTTCGCAGCGCTTTACCGTCTACACGCCGGACACGCGCGGGCACGGGAACAGTTCCCCCGTATCCGTCTATCACTACCGCGACATGGCGCAGGATCTGATCGCCTTTGCACATGCGCTCGGGCTTGAAAAACCTGTCCTGTACGGGTTTTCCGACGGCGGGATCGCCGCATTGCTTGCCGCGAGCCTCTGTCCGGACCTGCCGGCGCGCGTCATTGCAAGCGGGGCGAACACCTCACCCGGCGGGCTTTCCGCCTCCTTTCTGCGCAGCGCCGGGCGCGCATGGCGCAGGACGCACGATCCCCTTCTTGCCCTCATGATCAACGAGCCGGACATCACCGGGGAAGAACTTGCCAATATCCGCATTCCCGTCTGCCTGACCGTCGGGAGCCGCGATCTGGTGCGGCTCCGCCACACGAGAAAAATCGCCGCGGCGATCCGCGGCTGTTCCCTCTGTATTCTCAAACACGAGACACACGACAGCTACGTCGTCCACAGCGACAAAATTGCCCGCCTCATTCTCAGCCTGTGCGATCGGGAATAGAGCGCCGCCGCCCGCCGTCAATCTGACGGCGGGCGGCGGTTTTCCTGTTTCATTGTTTTCGAGTCGGAAGAAGTCCCTTTTTGCTCCGTTCATAGCGCACGAACAGATATGCGGCAACGATCCCGACCGCAAACAGCACCAGCCCGAGCGAAAGATCCAATACGTTGAGATTCGTCGTCCAGCTCTGATAGACCGCGTATACATCGGGGTTGAAGAACATCGTCACGATGGACCCGAGCGAAAGGCCCACGATGACAAAGAACGCCGCCGCCCTGCGCTTTGCAAAGATCTTTGTGAGCAGTTTGGAGAACGTCACAAGTCCCAGAAGAAAGCCCACGATCAGGCAGGCGTACACGCCGAACACGGCGGGATTGTGCTGCCAGTACGTGAAGCTCACCGATTCCATGATCGAGGAAAAGTAGCCGAACGCCATCAGGATCGCCGTTGCACTCAGGCCGGGGACGACCTGTGTGACTGCCACCAGGTACCCGAGCACAAGGAACAGGATATAGTGCCCCGCATGCAGCCCCTCCAGCGAGTGCGCCCCCTCGGACAGAAATACGGAGAGAACGGAAATCGCAACGGGGATCGCGACCCCGAGCGCAAACAGTCCGACCCGGAGAGGCGTCTTTTTTTCGCGGCGGATCTCGTCGTACACGGCAGGGAAAGAACCGACCATCAGCCCGGCAAATAATCCGATGATCGCAAACGGGCTGATATCGATCAGCCGCTGGATCGCAAGAAAGCCCAGGACGAACCCGATGAGAAGCCCGACCGCAATGGGCAGAAGAAATTTTATACACGCCCTGAACCGGCGCACGATATTGCCGAGCGCATATAAAAGTTTATCGTACAGCCTGAAAATAATGGCGACCGTGGAGCCGCTCACTCCCGGCACGATGACCGCCAGTCCGATGAAGAAGCCGAGCACGCCGCTCTTGGCGACCTCTTTGCCGTTCTTATACCGAAGGTCGGGTTCGGACGGCTGTTCTCCTCCCTCCCCGGGCTGCCCGGACGGCTGCGAAGATCCCGCCGCCTGCGCGTCCTCCACCTCCGTCTCCTTCGGAGAAGGAGAAACGGGCTCCTCCTGTGCGGGCGTCGTAAAAATAACGTCTCTTCCCTTGTTTTCTTCTTCCATAACGCCTCCGTGCAATCAGTATACCATATGTCTCCGGAAAATACAAATATCCGCCGCACGATTTGCAAAATTCCCGTTAAACCAAAGATCCCGGGCTTTCCCGCCCGGGATCTTTTCAGCATAGAGGAAACCGGTTATACGATCCCCTGCGCCATCATTGCCTCGGCAACTTTCTTGAAGCCTGCAATGTTTGCGCCCGCAACATAGTTGCCTTCGCAGCCGTATTCCTTTGCCGCGGCGTCCATGTTGTGGTAGATGTTGACCATGATATTCTTGAGCTTGGCGTCCACTTCCTCGAACGACCAGAACATACGGCCGCTCGACTGCGCCATTTCCAGTGCACTGGTCGCCACGCCGCCGGCATTCGCCGCCTTTGCGGGCAGGAACACCACGCCCGCCTTCTGGAAGACCTCGATCGCCTCGAGCGTGGAGGGCATGTTCGCGCCCTCGCCCACATACTTCACGCCGTTTTTGACGAGCACACGCGCCGATTCGCCGTCGATCTCGTTCTGCGTTGCGCAGGGAAGCGCGATGTCGCAGGGGATCGTCCAGATACCCTTGCAGCCCTCGTGATACTCCGCGCCCTTGACGCGCTCTGCATACACCTTGATGCGCGCGCGCTCCACTTCCTTGATCTGCTTGACGACGTCGAGCTGAATGCCGTTCTTGTCGTAAATATAGCCGTTGGAATCATAGAGCGCGACGACTTTTGCGCCGAGCTGCTGCGCCTTTTCCGTCGCATAGATCGCAACGTTGCCCGAGCCGGACACGACGACCGTCTTGCCCTTCAGGGAATCGCCGCGGCATTTGAGCGCTTCCTCGACCATATAGACAAGGCCGTAGCCCGTTGCCTCGGTGCGGACAAGGCTGCCGCCGTAGGAGAGCCCTCTGCCCGTCAGAACGCCGACATGCTCGTTGCGGATGCGCTTGTACTGCCCGAACAGGAAGCCGACCTCCCTTCCGCCCACGCCGATGTCCCCGGCGGGGACGTCCGTGTCCTGACCGATGTGACGGCAGAGCTCGGTCATAAAGCTCTGGCAAAAGCGCATGATCTCGTTGTCCGACTTGCCCTTGGGGTCAAAGTCGCTGCCGCCCTTGCCGCCGCCGATGGGAAGCCCCGTAAGGCTGTTCTTGAGGATCTGCTCCAGTCCCAGGAATTTGATGACGGAGAGATTGACCGTGGGGTGGAACCGAAGGCCGCCCTTATAGGGACCGATCGCGCTGTTGAACTGCACGCGGTAGCCCTTGTTGACGTGCACCTTTCCGGCATCGTCCACCCACGGAACGCGGAACATCACGACGCGCTCGGGCTCGACGAACCGCTCCAGAAGCGCCGCTTTTTCATATTCGGGGTGCTTTGCAATGACGGGTCTGAGACCGTTCAGGATCTCTGTTGCCGCCTGATGAAATTCCGGCTCGCCCGGATTTCTGGCCTTGAGCTCTTCGAGCACTCTTTCTACATAATCCATAATGCTTTCTCCTTTCTGCCGCTGACGCGGCGCTCCTTTGTGTGCTATCATTATAGCAAATTCCCCTTCGCCTTGACAAACATACAAAGCGCGAAATTTACGCGTTTTCCCTATCGATTGCTTATGCTATCTATAAGAAATACTTATAATTTTACCTCGGATCCGACATTTTCCGCCGCACAACGGAGAGTAGAGAAAGGCCCGCCGCGTCGGAAGGACGCGGCGGGCTTTTTCGCCTGATCAGATCGTTAACGGTCCTGTCTTTGCACGGTAAATCCGTGCGCACGCAGGAAGGAAACGGCCATGGGGAGCCATTCCGCGACCCGCACGAGGAAAGGAAAATCCGTATCGTCCAGCACTTCATCATCTGCGGTCGAAAGGCCGTGCCAGCCCTCTTCAAACAGGTGCATCTCCACATGCGCGCCCGCATTTTTCAGCGCGGAATAGAGCAGCAAGGCATTTTCCACCGGCACGCAGTCGTCCGGCGTCGTGGCCCAGATAAAACAGGGCGGCGCGCCCTTGCGGACACGCTTTTCCAGCGAGAACGTTTCGTGCCCCTCGTCCCCGCCGCAGAAATTGCGGAAGGACCCTCCGTGGTAATAGCGTTTGTCCGCGGTCACCACGGGATAGGACAGCACGAGCGCATCGGGACAGATCCGGGCGCACTCATCGCCGAACGCTTCCCGCAGGGCGGGATCGTCCCACACAAAGCCCGTACAGCCGGCGAGATGTCCGCCCGCCGAGAACCCGATCGCCGCGATCCGTTCGCCGTCGACGCCGAGACGGGCGGCTTCACGGCGCAGATACAGCATCGCCATGCCCGCCTGCAGCAGCTGCACGGGATAGTGCTGCGGCGCCACATCGTATTCCAGCACAAAGGCATTGAACCCCTCTGCGAAGAAGCGCAGGGCGATCGGCTCGCCCTCCCGCTGTGAGACGTTGCAATATCCACCGCCGGGAATGACAAGCATGGCGGGACGCACCCGCTTTTTCGCCATTTCCGTGAGATCGTCACGGACGTATAACGTCAGATACCCCTTCCGCGCGTCCTTGCGCCCGATGCCGAAGTATTCATACAGATCTACCGTCTTTGTCGTCATAAGCACATCCTTCCCTTATTCTATATGATACCGTAATATTATAGCACCACTGTATCCGTCTGTCAATATCGTTGCGGGAATTTTGCAAAATGCATATGAAAGGCCCCGCCGGGTACCGGCGGGGCCTTTCATACGATTATTTCTTTTTGGTCTTTCTGCCCTTGAGCTTTTCAAGGTCGACTTCTTCTACCGTCTTGTCCGAAGGCTTGACGACGAACAGAACGATGATGATGACCGCCAGAACGGCCGAGATGGAGAAGAGCACAACGGAGACCGTGTTGTTCTGCAGCCACTGCGAAACGCCGGGAATGATATCGACGGGGTTTCTCACCTCGATCGCCATGTATGAAGAGACGGTTGCGCCCGTCTGCTCGGTGACGATGAGTCCGACGAAGTAGATGCCCGATTCCTGCGGTGTGAACGAGAGCGAGGATTCGGGATCCCACGCATAGTCGTTGTCCGTGTCCTCCCATTCCTCATCGTCCTCGGTCACATCGTCGTTATAGACGTTGATGGGCACGATGCAGTTTGCATAGGGAGCATTTTCGGCAAAGAAGAGCGCCTGAGCGTTTTCAACGCACTCGCTGTACGTGGGAGCGATCTGCCCTTCCGCAAGCCTGCTCGTATCGAAGTAATAGAGCGAATAGTCGGAAGCGTATCCTTCCAGAGCAATGACCTCGAAATCCTCCACCGAATAGGAGCGGTCACGGTAGCCGTAGTCCTGCGAACCGGGATCTTCGATGCTTGCGCCGTTATAGCCGATCGTAGCCGTGAACACGGGCAGATAGTCTTCGGAGATCTGGAAATCCTCCCCGTTGCTGTCATAGCCGATCGTGCTCGAAGAGAGCGCCACGAGCGTCCCGTCCGTATTGTACAGATACATCTCGTTGCCGGCCGAATCTTCGGCAATGATGCGGAATGTGTACGTCCCTTCCTGGTCCACTTCAAAGCGAAGATTGTTGTAGCTGAGGGAGCTTTCGGAAGAGGGCGAAGAGCCCACCTCCTGAGATTCGTGCCAGTAGAAGATCGTGAAACTCAGATCGCGGTAGTCGGCATAATTGCTGCCGATGAGCCCGCGCAGGGAAGGCAGATACAGGTATGCGCCCGAGCCCGCAGTCGCCGCCGCAGCAGCATCGTTGACCGCTTCCTGATAGGCGTCTGCGGCATCGTTGAAAGCTTCCTCGTCTTCATAGACGTTTTCCCCGGCATCGGTATCCGCTTTGACGCCCGTAAAATAAGGGCCTTCCTGCTCGTCCGGCGTCACGACAATGAAGTCGGGCCGGCGGACCGTTTCGTCGCCCTCGCCGTCCTGCGTCGGAAGGGTCGCAACGATCCCGCCATCTTCGGTGGTATCCGCCGCGTACCAGCTCAGATACACGTACTCGTTGACGCGGTTCGCATCGTCGCGGCCGCGGCCGTCGTCAAGGTTGAAACGAATGGAGACATATTCCGTTTCGAGCTCGTCCGGCGTGGAAGCCGTGGGCATAAAGAACGTGGACGTCGTGAGCGATTCATAGGAGGAATCGTCCCCCGTTGCGCTCTCGTCGGGAACATCGTACGTCCCGTCGTCGTTCTGCTTTGCCATATAATAGCTGCGCGTGACGCTCACGGAATCGTCGCAGACGTCGATCGCCTCATATGCGGTGAAATTATAGCGCTGTCCGAGACGGAACGCGTAGACGTCTTCATTGACGGCGAGCACGGGAGCGGTGTTGTCCTTGACGAGCCCGTCCGTCAGCTGGAAGGACTGCCCGTTGAGTCTCTTCATGAGCACCTGCGCCTCGTTGGCCTCGGAATCCTCGGCAAGTTCCATCGTGAACGTGATGGGCGTATTGGGCGTGGAAGAGGAAGAAGAGCGGTATTCGGCATAGTTCCCGCCGATGTTCGTGAACGTACCCGTCGCCTTCTGCTCTCCGTTGACGGAGATGCGGACGTCGAAATTCCCGACGCCGGCCGCCGACTCGGCAAAATCAATGCGGATGTCGCCCAGCGCGTCCGTTGCGTTTTCGGCAATGGCCGTCCAGCTGAGTTCCTCCGGATCGGTGTCCTGCTGCGAAGCGCTTCTGACTGCGACTTCCAGGCCGCCTTCCGCAGCCGCGGTGGGCCTGAAAAGCAGGGAATTGACCGACTTGCCCTCCTTGCTGACGTTCTCCTCCGTGCTCTCAAACCCGATCGTATACAGCTCGAAGTCGGCGGAAGCGAACGCAAACTCCATGGACAGGTAATTTGCCACTCCGGGGTTGGCGAGCGTGCTCTGCGTCTCCGCGGGAGCGGCAGTAAACCATTTGTACGCGAGGTCGCGGCGGAAATAGGTATTGCCGCCGTCGGTGAACGTGAACTGCACGTAGCTTTCCGTCCCCTCGGACGCCCCCACATCGCCGCCCGTACCCGATGCAAAGACGGAAGTCGGCGCATAGTCGACGCCTGTGATCTCCGCGTCTGCTCCGATACGGCCCGCAAACGCCGCCCATGCGCCGAACGCAAGCGACACAAGCAGCGCCGCGCACAGGGACAGAATGGTAATGAAACGTACTTTGACCTTGTTCATGAAGAAACTCCGAATCGCGGCGCACAGACGCCGCGAACGTATTTTTTTCGATTATCTTTTATATTCTACACGAATTTTTTCCGTTCGTCAAGCGGGAATTGCCGCTCACGGGGAGAAAATGCAAATTTCATCGCCTTTCCACGCGCTTTACGCAGGACTGACCGCCTCGGACACATGGAAGAATTTCCACGGGGCCGTATCCTCCGGCGGTTCGGACAGGAAGCGCATGCGCTCCTTGGTGACGGGGTGCGTGAAGGCGAGCGAATAGGCCCACAGCGCAAGTTTCCCCTTGACGGCGTACTCCCCGCCGTAGCGCATATCGCCGTAGACGGGATGTGCGATGCCGGCAAACTGGACGCGGATCTGATGGCTTCTGCCCGTGTGCAGCTTGATCTCGGTCAGAGAGAGTCCCCCCTTCTTTTCCAGCACGCGGTAATCGAGCGCGGCATATTTTGCCCCGTCCGTCCCCTCGGTGGAAAGGTACACCATATTGTTAACGGCGTTCTTTTTCAGCCAGTTCACGAGTTTTCCGCTCTCCGGCTCCGGGACGCCGCCCAGAACGGCCAGATAGCGCTTTTCAAAGTCGCCCGTGCGCATCTGCTCGGTGAGCCGCGCGGCCGCCTTGCTCGTCTTGGCGAACACCATGACGCCGCCCGTGGGCCTGTCCAGCCTGTGCACCAGCCCCAGATAGACGTTGCCGGGCTTTCCGTACGTGCGTTTCAGATAGTCTTTGAGCAGGTCGAGCAGATTGACGTCCTTGCTCTCGTCGGGGCAGGACGCAAGGTTCTGCTCCTTCATGACCACAAGGATATGGTTGTCCTCATACAGGATCGTCGGCTCGTAATTTTCAAAAGTTTCAAGCATGGATATACAGTCCTCCTGCCCCGCAGGGAAGCGGGATCCCCTCCCCGGTCGGCAGCCCCACTTCATATGCCTCCACCCGGCCGCCCAGGCCGCCGAGCGTGAGCGTAAGAATGTTATAGAGCACCGTGGGCTGCAAGCCCGTCGTATAGCTGTTGATGAGGAAAAAGAGCGGATCGTCGCTCAGAAGCTGCGCGCACAGCCGAACAAACGGGAAAAGCTCCGCCTCGATCTTCCACATTTCGCCGTTCGGCCCGCGCCCGTATGAGGGAGGGTCCATGATCACGGCGTCGTATCTGTTCCCGCGGCGCAGTTCCCGCGCCACGAACTTTTTGCAGTCGTCCACGATATAGCGGATCCCGCCGGCGATCCCGCTCAGCCGCGCATTTTCGCCCGCGCGCTCCACCATGCCCTTTGCGGCGTCCACGTGCGTGACCTCCGCGCCCGCCTTTGCCAGCGCGACGCTTGCACCGCCCGTATAGGCAAACAGGTTCAGGATCTTCACTCTGCGCCCCTTTGCGACGGCACGGCGCACGATCTCGCCCGTCCTCTCCCAGTTCGCGGCCTGTTCGGGGAAAAGCCCCGTGTGCTTGAAGCCCATGGGCATCACCTTGAACGTGAGATCTCTGTAACCGATGTTCCAGGCCCTGGGAAGCGGCCTCTTGTATTCCCACGCGCCGCCGCCCTTGTCCGAACGGCGGTAGACGGCGTCCAGCCCCGGATAGGAGAACAGGTCGCGCTGTGCGCTCCAGATGACCTGCGGATCGGGGCGGAGAAGAAGATACTCTCCCCAGCGTTCCAGCTTATAGCCGTCTCCCGTGGCGATCACGGCATAATCTTTCCAACCGTCAGCAATGCGAAGCATGGGAATATTATAGTAAACTTTGCGGATTTTGTAAAGAAAAAAAGCCGCCGCCCGGAAAATTTTGCCGATTCCATTGACAAATTGCGGGAATATGGTACAATCGGGGCGAAACAGGAGGGAGAGAATGAAAAAATTGCTGCGAATGGTGACGGCGCTCGCCTGTGCCGCCGTGCTGTTGGGGCTTGCGGGCTGTACGGGAAGAAGCACGCTCCTGCGGAAAGCGGACAGCGCCCGGCCCCTTTCCTATTCCGAACGCAACAATGCGGACCTTACGGCCGTGGCCGCAGGCGAGCGGGCGTTTGCCGCACAGTTTTCCGCCGCCATGTATGCGCAGGCAGGACAAAACGAGCAGTTTGTCCTGTCGCCCGTGTCCGTCTACGCCGGCCTTTCGCTGGCGGCGGCATGCGCCGCGGGAGAGACAAAAGCGCAGCTCCTTTCCGCGCTCGGCGTGACGGAAGGACAGCTCTCGGCGGGATTTGCGCCCTACTACCGCTCGCTCATGGCCGACGGGAAGGACGATAAGGGAAAACAGCGCACCAGACTGCAGCTCGCGAACGCAATCTATGTGAACGAGGGAACGCAGGTTAACGAGGCCTGCCTCGGTACGCTTGCCTCCGATTACTTCTGCCATTCCTATTCCGCCGACTTCCTGAACGACAATCAGGCGGCAAACCGGGCGGTGACGGCCTTTGTAAAGGAACAGACGAACGGCCTGATCGATGCAGATTTCGGCATCTCCGAAGACACCGCGTTCACGCTGATCAACGCCCTGTATCTGAAAGACGTATGGAACGAATACGGCAACGATCTTCCCTCCGCGGGCGACATGGTGTTCAGCGACGCTTCCGGGAACGGCACGACCGTCCCCTTCCTGCGCGGCTATTACGAGACGGGAAGGCCCTATGAAGGTTCGGCTTTCACCTCCTTCTTCGCCGAAACGTTTGCGGGATACCGGATCCACTTCCTTCTGCCCGACGAAGGCCGCACCGCAGATGAAGTGTTCACGGCGGAGGTGCTCACCGAACTGCTCACGTCCGCAGACTACAGGGCCGTGGACGAAGAGAACAAGATCCGCTATTACACGCGCTGTCTCTTCCCCGCGTTCGGGGGCGGATGCGACGAAAATGCGGCCGCCGTCCTGCAGGAGACGTTCGGCGTGCGCGACCTGTTCTCCCCCCGAAAAAGCGATCTTACGGCGCTGACCGGGGACGGCGCTTACTGTTCCGAGGTCCGCCACATCGCAAAACTGGCCGTGGACGAAAAGGGAATCGAGGGCGCGGCGGCGACCGTGCTGCCCGCGGCAGGCGCTCCGGGACCGGACGGATACGAGGAAGTTCACCTGGACTTTGCCGTTGACCGCGCATTCGGGTTTGTCCTGACCGACCGCTACGGCGCCGTACTCTTTACCGGCGTGATCCGATCGCTGTAAGTTTTTCACAGACATTGCAGGCGGCACGGCCTTCGGCTGTGCCGTTTGTCAAATACGCAATTTTTATCCCGAACCCCTTGCGCAAATTTTCCGTTTCTGCTATAATCAGAAAATCGGACTTTAAGGAGAAAACAGCTATGACGGAATGGGAAAGAATGCTTGCAGGGTACCCCTGCGACGACAGGAGCGAGGCCCTCGAAGCGCGCAGACTTGTGGCAAAAAAGCTGTTCCGCGCCTACAACCGCACGACCGAAGAGGACGCGGAGCTCAGGGCAAAGATCATGCGCGAGCTGTTCCGCCGCGTGGGGAAAAACGTCTTTATCGAGCCGGACTTCATCTGCGAACTGGGGAATAACATCTCGATCGGCGACGATGTGTTCATCAATTTCGGGTGCATTATCTTCGACATGGGCGAAGTGGCCATCGGAGACCACGTCATGTTCGGGCCGCGCGTCGGACTGTACACGACCAATCACGCGTTCGATCCCGAAGAGCGCGTTGCAAACCTGACCGTCTCCCGTCCGATCCGCATCGGGAATCGGGTCTGGGTCGCGGCCGACGTAAAAATCGTGCAGGGTGTGACGGTCGGGGACGACAGCATCATCGGCGCGGGGAGCGTCGTGACAAGGGATATCCCCGCGGGCGTGGTCGCCGCGGGCAATCCGTGCAGAGTTCTGAGAACCATCGGCGAACAAGACAGATGGCTGAAAGGGTGAAAAATGATCCTGAACACGGGCGCACGGACGGACACCGTGCAGTATTTTTCCGAATGGCTGTTAAAGCGCTTTGAAGAGGGATATGTCTGCACCCGCAATCCCCTGTTCCCCAACAAAGTCACGCGCTATGAGCTTTCCCCCGACAAGATCGACGCCGTGATGTTCTGTTCCAAAAACTATGCCCCCATTCTGCCCCGGCTGCGGGAGATCACGGACAAATACCGCACGTATTTCCACTATACGATCACCGCATACGGAAAGGATCTGGAGCCGGGCGTCCCCTCCCTTGACGAGAGCATTCAGACGCTGACCGAGCTGGAGGCGATCGTCGGAAAGAAAAGGATCGCCTGGCGGTACGACCCCGTTCTGCTCACCGGAACGTACACGATCGAGCGGCACTTTGACACCTTTGCATACCTGGCGGAAAAGCTCGCGCCGCACGTTGACCGCTGCATTTTCAGCTTTGTGGAGCCGTATAAAAAGCTGGAGACAAACATGCCGGAACTCATTCCGATGACCCGGGCCGACAAAGACCGCCTTGCCGAAGGGCTGGGCAGGATCGCAGCCGGGCATCGGCTTTGGCTGCAGACCTGCGGCACCAACGGAGATTATTCGCAGTACGGGATCCACGCATCGGGCTGTGCCACGCTGGAAATTCTGGGAAGGGCCAACGCGTGCGAATTCAGGGAACTGAAACACAGGGGCCTGCGCGAGGGCTGCCACTGCATCGAAAGCCGGGACATCGGCGCGTATGACAGCTGTCTCAACGGCTGCAAATACTGCTACGCCAACAAGAGCCCGCAGAAAGCGCGCGAAAATTTCCGCCTGCACGACCCTGATTCCCCCCTTTTGCCGGGACACATCGAAAAGGACGATGTGGTGACTTTGGGCAATCAGAAGAGTTTTCTGAAATCCTCCGCACGGCAAAGATCCCTGTTCGACTGACAAAAACATGCATTCGGGGCCGCTGTTCCAGCGGCCCCGAATGCTTTCAGATGCAATATCCTTTTTATTTCCGGAAGATGAGCACGGAAAAGCTGTGCGGCGGAAGCTCGGCCGTGCGCGCCGCCGTGGGAGCGACCTCCACGGGCACGAGCTTTTCGGGCTCTTCGGGCGAATTGAAGTCCCCGGGCTCTCCCGCCATCCGGACGATGCGCAGCATCTCGCCGAAATCGAAGTCCCCTTCCACTTCCGCCGTGACCGGCGAATCCGTTGCATTGACTGCCTTGACATAGGTGATGTCCCCCGCTGACGTCGCCGAGACATATGTGCCCTGCGTATCCGTCTGCGTCCGCCAGGAGACTTCCCCCGTCAGAAGGGAATACATTCTCTGCACATGGTAATTGGCCGAACCGAACGCCCGCGTCGCATCGAACCAGATGAGATCGGGACTCCACTGCGTGTAGCCGATCCGCGCGAATAACGGCGCATAAGAACGCATGACCACCACATCGGCGTTGCGCTCCATGCCCGTCATGAATGCCGCCTCGGCGAGCGCGCCCTCCCACACATTGGCGGCGGGCGCAAGGCTTCCCGCGACGCCGGGCACGTGCGCCGCGTATTCGCCCGCATAGACGAGGCCGCTGCGGGGATATGCGTCGTACATGTCCGTATGCGCGTACAGCCACTCGGGCGCGACATAGAAATGTTCGTCGGACGCATAGACGAACGCCGGGTCGCGCTCCAGGTTTTTGCGCGTCCATGCCCACGCCTCTTCATAGCGGGGCGTTCCCACATCGGGGCCGACCGTTCCGATGATCTTAATTTCGGGATACTTCTCGCGCACACGGGCGGAAAAGATCTCAAAGCGGCGGTAAAATTCGCTCTCCTTTGTCTCCCACTGCTCGTTTCCGAGCCCGAGATATTCCAGGCCGAACGGCTCCGGGTGGCCCATCTCGGCGCGGACCCTGCCCCAGACGGAGTCCCGCCCGCCGTTCGCGAACTCCACGACGTCGAGCGCTTCCTGGATATACACTTCCAGTTCCGGATCGTCCGCGGCGACCGCCTCTTTGGACATATACTGGCACGCGATCCCCAGACCGACGACGGGAAGCGGCTTTGCGCCCAGATATTCGCAGAGCAGGAAATATTCGTAATATCCAACGCCCAGCGTCTGCCCGTAGTGCGAGAACGGGGAACGGAAATCGCCCTCCTCCCCCGCGCCGTGGATCGCCCAGCGGTTCCAGTTCTGACGCCTGCGCTCCGGCTGTCCGACGGACAGTTTCCACTGATACCTGTTTGCGAGCGTGTTCCCCTCTACGATGCACCCGCCGGGAAAGCGGACAAATCCGGGGCGGAGCGCCTTCAGAAGCTCCGCAAGATCGCGGCGGAAAATGCCGTAGACCGCATTGTCGGGAATGAGCGAAAAATTGTCGATGTGCACGGTGCCCGCCTTTTCCAGAATAAAGCGGAACTGCGCCCCCTCGCAGGACTGCCCCGCCCTGACGTGAAACGCATACCTGTGCCACTGCCCGTCCGCGTGCAGCCTGCACTTTTCTTCAAAAACCGCTCCGTCCTTCGTATAGACGCCCGCCCTGATCTTTCCGCGGTAGTCGTATGAACGGACCCAGAACGAAAGGCGGAGCGTCTCTCCCTTTTTCAGAAAGATCCCCTCATACGCCCTGTTGGATACGCCGCAGCCATCCCGCTGCGTGACAAGGCGCAGATAATGCGGATTCTCGACAAAGAGCGGGCGGTCGTCCTTGACCTTGACCGCCACGGGCGCGCCCTCGGGGAAAACGTCCCAGGCATAGCCGCCGTCCTGCGTCACGATATATTCGCCGATGTGCCCGTGCACATCCTTCGCTTCAAAATTTCTGTTTTCAAGCAGTTCGGCATACAGTCCGCCGTCCAGCCCGTAATTGATATCCTCAAAAAAGATGCCCGTACAGCCCGTGTTTACGGGGACGCTGTTCTCTTTTGAAATGCTGATCTTCATGTCGTACTCTCCTTGCTCTGTAAAAAGCGGCCTACGGTTTCATTATAGCACAAAAATTTCCGCAGGAAAAGCCCCCGCGGAAATTTTTCGCGTAAAAGGCTCTATTTTTGCGGTTCCGGCGCGGCTTCCTGCGCAAAAGCGATCCGGAAGGTGCTGCCGGCGCCCTCTTTGCTCTCCACCGTCAGTTTCCAGCCCTGTTTTTTGCACAGCTTTTTGACGACGGAGAGACCCAGCCCAAACCCGCCGTTCTTGCCGTTGTGCGATTTGTCCACCGTAAAGAACCGGTCAAAAATGCGCTCAAGATTTTCTTCCGAGATCCCGATGCCCGTATCCGAAACGGCGAATTCTTCCTGCGTCAGAAGGACGGATACGCTCCCGCCCTCGCGGTTGTACCGGATCGCGTTGCGGATGATGTTGCCGAAGATCTCCGTCACGCGCTCCTGACGGCTCAGAAGCATCACGCCGTCCTTGATCTCCGAGAGCAGAACAACCTTTTTTTCACGGAATTCGGGCGTCAGCGCGGCAAGCGTCTCGCGGGCAATGCGCGAAGCGTCCACTTCATAGACGGGCAGATCTTCGCTGTCGATCTCGCTGTAATTGATGATGGACGCGACGAGGCTCTGCAGCCGCTCGCTCTGCGTGAGAATGGTCTGCGCGGCGCGCCGTGCACGCTCCGCATCGAGCCCGCCCGACGCAAGCAGTTCGGAAAATCCGCGGATGGACGTGAGCGGCGTGTTCATTTCGTGCGTGACGTTGGCGATGAATTCGTCCTTGGACTGCTGCGCCCTGACCACCTGCTCGCGCTCCTCCGCGATCTCCTGCACGCGCTGTTCCGCGTCCTCGTTCATACGGTTGATGAGCTGTGCGAACGGCTCCAGTTCCGGCACCGTCGGTTTTACGCGCTTCTCGCGCGCCGCATCTTTGGCGAGCTGTTCGAGCGGCTTTAAGATAAACCCCGTGGAGAGATAGGAAAGCAGCAGACAGACAACAGCATCGGCCGCCAGGAAGATCGCCACTGCGGGCAGCGCGTCCAGATAAATGCTCCACATGGACTGCGTGCGCTCCGCAATGCGCACAAGGTAGCCGTCAAAGCGCCTGCAATAGTAGATGAACGTATCGCCGAGCGTCTGCGAAACGCGCGTATCGAATCCCTCGCCCGAGGCGATCGCATCGCGCACTTCCGGCCGCATGGCGCGGGAGGCTTCGTCCCCGTCCTCCGAATCGGCAATGTATTCCCCTTCCGCCGTGAGAAAGGTGACGCGCGCCCCGCCGAGCGCTTCGGAAAGTTCTTTTGCGTACGCTTCGTCCAGGGCGTCCGCCGTGCGCGAATCGTCGAACGCCGCCATGTATGCCCGCAGATACCGCTGCGAGTAGATGATGTCGTTATCGTAGTAAATTTCGGCGGAAATGACGGAAAAGACGATGAGCGCGATCGCAGTAATGGCAAATCCGATCCACATGATCCGTTTTTTCATAGGTGATCCCCCTTTTACCGTTTCTGAATGGGAGCAAAGCGCGCCTGTACCGCGCCCCTCTTCTCCCACCAAAAAAGGGGCAGGCGCCCCTTCTGCGATCAGTCCGCGATGAACTTGTAACCGACGCCGAACACCGTTTCAAAGTTCAGGCCGAGCTTTCTCAGGCGCGCCACGTGATTGTCGAGCGTGCGCGTCTCTCCGCCGTCGTATCCCCACACGTCGGATAAAATGGTCTCGCGCGGGAGCACCTTGCCTTCGTTGAGCATGAAGTACCTGAGAAGTTGATATTCCTTGTTGCTCAGGTCGAGCTCTTTGCCGCGGTAGTAGACCGCCATATTCTCCGTGTTCAGGACGAGCTGTCCGAGACGGAGCAGGTTCGTCTTGTGAATGCGCCTGAGCGCGGCATTGACGCGCGCAATGAGTTCCAGCACGCCGAACGGCTTGGCAATGTAGTCGTCCGCACCCGCGTTCAGTCCCTTCACCTTGTCCGTCTCCTTGCCCAGAGCGGAGAGCATGATGACGCACAGATCGGGGAACCGGCCTTTGAGCCGTTCCAGCACCTCGAGCCCGTTGCCGTCCGACAGCATCACGTCAAGCAGCACCACGTCGGGGAGATGTTCCTCGATCGCGGCGGAAAACGCTTTCACCGTCGTGAAAGTGCGGCAGCTGATGCTGTGCATATCCAGTGTACATTGGACGAGTTCGCAGATGCTCTCGTCGTCCTCAAGCAAATAGACCTGTTCGTTCATATGTTTACTCAATGGAATGCGCGATATATGTCAGATGGTCGGCAGCGCGCTCCAGATTTCCCACGAGGTTGATAAAGACGCTCGAATTCTGCGGCTGACACTTGCCCTCGTTGAGCCGTTTGATGTGCTTGTTGACAAGCGTACGGCGGTAATTGTCGATCTCATCCTCGATCTCGTCCACTTCTTTCAGCCGGCTGAAATCCTTGTCCAGGAAAGCGGACAGGGACGCAACGTACAGCTTGGTGATCTTTTCGTACATCTCCTGCGTCATATTCAGGAATTCTCCCGAGAAAACCAGGCCGTCGTTCTCATAGTGATCGGTGTACTTGGTCACGTTGTCGGCAAGTTCGCCGATACGCACGATATCGTTGAGCACGTAGTGCATGCTCGAAATGGTCTTTTCATCTTCCATGACAAGGGAAGAAGCGGAAAGTTTGACCAGATATTCCACCGCCGCACGGTTGGCGGCAGAGAGCTTCGCGTTCCGGTCCTGCACGTCCTGTTTGACGGTGACGTCTTTTTTGATGAATGCCTCAAACGCCTCCGTAAGGGTGCTCACAGCGTATGTGACCATCTTCCCCATTTCCTGATAGAGATGACTCAGGGCGACGGAGGGCTGGCGCAGAAGGCGCTCGTCCAGATCGCCGAGAATGCCGTCGGAGGGCTGGTCCGATACCTTTTTCTCCCGCACGAGAAAGTTCGCAAGTCTGACAAATCCCTTGGCAAAGGGCAGGAACAGACAGGTACAGGTAACGTTGAACAGCGTATGGAACAATGCGATCTGAAACTGGTGATTGCCGGGGAAGATCTTTTCGAGTACGACCGCCGAAAAAGACGTATGGAATGGCTGCCAGCAGAGCAGGAACACAGTGAATATGATCGCCCCGAAACAGTTGAACAGCAGATGGATCACTGCAGCGCGGCGCGCATTGGGACTCGCTCCGATGGAAGAGAGCAGTGCCGTGACACAGGTACCGATGTTCGAGCCGATGACAACGTAATACACGCCGTCACCCGTTCCGCCGATCAGGACGCCGCTCGTCGCAAGGACGACGACGATACTGGTCACCGCAGACGAGGACTGAATGATGCCCGTTGCGACAATGCCGATGAGAAGGAGCAGGAAGGGATTCTGTACAACGGCGAGCGCATCGCGGATGACCGTGAGAATATCCTCATTATCCATGGAATCGGACATGACCTGCAATCCCACGAAAATGAGGCCGAGCCCCGCAAGCACGTTGCCGATGACTTTGACTTTCTCGCTCTTGGCGAACATCGTCATAAAGACGCCGACGACGGCGAGAATGAGCAGGAACGCCGAAACGTCGAGGCTGCCGAGCGAGGCGATCCACGCCGTGATCGTTGTACCGATGTTGGCGCCCATGATGACGGCCGTCGCCTGAAACAGCGTCATGATGCCGGCATTGACGAGGCCGACCACCATGACGGTCGTTGCCGACGAACTCTGAATGATCATCGTCGTGGCAGCGCCGATCCCGACACCCGCGATCCGGTTATTCGCCGTCTTGTTGAGCATGCTCTTGAGCCTGCCGTGGGCGAGCCGGGACATGCTGTCCGACATCATGTTCATGCCGATCAGGAATGCACCGAGTCCTCCGCACAGTTCAAGCACGAGATAGACGTATTCCATAAACCCTCTTCCCAACGTAGAATGCCGCAGACGCGGACAAGTCCATTATACAGGGAAGCGCAGGGTTTGTCACCTGATTTTCATGAATTTGAAAAAATTTTTTCCACACGGAAAACCGGGGAGCGCCCCGCTCCCCTGATTTGCCTTGTTTTTCACTTCGCGCAGAGGTTACTGATACTCTTTATGCACGCCCGTGACGAGGTATTTCGCCCACTCGCTCACGTTCACGGCATAGTCGCCGATCTTTTCCAGATACTTTGCGATCATCAGCAGCTGCACCGCCTGATCGGCGACGCTTGCATCGCCCGCAATGCGGTCGATGAGCTCCTGCTTGACCTCGTTGAAAAGCGTGTCCATTTCATCGTCGGCGTGAATGACCATATCCGCGCCGCCCACGCTCTCGTTGAGGAAGGCCTCGACGCTCTGGTGGATCATCGCCACGGCGAGGTCGGACATGCGGCCGATATGCTCGGGTTCCTTGAACAGCTTGTCGTCGGGGAAGGAACGGACGATCTCGCCGATGTCCGCGGCCTGGTCGCCGATGCGCTCGACGTCCGTAATGACTTTGAGCGCCGTCGTGACTTTGACAAGATCCTTTGCGACGGGCTGCTGTTTCAGAAGAATGCGCATACACTTCTTTTCGATCGCGATCTCCAGATCATCGACCTCGCGGTCGGTCTCCGAAACGGACGCGCCGAGCTTTCTGTCAAGCGTCTTCAGCGACGCGACCGCATCGCTGATCATCTGTTCGGTGATCGTGCACATGCGCGTCAGCGTATCGTGAAGATCGGCAAGTTCTTCATCAAAATATTTTCTGGGTGCCATAAATTACTCCTGATTGAAAAATTAAGCAGAAGCCGGGATCCCGGCCCTTGCACGATCTTAGCCGAACCGTCCCGTGATGTAGCGCTCCGTTTCGGGGTGCCTGGGTTCGGAGAACACCTGCTCGGTATCCCCCATTTCGATCATTTCGCCGAGCAGGAAGAACGCCGTCTTGTCCGAAATACGCGCCGCCTGCTGCATGTTGTGCGTGACCATGACGATGGTGACGTCCTTTTTCAGCTCCTCGCACAGCTCCTCGATCTTGCCCGTGGAGATGGGATCGAGCGCGGAAGTCGGCTCGTCCATGAGCAGGATCTGCGGCCCGACCGCAAGCGCGCGCGCAATGCAAAGGCGCTGCTGCTGTCCGCCCGAAAGCCCCAGAGCCGACTTATTGAGCCGGTCTTTGAGCTCGTCCCACATCGCCGCCTGCTTTAAGGAGCGCTCCACGATCTCGTCGAGTTCCCCCTTCTTCTTGATGCCGAACGTGCGGGGGCCGTAAGCAATGTTGTCATACACGCTCATCGGGAAGGGATTGGGCTTCTGGAACACCATACCCACGTTCTTTCTGAGCGCAGAAAGATCCACGCCCTTGTCGTAGATGTTGAGTCCGCCGATCATGATCTCTCCTTCCACGCGGCAGCCCTCCACCAGATCGTTCATGCGGTTGAGTGTCTTGATGAGGGTGGATTTACCGCAGCCCGAAGGCCCGATCATCGCCGTGATCTGATACTTGGGCATCTGCATGTTGATCTTTTTGAGCGCCTGGAACTCCCCGTAATAGAGATCGAGGTCTTTGACCGTGATCGCATTGTCCTGCGTAAAGTCAAAGATATTAAGCGTCACGGGCTTCTTTACTTTGTTTTTTTTGCTCTTTTCGGCAGACACCTCTGCTGCGGGAGCCGTTTCTTTCTTTTTGAATAAATTCATAGGATTTCCTTATCTCTTTTTCTTGACGCTTTTCTGAATGAAATAGACAATCAGATTGAGAACGAACGTAATGATAAGCAGGACGAACGCCGTCGCATAAGCCTCCTCATAGGCAAGGCCTTCCGCGAAGAACGAGTACATGAAGACGGTCAGCGTACTGCCGGCATTGGTGGGATCGATCGCACTCGACACCGAGGAACTTGCGACCGCCATCATACCCGCGGTGTAGATGAGTGCCGCTGATTCGCTGATAATGCGCCCGACGGAAAGCACGATCGCTGTGGCGATGCCGGGGAACGCCGAGGGCAACACCACTTTGAAGATCGTCCTGATCTTGCTTGCACCCAGTCCGTAACTTGCCTCACGCAGCTCCATGGGAACGGCGCGGAGAGCTTCCTCCGTCGAACGGATGATCGTAGGCAGAATGACGAGCACCATCGTAAATGCGCCTGCAAACACACTCCTGCCGAATATCTGCACAAACAGCAGATATCCGAACAGACCGAAAACGATGGAGGGCACGCCGGAGAGCGTATCGATGAAGGTGCGGATGACCTTGACGAACTTGCTGCCCGGCTTTGCATATTCGTTGAGGAAGATCGCAGCGCCGATACCGAGAGGCAGAGCAATGATGAGCGTAAAGATGATGACATAGAACGTCGTCAGGAAAGCGGGCGCCAGAGAATGTCCTTCATAGCCGTCGCCGCCGAAGAGGAAGCTCCAGCTGATGTTGGGGATCCCGTTGATGCAGATGAACAGAATGATTGCCGCAAGGGATATGACAACGATCCCCGCGCACACCATACCGCAGTATTTGAGGATCTCGGGGATGAGCCCCTTCTTGCGGTAAACAACGTTTTCACCCCCGCCTTGGAGCACTCTGGTCCCCTTTTTGCCCTTGAATTCCTTGGGCACAAAATTGACGGAGAGCGTGATGATGAGGACAAGGACGAGCAGAACAAAACCCGTTGCCATGAGCGCCGACTCGTGCAGCGACCCCGGGACGACTTCGCCCATCTCCATGTTGATCTTGACCGTGAGCGGACAGATGGGAATGAACAACCCTGTGGGGAAATTGGCCGTTCCGCCCGCGACCATCTGCACCGCCATTGTTTCGCCCACCGCCCTGCCGATGCCGAGAATGAGCGCCGAAATAATACCCGACCGTGCCGCAGGAAACACCACGCGGAACACTGCCTGCGCCTTGGTGTTGCCCATGGCAAGCGCGCCCTCGAAATACTGTGCCGGCACCGCCTCCAATGCATTCTTGGTGAGCGATGTGATGGTCGGAATGATCATGATGGCAAGCACGATGCACGTTGCGAGCACGCCATATCCGCGGTAGTTCGGATCCATGTAGACCAATCCGCCCTGCACGAGCACGATGATTCCGAAGTAGCCGTAGATAACGGACGGAATGCCGGCGAGCAATTTAATGATCTGATCGAAAATGGTGCGCAGATTGATCTTATTGAGCCACGCCACCATCTTCTGCACAAACTTGTTGCTTCCCTCATAGCGGAGGTGAAACCTATCGGGGCACCAGAACACCATGAAGATCGCCGTAAACACGCCGATGACCCCGCCGAGAATGACGGCGAGAATGGTGACCGCGAGCGTGGCGCACAACATGGTAAGGATGCCGTAGGTATCCGAATTGAACTGCCACTTCGTGCCGAACAAAAACTGAAAGAATCCTACCTCGCGAAACGCAGGAACGGACGCAACAAGAATATAACAGATGATGCCGAAAACGGCAAAGATGGAAAGACAGGCGCAAATGATAAACAAAATCTTTGCCGAGGTATCTTTCACTTTTGTCGAGAATGCTTTCGTCATGGACAACTCCTGAAAACGCCTATTCCGCCGCCTTTCGGCGGCGGAACATTTACTTCCGACCTTGCGATATTACTTGCACTCGATGGGCGTGCCGTAAGCGAACAGATCGAAGAGCTGCTGGAAGGTGACGTTCGTGAGAGGACTGTCCTTATGGACGACCACCGCGATGCCGTCGATGGCGATCTGTGCGACCGTAAGAGAAGTTTCATCGCCCTTCGCCGCTCTCGAAATCATACCGAACTCGGCGGAGCCGTCATTGACTGCCGCGAGCGCTTCGCCCGAACCGCTGCCTCCCCAGGTGATCGTCGTGCCGGGATTTTCCGCCATGTACGCCTTGGCAAGCTCCTCGATCAGCGGCTGCAGCGAGGTGGAACCGTGCAGGTTGATGTCACCCGACTTCACGGTGCCTGCCGTATAGGTGCCGACGCCTGCGGGCTTCTCGACATCGATGTACTCCTTTTTAAGGATCTCGAGGCCGTCAGCCGACCAAATGTAGGCAAGGAAATCGGCAGCAAGGGGATTGCTCGTGAGCGTCTCCGCCTTATAGATGAGATTGAAGGGGCGGGAGAGCTCGTAGTTCCCTGCCTTGACGTTATCCACCGTTGCGTCCTTTCCGTTGACCTGAACAGCCTTGATCTTATCGGTGTTCGCCGCAACGGATCCGAGAGAGATATAGCCGAGGAGAGAGGAATTCCCCGAGACCTGCGTGACGACCTGACCCGTCGTACCGACGCTGATGCCCCAGGTCTGCTCAAGATCCATATCCTCAAGCGCAACACCCTCGTTTCCGTCCTTGTCCGTTCCCGTCACAAGTTCGTCGAACGCACTGCGCGTACCCGAACCCGGCGTACGGGAGATCGCCGTCGTGATCTTGTCTGCAATTGCGCCGTTGCACCCCGTCATCAGCCCCACTGCCGTGACGGACATCGCCGCCGCCAAACCGATCGCCAGAATCTTCTTGTTCATAGTTTTGTTCTCCTTTTTTCATTCCTTTTCGCTTTTTCTTTTGTGCCTATATGATAGCATGCAGTTGTAATGATTCCCGCACAAATTTGTCACGAAGTTGTAAATTTTTTTGCCGACTTGTAAAAAATTTTTTACAATTGAAGCGCCTTTTATTCCTTATATTAATATGGGCAGCTGACCGGCCGTTCTATCCGTTCCGGCCGCCCTTTCTTCTTTCTCCGCAGATTTTTGACTGCAAAAGAACGCGCCGTCGGCGCAACATGCGTCGACGGCGCGTTCTTTCCGATCCGTCCGGACGATAAAAATTTTTTACAATTGGAGCGCCTTTTATCCCTTTCGATCATGCAACGCCGCCGGAATCTGTCCCTGAAAGCCGTGCTCTCGGACCGTCAGGCCTCCATGATATCTTCATACGGTTTCCCGAGCACATAGCGCGCGACGGTGAGCCGGTTGCCGTCGCGGTCGGTCGCCGCGTATGTTTCAAACCATTCGGGATGCCGCAGGACCTTTACGGCCATATCGTCCCAGATATAACACCCCTTTTCGCCCGAAACAAAGGTCATTTCCCGCGCCCGACGCACGATTTTTGCAAGAAAACCCGTACCTGCAGGCGGATTTTTCTGAATATTGAGCGCAGGCACGCGGCAGGTGTCCATCGTCACGGCGACGTGCGGCCAGGTGCGCACGGCAATCGAAAACGCCTCCCTGTCCAGCGCATGATTGAATTCGTAGCCATGGAAATTTGGCTCTTCGGCAATATTCCCGCCCATAAAAACGAACCTGCGGGCATTTTTATGCGCGAGAATGCGGGGCACGAGCGTCATGGGGCCCAGACTCAGAAGGTCAAATTCCCCGCTCAGCTCCTCCAGCCACTGTGCAAAGGGAACGACCGGGGCGCAGAACCCCGCGGCATCGGAAAACAGATCCCCCATGCCGTCCTCGCCGTGAATGGTCTTGAGGAATTCATAGGGCTGCGCCTCCCCCGTCGTGTCCACGACGGTGAGCGGCACCGTTCCGAACGGAAGGTGCGCCACGAGTTTTTTCGCGTTTTCCAGCGAAACTTCGGGCGGGACATTTCCGCCCGCCGCAACCAGCACCGCCTCCGAATAGCCGTCCTGCGCGGCGTGCGCAAGGGCATCGGCCGTCGCGGCGGCGTCGTCCAGGCCGTAATCACAGCAAAGAATGAGTTTCATACCCACATTATAGCACGGCGCGCCCCTTTTTACAAGGGGCGCGCCGAAATTCATCTTTACATAATGTTTTTGACCGTACGCGGGAAGAGCACGACGTCGCGGATGTTCTCCATGCCCGTCACGTACATGACGAAGCGGTCAAATCCCAATCCGAATCCGCCGTGCGGCGCCGTTCCGAATTTTCTGAGATCGAGATACTGCTCGTAGGAGGCCAGATCCATGCCCCTTGCCTGCATCGCGGCAAGCAGTTTGTCGGGATCGGCCTCGCGTTCGCTTCCGCCGATGATCTCGCCGATGCCGGGAACAAGCAGATCGGTCGCCGCGACCGTCTTCCCGTCCGCGTTCTGCTTCATATAGAACGACTTGATCTCCTTGGGGTAGTTGACGACGAACACGGGCTTCCGATAGACCTGTTCCGTGATATATTTTTCATGCTCCGTCTGCAGATCGCAGCCCCATTCCACGGGGAACTGGAACTTCACGTCCGCCTTTTTCAAAAGCTCGATGGCGTCCGTATAGTCGAGCACCGCAAAGCTGCTCTCCACGATGTTGGAAAGTTTCGCTTTCAGGCCGTTTTCCACAAACCTTTCAAAGAAGTCCATTTCGGCGGGGCATTCCTCCAGCACGGCGCGCACGACGTACTTGATCATGTCCTCGGCGACCTCCATGACTTCGGGAAGTTCCGCAAACGCGATCTCGGGCTCGACGTGCCAGAACTCTGCGAGATGGCGCGTCGTGTTGGAATTCTCCGCACGGAAGGAAGGCCCGAACGTGTAGATCCTGCCCAGCGCCATGGCCGCGACTTCCCCTTCCAGCTGTCCGGAGACGGAGAGCCCCGCTTTCTGGCCGAAAAAGTCTTCCTTGTAATATGCTTCCTCGCTGTCATATGCGGCGTTCCAGGGCTGCGTCGTCACACGGAACATCTCCCCCGCGCCCTCGCAGTCGCTGGCAGTGATGAGCGGCGTGTGGATATAGTAAAATCTGTTTTCGTGGAAATAGCGGTGGATCGCCTGCGCCGCCACGCTGCGCACGCGGAAGACCGCGGAAAACATGTTCGTGCGCAGTCTCAGATGCGGGATCCCGCGGAGGAATTCCAGCGTGGTGCGCTTCTTCTGAATGGGATAGTCGTTCGGGCATCTGCCGAGCAGCGTCACGCTCTCGGCGTTCAGCTCCGCCCCGTCCCCCTTAAAGGCCTTGACGACGACGCCCGTCGCCGCGACCGAGGCGCCGCACTTGGTGCACTCGGGATCGAGCGAAAGGCTTGATTTGTCCACGACGACCTGCAGGCGGGAAAAACTCGTCCCGTCCGTCAGTTCCAGAAAGGCGACCGCCGCCGAATCGCGCGACGTGCGCACCCAGCCGCAGACGGTCACCTTGCTCCCGAGGAGCGTCTTATCCTGCAATACCGTTGCAATATCGATGTGTTTCATGATCGTTTCCTGAATCCCGTCCGTCTGAAATAATGTGCCGCAGACGATCGGCGCGCCTTCCGGACCGGACCTTTTGTCCCGTTTCCGGAAAGGACATGCATCGGCATCAGTATGCGCGCGCAAAGATGACGGTATGCTCCGCTTTTTTGCCGCACACGACGCACGTGTCCGAAGTTTTCTCCCCGTCAAGAACGCGGGCGGTCGCCTGCGCGAATTCCTTGACCTTGTCCTCGCACTCCCGGCAGCCGCACCAGCCCGCACGCACAAAGTTGCCGCCTTCGACGCCCGCCAGAAGCTCGTCGAGGGAGCCGGCCCGGACAATACGGCTGTCCATGCGCGCCTTGGCGCGGTCGTACATGTTCTCCGAGATCTGCGAAAGGAGCGTCCGAACGGACTGTTCCGCGCCGTCGAGCGCGCATTCCGTCTTTTCCAGCGTGTCGCGGCGGAAAAGCAGGCATTTGCCCGCCTCCAGATCGCGCGGCCCGAGTTCGATGCGGACGGGCACGCCCTTCATCTCCCATTCGTTGAACTTCCAGCCCGGCGAATTCTCCGAATCGTCCAGCACGACGCGGATCCCCGCCGCGGCAAGTTTTTCTTTCAGGGCGCGGCACGCCTCCATGACGCCCTCTTTTTTGGACGCAATGGGCACGATGACTGCCTGCACGGGCGCAACGACGGGCGGCATGACCAGTCCGCGCGCATCGCCGTGCGTCATGATGATCGCACCGATCAGGCGCGTGGAGACGCCGAACGACGTCGTATATCCGTATTTCAATGTACCGTCCTTATCGAGGAACCTGATGTCGAACGCTTTGGCAAAGTTCTGCCCGAGATAGTGCGTGGTCCCCGCCTGCAGGCTCTTGCCGTCATGCATCATCGCCTCCATGCCGAAGGTAGCGACCGCACCGGCGAACTTCTCCTTTTCCGTCTTGCGGCCGGTCAGAACGGGCATGGCAAGGCAGGTGCGGGCAAATTCCTCATAGACGGCGAGCATTTTCAGCGTCTCGTCCATCGCCTCGTCCTCCGAAGCGTGGACGGTATGCCCTTCCTGCCACAGGAATTCGCTTGTCCGCAGGAAGGGACGGGTGGTCTTTTCCCAGCGCATGACGTTTGCCCACTGGTTCATGAGCACGGGCAGGTCGCGGTAGGACTGGATCCACTTGCTGTACATGCTGCCGATAATCGTCTCGGACGTGGGACGGATGCAGAGCGGCTCTGCAAGTTTTTCCCCGCCCGCATGCGTGACGACGGCGACTTCGGGTGCAAACCCTTCCACGTGTTCCGCCTCTTTCGTCATAAAGCTCATGGGGATCAGCAGAGGGAAATAGGCGTTCTCGATCCCCAGCGCCTTGAAGCGGCGGTCCATTTCTTTCTGAATATTCTCCCAGATCGCATAGCCGTACGGACGAATGACCATCGTCCCCTTGACGGGCCCGTAGTCGACAAGTTTCGTCTTGACGACGACGTCGGTGTACCACTGCGGAAAATCCGTTTCGATGTCCGCGATCTGCTCCACAAAATTGTCCTTTGCCATGTCCGCTCCGAAGCCGCGCGCCTGCCGGCGCGCGTAAAATTAAAAAAGATAGGGTAATTATACCATATCTTTGTCCATTCGTCCAACGTTTGAGGGGGGACTTTTCCGGGCTCCGCCAAAAATTCTTGCAAGGACGGGAAAGAGAACGAACACGCTCACGGCGGCGCTGACGGTCTGCGGCAGCATTGCCAGGAATCCCGCATAGAAATATCCGAGCGCGGCGTCCCGCGTATACCCGTAAAAAAGCGGCGTGATCACGTCGTCCAGAAGCGTAAAACACACCGTGAAGAGCGCGGCAAGCGAAGCGAGCGCGGCCGCCTCCATTCCCTGCCGCAGCACGCCCTTTTGCCTGCCGGCCAGCAGAACAAAATACAGCACGAGCAGCGCGCACATGACAAAAAACAACGCCCAGGCCGCCCCTTTCAGGCGCGGAACATACAGAGCGCTCACAGGCAGTCCGGCGATTGCGGCAGCCGCCGCACCGCCCGCGAGCACGGCGAGCAGAACGGGACAGACCCACGCCGCGATCGGACGCCCCCTTCCGCCCAGCCAGCCGAAAAACAGCGCGAACGCATTGAAGTAAACAAGGTAGAGCACGATGACGTTGGGGTAAAACCCGAAAATGAAACAGCGCAGCAGCGAAAAAGCCGTTGCCGTCAGCATGCCGCACCGGATCCCGAACAGATAACAGAACGCCAGCAAAAGCGCCGTGACCAGTTCCACGCCGGGCACAAAGGAGAGCACGAACTGCGCCACCAGCAAAACCGCGCACATGACGGCGCTCGCGGCGGCCGTGTGCGCCGGCCCAGGGCGCCCCGACTTGGTTCCGTTACGCGTCGATCTCTGTCCAGACGATCGCATACAGTTCGCCTTCGGCAAGAGGAAGCCCGGAGACGCCGTAAGAAGCCAGGGCAAGCGTCTTGTCCTCATACTCCAACGTTCCGAACGATGCGGAAGAATATACGGTCTCGTCCAACGACTCCAGCGTGGTATAGACCGCCCAATAATATTCGTCCGTCGCCTCGGTGCCGTTCAGCGACGTAAGATAGAACCCGTACTGCGACTCGCTGCCCCCGAACGTGAGGTTTCCGTCCTTCTGCAGCACGGAAAGCGCATCGTAGAGGCTCTTCGTATTGTCCCCGGCCAGCACTTCGATGACGACGCACGTCTCGTCGCTCGAACGGATCTCCACCCGTGCGTTCCCGATATCCGCCGACGGTCTGCATGCCGCGAGCGGCGCCATGCACAGCAGGGCGGCGGCGCCCGCTCCGATGATCTTCCAAATATTACCCTTCATGCCTGCTCCTTGTTGCGCCGTGTTGCGGCGCTGAAAATTCCTGCGGCACGATGCCGTGCACCGTGCCGCCGATGATTGCCGAAATACCGGACCTCTTAAAATTCGTTTCTCAGCGACTTCGTGAAATAGCCGAGCGCAAAGGCATTCGGTCCGAGGTGCGATCCGATCACGGGGCCCATGATCTGTACGTGCGGCTGAATGCCGAAGCGTTCCCTGACATACGCTTCCAGTTCGCGCGCCGCGGGCTCGTTGTCCGTATGGACGATGAACAGGTGTTTGGGCTCTGCGGGGCCCTCCTTCTCCATCTTTGCCTTGATGTATGCGATCGCCTTTTTCGTCCCCTTCACCTTGTCGATGACGACGAGCTTGCCGCCGTTGTCGAACGTGAGCACGGGTTTGATGTTGAGCATGGTGCCGATCGCCGCGCTCGCCGCGCCGACCCGTCCGCCGCGTCTGAGATATTTGAGGTCGTCCGCGATCACAAAGTGCTGCAGATGCAGACGAAGACCGTTCACATAGTCGTATGTTTCCTTTGCCGTCCTGCCGGCATTGCGCCATTCGAGCGCCTGGCGGACAAGCGCCCCCTGTCCCACCGTTGCCGTCAGGGGATCGACGACATAGACTTCAAATTTCGGATAGTCCTTTTTGACGTCCGCCGCCGCCTTTGCCGCCACCGTCTTGGTGGGAGAAAGACCGGAAGAGATCGTAAAGTGCACGACTTCTTCCGCGCCCTCCTGCGCAAGTTTCAGAAAGTGCTCATAGTGCGATTCATAGTTGAGCATGGACGTCCGCGAAAACCCGCCCGCGCGCAGTTCGTTATAGAAATCCACATACTGCTGATACTGTGTGAAATTGTCGAGGCGGTCTTCGAGCACGCCCTCCTTTTCCACGGTGAATGTGAGCGGAACAAATTTGATGTCGTTCTCCCTGATAAAATCCTGATACAGATCGCAGGTCGAATCGGTCGAAAGCGTGAATTTGTACATTGTTTACTCTCCGAATATTTTCTTCCATTATATCATAACTTTGTGACAATCGCAATATTTTTTTGGAAAAAGAATTCTTTTTTGCGAAAAGCCCTTGAAAAAAGCGCTCCGAAACGGTATAATAAAGCCATGCGGGCAGGCAGCTGCCAAATTATGCCCGCGGGGGGATTATGACCGAACAGGAATTTTTAAGTTTACGAAACGGCACGGACGTGCGCGGGACGGCTCTGCCCGGCGTTCCGGGCGATCCCGTGACCCTGACAGACGAAGCAGTCTCCGCCATCGCGAAGGCGTTTTTTGTCTGGGCGGCGGAAAAGACGGGAAAAAAGGCGCCCGTTCTGGCCGTCGGGTATGACTCGCGCCTGACGGCGGAGCATCTTTGCGGGCTCGTCGCAGAAGGGTATGCTTCCTGCGGCGGGGACGTCATCAGAACGGGGCTCTCCTCCACGCCGTCCATGTTCATGCTGTTGCAGGAGGATTTCGGCGCGGACGTCTCCGTGATGATCACGGCAAGCCACCTTCCCAGGCAGAAAAACGGGCTCAAATTTTTCTGCAGGGACGGAGGTCTGGAAGGATCGGACGTCGCCGATATCCTGAAACTTGCGGCGAAGGGCGCTTTCCCCGCGGGGAAGGGCCGCATTACGGAAAAAAGCTACATTGAGACGTATGCCGCGGGGCTTGTGGAGAAAGTGCGCTCCGCCTGCGGGGAGGACAGGCCCCTTTCCGGCAAGCGCATCCTTGTGGACGCCGGCAACGGCGCGGGCGGATTCTATGTCGACCTTGTCCTGAAACCCCTGGGCGCGGACACGACGGGTTCGCAGTTCCTGGATCCCGACGGAAACTTCCCCAACCACATTCCCAACCCCGAAAACGAGACGGCGATGCAGTCCGTCTGCGCGGCCGTCAAAAAGAACAGGGCCGACTTCGGCATCATCTTCGACACCGACGTCGACCGCGCGGGCGCAGTCGCCCCGGACGGCGAGGAGATCAACCGCAACCGCCTGATCGCGCTGATCTCCGCCATTCTTCTGGCAGAAAAGCCGGGCGTCATCGTCACCGATTCCGTGACGAGCGACGGGCTTGCCGCGTTCATCAGGGCCCACGGCGGGGTGCACCGGCGCTTCAAACGGGGATATAAAAACGTCATCAACGAGAGCAAGCGCCTGAATGCGGCGGGAGAGTACTCCCCCCTCGCCATCGAGACGAGCGGCCACGCGGCGCTGAAGGAAAACTTCTTCCTTGACGACGGAGCCTATCTTGTCACCCGCCTGCTGATCGCGCTCGCGCAGCGCGCAAAGGAGGGAAAAGATCTGATGTCGCTGATCGCCGACCTTCCCGAACCCGCGGAGGCGGCGGAAGTGCGCCTTTCGTTCGTGCCCGGCTGCAACTTCAAGGCGCTGGGCGCCGGCGTCATCTCCGACTTCACGGCCTATGCGCAGCAGTCCCCCGCCATGACGCCCGCTCCCGACAACTGCGAGGGCGTGCGCGTCAACTTTGCAAAGGACGAGGGCGACGGCTGGGCGCTGCTGCGGATGAGCCTGCACGAACCGATCATGCCGATCAACGTCGAGAGCAACACGCCGGGCGGAAACAGACGCATCATGCGCGCCCTGTACGAGTTCCTCTCCAGATACCCCTTCCTCGATCTCGAAACTCTGAAAAAACAAATATAATTCAAGGAGAATGAAGCTATGAAAGAAGTCAAACAGACCACCATCAATGCGATCCGCATTCTTTCCGCGGAGGCCATTCAGAAAGCGAATTCGGGACATCCGGGACTTCCCATCGGTTCCGCCCCCATCGCGTACACGCTGTGGCAGAATTTCCTCAAATTCAACAACAAGGATCCCAAATGGGACGACCGCGACCGCTTTATCCTTTCGGCGGGACACGGTTCCATGCTCGACTATTCCCTGCTCTATCTGTACGGATTCGGTCTGACCAAAGAAGATCTGATGAACTTCCGTCAACTCGGTTCCAAGACGCCAGGCCACCCCGAATACGGCCACACCGTCGGGATCGAGACGACGACGGGCCCCCTCGGACAGGGCATCGCAAACGCCGTCGGCATGGCGGTCGCCGAAGCGCACCTTGCGGCCGTATTCAACCGCGAAGGCTTCCCCGTCGTCGATCACTACACGTACGCGCTCTGCGGCGACGGCTGCCTTGAAGAGGGCATCTCCTACGAGGCCTGCTCGTTTGCCGGAACGCACGAACTCGGAAAGCTCATTCTCTTTTACGACGACAACGACATCACCATCGAGGGCGATACGGACATCACGTTCAAAGAGGACGTCGCCATGCGCTTCAAGGCGCAGAACTGGCAGGTCATCAAGGTAGACCTCGTCGAAAATCCCGATAATGTCGCCATGCTCTCGAATGCGATCAAAAAGGCGCAGAAGGAGACGAAAAAGCCCTCCATCATCATCTGCAAGACCAAGATCGGCTACGGCACGCCCCTTGAAGGCAGCCACAAGTGCCACGGCGCTCCCCTCGGCGAAGAGAACCTGAAAAAGACCAAGGAGCATTTCGGCTGGACAAGCGCCCCCTTCGAAGTCCCCGCGGAAGTGCTCGAACACACTGCAAAGGCCGGCAGGCGCGGCGCAAAGAAAGAGCGCGAATGGAAGGCGATGTTCGCGGAATACGAGGCGAAATATCCCGAACTTGCCAAGGCATACAAGGCGGCGATGAGCGGCGAAATGGTCGACCTTGCCAAAGTGGACGACTTGTTCCGCTTTGAAAAGCCCATGGCGACCCGCCAGACGTCGGCGACCGTCCTCAACAAGATCGCGGCTCTCGTTCCCAACCTGATGGGCGGTTCGGCGGACCTCGCTCCGTCCAATCTGTCCGACATGAAGAACACGGACACCATCACGTACGGCGACTTTGCGCCCGGAAGCTACGAGGGCAGAAACATGCACTTCGGGATCCGCGAACATGCCATGGCGGCGATCACCAACGGCATGCAGCTGCACGGCGGACTTCGCTGCTACTGCTCCACGTTCTTTATTTTCTCCGACTACTGCAAACACGCGATGCGTCTCTCCGCGCTCATGAACATTCCCGTCGTCTATATCCTGACGCACGACTCCATCGGCGTCGGAGAAGACGGCCCCACGCATGAACCCGTGGAGCAGCTCATCGCGCTCCGCTCCATTCCCAACATGAAGGTGTACCGCCCCGCGGACGGCAAAGAGACGGCCGCGGCATGGATCTCCGCGCTCACGGGCACCGCGCCCACCGCGCTCGTGCTCACCCGGCAGAATCTGCCCCAGTACGCCGGCAGCGGGCTTGCCGCACTCAAAGGCGGTTACGTGCTCGAGGACTGCGAGGGCACTCCCGATGTGCTGCTCATCGCGAGCGGCTCGGAAGTCGAACAGTGCGTCGGCGCAAAGGCAAAACTCGCCGAAGAAGGCATCAAAGCGCGCGTGATCTCCATGCCCTGCTTTGAGGAATACGAAAAACAGAGCGCGGAATACAAGGAGAGCGTCATGCCCTCCGCCGTCAAAGCACGCGTGTGCATGGAAGCAGGCTCTTCCTACAGCTGGTACAAGTATGCGGGCGATCACGGCGAGATCATCGGCATGAACACGTTCGGCGCCAGCGGCCCCGCCGCACAGCTGTTCAAGCTGTTCGGCTTCACCGTTGAAAACGTCGTGGAAAAAGCGAAAGCATCGCTTGCGAGCGTCAGAAAGTAATCAAAAATCCGGGCGCGGTCTCGCGCCCGGATTTTTCTTCTGTCCTCAGAAAAATCATCGATCGGAAAAGACACATGGACATTCAGGATATCGAAACCCTCTATCTTCACCGGCAGAGCTGCCGCGCCTTTGACGGACGCGAGGTTCCCGAAGAACTCGTAAAAAAGGTGTGTTCCCTTGCTCTGCTTGCCCCCTCCGCCTGCAACGCCCAGCCGTGGAAGCTGGTCGCCGTGCTCGGCGAACAGCGCAAAGAAGTTGCAAAATGTCTGCAAGGCCTCGGCATGAACAAGTTCGCCTCCGACGCAGGCGCGCTGGTCGCAGTCAGTTCGGGAAGAAGCAATCTCACGGCAAAACTCGGCGGACGCATGAAGGGCACCGACTTCACGGCAAACGATCTGGGCATTCTCACCGCGCATCTGGTGCTGGCCGCCGACGCCGCCGGGCTCTCGAGCTGTATCCTCGGCTGGCGGAACGAGGACAGGCTGTGCGAAGTCCTCGGCGTCGGGAAAGAGACGCATATTCCCGTGGTCGTCGCCCTCGGCTATGCCAAGGAAGACGACCCGATCCGTCCCAAAAAACGCAAGCCGTGTGAAGAAACTCTGCTCATTCTCAAATAAGTTTTATTTTGAATAGCGGCAGGCGGGACTGCTTTTTGCAGTCCCGCCCGCCGCACATATGTCAGGCCGGTTCAGTCTTCCAGACCGGCAAGATAGTCGATGCTCACGCCGAAATAGCGCGACATCGCAACCAGTTTGGAGAGCGTCGGCTCACACTTGCCGAGTTCCCATAAACTGATGATGGATTTTCCGACATCCAGTTCCCTGGCAAGCTGGACCTGACCGATCCCCTTTTCCTGACGCAGCTCTTTCAACCGTTCACAGAATACCCCGTTCATACCTATATTTTTCCCACAATATTGGGAAAAATACTTGACTTCCCAGTATAATGGGAATATAATAGGGGCAGTGAATGCACAGGAGGATATGAAATGTTTTGCAAAAACTGCGGAAAAGAGATCGACGACCGTGCGGTCGTTTGTCCCAATTGCGGCGTACAGGTGGGAACGGTGACGCCTGCCGAAGAGAAGACGAACACGCTCGCCATCGTCGGGTTTGTCCTCTCCTTCTTCGTCGCCATTGCGGGGCTCATCTGTTCCATCATCGGTCTCAAACGTGCGCCGTCGCTCGGCGGAAAGGGCCGGGGACTCGCCACGGCAGGCATCGTCATCAGCATTGTCGAGCTCGTCTTTGTCGTCATCTACATCATTATCTTCATTGCAATGTTTTCCGCGGCAGCTTCGGGCGGATATTATTATTGAAGTAACCCATCAAACAGCCGCGCCCGCCGTCAGAACTGACGGCGGGCGCGGCTTTTATTCGTCCATACCCTTGTTTTTGCGCACCTGCTTCACGGTCTTTTCAAACCCGTTGTCGGTGGGCCGATAGTACGTTCTGTCTTTGAGCGAATCGGGAAGGTACTGCTGTCTGACCCAGCCGCCGAAATCGTGCGGATAGAGATATTTTGCGCGCGCATCCTTCATTTCCCGATTTCCATAAGAGACGTCGCGCAGGTATGCGGGCACCCGGTCGTCGCGGTTCTCACGCGCGTCCTTCTGCGCCGCAAACATGGCGTTTTTCACCGCGCCGCTCTTTTCCGCTTCGCACACATAGACGATCGCCTCGGAGAGCGGGAGAAGCCCTTCCGGATAGCCGAGATTTTGAAACGCGGTCAGGGCGGACGTCGCCACGACGAGCGCGTTGGGATCCGCCATGCCGACATCCTCGGCAGAATGTACCACGAGCCGGCGCAGGACGAGCAGCGGATCACATCCGCCCTCGATCAGCCGCATCGCATAGTAGAGCGCGGCATCGGCATCGCTTCCGCGCAGAGATTTGCAGAAAGCGGACAGCAGGTCGTAATACAGGTCCTCGTTATAGGAGAGAGCGCGCCTCTGAATGGACTGTTCGGCGTCGGCGAGCGTCACGTGAATGGAGCCGTCCGCCTGCGGCGGTGTGGTGAGGACGGCGAGTTCCAGCGCATTGTATGCCGTGCGCAGATCTCCCCCCGCCGTGCGGGCGATATGACCGAGCGCCGCGTCGTCCACCTGCGCCGCATACCCCCCGAGCCCCTTGCGCCTATCGGCAAGCGCACGCTCGAGCGCGCCGCGGATGTCCGCTTCGGAGAGCGGCCTGAATTCAAACACGCGACAGCGCGAGACGATGGCGGGCGTCATGGAGGCATAGGGATTTTCCGTGGTCGAGCCGATGAACACGATCGTCCCCTGCTCGATGGCGGGGAGCAGGGAATCCGACTGCGTCTTGTTAAAGCGGTGGCATTCGTCCAGCATGAGGTAGGTGCGCCTGCCGTACATCTTCAGCCTATCGCGCGCCCCGTCCACCGCCTTTTTGACATCTGCGACGCCCGCGTTGACGGCGTTGAGCTTGATGAAATCGGCGTTGGTTTTGGCGGCGATGACGTTTGCGAGCGTCGTCTTGCCGCAGCCCGGAGGCCCCCAGAAGATACAGCTGCCCAGGCGGTCGAGCGCGATCGCGCGGCGCAGAAGGCTGCCCTCCGCCACGAGATGCTTCTGTCCCACAAACTCGTCCAGCGTGGAGGCACGCATGCGCTCGGCAAGCGGCTTTGCCTTTTCCTCGTTGTCGTTAAAGTCAAAAAGATCCATTATTCTCCGATCAGCTCTTTGATCTTCCCGACGTTCGCCCTGCCGAGCTCATAGCCCTTGCGGCACGCGAATTCGAGATTTTTCACCTTATACTGGTCCATGTCGCCGAGCTCCGGCTCCAGCCAGAGGTCGATATCCTTCATGCGCGAACGCCGTTTGCTCTGCGTCACGCGCGTGTCGATAACGTCAATATAGCGCAGGAACGTTTCGATGAGGTTGGCGGGCGGCTTGGAGACTGCCGTGACAAGATTTCCGAGAACGTCCACGGCGACGATCGTCTCCGCGCCCATGGATTTGAGTTCCCTGACGGGCACGCGCTCGATGACGCCGCCGTCCACAAGCAGCATGCCATCCCGCTCGACGGGCGAGAAGGCGCCCGGAACGGAGCTGGACGCGATGATCGCATCGATGACGTTTCCCTCCGAAATGCACACCGTCCTGCCCGATAAAAGATCGGTGGCGACACAGCGGAACGGGACGGCGAGGTCTGCAAACGTCGTGTCCGCCCCGATATATTCTTCGAGCAGCTTGCGCGCCTTGTTGAGGCGGAAGAGTCCGCTCGCACGAAGAGCGTTCACATTGAGCGAGGCGATCCGCGAAAGTTTGAGTTCCGTCAGAACGGAACGAATGGTCTGCATGGGGACGCCCGCGCAATAGCACGCGCCCACGATGGAACCCATCGAGCAACCCGTGACGCAGTCCGCACGGATCCCCGCTTCATCGAGCGCGTGCAGAAAACCGACATGCGCAACGCCGCGCGCACCGCCGGCGCCGAGTGCAAGTCCCAACTTCTTTTTCATATTTTTTCCCTCCTTTCCGTATATTTTAACGTGAAAAGCATTGGAAAATCCTCATTCAGGTCTGTCCCGGCAGCGCTGTTCTCCGCCGTCGTGCTTGCCGCGTTCCTCGCCTTTCTGGTCTTTCCCGCCCGATACCTGCAATGCGTTTCGGACGGCGTTTCGCTCTGGGCGGCGAGCGTACTCCCGGCGGCCCTGCCCTTTCTGTTTCTGACGGGGCTCCTTGCGGAGACGCCCCTGTTCGCACGCCTTTCGCGGGCGCTCGCGCCCCTGTTCGCACGCCTGTTCAAAGTTTCGGGCGCGGGCGGCTGCGCCGCGCTCCTGTCCCTTCTTTCCGGATATCCGGCGGGCGCAAAGACGGTGCAGCGGCTGTACGCGCAGGGCCGCATCGGCAAAGAGGAACGGCTGCGGTGCGCCTGCCTGGCCTCGACGAGCGGGCCCGCCTTTTTGGTGGGTGTCGCCGGTACGGCCATGACGGGCAGCGCCGCGCTCGGATGGCTGTTGTTTTTTTCACACGTAACGGGGATTCTGGGCGTTTCCTTTCTCCTGGCACGGAACCCGAGAGCGCAAAGGCCTGCCCGCGCGCCCATGCCCGCAGAGATCAGAAGGCCGTCCGCAGCGATCCCCGAAACGCTCGCCTCCTCCGTTCTGTCCGTTCTGACGGTGGGCGGCGCCGTTGCGATTTTCTATGCGTTCGGCTGTATGCTGACCGATCTGCTTGCGCCGGGGCTCCCTTCCGATGCAGCGGCGACCCTTGCGGGCCTGCTGGAAATGACGGCCGGGTGCTCGCGGCTGCTCTCTGCCCCCACTCCCGCGACGCTGGCCGCTGCCGCCTTTCTGACGACGTTCGGCGGACTGTGCGTTCTGATCCAGCAATGGAGCTTTCTGTGCGAAACGCAGATCGCGTTCGGCAGATTTATCCTCGTCAAGTTCGCGCAGGGACTGCTCGCCGCGGCCGTATGCTTCGGCCTTGCCTGCGCTGCCGGCGTCTAATCGTAGACGCCGAGAATACGGAACATGCGGCAGTTTGCCTGCGCGATGTGAAGCGCTTCCCGCACGGAAGCGGACGCGATGTCCCCGTCGATCTCGATGAAGAAACGGTATTCGCCCGGAACGGAGGGAATGGGACGGCTCTCGATGCGCGTCAGGTTGATCCCCCTTGCCGAAAAGCACTCCAACAGCCGGAGCAGACTTCCGGGACGGTGCTCGCATACGGCGGAAAAGAACACCGTCTTTCCGTGGACGGGGAAGCCCTCCGCACGGCGGCGCAGGAGAAAGAACTGCGTGAAGTTGTTCTTTTCGTCCGCAATGTTTTCCGCCGAGAGCGTCACGCCCGGCGCGCGGATATGCGCCCCGACGATCCCTGCCGAATGTTCGTCCAAAAGAGAAAGGCTCTTTGCCGTCGATTGCGTGAAGATGCGCTCCGCCTGCGGAAGGCGGCTGTCGAGGAAGCGCACGCACTGGCCGATCGCCTGTTCGTGCGAATAGACGCGCGTGATCTCCTCCGGCCGCACCCCCTCTTTGACGGCAAGGCGGTGATCGATGCGCAGGCGCACCTGCGCGACGGCGCAGGCGTCCCGCGTCTCCAGAAGGTCGAGATTCTGCAAAACGCCGCCCTGAATGGAATTTTCAATGGGAATGACCGCGCTGTCCGCCCCTCCGCCCTCCAATGCGTCGAACACGGCGGGAAAGGTGGAGAGGAGTTCTATGCGGTTCCCGGGGCAGAGCGTCTGCGCGGCAAGTTCGGAATAACTTCCCGCCGGGCCGAGGCAGGCCGTCACACAGCCGTTCATCTTACGCTTTCTCCGCGATATCGAGAATAAGGCGTTCGCTGTCCTCCCAGCCGAGGCAGGGATCGGTGATCGATTTTCCGAATACGATGTCATGTTTCTGGTTCCCTTCTTCCAGGAAACTTTCGATCATGAAGCCTTTGACGATGCGCTTGAAGTCCCTGTCGTACAGCCTGTTCTGAAGCACTTCTTCCACGATGCGGATCTGCTGACGGAACTGTTTTTTGGAATTGGAGTGATTGGAATCGATGACGATGGCGGGATTTTTCAGCTCCCCGTCCGAGGCGGCATACCCTTCAAAGACCTGCATGACCGTCTCGTAATGATAGTTAGGGATATCGTTGCCGTAATGATCCACTCTGCCGCGGAGGACGACATGCGCGTACTCGTTGCCGTGCGTCGCCACCTGCCAGTTGTGATACATGAATACCTGCGGGCTCTGGGCCGCATACACCGAATTGAGCGTGACGGGAATGCTTCCGCCCGTCGGATTCTTGATGCCGACGGGCAGCTCGATCCCGCTCGAAACCAACCGGTGGAGCTGATTTTCGCTTGACCGCGCCCCGACCGCGACATAGGTCAGCAGGTCCTCCACATAGGCGTAATTTTCGGGATAGAGCATCTCGTCCGCCGCGGAGAGTCCCGATTCCTCGATGGCGCGGATATGCAGGTCGCGGATCGTGAGGATCCCTTTCAGGATATTTTCGCGGTTTTCGGGGTCGGGCTGCGAGAACATGCCCTTATAGCCGACGCCCCGCGTGCGCGGCTTGTTGGTATAGATGCGCGGCACAAGCACCAGCTTGTCCCGGACGCGCTCGTTGAGCCTTCCCAGCCGCCGCACGTATTCGAGCACGGGCGCGCTCTCATGCGCGGAACACGGCCCGACGATGACAAGGAGCTTGTCGCTCCTGCCGGCAATGACGTCCTTGACAAGCTCGTCCCGTTCCGCCTTGATCGCGGCAAGCGCGGCGGGAAGCGGAGTGCGTTCGCGGATCTCCTCCGCGGAGGGAATTTCGATCTGCCGTTCAAACATGGGGATTTCCTCTCTTCCGGATATAGTCGAGCACCGCCTGCGGGACATATCTGCCGATGGGCTTCCCGAATGCGATGCAGTTTTTGACAAGGGTGGAACTCACGTGCAGGTGCCGCTGTTCGGCGGGGATATAGAGCGCGATGAGCTTGTCGTCAAGATCGCGGCTCGCATAAAAATCGGCCGTCTCGTAGGCGAAGTCCGTTCCGTCGCGCACGCCGCGCACGTAAAACGGCGTGTCCTCCGCAGCCAGAAGATCGGCGATCACGCCCTCCCACCGCACGACGCGCACCCGCGGCTCGTGCGCAAAGACGGCGCCGATCATCTCTTCCCGCGCCTGCGCGGAGAAAAAACAGTGCTTCTGCTTGTTTTCGGCGAGCGCCACGACCACTTCGTCAAAGAGCGCGAGACACTTGTTCACGGTATCCTCGTGCCCGACGGTGAAGGGATCGAACGTCCCCGCAAATACACACTTTCTCATGCCTGACCTCCGTCAGCTCTGACAAAAAAGAACACTTTCGCCCTTCCGTAACTGCGCCTGTCGGCGATCTGCCAGCCTGCGGGCGCGCGCTCTTCCCGCTCGCTCTCCCAGACGACGACGCCCTCCGCATCGAGCAGTCCGCGGCGCGCGATCAGCGCAAGCGTTTCCGCACAGACGTCCATCGCATAGGGCGGGTCGGCAAAGACGATGTCGAACGTCCCCTCCGCGCGCGCAAGGCAGGCGCGGAAATCGAGATTGTACACGGTGCCGTGCTCCCCGAGCGCGGCAAGATTTTTTTTGCAGATGGCAAGGCTGTCCCGCGAGATATCGTTGAACACCGCCTCCCGCGCGCCGCGCGAAAGACTTTCCAGCCCGAGGGCGCCGCTTCCGCAGAACAGATCGAGAACGCGCGCTCCCGGAAGCCTCGCCGAAAGGATCTGAAAAAGGGACTCTTTCGCACGGTCGGACGTGGGGCGCACCCCCTCGCCGCGGAACTGTGCGAGCGGCCTGCCGCGGTGTTTTCCGGCGATGATCCTCATGATTTCTTTGCCTTTTTCCCGGCCTCCGCAACGCGCTCGGCGCGCGCCGCTTCCTCCTCCTTGACGCGCCGCTCCTTCATTGCGCCGACGATGTAGAAGATCCCCGAAACAAGGATGGGCAGAAAGATCATGAGCATGCTGTATCCGCCGCTGACGGGAGGATACGCCCAGTCCCCGGCCGGATACAAAAGCGTGCGGATCCATTGGACGGGGAAGATCGCCCAGCCCGTGAACATGACCATTGCGACCTCCCCGCCCCTCCACGTTCCGGGGAGAGCTGCGAACAGACCGAGGATCAGCACGGGAATGCCGATGTAGAAGCCGATCAGAAACCCTTTCCAGACGCGGTATTCCTGCTCGGGGCGGTGATCGCCGCCCGACTCGATGCCGAACAGCTTGTTCTTCCGGTGGATACAGCCCGTGATATAGGCATCGTAGTGCATTTTGCCGTATGTGTAGACCAGGTGCGCATTGAACGCCGCGCCGCCGACAATACAGAGCGCCCCGAGGAGCACTTCATACCATTCGGTCGTATCGGGTGAGAACGTCTGGCAGGCAAGTCCGATCAGGCTCATGAACAAGTACATCATAAAGGGCGTGATGGCACGAAGCGCGCAGACTTTCTGAATGCGCCAGAAGCACCGCCACCGCGTCACGGGTTTGCCGTTTTTTTCCTTTTTGGGAAGATCGTTCAGCATCTTTTTTCCTCCGCGGGCGAAGCCCGCCTGTGTTTTGTTATTATACCCCGTACAGACCGCCGCTGTCAAGTGTTCGGAAAGCGCATGAAGCCTTCTTCCGTGACAACGGCCTGCAAAGGCCTGTCCCACGGCTCGCGCGGAAGAGCCCCGGTCAGCTGCGCCGCATAGGCAAGACCCACGCGCAGGATCTGCGGATTGCGCGCGAAATAGGCATCGTAATATCCGCCGCCGTATCCGAGCCGGTATCCGTCCGCATCGACCGCCAGCAGGGGCGCAAGCGCGACCTCGCAGGGCGTGTCCTCGCCGCCGGACGGGGCCGGGATCCCGAACGCGCCCGCCGCAAGCGGCGCATAGGGCACCGAAAGCATCGCGCCGTGCGCAATGCGGGGCACGCACACCCGCTTTCCCGCCGCAAGCAGTGCGGCGATCAGCCCGTCTGTCGGGACTTCACTCCGGACGGAACAATATACAAAAAAGCTCTCCGCACAAAACAAGGGAGAGCGCAGAACGTTTTCCGTGATCGCCGCGTCCTTTTCCGCCGATCCGGCTCCGGCGCGGATCCGCGCAAACTGCGCGCGCAATGTCCGTTTATCGCACATACCGCTTTTCCGTCCCCTTCCCCACGGCGACGAGCGTCTCGTAAGCCGTCGTGCCGTGCTGCGCCGCATAGGCCGCGGCATCTTCCAGCACGCATACGCGCGTGCCGAACGGAAGTCTTCCTTCCCGCACAAAGGCGTCCATACACAATTTTCCGACCGATCCGGGCACTCCCGCGCGGAACAGTCCGTTTCCGTAGCCCGCGCTCACCGTATGGAGCGCGGAAAACGCTTTGGGCGCGGCGGCATATCCCGCTCCCCCGCCGTACGGCCGGGTGTTCTGCGCGACATACGCACAGACCTTCATCGCGGGGCGCAGGCCTGCCGTATCCGCAAAGAGCGGCGGCGCATAGCCGTACAGCCCCAGACCCGGGCGCACCGCGTCGAACATTTCGCCTCCGGCCAAGATCCCGCCCGTGGCGCACAGATGGCGCACGGCTCCCGGAAAGACGCCGCGCACGGCCTGCGCGCACCAGGCAAACGCGCGCGTCTGTTCCTCCCGCGCACGCGGATCGGAAGGCTCATACAGATGCGAAAACACGCCCTCGACGTGTGCGTTCAGAGACTTTGCCGTCTCCGCCGCACGCCCGATCTCCCGCGGGGAAAAGCCGTAACGGTTCATGCCCGTGTTGACGGCGATGTGCGTCCGCAAGCCGCCGCAGAATGCAAGCGACGGAAAAGACGCCGCCGTAACGATGAGACCGTAATGCCTCGCGCGCATCGCCTCCTCACGGCAGAGAACGGGCGTCAGGACAAGGACGTCGCGGGCTATGCCCGCCGTGACAAGCCTGGCCCCTTCGTCCACTGTGGCGACGGCAAACATGCATACCATGTCCGCGATCTCATGCGCGGCGATCTCCGCGCCGTGCCCGTAAGCGTCGTCCTTGACGACGGCAATGACCGGACGGGAGGACTTGCGCGCAAGCGCGCGGACATTGTGTCTGAGGGCGGAAAGCGAAACGACGGCGACGGGTCTTTGCATACCCTTATTGTATGCGCCGTTCCGCGGCCTGCGTCACTTTTTATAGACAAAACGGCGGCAGTGTTCGCATTCGACGACGTTCCCGCCCGCGAGCCGCTCCTGCAGGGCGATCGGGAAATCCATGCCGCAGACGCACATGTTGCCGTTGAGCGGAACAACGATCGGAAAGATGTTTTCCTTGCGTTTCTGCTGATATTTGGCGAGCGTCTCGGCCGGGATCTTTTCCGCGATCGATTTGAGCTGCGCTTTGAGCCTGTTCACTTCGTCCTTACGGTTGTTCACCAGCTCGTCGCGCTTTGCCTTGTATTCCTTGTACTGCTTCTGCATGGCCGCGCCCTGTTTTTTGAAGCGCTCGTATTCTTCCACCGTCGCTGCGATGTCCGCATTGAGCTTCTGCATCTCCCCTTTGAGCGCGCGCAGCCTGTCGAGAAGCGTCTGCGCGTTCTTTTTGTAGAAGGACACATCGCCCCCTTCCTCGACCATCTCGTCCAGCTCGGAATATTCCGCGATCTGTTTTGAAATGTCCTCGGCGCGGCGCACAAGATCTTCGCGCAGGGCGGCCAGCTCGGCGGCGCGCCTGTCCTGCGCCTCGAACCGCTCGGGCGCGGACTTCATGAACTTGTTCGCCTGTGCGAATTTTTTCTGTTCGTCGCTGGCGGCGACTTCCTGCTCGATCCTGCGCATCTGCGCATCGACTTTCTGATACTCCAAAAGTTCATTCAAAACCGACATAATCTGACTCCTTACAACAGACGCTCGTCCGTAAACGTGCGGACAGGCGTCCCCTTTAATTGATTTTTTAAGATCTCCGCAAAGCGGATAAATCCGTAATTTTCCGCCGCATAGTGCGTGAGAAGCACGACGTTGACGCCGTGCTGCACGAGCTGCGCGATCAGATGGTGTTTTCCGTCCGAGGAAACGAACGTGTCAGCCCCCTCCGCGAGCGCAAACGCCACGGAATCCTCGTCCATGCCCGCGCCGCAGAAACTTGCGACTTTTCCGACGGGGCGGTCCCCGTAGACGGCGAGACGCTCCGTTGAAAAGCGCGCCCTGACCCGTTCGGAGAAGGCGGCAAGCGTTTCCTCATGCACCCGGAACACGCGGCCGTAGCCCCCGTCCGTCAGCCGGTGCATGAGCTTTCCGCCGCTTCCGCCGAGGCCGAACATCAGCTCTTCGTCGATGCCGCCCTGCGCGCAGTCGAGATTGAGATGCGCCGAAAGCACCGAAATACCCGCCCTTGCGCACTCGGTGAGCGGTTCCCCCGCGCGCAATGCGCTGACCGGACGGAAGATGGCGGGGTGGTGCGTAAACACGACGTTGGAACCCGTGCGCTTCGCCTCGGCGACGGCGGCATGCGAAAGGTCGAGCGAGCACAGGACGCCCGTCACCTCTTCGCCGCAGTCGAGCATGATGCCGCTGTTGTCGTATGCTCCGTATGTATCGCAGTATTCACGGCTCAGCGCAAAGGGCGCGAGCGCGTCGACCGCATCATAGACATTCATCAATCGCATCGGCGATCCCCTCCAGTTCATGCAGGCGCGCGAGCAGGTCCTCCCGCTGCGGCCCCGCGGCGACGCCTTTCAGGGCGCCGCGCACCGTTTCGATGTCCTTTTCCACCTTGGCAAAAAAGGCGCGCCCGGGGGCTTTCAGATTGCCGCGCCCGTAGCGGAATTCAAACTCCGAATACGCGTCGCCGCCCGTTCCGCTCCCCGCGAGCAGATCGTAAAATTTCCCGCCGTCCGAAAAGGTAAAATCTTCGTCCAGATGCGCGCCCCGCGCAAGCAGAAAGCGGCGCAGTTTTTCCGTATTCTTCATGGGCTGAAACACAAACCGCCCGGGCAGCGCGCGTCCCGAAAAAATGCGTACGATCTCCTCACCGCCGAGCCCCGCGCACAGGACGCAGCCGGGCTCTTCCCGAAGGCCCTCCAGCCCGTCTGTACAGACGGGAATACATCTGCCGGAGGAAATCTCTTCGCAAAGCAGCGCCCTTGCCTTTTCCAGACACGCCGCGCTCACGTCGCACGCATAGGCCCGCTCGCACAGGCCGTGATCGAGCGCGTATTTCGTGCAGTAGCCGTGGTCGCAGCCGATGTCCGCAAACACCTCTGCGTGCGGAAGATGCGCGCAGATGATCTCCAGCCGCGCGGTCATCAGTCAAGAAAATCCTTGAGCTTTTTGCTGCGGCTGGGATGGCGGAGCTTCCGGAGCGCCTTGGCCTCGATCTGGCGGATACGTTCACGCGTGACGTTGAACTCCCTGCCCACTTCTTCCAGCGTGCGGGGCTTTCCGTCGTCGATGCCGTATCTCAGACGCAGCACCTTCTCCTCGCGCGGCGTGAGCGTGTCCAGAACGCCCAGAAGCTGTTCCTTGAGCATGATGAACGCGACCGAATCGCCGGGCGTCTGCGTCTTGTCGTCCTCGATGAAGTCGCCCAGGTGGGAGTCCTCCTCCTCGCCGATGGGCGTCTCCAGGGAGACGGGATCCTGCGCGATCTTCTGGATCTCGCGCACCTTGACGACGTCCACGTCCATTGCCTCGGCGATCTCTTCGGGGGTAGGTTCCCTGCCGTTTTCCTGCAGCAGCATGCGCGACACGCGCGTGAGCTTGTTGATGGTCTCCACCATGTGCACGGGGATCCGGATCGTGCGCGCCTGGTCGGCGATCGCACGGGTAATGGACTGCCTGATCCACCATGTGGCGTATGTGGAAAATTTGAACCCCTTCTGATAGTCGAATTTTTCCACAGCCTTCATGAGGCCGAGATTGCCCTCCTGAATGAGGTCGAGAAAGAGCATGCCCCGCCCCACATAGCGCTTTGCGATGGACACGACAAGGCGGAGGTTTGCCTCCGAGAGGCGGCGCTTGGCCTCCTCGTCCCCCTCCTGCATCTTGCGCGCCAGCTCGATCTCGTCGTCGCTCGACAAAAGAGGGACCCTGCCGATATCTTTCAGATACATCTTGACGGGATCGTCCAGCCCGATATCGGAGAGCGCCTGCTCGAAGAGTTCCTTTTCCCGTTCCTCTTCATCGAAGATCGACACCCCCATTTCGGGCAGCGTCTTATAGACCAGTTCGATCTGCTGGGGATTCAGATCATATTTTTCCAGCGCATCGTAGAGGTCGTTCGTGGAGATGCTCCCTTTCATCTTATAATCGGAAGCGATCTTTGCGATCAGTTCATTCAGCTTTTCTTCGGTTATGCTCATACCTTTCCTCCTGCCGACAGGTTTTTCAGCTCTTTTGTATATTCGTTGATGCGGACGAGCGCCGCCCGCCTTTCTTCCGCGGTCGAAGCGTTTTCATAGTCCCTGCGCGCCGCGGCGATCTTTTCGGACAGGGGCCGGCGCAGAAGCGCCGCCACGCAGTCTGCAAAATACTTTTCGGCGGCGGGGGAATCGAGGTTGTCCCCGTAGTCGAGGTCGAAGATCTCCGCAAGCTCGCCGTCTGCGGGGAGCAGATCGAAGATCCCGCTCGCGCGCACCGATCCGCTGCGCCGCTCTTTGAGGACGTATCCCGCGATCGTTCTGTGGGCGGGATCGTCGAACGGGAGCGCCGCAAGGTCGCACCCGCGCGCATAGGGCTTGTCCAGCAGCGCCGCGGCAAGCACAAAGCGCGCCGCCTTTTTTTCAAGTCCTGCGTCGTCGTCGCGGACGGGCGCCGGCTCCGGGGCCTCCGGAACGGAGAGACGGGGAAGATCTTCCAGGTCGCGCGCAAGGGAGGCCATGCTCACGCCCGTCTCCGCGGAAATGCGCTTTAAAAGCTCCTCGCGCTCGGTCGCGCTCTCCGCGTCCCGGACGACGCCGAGCGCCTCGGCGACATATTCGCGCTTTTCGTCCGTTTTGCTCAGGTCATACTTGCGCCCGGCGGCCAGCAGGCGGAAGTCGATGAGCGGCATCGCCTGATCGAGGCAGGCGCGGTATCCGTCCGCGCCCTGCTTCTGAATGACGTCGTCGGGATCGAACCCCTCCGGAAGGGGCACCACGCGCACTTTCAACCCCTCCTGTTTGAGGATATCCAGCCCGCGCAGGTTGGCTTTCTGCCCGGCGAAATCGCCGTCGTAACTGATGAACACGTTCTCGGTATACCGCCTGAGAAGGCGCGCCTGTTCCTTGGTCAGGGAGGTCCCCATGCTCGCCGCGACGCCGTGGAAACCGGCTTCGTAGAGGGAGATGGCGTCCATATACCCCTCGACCAGAATGATGGACGAGAGCCCGCCCGCGCGCTTTTCCTTTTTGACAAGGTTGAGGTTGTAGAGCGTACGGCTCTTGTTGAACAGCATCGTCTCGCGCGTGTTCTTATACTTGGCGCGGTCGCTCTTTTTGAGCAGCCTGCCGCCGAACGCGACCACCTCGTCCATGTGGTTGATGATGGGAATGATGAGCCGCTCCCCCTCCGCGTCGATGAGGCGCCCTTCGTCGGTGCGCGAACATGCGCCGCTCTCGACGCATTCCTCCGGGGTGTAGCCCTGTGCGAGAAGATGAGAGGGAAGCGAAACATAGTCAAGCGACGCGCCGATGCCGAATCTGCGCGCCGTGGAGGGCGACACCCCCCTCTTCTGCAAGTAGGCAAGATGCTCGTCCGCCCTGCCCGAATACAGGTTTCCGAGATAGAACCGCGCCGCGTCCTTCATGAGCGCGGCAAGCCTGTCGTGCTTTTTTTTCTTTGCCGCCGCCTCTTCCGCCGTACGGTCGTCATAGGCGGGCACTTCCATTTTCACGCGTGCGGCAAGGATCTGCACCGCCTGCATGAAATCGACGTTCTCGTAGTTCTTGACGAACCCGATGACGTCCCCCGACGCCCCGCAGCCGAAGCAGTGATAGTACCTGTCCGCCGCGTTGATGGAAAAAGAGGGTGACTTGTCCGGATGAAACGGGCAGCATGCCCAATAGTTATAGCCACGACGCTCAAGTTTTATATAACTTCCGATCACTTCCACGATATCGTTTTTTTCTTTGAGTTCGCGGACGAAATCGGTAAAGTTTTCTTTGTTCATACGCTCCCCTCCCTGGGCACGAACAGCTTTTTGAAGAGGCCGATCGCATAGCGGTCCGTCATGGAGGAGAGATAGTCGCAGATCGCGCGGGGGACGTCGCTGCGCGCCGTCTCGCGGTAGAGTGCGGGAAGCTCCTCGGGCCGGTCGGCAAAATAGCCGTAGAGCGCGCGCAGAAGGCGTTCGGCACTCTCCTGGATCAGACGGTTGGCGTGCTCGTAGACGTGCTCGAACATGAACGCTCGGAGGTCGTCCAGCGCCCTGCCCTTTTCCTCCGACATTCTGACGAAGGGCTTGCCCGCGGACGTCTCGTAGATATCCATGACGCAGGTGTTGATACGCGCCGACGTATCCCGCCCGAAGATGCGTACGCAGTCAGCCGGAAGCTCCTCCTCCGTGATGATGCCCGCGCGAATCGCATCGTCGATGTCATGGTTGATGTAGGCGATCCTGTCCGCCAGCGAGACCGCCGCCCCTTCCAGCGTGGCGGGCCGCCCGCTCTTGGTATGGTTGACAATGCCGTCGCGCACTTCAAAGGTGAGATTGAGCCCTTTCCCGTCCTTTTCCAGCACGTCCACGACGCGCAGTGACTGCTCGCTGTGGCGGAACCCCGCAGGATTGAGCGCGGCGAGCACCCGCTCGCCCACGTGCCCGAAGGGCGTGTGCCCGAGGTCGTGCCCCAGGGCGATCGCCTCGGCAAGATCTTCGTTGAGCGAAAGGCAGCGCGCGACCGAACGTGCGATCTGCGAGACGTCCAGCGTATGCGTCAGCCGCGACATGTAGTGGTCGCCGTCGGGCGCAAAAAAGACCTGCGTCTTGTTTTTCAGGCGCAGGAACGCCTTGGAATAAATGATGCGGTCCCTGTCGCGCTGAAAGTCGGTGCGCATGGGACAGGCGGGCTCTGCCCTCTCCCTTCCCCTGCTCTCGTACGACCGCGTTGCATAGGGCGAGAGAAAGGCTCGCTCCTTTTCATAGGTCTTTTCTTTCAACGTAGGTTCTTTCATCACTTGGTTATTTCGCGGAAAAATAAAAAACTCCTTTTTTTCGGAGAAAAAATTTTTGAAATATATCGTATGCCCCGCCCAGACGCCGAAAACGGACAAAAGACTTCCTTGTAGATTATTATACCCCGGAAACGGAGAGGCTAAATCCCCCCGCCGTCCACGCCGAGCACCTGCCCCGTGACATAAGAAGCCGTTGCAAGAAAGTACACCGCCTGCGCGCACTCATCGGGCGTGCCGAACCGCCCGAGCGGGATCCTGTTTTCGATCTCCCGCCGCTCTTCGAGGGCATAGCCCGCATTCATGTCCGTATCGATCGCCCCGGGCGCGATGCAGTTCACGCGGACCGCGGGCGCAAGTTCCCTGGCAAGTGCGCGGGTGAAGGAGATCATGGCCCCCTTGGAGGCGGAATAAGCGCTCTCGCAGCTGCCGCCCGTCACCCCCCACACGGAGGACACGTTGACGATCGCGCCCCCGCGGGAGAGCATACCGGGGACGGCGTGCTTGGTCAGAAGAAACATGCCCCCCGCGTTGACGTCCATCACGCGCTTCCAGTCGGAATAGCGGGTGTCCTGCACCTGCGCAAAGAGGTCGATCCCCGCGTTGTTGACAAGCACGTCGGGCGTGCCTGTCTGCGAAAACACCCCTTTCACGGCCTCCTCGTCCGACACGTCGGCCCGCAGGAAGCGCACGCCGGGGAGCTCCCGCCGCGCCCTGTCCGCCGCCTCCCCGTCGCGGGAATAGAGTGCCGTCACTTGATATCCCATGCGGCAAAAAAGGCGGCAGCAGGCAAGCCCGATGCCGCGCGTTCCGCCGCTGATAAGCGCCTTCATGCGTTCTCCTTCTGCAGCAGTGCGATAATTTCGTCCGCCACTTCATCGACGGACTTTCCGTCCGTATCCACGATATAGTCCGCCACATGCTCATAGACGGGCGTGCGCATTTCCAGCAGTTTTCCGAGCGTCTCGGCCGTCTTGCCCGTATTTTTGAGCAGAGGACGCGACTCGTCGGCACGCACGCGTTTGAGCAGCGTTTCAAAACCCGCGCGCATGAAAAAGATGCGCCCGTTCTTTTTGAGCATCTCGTTGTTTTCGGGCTTGAGCACCAGTCCGCCGCCCGTGGAAATGACCAGATCGTCCCGCTCGGAGAGTTCGCGCACGATCTCCGTTTCCAGCGAACGGAAGTGCGCCTCGCCGTAAAATTCAAAGATGTCCGAGATGCGGCCGTAGCGGTCCGTGATGACGACGTCGGTGTCGTACCACATTCTGCCCGTGCGTTCGGCGATCCGGATCCCGACGCTCGACTTGCCGACCCCCATCATTCCGCAGAGCACGATATTCATAACAGGAAACTCTCCAGTGCAAGAATATAGCTGTCTGCGCCGAATCCGAGGATCTCGCCCCGGCAAACGGGCGTGAGCACCGAATTGCGGCGGAACTCTTCGCGCGCGTGCACATTGCTCATATGCACTTCCACGACGGGAACGGTGACGGCGGCAATGGCGTCGCGGATGGCATACGAATAGTGGGTGAACGCGCCCGCGTTCAGAATGATGCCGTCGTATCTGCCCTGCGCGCTCTGAATGGCCGTGCACAGTTCGCCCTCATTGTTGTTCTGAAAGAACTTGACTTCCACGCCGCGTTCCGCAGCATACGCCGCGATCCGCTCGTTGATCTCGCGCAGCGTCTGCACCCCGTACACGCCGCGCTCCCGCCTGCCCGTCATGTTCAGATTGACTCCGTTCAAAACAAGAATGTTCATTGGATCCCTCCCCGATACTGTTCATAAAATTTCTTCGCCTCCGCCGCGGAAGGCGTACGTTCCAGATAGATGCAGTCGGAAAAATATGCCTGATAAAAGAGCATGGCGTCGCCGTTCACCGTCCGCTTCCCGAGCGACGCCGCAATGCGCAGGAATTCCGACTGCGCAGGCTCGTAGATGAGATCGACTGCCGCGCCGCACTGCGAAAGAAGCTCTTCGCCGACGGGCTCTTCCCCCCGTTCGGTGCGCACGGAGGGCGTCTTTCCCACCGTATCGTGCATTCCGATCCCCGTGCAATTCAAAACAATGTCGTATTGTTCGGGCGCGACCTGCGCGAGCGGCGTGAAACTGCCGAGTTCGCGATGCACTTCCGCAAGCCGTTCGGCGCTGCGCTCATAGACAGAGACTTGCGCGCCGCGCTCCGCAAGTTTATAGATGCAGCTTCTGCCCGCGCCGCCCGCGCCGAGCACCAGGACGCGTTTTCCGCGCGGTTCCAGGCCGGCGTTTTCCAGCATGAGCATAAAGCCGTTTCCGTCCGTGTTGTATCCCGCCCTCGTGCGCGACACAACGGTATTCACCGCCCCGAATGCTTTTGCGTCTCCGCAGATCTGCGCGAGACAGGGCATGATGTCCGCCTTGAACGGAATGGTCACGTTGAAACAGTCGAAGCGGGAGAACAGCTCCTCCGCGCGGGAAGAAAACTTTTCGGGGGGAATGCTGACCTTTTCATAGGAACACGCCGCCCCCATTTTTCCGAGAAGAAAGGTATGCATGGCGGGACTGAGCGAACCCGACACGTCCTTTCCGATCACCGCAAGTTTCAGCACAGTTCCCTCCCGATGCGCGCAAGTTCGCGCTCATATTCCCCGCGTTCCAGTTCCAGAAGGCGGTACTCTCCTCTCTGCACGGGCACGGTGAGCACAACGCTCCCGCGCCCGGTATTCTTCTTGTCGAGGCAGGCATTGCGCGCCGCCTCCTGTGCGTCGGGCAGAGCGGGCATTTCCCCGAGCGCCGCCATGCAGAGCTTCTGCAGGCGGGTGAGATAGGCTCCGTCGCCGCCGTGCGCCCTGGAGATCTCCGCCTCCATCAGGGTGCCCACAAGCACATATTCCCCGTGCGAAAGTTTTCCGTCCGAGAGCTCATAGGCGTGCGCCGTCGTATGGCCGAGGTTGAGGCACTTTCTGAGCCCCTTTTCTTCGGGGTCCCTTCTTACGACGTCCGCCTTGAACGCAATGTTGGCGGGCACGATCCCGGAAAGAAAGTCAAGATCAAACAATTTGTCCGTATTTTCTTCCAGCGTATCGAAAATTTCCGGACAGAGCGCGCCGTGTTTGACGATCTCGCCCAGTCCGCAGCGGATCTCCCGCAAGGGAAGCGTGCGCAGGAATCCGCCGTCCACCAGCACGCGGCGCGGCTGACGGAACGCGCCCACAAGGTTTTTGATCCCGTGGAAATCGACGGCGGTCTTTCCGCCGACGGAGGAATCCACCTGCGCGAGGAGCGTGGTGGGCACCTGAATGCAGGAGACGCCGCGCATATACAGCGCCGCCGCAAGTCCGCCCACATCACCCACGACGCCGCCGCCCAGGCACACGAGCGTATCCGTGCGGTGCATCTCCGCCTCCGCCATGGCGGAGAGCAGTGCAAACAGCGTTTCGGGCGTCTTGTTTTCCTCGCCCGCCGGCATCACGTGCACGGGCGTTCCCGGAAAATAAGCCCCGATCGTTTCGCGATACAGCGAATCTACGTTGGAGTCGGTAAAGACCATTGCCGGAGGCGCGGACGCAAGCTCTTCAAGCGCATTGTCCCTGCAGACGATGACGCTCTCCTCCACCCTCTCCCGTGTTCTGATGCGGATCGTTTTCGTTCTCATTGAGGCAGCCTCCCGTAGCGGTCTTTCACATCGTCAAGGCGGTCGGCCCCCAGCCGTTCCAGCACGACGCCGGCAAGCTCGGCGCACAGGGCGCTTTCGAGCACGACTTCGCAGGCGAGGATCGCGCACACGTCGCTGCGCTCGGTCGCCGCCCGCACCGCCTCGTGCGAGACGCAGTCCACGGTCGCAAGGCCGCGCATCAGGGTGGGAATGGGCTTCATGGCTGCGCGCAGCACGATCTCTTCCCCGTTCGACATGCCGCCCTCGATGCCACCTGCGCGGTTCGTCTTTCTGAAATATCCGCCGTCGCCGCCCGGAAAGATCTCGTCATGCACTTCGCTCCCCCGCCGCGACGCGGCCGCAAAGCCGAGCCCGACCTCGACCCCCTTGACCGCCTGCACGCTCATGAGCGCCGAGGCAAGGCGGGCATCGAGTTTTTCCGGATAGGTCATGCAGCTGCCGAAGCCGCTCTTCAGCCCGCGGACGCGAAGCTCCGCAACGCCGCCGCAGGTATCGCCTGCTTCCCTGCACGCATCGATGAGGCGCATTGCCTCCGCCTGTTTTCCGGCGTCCATCATGAACAGTTCCCCAAGCCGCCCCGAAAGCGCGTCGAACGTATATTCCCCTTCATCGGAGACGTTCCCGACGGAACGCACGTAGCCGGAGACCTCCACGCCGAGAGCGCGCAAAAGCTGACGGCAGACCGTGCCCGCCGCCACGCGGACGGCGGTCTCCCGCGCCGAAGCGCGTTCCAAAATATTGCGCGCGTCCGTACCCCCGAACTTTTTCAGCCCCGTAAGGTCGGCATGGCCGGGGCGCACCTTCGTCAGTGTGCGCGCAGACGTATCGCACCCTTCGGGCGCCATACAGAATTTCCAGTTCTCATAGTCGCGGTTCCAGACCGCAAGCGTCACGGGGCTCCCCAGCGTGACGCGGTCGCGCACGCCGGACAGGATCTCCACGCGGTCATGTTCGATCTTCTGCCGCGCGCCCCTGCCATAGCCGGACTGCCGCAGGGCAAGATATCCGTCGATCTCGTCCATATCGATCTTCAGCCCTGCGGGAAGCCCTTCGATCATACCGAACAGCCCCTTTCCGTGCGATTCGCCTGCCGTTGAGATCTTCATAAGCCTCCTCCCTGTGGTTCGACCGTATACCCGCCGTCCCCGATGTGTACAATGATGTGTCCGAGCTCGTCCGTCCTGTAAATCTGCGCACCGGCCTGCGCAAGCCGCGCAAGCGTTTCGCCCGCGGGGTGACGGTATGCATTGCCCGCCCCGCATGAGAGAATCGCCGTCTCCGGCGAGAGACATGAAAGCCACTCCTCGCCCGAAGCGCCCGCCGATCCGTGATGCGCGACTTTGAGGATATCCGTCTCCCGCAGGCGCACCGCATATTCCCCGCTGTCGAAGATGTCTTCGCCGAGCGCCAGCTCGCCGAGCAGATCGTTCTCCCGCGCCGTGCTCATGTCCGAACAGAGCAGCGCCTCCACGCCGCCATAGCTGAAAAAGAGCGTGGCGGAAGATTCGTTCTCGTCCGTCTCGCCCGAAGCATGCGGCGAGATGCAGACGAAATATGCCCCGGAAGGGCGCGCGATCACGTCGTAACGGACGAGCGTGTCCGTTTCGCAGCCCTCCCGCTCCACCGCCGCCAGAAAGCGCGCATAGGCGTCCGTCTGCGCGCCGAGCACGGGGAGCCAGACCTTTTCCACCTCAAAGAGGCGGAGAATTTCAGAAAATCCGCCGAAATGATCGACGTCCGCATGGGTGGCAACGAGTGTCAGAGCGGACACGTCCAGCCCCTTGAGATAGCGCACGAGTTCATTGTTCGACGCAAAGGAGCCGTCGCCCGCGTCGATCACGAGCGCGTCCCCGTCCGGAAATTCCGCAATGGTGCAGTCGCCCTGCCCGACGGACAAAAAATGCAGACGCATCTCCCCCTCCTCCCTGGAAGGGAGCGCAGCCGCGGGCAGCAAGGCGCGGAAGGGAACGAGATAAAAGAACAGGGACACGGCTGCCGCCGTAAACGCAATGCACGCCGTGCGCAGAATGCGCATGACGGCGGCGTGCGCTCTGTCGGCGCGGCTCATCTGCCCGCCTTTTTCCTGCGTGCCGCCGCGATCGCCGCTTCGATCTCGGGCAGATGTTCCTTTGCCTCGCGGTAGCCGATCTCGAACATGGCGTCGGTCGCCGCACGGGAGATGTCCGTCGCCTTGAAATCATACAGATTGGGCCGGAGCATGACGTCCGACGCCTCGTAGCCGCGCGTCTTGGCGTCGGGAAGCGTAACAACGGGGGTGAATGCCCCGATCGCCGACCCGACCAGGCGCTCGATGCGCCCCTTGTCCTCGTCGGCCTTGGCGTATGCCGAAAGGTCGATGCCGACGACGACCTGCGCGCCGAGTTCCCGGCACACGTCCGCGGGAATGGCGTTGGAAAAGGCCCCGTCGTAGAGCTTTCTGCCGCCGATGTCCACGCCGCGGAAAAAGGGCGGAATGGCGGCGGACGCCGTGAGTGCTCTGGCCGTCTTGCCATCGCGCAAAACGACGCACTCATTGGTCGAAGCGTCCGTCGCGCACGCGGCAAACGGAAGCGGGAGCGAGGGGATATCCCCCTCGACATACTCTTCCAGAAACGCTTCGATGGGCGCCATGTCCGCAAAGGGCCGCAGATTTTTCGCAAATTCCTTCTTGTTGATACCGTCGACGATCCCCGTCATATCCGCCCAGGAATAGCCCTTGCAGTAGAGCGCGCCGACGATGGAGCCGATCGAAGTGCCCGTCACGACGGAAAAGGAGAGGCCGGCCTCGGAAAACGCCTTGAGCGCGCCCAGATGCGCCATGCCCTTTGCCCCGCCCGACCCGAGCGCCAGCCCCAATACGACGGGTCTTTTTCCGCGCGTAAAGAACGCCTTGAATCTTGCAAGCAATCCCATGTTCTGCGCCTCCCGTCATTTTTGACTATTGTACACTTTTTTTTGAAAAAAGTAAACTGCTTTGCGCAGTTTTCAGCCTTTTCACGCCGTTTTCGCCCCACAGAAGAGGAAATTCCCCTTCTGCCGCGATGCACGCGGGCGGCTTCGTCTTGACAAGGAACAGATAATCTGCTATCCTAATGCACAGATTGACCATGAGGTGACCTATGGAACAGACAAAAAAACGCCCCCTGACCGGACGCGGGATCCTGCTTTTGTGCGTATGGGCCGTGCTCATCGCGCTCGACTTTGCAGGCCTGATCCGGAATATCGTGCAGCTTCAGACGGGGACAATGGAATGGAGCAAATTTTCATACAGCCTTCTGCACTTCTTCGTCAGCATCGGAACGATCTCGGCGATCTACATTGCGGAATTTTTGTTCCGCTTCCGCGCAGGCGCACCGCTCGTCATCTGCTGCGCGCTGTTTGCATTTTTCGGCAATACCGTCTCCAACGTGTACAATATGTACGACTACTTCCCTGACTGGGACATGGTGCTCCACTCCCTTTCCGGCGTCCTGTTCGCCGCGCTGGGGCTGGGGCTTGCCTCCGTGGTGCTGCGCAATCAGCCCGAGGGAAAGCGCAAGATCATTGCCGTCATTCTCTTTACGCTGTTCTTTTCGCTCACCGTGGGATACCTTTGGGAGATCTTTGAATTCACGGTGGACAGCATCGACCCCTCGATGACCACGCAGGGCTGGGCGGACGGCATTCTCGAACGCTATCCCGACGGCACCTATCTTGTAAACAGCCGCCGCGGGACCGCGATCCTGGACACCATGGGCGACATGATCCTGCACCTGATCGGTTCGCTTGTGATCCTTGTACCGCTTCTGATCGCGTTCTGGAAAAAGCCGTCGCGCATGAATGCCTTTGCCTTCACCCCCGTCCCCCGCAAAAAGAGCGCGGACAAAACGCCCAACACGCCCGAAACGCCGGCCGCGGAACAGACAGACGAACCGAACAGCCCTGAAAATCAGGATACGTAACGATAAAATATGCGCCCCGCAAATTCTGCGGGGCGCTTTTTTATTCTTCTATTTCTGTTCAAAGAGGCACGCAAACCTGTTTTCCAGCCACGCGGCCACCGCGTCATCGTCGTTCGCGCCGATCACCGCGGTCGCAAGTTTTTTGAGTTCGGGCGCGGCATTGGCAACGGCATACTTTTCGTCCGCGGCTTCAAACATCGGAAGATCGTTCACCGCATCGCCGAAACAGACGATGCGCTTGCAGCCGAGCAGATCCCTGAGCTTTTCTGCGGCGGTCGCCTTGGACACCCCCTGCGGGAGGATCTCCAGCCAGGGCGCGTCCGTGTAGATATCGCGCGAAAAGATGCAGCGGAAACGGTCTTTCAGCCTCTCATAGACGGGGGAAAGCTGGCGTTCGCTGTCTCCGATGCAGGCAAAGTAATACACGTCGCCGTCCAGCGCCCCGTCGGGAGAGAAAATTTCCCTTGCGCGGCGGTCGTCCTCGTACCCCATGCGGGTGAGCACAAACTCCCATTGCGCCTTTCCGCACTTTTCGCGGATATAGGAAAAGCGGTTCTTGCCGTCGATCACGGCATAGGTGAGCGGAAACAGCCCGCGCTCCAGAAACGCCGAATATACCGCCTCTTCCTCTTCCGGCGTGAATTTTGCAGACCACAGCGGGCGGCGGGTCACGCTGTCAACGATGAACGCACCGTTGTGCACGATGACGGGAATGTCCACCCCGATCCCCCTGGTCACGCGCGCGGCCGTGTCGATCGAACGCGCCGTCGCATAAGAAAAATGTACGCCCGCACGGACAAGGCGGTCAACCGTCGCGCAGGTACGCGCGCTCAGCGTCTGATCGGACCGCAGCAGTGTGCCGTCCAGATCGCTCAGATACAGGGTCTCTTCCATAACGACAGTATCGCTCCTCCTTCCGAAAACTTGCAGACGACGGCAGATCTCCGCGATCAGATCTCCAGCGTCAGCCCGTCATATGCGGCGATCACGCCGTATTCCTTCTGCGCACGCGCGAGCGCCTCCTCCGAGGGCGCGCTGTTGTGCGAAAAGTGCGTGATGACTTTTTTTGTCGTACTGTCCGCGACGCCGCAGGCCGCAAGGCGCCCGAACGTGCGCATATCCTCTGCAAGATTCATGTGCCGCGCCCCGGGATCGGCCGCTTCCCACAAAAACGTACAGTCGAACGTGATGAGATCGATGTGCTTCTGCAAAGACGCCAGAAAAGAAAGGCTCTCTTCGGGGAGCACGCCCGTATCGGTGAGGTGCAGAACGCGCTTCCCGTCCTTTTCCACCAGATACAAAAGCGGCTCGCGGGAGGTATGGTGCGCCGGGAACGAATAAGCCTTCCAGCCGCCGAACGCGATCTCTTCAAATGCGCCCACTTTCCGCAGCGAGATCGTTCCGGCCACTTCCGGCTTCATCTCGCGCCGGGTGCACTCCGCAAAGACTTCGCACACTTCCGCGTTTCCGAACACGGTGAGCTGCGGCGCAGTCATTTCATGGGCATATTTATATCCGCGCAGGATAAAATCGTGCGCATAAAAATGATCCATGTGCGAATGGGTGACGAGCAGGTATTTCACCGCCGAAAAATCGACGCCGAACCGCGCCATGTGCGCAAACGCGTCGGGCGGAAAATCGATGGAAAGTTCCCCGTCGAGCAAGATCTGCGCGCGCGTGCGGACTTCCTTTCCGCCCTCGCCGCGCCCGATCCGTTCGCGGAGCCGCTTGCAGTATGTGCAGTTACAGAACAGCGCGGGGACGCCTTCCGCCGCCCCCGTACCGAGATATTGTATTTTCATAAGTGTGTCCGTTGGATCCTGTCCGCGGTTCCGCCCGCAAAGATCCTGACTTGCGCAGGCCCCGGCCTGCGCTCAGGTGGCCTCGTAAATGATCGTGACAGGCCCGTCGTTGACCTGTTCGATGACCATATGCGCGCCGAATACGCCGAGCTTTACGGGGATCCCGAGCGCCCGCAGCCGTTCCGCGGCATACAGGTAGAGCGCATCGGCGCGTTCGGGTCGCTCCGCCTCGGTAAACGAGGGCCGGTTCCCCTTCCGCGCGTCGCCGTACAGGGTGAACTGGGAAACAAACAGCACTTCCCCGCCCACATCTGCCACCGACAGATTCATCTTTCCGGCATCGTCCTCGAACACACGCAGACGCGCGATCTTTTCGGCGCATTTTTCCGCCTGCCGTTCGACGTCTCCCGCCTTGACCCCGAAATAGACGACAAGCCCGCGTCCGATCTCGGATACGGGCTCAGCATCCACCGTGAGCCTTGCCCGGCTCACGCGCTGTGCGACAAATTTCATTACACGCGGCTCATATACTCGCCCGTGCGGGTGTCGATGCGGATCGTGTCGCCCTCTTCCACGAACATGGGGACCTGGAACGTCGCGCCCGTTTCCACCTTTGCCGCCTTGGTGACGTTGGTCGCGGTGTTTCCGCGCACGCCGGGTTCCGCTTCGACGACTTTGAGCTCGACGAAGTTTTCCGGCTCAACGCTGAAAGCGTTGCCATAGAGGAATTTCACGGTAACGACGTCGTTTTCACGGATATAGCGGAGCGCGTCCTCGACCTGGGAATAGTTGAGGGGCGTCAGGTTGAATTCGTCGTCCATGAAGTAGTAGAACTCGCCGTCCGTGTAGGAATAGGTCATCTTCTTGGTCTCGACCTGCGCCGTCTCAAGCTTTGCGGTGGGGTTGAACGTCTCGTCCGAAAGGACCTGTCCCGTCACCACGTTCTTCAGCGTGCAGCGGACGAACGCCGCGCCCTTGCCGGGTTTGACGTGCTGGAACTCCGTGACCGTATAGACGCCGCTCTTGTACTCAAACGTGGTGCCCTTGCGGATATCGCCTGCCATGATCTGTGCCATAAATCTATCTCCTTGTCATTCAACGATTTTATTTACAAAATGATCAGTTCGTGCGGGGTCTTCTTCATGAACGAGACGACCCTGCCGTCCTGTAAGGTTACGCTGTCCTCGATGCGGATCCCGTATTCGCCCGCAAAGTACAGTCCGGGCTCGTCCGAAAACACCATGCCGTCCGCAAGGATCTCCTCGCTGCGCGGCGCGAGCACGGGGTATTCGTGGATCTGAAGCCCGATCCCGTGTCCCAGAGAGTGCGTGAAGAAGGAATCCAGCCCCTGTTCGCGGAAGCAGGCGCGGGCGACCTCGTCCGCCTCCCGTCCCGTCATGCCGGAGACGACTTTCTCCTTGACGAGTTCGTGCGCTTTCAGCACGAGCGCATAGTGCTCTTTGAAAGCGCCGTGCTTTTTGTCGTCGCCGAAGAGGAAAGTGCGCGTGCAGTCCGAACAATACCCCTCCACCTTACAGCCGTAATCGATGAGCACGACGTCGCCGAACTTCAGCTTTGTGTCGCCCGTCTCGTGGTGCGGGACACTGGACCCCGCGCCGAACGCAACGATCGTTTCAAAGGACGTGCCGTCCGCTCCCCGCATGCGCATTTCGTATTCGAGCGTTGCCGCAGCCTCGCGCTCCGTCATGCCCTCTTTCAGGCGGGGAAGCGTTGCAAGCAGCCCCTCCTCCGCAATGTCGCAGGCACGGGCGATCCGGCCGATCTCTTCGGCGGTCTTGACCTTCATCGCCTCTTTCAGCGCAGGCATGCAGTCTTTGAGCACGAACCCGCGTTCTTCCAGACGCGCGCATGCGGCGCGGCTGATGAACGGGAACGGAACTCCGAGCGTTTTGCTGCCCGAAGCGCGGGCCACGGCGGCTTCAAACGCGCCTGCCTCCACTTTGACGAAACTGCCGGCAAGCTGAGCGTACGCCGCCTCATAATAGCGCGGATCGGCAAACAGGGAACAGCCCGCCCTGTCGCACACGGCATAGCCGTCCGTCGAATAAAAGCCCGTTACATAGCGGCGCAGAAAATCCTGCTCGAGAAAGAGTGCGTCTGCCCCGCTCTCCGCAAGAATATGCTGCAATTTTGCTTCTTCCATGACTTTATTATAACAAAAGGGGGCAGTCAAGTCAATCATTTCGCACAAGAAGCGGCCGCTTTTTCCGCCGCCTGATACATGCGTTTCATGGCGAGCGCGTCCTCTGCCTGCGTTCCGTTGGACTCGCTGACGATGTACGGTTCCAGCGCAAGATCGCGGAGCACCTCGGCGAGCGGCCCGAATTCCGGCCCGTACACCTCGTCCGCGAACGTGAGATGTCTGATCTCCCCCTTCGCCCCGTACATGATCTTGGAAAAATGCACGTGGAAGTGCTTCATTCTGTCATAGCCGAGCCGGTCAATGAGAAACTCCAGAAGACGGCGATAGTCCTCCTTGGATCTCAGGCTGCCCTGTTCCCGCGCGTTGACGTGCCCGAAATCCACGCAGGGGGTGAACACCTCGTCCACAAGGCAGAAACGCGCGATCTCCTCCACCGTCCCGATCTGCGCAAGTTTCCCCATGGTCTCGGGGCAGAACATACAGTCCTGCAGGCCGTTGAGGTAGATGTAATCGCGCAGCGTTTTCAGGCGGTCTTCCGTGCGCATCACGGCGACTTCACGGGCGTCCTTGCCCTGGGCCGCGGGGTGAAACACAACGCGCTTTCCGCCCATCTCCCTGACCATTTTTGCGCTGTCCAGCACATAGCCGAAGGACTTTGCCGCCATCTCGTCATCGGGATTGGCGAAGTTGATAAAGTAGGGCGCGTGGACGGAGATCTCGATCCCCTCTTTGCCGAACGCCGCCCCGATCGAATGCGCCTTCTCCGTGCTCATGCGCACGCCGCGCCCGAAGGAATACTCGAAGCAGTCCAGCCCCAGCTCCCTGACGTACGCGGCGGCCTCCTCCGTGTGCTCGTAGCCGGCCGCATAGAAACTTTCCGAATTTCCGCTCGGTCCGAATTTGATCATACCGTTCTCCTCATTCCGTACTCATACGCAGCCGCGCGATATCCTTTTTGAGCTGCGCCTTCAGTTCTTCCGCCGAGGCAAACGCCTGCGTCGGACGATAAAACCGCGTCGGCACGACGCGCACCGTCTTTCCGTACAGATCGCCCGAAAAGCCGTCGAGATAGGCTTCGACCTTCTTTTCCGGAACACCGAACGTGGGCCGCGCCCCGAAATTGATGACGGCGGGGAACGTCCCCGCAGGCGTCTCCGCCGAGCCGCCGTAAACGCCCTCCCCGGGATGCGCTTTTTCGGGCGGAAGGGTGAGATTCACCGTCGGGAACCCCAGCACGGGTCCCCCGACATGGCGGCCGTGCTCCACCTCTCCCTGCACGAAGTATGGCTGCATCAGAAGGGCGTCGGCCCCCGCCATGTCCGCGTTCAGAATGCTGCGCTTGATCCGCGACGTGGCGATCTTTTCCCCGCCCGATTCCTCCAGCGGGAGCACGTGAACGGGACACGGCGCAAGGCTTTGCAGCAGTTCCGGAGTCCCCGCCGCGCCCCTTCCGAAGCGGAAGTCCTCGCCGCAGAAGACGGCCCGCGCATTCACGCGCGCGAACAGCTCCGCAAGAAACTGTTCGGGCGGCGTCTCACGAAACGCCTCGGAAAAATGATATTCCAGGACAAACCCGATCCCCGCCCGCGCAAAGACGACACGCCGTTCGGGCAGAGTGAACAGTTCGCCGCCCGGCTTTCCGCCCGCGATCGAGGTCAGCCCGACGGGCAGCCCCGTCGCCTTCGCCGCTGCAAGAAGGGCGGCATGCCCCCTGTGCAGGCCGTCAAAACCGCCCAGTAAAAGCGCGCACGGCTCCGGAAATGTCTCTTTCCCGGTCAGAACGGTCAGCATAACTTCTTCTCCGCGCGCGCGATCCCGTTTTCCACGCGCGCAATGCCGTAAAATGTTCCGTCGCGATAGAGCTTGTACTGCCCGTCCGCACAGTGTACGGGCACGCCGACGCCGTGAAAAATGCGTGCGTCCGCCCCTTCCAGCACGGGGAAGGGCAGCACACTGTCCGTCGGGATCACGCAATCCGGAAGATTGCTTGCCGTCAGCGTCTCGAACGGGACGGCCGTCTCCGCGGTGAATACGCCGCTCGCATCGCGGCGGAGGTAACTCATGTAGCCCTTGGTCCCAAGCGCAGAGGCCAGATCGCGCGCAAGCGAACGGATATAGGTCCCCCCGCCGCAGACGATCTCAAACGCAAATTCCGACGGCGCCGTCTGTCCGGCCAGCGTAAAAGACAGGATCCTGACCTTTTTGGCGGGCAGTTCAAAATCCGCTCCGCCGCGCGCGAGGTCGTAGCCGCGGCGGCCGTTGACCGAAACCGCGCTGTACCTGGGCGGGACCTGGTCGATCTCGCCGACAAATGCGGGAAGCGCCGCCCCGATCTCTTCCGCGGACGGAATGTGTCCGCCCGGGACAATCACCCCTTCCCGGTCGAGCGTATCCGTCGTCGCCCCGAACACAAAGCGCGCGAAATAGCGCTTTTCCTTGGCGAGAAAGTAATCGAACAGCCGCGCCGCATTCCCGATGCCCACGGGCAGCACGCCGCACGCGAGCGGATCAAGCGTGCCCATGTGTCCGCACGGCGTTTTCAGAAGATACTTGATCCGGTTCACGACCGCCGCCGAGCTCATGCCCTCCGGCTTGAACACATTGACGAATCCCGTCATTGCGGCAGCCTCTGCAAAACGGCATAGCGGAGCTTGTCGTACGCCTCTTCAAACGACCCGAAGAACATGCAGCCCGAAGCGAGCACGTGTCCGCCGCCGCCGAACGTGCCGGCGACCTCATTGACGTTGACCGTCCCCTTGGAGCGCAGCGAGGCCTTGTACTGGCCCTTCTTTGTCTCCAGCAGGCAGGCACTCACCTCTACCGGCTCCACGCTCAGCGCGAAATCGACGATCCCCTCCGTCGCGTCCTGTTTCAGGCCGTACTTTTCCAGCTGAGCCCGCGTGACGAGCGCGACGGCAAAGCGGTCGTCCAGATCGTAGCGCAGCCGGGAGATGACCTCCGCATACAGTTTTGCCCGCGCCTTGGACTGTTTTTTGAACACCTCGTAGGTGATCTTTCCGACGTCGGCGCCCGCATCGGCGGCATATGCCGCCGCACGGAAGGTGTCGCCGTTGACGTCCCCGTGCGAAAACGCGCCCGAATCGGTGATCATGCCCGTCAGCAGATAGCCCGCCATGACCGCATCGGGCCTGACGCCGAGGAGCGAAATGAGCTCGGCGATGTTTTCGCAGTTGCTTGCGCGCGGACGGACAAAATTATATCTGCAAAAGCGCGTGTTGGAAACATGATGGTCGATGTTGACGGTCACTTTCCCCTTGCGTGCCCCTGCAAGAAACGCGGTCTGCGCCGCCCCCAGGCGGGCCTCGTCGCTCGAATCCACGCAGATATAGGCGTCCGCGTCCGTCATGGAAGGTTCGCGGCGGATCCCGCGCATGCCGTCAAGGAAGAGAAACTTTTCCGGGATCTCCCCCTCGTTGACGACTTCGTTTCTGATCTTCAGCATAAAAAGAGCGCGGGACAGCGCCATCGCGCTCCCGAGCGTGTCGCCGTCGGGGCGCATATGCGTAAATATCACCGCGCTTTTCTGACGCTTCAGAATTTCTGCAATTTCCGATAACGTGTTCACTTTTCCTGATCCTTGTCGCTGTGCAGCGAGGCAAACACCTCGTCCATGTGCGAACCGTACGCCATGCTCCTGTCCTCCAGAAAGGTGAGAGCGGGAACGGTGCGCATGCGCATGACTCCGGCCAGTTCATGGCGGATGAGTCCCGCGTTTTCCCTGAGGATCGCAAACGAGGCCTTTTTCTGCTCGTCGCTCACAGCATAGATGCTGACATATACTTTTGCCGTTTTGAAATCGGGTGCGGCGTCCACTTCCGTCACGCTGATCAGTCCCTTGAGCCCGGGTTCCCTGTTTTTGAGTTCCCCCGCAATGATCGCGGCGATCTCGCGCTGAAGTTCTCCGTCCACACGGTCGGTACGTCTTGACATAAAAACACCTCCTCACGCAGATTGCTTGGGTGAGATATCCTCTGTGACCAAAGAGACAGCGGACGGCAGGGCCGTAACCCGGCTCAGTTTCTGATCTCCTCGATCACATAGCACTCGATGAAGTCACCCACCTTGATGTCGTTGAAGTTTTCGATCGCGCAGCCGCACTCCGTGCCGGCGGCGGCCTCTTTCACGTCGTCCTTATAGTGTTTGAGCTGTTTGACGTTGCCTTCGACGATCATCACGTTGTCGCGGTAGATGCGCAGTTTTCCGCCGCGCACGAGCCGCCCTTCCGTGACAAGGCAGCCCGCGACCGTGCCGACGCCCGTGATGTTGAACGTCTGGCGCACTTCCGCCTTGCCCATGTAATTTTCCTTGTACTTGGGGGAGAGCATGCCCTTGAGCGCCGCTTCCATGTCGTCGAGAAGCTCATAGATGATGCGGTACATGCGCACGTCCACATGGCTGCGCTCGGCAAGCGTCTTGGCCTTGGTGTCCGGGCGCACGTTGAAGCCGATGATGACGGCATTCGCGGAATCCGCAAGCGAGACGTCGCTTTCCGTGATGGCGCCGGCCGCGGCATGAATGACTTTGACGCGCACTTCCTCGTTGGACAGCTTTTCGAGCGAGCTTTTGACCGCCTCCACGCTGCCCTGCACGTCCGCCTTGACGATCACTTTGAGATCTTTGAGGCTGCCCTCCTCCGCCTGGCGGAAGATGTCGTCGAGGGAGACCTTCGTCGTCTCGTGGATCATGGATTCGCGCTGCTTGTTGCGGCGTTCCTCCTGCACCTGCTTCATCAGGTTTGCCTCGACGGCGAACACCGCGTCGCCCGCGTTGGGCACGTCCTCAAGGCCGAGCACGGACACCGCCGTGGACGGGCCGGCCTCCTTGACCGTTCTGCCCTTGTCGTCGATCATGGCGCGCACGCGCCCGACCGTCGTGCCGGAGACGATGTTGTCGCCCGTGTGAAGCGTACCGTTCTGCACGAGCACGCTCGCCATGGGGCCCTTGCCCTTGTCCAGCTTGGCCTCGATGACGACGCCCTTGGCCCTTCTGTCCGGATTGGCCCGGAGCTCGCGCATCTCGGCAATGAGGTCGATGTCCTCAAGAAGTTTCTCGATCCCCATTCCCGTCTTGGCGGAAACGGGCTCGACGATGACGTCGCCGCCCCATTCCTCGGGAACGAGATCGTATTTCATCAGCTCCTGTTTGACCCTGTCGGGTTCGACATGGGGCTTATCCATCTTGTTGAGCGCCACGATGATGGGCACGTCTGCCGCCTTTGCGTGGTTGATCGCCTCCACCGTCTGCGGCATGATGCCGTCGTCCGCCGCGACGACGAGCACGACGATATCGGTCACCTGCGCGCCGCGCGCACGCATTGCCGTAAAGGCCGCATGTCCGGGCGTATCGATGAACGTCACTTTCTTTCCCTCGCCGAACGTGACGGTATAGGCGCCGATGCTCTGCGTGATCCCGCCCGCTTCGCCCTCCGTGACGTTGGTCTTGCGGATGGCGTCCAGAAGAGAGGTCTTGCCGTGGTCGACGTGTCCCATGACCGTGACGACGGGCGCACGGGGAATAAGATTTTCGTCGGAAGATGCGTCGCCGTGAAGTTTCAGAAGCGCGTCCTCCGCCGTTTCCTCCGGCTTATATTCGAGGTCGATGCCGAGCTCGAGGGCGATAAAGGCGGCGTTGTCGTAGTCCACCGATTCGTTGACCGTCTTCATCACGCCCTCTTTGAAGAGGCGTTTGGTGATCTCCACCGCCGAAATGCCCAGTTTTTCGGAGAGCACCTTGATGGGGATCTCCTTGCTGGTGACGACGGCATGGTCGATCTTGATGGTCTGCGTCTCTTTCCGCACGGCCTTTTTGCCGAAGCGCGCCTTGCGGTAACCGCTCTTGTCCTCGTCGAAGTCCCCGATGCTTGCCCCCTGCCGGCGCTGAAGATCGCGCTTGTTGGCGGGACGGCGCGCCTCGACGTACGTCTTTTCAAACTTCTTGGGCGCGTCGCGGCGGACGGGTGCGGGAGGAGGCGCGACGGGCCGCGCGGGAGCGGGCCTTGCGCCTGCGGCGGGACGGGGCGTCTGCGGACGGTTCCCCTGATAGGGAGGCCGCTGCTGTGTCCCCTGCGCTCCCTGTGCTCCGCGCGGGGCGGAAGGCGCATAGGTGGGACGGGGCCCCCTTCCGTCCGCCGCGGGACGGTAAGTGGGCCGCTCGGGCCTTGCGTTGTCCGGGCGCGGCTGCGCGTTCTGGCGTTCGGGACGCTGAGCGTTTTTCTGCGCCGCGGGTTTTTGTGCGGGCGCGGGCTCCGGTTTTTTCTCCGCCGTCGGCGCGGGAGCCGGGGCAGGGGCGGGCGCCGGAGCGGGAACGGGCGCCGGCTCGGGCTTTTGCACGGGAGCGGCCTGCGCCGCCTTTTCCGCTTCCTCTTTCGCCTTCTGCGCGGCACGGGCGGCCTCTTCCGCCGCCGCGGCTTCTGCCGCGGCGCGCGCTTCCTCTTCTTTTCTGCGCGCCTCTTCCTCCGCGCGGCGGGCGGCGGCAGCCGTCTCCAGCTCGCCGAGCTTTTTCAGAAGCTCGGTAAGCTGTTTTTCGCCCGCGGCAATGGACTTATTCAGTGCTGCGCCGCGCTCATCTTTGAGCAGCGAACCCAATTTTTCAATATTTTCGTATGCCATGTCTCCTCCGATGTCGGCACGCAGGCCTTGCGCCGCGTCCGCACTCCGATATTCCCTTACTCTTTCAATTCCCGTTCGAGCGCGGCGGCAAGATGTTCTTCCCGCACCGCCGCGACCTTGCATGCCTCTTTGCCGACGACCGACGCAAGATCATCGATCCGGACAACGGGGCAGGAAAACTTCCGCGCAAGTTTTTCAACGTCTTTGATACAATTTGCAGACGCCGAACGATCGACGACGAGCAGGTAGACCCGCTCGCGCGTCGCCCGCGCCGCGTTCACGCCGAGCGTCAGTTTCCCCGCGCGCCTGCAGAACCCGAGATAGGTCTCCGCCTTACTTTGCACGCAGGAATTCCTCCTCGATCGCATCGTACACGTCAGGGGCGACCTCCGAGGAAAACGCCTTGTTCAGAAGACGGTACTTTTTCAGTTTTTTGATGCACGCTTCGCTGCCGCATACATACGCGCCGCGCCCCGGAAGTTTCCCGGAAAAATCCAGCCTGATTTCACCCGCGGCATTTTTTACGACGCGCAGCATCTCCTTTTTGGGCTTTTCCTCGCGGCATGCGATGCACGTACGCATGGGGATCTTTTTCTGTGCGGACATTTATTCCTCCGTGGACGGAGCCTCCGCGGCCGCTTCCAGATTGAGTTTTGCCGCCGCCGATTCGCTCTTGACGTCGATCTTCCAGCCCGTGAGGCGCGCTGCAAGGCGCGCGTTCTGACCGTCTCTTCCGATGGCGAGCGAAAGTTTGTCGTCGGGAACGACGGCAACGGCGGACTTTTCGCCCATCTGCGTGACGGAGAGCACCGTTGCAGGCGAGAGCGCCTTGGCGATGAATTCGAGCGGATTTTCGCTCCAGAGAATGATATCGATCTTTTCGCCGCCGAGCTCGGTGACGACTGCGTTGACGCGCGCGCCCTTGTTGCCGACGCATGCGCCAACTGCATCGATGCGCGGATCTTCGGACGCGATCGCCATCTTGGTGCGGTGTCCCGGCTCGCGGGAGATGCCCTTGACGACGACGGTGCCCGCCTTGATCTCGGGGACTTCCTCTTCAAACAGGCGCTTGACAAGGCCGGGCGCCGCACGGGAGACGAGCACCTGCGCGTTTCTGCCGCCGCTCTTCACCCGCTTGACATAGACCTTGATACGGTCTCCCGCAAGATATTTTTCGCCGGGGACCTGATCCTGCGGGAGCATCAGCCCCTCGATCTGGCCCTTCCCCAGCTCCACATACACGTTGCGCGCGTCCACTTTGCGCACGAGGCCGCTCATGAGCTCGCCCTCTTTGTCCGAAAATTCGGAGAGCGTGTTGTCGCGCTCCGTCTCGTGGATCTTCTGCAGAATGACCTGCTTCGCCGTCTGCGCCGCGATGCGCGTGAAATCCTTGGGCGTGAACTCATCGGTCAGGACGTCGCCCGGCTTCGCGCTCTTTTTGATCTCCTGCGCCTCTTCCAGAGAGATCTCGCCGTCGGCAAGCTCTTCCGCATCGGAGACGGTGCGTTTGAGGAAAAAGCGGATCGTTCCCTTTTCGGGATTGAGCTTGACCTCAACATTGCCCCCCTCGCCGATATACTGCTTTTTATAGGCGGAAGCAAGCGCCGTCTCGAGCGCTTCGACGAACGTCTCTTCGCTGATGCCCTTTTCGCGCTCAAGGTCGGCGAGCGCCGCAAAGAAATCCTTGTTGATCATAGTTATCTCCTTCGATTTTATCCTGTCGCCCGCAGGCGTTACACTTCAATGAGCAGACAGACCTTGGAAGTCTTGTCAAACGGGATTCGCAGTTCGCCCTTTGCCGTTTGCAGAACGACAGCGCCGTCTTCAAACGCGGAGAGCGTCCCTTCGTGATACTTCGCCCCCGCAAAGGGCGCGTAGAGATGCACTTCGATTTTTTCGCCGATATGCCGCGCAAAATCGCGCTCCGTTTTGAAAGGACGGTCAAGCCCCGGCGAAGAACAGTTCAGCGTATAGGCCGCGCCGTAAGTCGGATCGAGTTCGTCCAGCGCGACGTCTGCCGCACGGTGGAACTTTTCGCAAAGGTTCAGATCGACGCCGCCGGGCGCGTCGATGACCAGCGTCAGAGAGCGGTCGCGATTGTTCCAGACCGCCTCCACAAGCTCCGCCCCCACCGACTGCGCGACGGGCGCAAGGTACTCTTCCACTTCCCGCATAGGTTTTACATTCATAAACAATCTCCGACAAGTCCGCACAATGGCGACAATGAGATGCGCCGCATATCCTGCCTGAATACAAAGAATGAGAGCGGATACCCGCTCTCAATCCATACTTCAGATTAAGATCATACTTAGTTTACCACGTTGCACGGAAAAATGCAAGCATTTCCGCGGAAAATTTTTCCGTTTAATCGAGCTTCTGCGCGAGCCGCGCCAGTTCGAGGAACACTTTGGCCGTGACGAACGCATCGTCGAAAGCGCGGTGGTGGTGAAAGGTAAAGCCGAAATAGTCCGCAACGTCGTTCAGACGGTTGTGCGGCAGCCGGAGGGTACGCTGCGACATCACCATCGTATCGTATTGTTTCTGATCAAAGAGAAACCCCTCTTTTTCGCCGTAATAGCGGATAAACTTGTAGTCGAACTGCACGTTGTGCCCCACGAGCGAGCACCCCGCCGCAAACTTGTAAAAGTCCGCAAGCACGTCCCCCACTTCGGGCGCGCCGACGAGCATATCGTCGGTGATCCCCGTAATTTTGACGATCTCTTCTGAAAGCCGCACGGGGCAGGCGACGAATGTGGAGAACTTTTCGACGATGTTCCCGCCGCGGATCTTGACCGCGCCCAACTCGATGATGCGGTCCATGGAACCCGTCGCGGGCGTGTTGTTGAGTCCCGTCGTCTCAAGGTCGAACACGACGAAGTCCTGTTTGCAGACGACTTCGGGAAGCGGCTTTCCGGTGAACAGGGTGCCCTGCACAAAATCGGTGACCGGCGCGGGGAACACGGTGCGGTACTGCGCGGGAACGGGGCGCGAGGGGCGCTCCTCCGGTACGAATCCATCCGGCGCATGCCCCAGATCGATCTGCTTGGCGCGGAAGGACAGCCCGCCGTTATACAGCTCGTGGTCACCCGTCAGACAAACGCTGTCCCCCTGTCTGAGGCCGCGCACCTTTTCCACCGTCGCCTTTTTGGAAAAATAGGAACATCTGAGCTGGCCCGTGGCGTCGGCGATCGTCAGCGAAAAATAGGGTTTTCCGGTCTTGGTCGCACGCTCCTCGATGTACGAGATCGCGCCGCACACGGTAATGTTTTGCATTTCCTTGACGAGATCGGCCAGGTAGACGGCAACGGACGGCTTGGCTCCGTCGATGGGCTCATATCCCTCGATCGCAAAGACGCGCGGCGCGGCAACGTACTCCGCTTCCGGCGGCGCGGCGTGTTCGATCTCGCCGCGCTCCTTTTCGACAAAACGGACTTCGCCGAACCACGTCCCGCAGAACGTGCGCGAAAGTTCCGCACTCACGGCGTCCAGGATCCCGTCGCCGAGCATGCGCTCCCGCTCCAGCTGTCCGACCCCGATAAAGAACCTGCCGCCGCCCTCGTCCACGGCGACGGCGATGTCGTCGGGGTCGACGAACGCCGCGACCGCAGGGAAACGGTTCTTCAGAATATCCGCGACCGCGCGGCGGATCCCCGCCTCGTCCGGCACCGATTTGAGCGTGCGCACCTGCGCGGTAAATCCGGCGGGGACATACTTTTGCGAAACGCCGCGGGCATATTCGACGTCCTCGGGCGAATAAGTCACATCCGTCACAAGAAAAAACGTCGCCGTCTTTCCGGCAACTTCGATCTTACGGAGCACGGCGCGCTTCAGCCCCGGGGCCTTCCGTATCTCTTCCAGGTATTGTTTGCTCTTCATCCGATCAGTTCTCCGAGCCGCTCGAAAAAGACGCGCTCCGCGTCCTCCGTGTTCACGCGCTCGTCCGCTCTTCCTTTCTGCATGATAATACAATACTTTTCGCCGCCCGCAATGCCCAGGTCGCACCCGCGGGCTTCGCCGGGCCCGTTGACGACACAGCCCATGACGGCGACTTTGAGTTTCTTCTTCACCGTGCGCACGCGCGCTTCGACGCGCGCGGCGAGCCCCACGCAGTCATAGCGGCACCGGCCGCAGGTGGGACAGGCGACGACCTCCACATAGTCGTGTTCCAGTCCGCAGGCGCGCAGAATGGCATGCCCGGCGTACACCTCTTCAACGGGATCCGCCGAGAGGGAGACACGGATGGTTTCGCCGATCCCCGCGAGCAGCAGGGCGCCGATCCCGACGCTGCTCTTGACGATGCCCGCATCTTTGGTCCCCGCCTCGGTCACGCCGAGATGGAGCGGATAGTCGCACTGCCTGCGCAGGAACGTGTATGCTTCCACCGTGAGCGGAACATCGGAGGCCTTGACGGAGATGACGATATCGCCGACCCCGTGCCGTTCCAGCACGGCGACGTTTCCGAGCGCGCTCCCGACGAGGGCTTCAGCGCTTCTTCCGTACCGCGCAAGATGTTCCTTTTCGATGCTTCCCGTGTTTGCGCCCACCCGCACGGGGATCCCGTGCGCCTTCACGCAGTCCGCGACATATGCGATCTCCCGGTCGCCGCCGATGTTTCCGGGGTTGATGCGCAGTTTGTCCGCGCCGTTTTCCACGGCAAGCACGGCAAGTTTCGCCGAAAAATGGACGTCCGCCACGATGGGCACGTCCGTCCGCGCGCGGATCGCGCGGAGCGCGCGCGCGTCCTCTTCGTCAGCAACGGCCACCCGCACGATGTCGCATCCCGCATTGCGCAGGGAAAGAATTTGAGCGACGCTGGATTCCACGTCGCTCGTCTTAGTTGTTGTCATACTCTGCACGGGGATCTCCCCTCCGCCGAGGAGCACCCCGCCGACGCGGACGTTCCGGATCATTTGCTCCCGTCGTCCTCTTCTTTCTTTTCGATCATCTTCTGCAATTCGCTCATGAACGAGGAGATGTCTTTGAACGAGCGGTACACGGAGGCATAGCGCACATAGGCCACCTCGTCCAGCTTCTGAAGCCCCTCCATGACCATTTCGCCGATCTTTTTGGAGGAGATCTCCTGTTCCATAGAATTATAGATGCGTTTGGCGATGTCCTCGGCGAGCGCATCGATCTTTTCAATGGGGACCGGGCGCTTTTCGCATGCCTTGATGACGCCGCGCTTGATCTTGCCCAGGTCGAACGCCTGGCGGGTGCCGTCATTCTTGACGACGAGAATGGGCGCGACTTCGATCGTCTCGTACGTTGTGAAACGCCGCCCGCAGCCCATGCATTCACGGCGGCGGCGGATGGTGCGCTCGTCGTCAGCCGAGCGCGAGTCGATGACCTTACTCTCCGTACAGTTGCAATACAGGCAGCGCATAGAGACCCCCTTCCTTTCAAACGGTATGATCTTTCACAAATTTGTTCCTTTGTAGTATACCATATTTCTCCGGATTTGTAAAGGGTTTGGGAAGAATTGCGGAAAAACTGCCATTTTGCGCAGGTAAGACGCTCTTATTTCCCGAACATGACCCTCTCGCTGGAGAGCAGCCGGGCAATGACGAACACGAGCAGCGCCGTATAGACGAGATTGAGCCCGAACGAAACAAGGCACTTCCAGATTTCCATGGCGCCCGTCAGCACGCCCTGCATGGCCGCAACGGCGTTGAGGACGGGAACGGCGACCACCCAGCCGCCGATGCCCTGCACAAAGGCAGAGACAAGCGAAAAGACCATCATCAGGATCATGAGCATGCCCGTATAGCCCGAAGCCTCCTTGACCGTCCGCGAGAGCGTGGAGACCGCAGCGATCGCCGAGACGATGAGCGGAACGACCGAGACGATGAGCAGGAAGAGGAAGAAATATCCGAGCGCGCCGACCCCCGCAACGGCCACGTCCAGAGACATTCCCATGAGCGTGGGAAGGGACAGCACCACCCCCAGGAAGCTGGACGCCGCGCCGATGAGCGACACGCAGGAGAGCGGGAGCACCTTGCCGAGCGCAATGTCCGACCGCCGCGCACTGGTGACGAGAATGGTCGCAAGCGTGCCGCGCTCCTTCTCCCCCGCCACCGATTCGAGCGTGACGGACATGCACGAGGAAAAGATAAAGACGACGATCAGGAAGGGAAGCAGCCCCGCCATGACGCCGCGTGCGATGTCCGCGGCCTCGGCGAAATCGCTCATCGTGAACGAGAACGTCCTGCCGTAGGCATCGAGGATCCCGCCCGCAAGCGAAGCAAACGCAGCGCTTGCGTCGCTTTCCGAATTGTAGTAAAGATCGGCCGTCGGCACGGGGCCGCCCGCCGCAGCGCCCGCGAGAGCGTCATCAAAGCCCTCGCTGAACGTGAGCAGGGCATCTGCCTCCCCATTGCGTACCTTCTCCTGCGCCTGCCCGACCGTTTCGGCGTCCTCGGCGGGCAGGTAGACGAACTCCGCCGTCCAGCCCTCCTGCTTGCCGACCGCATCGTCGATGAGCTGCACGGCCTGCGATTCGCCGGAGACGTACACTTTGAAATCATACTGCGCCGTTTCGCTGCCGCCGAAGATCGCAGATCCCATAATGGTATAGATCAGATAGATGAGCACGCCGGGCAAAATCATCGTGATCAGCAGTTTCGGGTCGCCGAAGAAACGCGAAAATTCCTTCTTCATGAGCGCAAGCAATTTCATACCGTTTCCCCCTTGACGCCGCGGTAGATCTCAAAGAATTTTTCCTCAATGGACATTCCGCCGCAGACGTCCGCAAGCGTTCCGTCCGCCGCCATTTTGCCGTCGATGATGATCCCGACGCGGTCGCACAGCTTTTCGACAAGCGAAAAAATATGCGTGGAGAGCAGAATGCTCTTGCCCATGGCCTTGAGTTCCAGCAAAAAGTCCGTCACGACCTTTGCGGTGAGCACGTCCAGCCCGTTGGTTGGCTCGTCAAAGATGACGACGGACGGGTCGTGAACGATGGAGATGACCAGCGACACCTTCTGCAGCATGCCCGTGGAGAGATCGCGCACCCGTACTTCGGCAAAGCGATCGATCCCGAAGCGCGCAAACAGTTCCTTTTTCCGCTCCGCAAGCGCGCCCTTTTCCACGCCGTGCATCGCGCCGAAAAAGTCAAAGAGATAGGACGGCGTGAAAAAACTTTCAAGTTTGAGTTCGCTCGTCATGAACCCGATCGTGTCGCGTACCTTCTGCGGTTCGCGCGTGACGGAATGCCCGCACACGGCCGCATCGCCCGAATCGGGCCTGATCAGCGTTGAAAGAATGCGCAGCGTCGTGGTTTTTCCCGCCCCGTTGGGGCCGAGCAGCCCGTAAATTTCTCCGCGGTATGCGGAAAAAGACAATCCGTCCACCGCAACTTTGCGGGGAAAATCCGTGTGTTCCAGCCGCTGCTGCTTGCGCGACAGCGTGAACGTCTTGCGCAGGTTTTCCGCCCGCACGACCTCTTCCCCGAAATCGGAGAACGGCGTTTCCGTTGACAACATATATGAACTCCTTTATCCTTTTCGTCTGCCGCGCAGAAACGCGGCAAGCACATTCAGTCCTGCAAACAAAACAGCGACGCATGCCAGCACGATGAACATGGCGTCCACCCCCACTTCCGCCCCGAAGAAATCAAACGTGAGCGAAAATTCCGTCCTCAGACCCTCGGCAAAGACGGGAGACAGCCCGGTCGAGATGGCTTCGAGCGCGCCGCGCATCATAAAATTCCGGAACAACCCCGCCGTGTAGCTTCCGGGAATAAAATACGTGAATGTCTGCACGGGATCGGGGAAATAGGTGATGGGCATATAGGCACCGATCAAAAATCCGACGACCGTGCCCAAAATGATATTCAGCGCCGTAAACGCCCCCTGCGAGCGGAAAAAGCCGACGATGAACACGAGCAGCGCGGAGGACGTGACGACGGAGAGCGCCAGCGCGCCGATACAGCCGAACACGTCGGCAACGGACAGAAGCCACATTCCCGATGCCGCAAGCCAGATAAAACAGACACCGAGCACAATGGCGCCGATGGCGAGCCCGGCCGCAACCACGGAACAACAATACGACGCAGGCGTCACCCATCCGGCGACGGGAGAGACCCTGAGGTCCGCCGAAATTCCGCGCGAACGATCCTGGATCATGATCCCGCAGGCACACAGCGGCACCGTGATGCAGGCGCACGACATGGAGCCCGCCAGCATCCAGCTGTTGCAAAAAGCCGAGATCTCCGCCTCGCCGCCCGCAACGCCCATCTCTTCAAGCGCGGCAAGCAGCCCGTCCTCCTGAATGCGGCCGAGAAAGAGCACATAGAGCACGAGCACGATCAAAGGCGCAAGCAGTGAAAAAAAGACGTTGGCCTTGTCTTTGAGAAAGATCTTCAGATTGCGGCGGGTGAGCAGCCAGAGCGCATAACCGTTCATTCCGCACCGCCTTCCGTCAGTTTTTTCCCCGTAACGGCAAGAAACACGTCGTCCATGTCCCCCTTGACAAATTCAAAATCGGAAACAAGCTGCGGATAGCGCGAAAGGAATGCCTGCGCCTCCTGCGCGCTCATCGACGCCCGAAGGCCGCCGCCCGCCTCCTCAAACATGATCCCCGTCCCTTCAAGCGCCTGCCTGTCCGCATGTCCGTACAGGTAGAGATAATTGCGCGAATATCTGTTTTTGAGCTGTGCAGGCGTACCGTCGGCGACCAGTTTTCCCCCGTCGATCATGACCACGCGGTCGGAAGCGTTTGCCTCCTCCATGTAGTGCGTGGTGAGAAAGACGGTCATGCCCGTCTCGCGGCGCAGACGCTCCACGGTTTCCCAGACCGCCCTGCGCGTCTGAGGGTCAAGGCCCGTCGTCGGCTCGTCCAGAAAAAGCAGCTCCGGCTCGTTCACAAGTCCCCTTGCGATATCCGCGCGCCGACGCTGGCCGCCGGAGAGCTTTCCGAAAGGTCTGTCCAGCAGATCTTTCAGGCAGAGCAGCTCGTCCAGCCGGGCAAGGCGCTCCTTCCATTGCTTCCCCCGAATCCCGTAACACGCTGCCCGGACGGTGAGATTTTCCCGCACCGTGAGCAGATCGTCCAGAAGGCTCCCCTGAAAGACGACCCCCAGAAGGGGCCTGATATGGTTCGGCTGCGCATCGAGATCATATCCCCCCACGCGCACACTGCCGGCGTCTTTTTGCAGAAGCGTACAAAGAATGTTGACCGTTGTACTCTTCCCGGCGCCGTTCACGCCGAGGAAAGAGAACATCTTTCCCTTTTCCACGGCAAAGGAGACATCGCACACCGCCCGGATCCCGGCGTATGATTTTTCAAGGTGCTCCACTTCTATGATGTTGTCCGCCATCGTCTGCCCTCCGCCGGATCCGGCAAAATGCCGTGTACCGACACATCTTTCCAAAACAGTATATCACCCCCCCCCACCGGTTTGTCAAGCAACTGAAACGAAATTGTCCGTCGCCCGCGGCGAAATGATTTGTTTCGCCAAAAAAATGCCCTGAACAAAGTCTGTTCAGAGCGTTCCGATGACGGAAAGGATCTTCTGATAGTTCTCTGCGAAAAGTCCCGTGTATTCCGCAGGGCGCTCCGCGCGGCAGAGAATGAACGCAACGTTCAGCCTCTCGGCACATACCATGTCCGAAGTCAGGCTGTCGCCGACATACACGGCACGTTCAGGCGCAAACTCCGGAATGTGTTGTTTCACATAGTCCACATACCCCTGCGACGGCTTGGTGTGGCCGATCTCATCCGAAATGAACAGATCGGTAAAATAAGAGGACAGTCCGGCCGCCGCAATGCGTCTGCGCTGCAGCGCCCTGGCCCCGTTGGTCACGGCGTATGTCCTTCCGCGCGCACACAACGTCCGCAGAAAGTCGGCCGCGCCCTCTATGGCATATGCCCGCTGCGGCATTCCCGCAAAAAAGTCCTGCGATAGAGCGCGCGCATCTCCCTCTGCGCCCAGCTGGGCAAGCAGGATCTCAAACCGCTCGACCACCAGCCGTTCACGCGTCGTCTCGCCCCGTTCGAGCGCCTTCCAGAGCCCGTCGTTGATGACGTGAAAACGCGCCGCCGTGTCCGCGTCCGCCGCGATCCCGTGGGCGCGGAGGGTGGCGACGACCTGTTCCCGCTCCGCACGATGAAAGTCCAGCAGAGTGTCGTCCACGTCAAGCAAAAAGATGTCCTTCACGATTCTTCCTCCACGATGGCGAGCTCGCGCAGCGCGCGCGTGCAGGCGATATATTTTTCGTTTTCCGTCATGTCCCTGTCATAGACGGCAACGGCGGAAAACTCCAGCCCCTTGCTTTCAAACACGCTCATGACATTGACCGACGTGCGGCTGAACGAGCCGTCCGCAGCGAGCCTCCGGAATCCCCTGCGCTCGAACAGCGGAAGGTATTCCTCCCTGGCGATCACCGCTTTCAGTCCCTGTTTTTCGCGGAAGAATGCGGCGAGCTGACGCATGCGCAGCCGTTCCACGGGCGCGCCCTCCAGTCCGATGGGCTTCATGTCCGCGTCGAGCACTTCGGAGACATATGCCACGATCTCATTGGTGTTGCGGTAGTTCTGGTCGAGGGTATAGATGTTTTCGCCGAGGGGCTGCCAGCTCTTCATGCCGCGCCAGGGCGTGATGTTCTGTTTGAGGTCGCCGAACACATTGAACGCGGCGCCCGAATGAATGGTTTTCAGCAGCGCGTACTCTCCCTCCGAAATATCCTGCCCTTCGTCCACAAACACAAGTCCGTAGCGGGGAAGCAGCCGCCGCCCGGCCGCCGTCAGCACGCTGCACAGCGCGTAGCCGTCCGAGGCATACACCCCCTTCATATCGTACTTGGCCTTGTCCTTTCTGACCGTCTCGCGGTACAACCAGCGCGCAATGTCCGCACCGTTTGTGCATTTTCCGAGTTCCGCGCAGCTGTGCGACTGCCGCAGGACCTGGAAAAATTCGCCGAACAGCTCCAGTCCCGAAGCCATTTCCGCGATCACGGAACGGATCTTCCGCGTCTCTTCCAGAAGCTCCTCGCGCCGGGCAATGCGGTCGGCATAGGTGAGCACCTCCACCGTTCCGCGCTTCTGACGGTACCGCCTGAGATCGGCGATCTCCTTGTCGATCGTCTCCGTCAGGGAGACGAGATCCTCGTCCGCACGGCGGAAGATCTTCTCCCCGCCCGCCGCGATCATGTGGGCGCAGTGATAGAATTCGCAGAACTGACGGAAGAAGTAATCGGGCGTGCGCTCCGGTTCGTCCAGCACGAAGCGAAGGAAATCCTCCGCCTGCACAAAGGCGTTCATCATGGTGCGGAAAGGCTTTGTGAAATAGAATCCGCCCTCTTTGTTCTCCTTCAGCTCCCCGAGCACGGCGCGGCGCACGCGCACGGACGCATTCTTGACGCGCACGAACTTTTCCTGCCGCTTTTTGCAGTCGTCGAGGACCGTCCGCGAAACTTCGCGGCACTCCTCGCCCGCGAACAGGCCGTAAATTTCCCGATAGAGTTTGCCGACCCGTGCGGCGGTCGTTTCGGTAAAGCGCGGCGAATACAGATAGGAGAGATATTCCGCCTTTTCCCGCTCGGAGACAAGATGCGATTTCAGGTCGATCCCTTCGCCCGAGAGCGCACGGAAATAATACTCCGTCAGCGTCGTCGTCCGCACCCGTTCGAGCTCCAGCATCTGCGAAAGTTCATCGATAAACGCGTTGAAGCTGGCGGAGGGCGTGATGACGAGCACGTCCCCGGGGCGGAGGCTCTCATTGTTGTACATGAGATAGCTCAGCCGGTGCAGCATGATCATCGTCTTGCCGCTGCCTGCGCACCCCTGCAGGACGAAACTTTCCCGTTCGGGGCGGGTGATGATATCGAACTGCTTTTCCTGAATGGTGCGGATAATGTCGCGCACCTTCACATCGTCCTTGCGGCTGCGGATAATGTCGCGCAGATAGGGATCGAACAAGATCTCTTCGTCCCGTCCCCCGATCTCCTCCGGCGTGAGCACATCCCCCACGGACAGATACTCGTTGCGGAAATCCAGAAGTTTTCCGTTTCTGACCGAAAGCGCCCTGCGGAGCACTGTCCGGTATTCATATTCATTGATCGTAAACGTCACGCGGCTCTTCTGGTAATACCGGACCGCGAGCGGCGCGCGCCAGTCCACGATCTCGAGATTGACGTCGCCGTGTTTGCCGATGTAGTAGCTGTTATATCCCTCCCGGTCGTCCACGACGTCCATGCGGGCGAAATAGGGCTCTGAAAAGAAGGGCCGGTATTCGTCGATCTTTTTGCGGAGCGATGCGATCTCGGCGTTCTTTTCCTGAATGGCGCGGAAATCCTCCGCGCCGTAATTTTCGCTGGCACGAATTTGGGCAATCTCCTCTTTCGCGGCGGCGATCCGCCTGCGGTAGCGCAGGATATGGACCAGCTTGAGCATTCTGAGCACCGCGCCGAGGTGTTCCTCCTCATAGGCGCGCTGCGCGTCCGCGTCGAGGAGCGCAAGATACCACGCCTTGTCGGCGTCGATCCTGGGGCAGAGCAATTCTTTGCAAGTCTTGCGCTTGTCCATTTTTCCCTCCTCGGCATAGCGATACTACATCATACCATATTTTCAGCCGTCTGTGTACCCTTTTGCAAAAAAAATTTCCGGAAATTACTATTTTCCGGAAAAGAAAGACCCCGCGGCCTCTTTTTGGGCGTATCCACAGGGTTTTTGCATAAAAAATCCCGGGCCGATGCCCGGGATTTTCAGCGTCTGTTACTTTTTCATTGCCTCGACCTGCTTGGCGACTTCCTCGGAGAGATCTTCGCTCTTCTTTTCGAGGCCTTCGCCGCGCACGAAGAAGCAGAAGCGCTTCAGGCTTGCGCCGCCGGCGGTTGCAAGCAGCTGTGCGATCGTCATCTTGTCGTCCTTGACGAATTTCTGATCCATGAGGCAGTTCTCTTCATAGAACTTCTTGATCTTACCCATGACGATCTTTTCGGCGATATTTGCAGGCTTGCCCTCGTTCATGACTTCCTGCGTGAGGATCGCCTTTTCCTTGTCGAGCGTATCCTGCGAAACTTCGGCCGCCGTCATATACTGGGGCTTTGCGAACGCAACGTGCAGCGCGACGTCGTGCGCGACCGCCTTTGCCTGCTCGGTCGCCTCGCCCGCGAAGTCGAGCATGACGCCCATCGTGCCGCCCATGTGAATGTACGTCTCGACGAAACCTTCCGACTCATACACCGTGAAGCGGCGCACGGAGATCTTTTCGCCGATGACGGCGATCTGCTCCTGCACGTACGTTTCGACGGTCTTGCCGCCCATATCGCTTGCAAGCAGCTCTTCCACCGTTGCGGGCTTGATCGCCGCGATCTGCTTTGCGACCGCGTTCACGAGTTCCTTGAATTTGTCGCCCTTGGCAACGAAGTCGGACTCGCAGTTGACTTCCACCAGAACGCCGACCTTGCCTTCGACAAGGGCATAGACGATGCCCTCGGCCGCGATCTTGGAGGCGCGCTTTGCCGCCTTTGCGATGCCGCGCTCGCGGAGAAGATCCGCCGCCTTTTCCATGTCGCCGTCCGCGTCGACCAGCGCGCGCTTGCAGTCCATCATGCCGGCGCCCGTCTGCTCACGCAGTTTCATAACGTCTTTTGCCGTGAATTCTGCCATACTCTTTATGCTCCTTTCCCGGATTACTCCGCCGCGGGCGCTTCCGCCGCAACGACTTCTTCGATGTCCTTGGGCTCAGCGGGAACTTCCGCCGCAGCCTGCTCCATCACGGGCGTCTCGCCCTGGTTTGCCTCGATCACCGCGTTTGCAATGACGGACGAGATGAGCTTGATCGCACGGATCGCGTCGTCGTTGCCGGGGATCACATAGTCGATCAGATCGGGATCGCAGTTGGTATCCGTGATCGCGATGATCGGGATATGCAGTTTGCGCGCTTCGGCGACCGCAATGTCCTCGTTGTGGGGATCGACGATGAAGAGCGCGCCGGGCATGCCGCGCATGCTCTTGATGCCGCCCAGATTCTCCTGCAGTTTGTCCATCTCCTTCTTCAGGCCGAGGACTTCCTTCTTGGGAAGCAGCTCGAACTCGCCGGAAGCCTCCATGCGCTCGAGCTTTTCAAGATAGTCGATCCTGGAGCGGATGGTCTTGAAGTTGGTGAGCGTGCCGCCCAGCCAGCGGGAGTTGACATAGAACTGTCCGCAGCGTTCAGCCTCTTCCTTGATGGCGTCCTGCGCCTGGCGCTTGGTGCCGACGAACAGGATGCTCTTGCCCGACTTCACGAGATCGACGACGAATGCATACGCCTCTTCGATGAGCTTCGCCGTCATTTCAAGGTCGATGATGTGAATGTCGTGACGGGCTGCGAAGATGTACTTCTTCATCTTCGGGTTCCACTTTCTCGTCTGGTGTCCGAAATGGACGCCCGCTTCGAGAAGCTGTTTCATGGTGATGACTGCCATAATTTCCTCCGTTTTCCCTCCCCGCTTCGTGTTGGATCCGCCCGTTATCCGCATGAAAAGAATTTACGGACACGGAGGGCGGCACATCCGCGGGTGCGTACTTACAGCTCTGCTATTTTACCACAGAACGGCACGCGAGCGCAAGCGATTTTACACCGAATTTGACACAATTTTTGATGGATCGGCGTTCTAACCCCCTCTTTGCAAAATGAGTAATCTTTTACGATTTCATCTACGGAACATAGGATCGGGAACGGCATGCGCGGCGGCACCGGACGGTGCCGCCGCGCATGTTTTATTCCGTATATCCGTCCCCTACATGTAAGAAAGAATTCCGACAAATAAAAGAATTCTTTGCGCCCCGGTCAGACGTCAGTCCGGCCGCAAGTCGTCTTCTTCGATCGGGACGGCATCTGCCGAAACGATCTGCCCGATGCGGGAAAGGAGCGCATCTTTCCCCGCGCCCGTTGTTCCGGAGACGGCGATCACGTTGTCCGCCCCCAGTCCGAACGCATTGGAGACGGCGCGCACGCGCTCTTTGACCTTCATGCGCGAAAGTTTGTCGCTCTTGGTCGCGATCACGGTGAACGGAATGCCGTGATAGACAAGAAAGGTCACCATCTGCACGTCGTCCGCAGACGGATCGCGGCGGATATCGGACAGCAGAAAGACGTGGCGCACGTCCTCCTTTCTGGCAAAGAAGGCTTCCAGCGTCTTGGCCCACTTTGCCTGTTCCGCCTTGGATACGGCGGCATAGCCGTATCCCGGAAGATCGGCAAGCCAGAACTCCCCGAAATCAAAGTAGTTGACAAGGCGCGTCCTGCCGGGCGCGGCGCTCGTCTTGGCGAGGTTCTTTTGCCCTGCAAGCAGATTGATGAGCGTGCTCTTTCCCGCGTTCGACTTGCCGCATACGGCGATCATGGGCTTTTGCGGGCGGAGAAACTGCTCCACCCGCGCCGCGCTCGTCAGAAATTTTGCGTTTTTAACCTGCATAGTGAATCCCCGTGACGGCATTCCGGAACACCTGATCGACGTCGCTCACGCAGATGAAGTTGAGATGTCTGCGCACGTTCTCCGGGATCTCCTCCACGTCCTTTTTATTCTCTTCGGGAATGATGATGTCGTGAATGCCGATGCGGTTCGCCGCAAGCGCCTTTTCTTTGAGTCCGCCGATGGGCAGCACCTTGCCGCGCAGCGTGATCTCGCCCGTCATGGCGACGTCGCGCCGGACGGGCTGACCCGTGAACGCCGACAGAATCGCCGTTGCCATTGTGATGCCGGCCGACGGCCCGTCCTTGGGCGTTGCGCCCTCGGGAACGTGAATGTGGATATCCTTGTGCTCGAACGCTTCGTCCGAGATCCCGTATTTTTCCGCATGCGCGCGGATATAGCTGATGGCCGCGCGTGCAGATTCCTTCATGACGTCGCCCAGTTTTCCGGTCAGGAGGATATCGCCCTTGCCCTGCATGGCGGAAACTTCGATGGTGAGCGGCATGCCGCCGACCGCCGTCCATGCAAGTCCCGTCGCCGCGCCGACCTCGTCCTCCTCGCGCATCTCATCCTCGTGCAGAAAGCGCTTCGCGCCGAGGAATTTTTCAAGATTGAGCTTTGTGACGGTGATATTTTCCGACTCGCCCTTGGCGATGCGCACCGCCGCCTTTCTGCAAACCGTGCCGATGGCGCGCTCCAGCGAACGCACGCCCGCCTCCATCGTGTACCCGTCGATGATCGCCGCAAGCGCGCCGTCCGTAACGCGGAGCTGCTCTTCCCTGAGCCCGTTTTCCCTGCGCTTTTTGGGCACGAGATAGCGCTTAGCGATCTCCTCCTTTTCATCGGGCGTATAGCCGGAGAGTTCGATGATCTCCATTCGGTCGCGCAGGGGGCCGGGAATGGTGTCCAGCGTGTTTGCCGTGGCAATGAACATGACCTTGGAGAGATCGTATGGAACTTCCAGATAGCGGTCGCGGAAGGTGGCGTTCTGTTCGGGATCGAGCACTTCCAGAAGCGCGCTTGCGGGATCGCCGCGCAGATCGGAGGAGATCTTGTCCACCTCGTCCAGCAGGAACACGGGATTGACCGCGCCCGCATTCTTCATCTCATAGATGATGCGCCCCGGCATTGCGCCGATATAGGTGCGGCGGTGTCCGCGGATCTCCGCCTCGTCCTTGACGCCGCCCAGGCTCATGCGGACGAACTTTCTGCCGAGCGCGCGGGCGATGGACATGGCGACGCTCGTCTTGCCCACGCCGGGCGGCCCCACAAGGCAGAGAATGGGCGCTTTGAGTTCGCCCGTCAGCTTGAGGACCGCAAGATATTCGACGACGCGCTCCTTGATCTTTTCCAGCCCGTAGTGATCGGCATTGAGCACCTTTTCCACGTCGGAGAGCTGCTCCGTGTCCTCCGTCGCCTCCCGCCAGGGCAGATCGATGATCCAGTCGGCATAGTTGCGCAGGACGGTGTATTCGGGCGAGGAGGGCGGCATCTTGTCCATGCGCTTGAGTTCCGCAAGCGCCTTTTCCTCCACCTCCTTGGGCAGTCCCTTGGCAAGGATCTGTTCACGGAGGCGTTCATTCTCCTCCACGTCGTCGCCGAGCTCCGCATGAATGGCTTTGAGCTGTTCGCGCAGGAAATATTCCTTCTGCGATTTTTCGATGTTGCGGCGGACGTCCTGCGCGATCTTGCGCTCGAGCTTGCCGATCTCCACCTCCGTGTTCAGGCACTGCTCAAACAGGCGCAGCCTGCGCACGAGTACAGTCTCTTCCAGCAGTTCCTGTTTGACCGCATCGCGCAGATGCAGATGATGGGCGCAGATGTTGATATAGGCATCGGGATCGGCGACGCCCGTCAGCGCCGCTTCCAGTTCCTTTGCCGCCTTCGTCTCGCTGCCGAGGATCTCCTTGACCAGCTCCTTGGCCGTGCGGAAATACGCCTCTTCCAGCGTGGGATCGCCGTGAACGGGCAAAAGCTCCTCCGTGACGGCGTAGATATATCCGTTTTCCAGACGGAACCCGCGCGCCGCGGCGCGGTACTGTCCCGCGACGAACACGCGCACGCGCTCGCCCGGCAGACGGGTCGCCTGACGGATCACGCACACGGTGCCCACCGTGCACAGATCCTCCCCTTCCGGGAATTCCTTCTGTGCGTCCGTCTGTCTTGTCACAAAGACGTATTTATCGTTGCCGTCGGCACGCTCGACCGCGGCGAGCGAGAGCCCCCGCCCGACGTCGAACGCCACCGTCGTATCGGGAAACACGACCTGCGTCCGCATGGGAATGACGGACAATATTTTGACTCTGTTCGTGTCCATGCTGTCACCTCGCTGAAAAAATGCGGACAATCTGTCCGATATGTTTATCACACACGGCGCGCCTTTTCAATCATCCGGCGGAAATTTTCGCACGTTTTTCACGCAAATAGCGGAATGCCCCCGCTCAACGGGCGGGGGCATCTGCCGGACGTTACTCCTCTGGTGCGAAGTCTTCCTTCCCTACGCCGCACAGCGGGCAGGTGAAGTCATCGGGAATGTCCTCCCACTTGGTGCCGGGTGCGATCCCGTTGTCGGGGTCGCCCGCCGCTTCATCATACACATAGCCGCACACCGTGCATACATACTTTGCCATCTTGATACCTCCATATTCGCCCCGCGGGGCCTGATTTCAATTTGCTTTTACGTCCCCGGCGATCTGTCTGCCGAGTGCACGCAGAGCCGCCGCGCTGTCCGCGCTGACGGCGGAAAGCACCGTCGTTTTTTCGCCGATGCGGCGCATATTTTTGAGCGGCGACAGCACGCCGTCCATCAGGGCGCCCGCCTGCGGCGCCCAGGAACCGTTTTCGATGACAGCGTATGCACGGTTCTGGAAATTATGCGCCTTCAGATCGTTCAGGAAATTTTCCATGCTGACAAAGATCCCGTTGTTGTAGGTCGTCGAAGCGAACACCGCGTGCGAAGCGCGGAATGCCTCGGCAAGGAGCTCGCTCACATGCGTGACGGAGACGTCATACACCCGGACGCGGACGCCCTCCGCCGCGATCGCGGAAGCGACGATCTCCGCGGCGTTCTGCGTATGGCCGTAGACGGACGCATAGAACACGGCAACGCTCTTTTCCTCCGGCTCGTAGGCGCTCCAGGTCAGATATTTGTCCAGATACCAGCCGAAGCCTTCGCCCCAGACCGGCCCGTGCAGCGGGCAGACGAGCGAGATCTTTAGCCCCGCCGCCTTTTTGAGCACATTCTGCACCTGTACGCCGTATTTCCCGACGATGTTGAAGTAGTACCTTCTTGCGTCGTCCAGGTAGTCGCGTTCAAAGATCTCTCTGTCCGCCATGACGCTTCCGGAAAGCGCGCCGAACGTGCCGAACGCATCGGCGGAAAACAGGATCCCGTCCTCCGGAACATAGGTGAAGAGCACCTCCGGCCAGTGCACCATGGGTGCGGCGACGAATTTGAGCGTGCGCTTCCCGATCGGGAGCGCGTCCCCTTCCTTGACGAGATGCACCTTTCCCGCAAAGCCGAAGTAATTTTTCAGCATTGCGGCGGCCTTCTGCGATGTGATGACCGTGACGTCGGGATACCGTTCGACAAGCCGCGCAAACGTCGCCGAATGATCGGGCTCCATATGGTGCACGACGACATAGTCGAGCTTGTCCTCCCCGAGCGCGCAGGCAAGGTTCTCAAAGAACTGTTCGCCGATCGCGTTGTCCACGGTGTCGAACAGAACGTTTTTTTCGTCTTTCAGCAGATAGGAATTATACGACACGCCGCGGGGAATGGGATAGGCGCTCTCAAAGAGCGCAAGCCGCCTGTCATTCCCACCCAGGTAGTACAGATCCGCGGCGATCTGCGTGCAGTTTTGCATAACTTTCTCCGTGTTTGTTTTTTCGCAAGCAGTATATCACATTTCCCCGGAAAAAGCAAGTCAAACGCATGTGCTTTCATGCGGCGATTGCGGCAGGCTTTCCTCATCGGAACAGACCGCGGAGGGTCATCCGCCCCTCCCGTATAAACGGTCCGATGTACAGGCACGGCGTTCACAGCAGGCACCGCACCCCCTTGGTGATGAATTCGCTCATCTCGTCGGCAAACTGTTCGATGGGCGGGCGGACTTCCGAACGAAGGCGCTCCTTCAGGCAGGCAATGCACCCGGACGAGACGAAGCGATAAAAATCTTCGAGTTTTTTGGACGGCACGCTCCCGAAAATTTTGCGGTAATATTCCGTGCAGAGTTCTCCGCCCAGCTCCACAAAGCGCATTGCCCCGCAGGCATTATCGGACGAGAGCATGAGCTGACAGAGCGGCTCGTTTTCTTCCAGCAGCGCGAACACCGTGCGGCAGACCCGACGCGCCGACTGCACGTTCTGCTCGTTTTCGAGCGCATCGCGCAGGGCAACGGAAAATTCCTCCAGAAACCGCGTTTCCAGCTTTTCGTTGAGATCGTAGACGTCCTGATAGTGCGCATAGAACGTCCCCCGTCCGACGCCCGCACGCGCACAGAGCTCACTCACCGTGATCCTGCGCAGCGGCTTTTCCCGGCGAAGCTGCAAAAACGCATCGATCAGCATTCTTTTTGTCATTCTGACCCTGAGATCGCTGCCTTCAATCTTCATAACCCTGTCTCCTTCCGGACGATTTCACACACACTGTCCGATATCACGCACCCGTGCAAAAACTGACTGAACGCTCTTCCCTCTTTCCGTGGTATACTGTAAGTGAGATAAGAGCTGTTTCCATTATAACACAAACCCGAACACATTGCAACAGGAGGTGAAACGATGAAAAAGATATGGCTTGTCACGGGAGCCGCCGGGCATCTGGGCAGCGCGCTCTGCGCCCGCCTGCATGCGTGCGGCGAACAGGTCCGCGCGCTCGTGATGCGCGGCGAAGACACCTCTTTTCTCAGGCGCATGCGCGCGGAGATCTTTTTCGGCGACGTCACAAAGCCCGAAACGCTCGAAGCATTCTTCGACGCCCCTGCCGATACCCGGCTGATCATGCTCCACTGTGCGGGCGTGGTGGACATTGCGAGCAGGGACAATCCCGCCGTCGACGCCGTCAACGTGGGCGGAACGGAACACGTGATGCGGCTGTGCCTTGCAAAGCACGTCTCGAAGGTCGTGTACGTCTGCTCGGTCCACGCCATGCCCGATCTTCCGAAAGGGCGTGTCAAGCGCGAACTCGACGGGTATGACCCGACCCCTCTGGACGGCGCCTACGCACGCAGCAAGGCGCGCGCCGCACAGCTCGTGCTGGACATGGTCAGAAACGACGGGCTTCCCGCCGTGCTCGCACTGCCCTCCGGCATCATCGGCCCCTACTGCGGCAAGGGAAATCATCTTGTCCAGCTTGTCAAAAATTACTGCTGCGGGAAGCTCCCCGGCGTCGTGAAGGGCGGCTATGACTTTGTGGACGTGCGGGACGTTGCACTGGGCGTGATCGCCGCCGCAGAGCGCGGGACGATCGGGGAAAGCTACCTTCTGACGGGCAATTTCCACACGCTGAAACAGACGGTCTCCATGCTGCACGAGATCACGGGAAAGAAAAAGGTGGGCGTCGTGCCCATGTTTCTGGCGCGCCTTGCCGCTCCCTTTGCGGAACGGCTTGCAAAGCGCAGGCACCGCAAACCGCTGTTCACCCCCTATGCTCTGCGCGTCGTGCTGGAAAACGCACGCTATTCGCACGATAAGGCGACCGCAGAACTCGGTTACCGCCCGCGGGAACTGTACGAGACGCTGGAAGACACGGTCGAATGGCTGTATGAGACGGGAGAGATCCCCAAAGAGAAGCTCACCGCCCCGAAGCGCTGCAGACGCCGCGCGCATTCGGGCGCCGTCGGATAACCCATGAAAAGAGACTGCGCCGCCGTGCCGAAAGGCACGGCGGCGCAATTCTTTCCGTCAGAAATCCGAACCGTTCCATCCCCAGTCCGAAACGGGGTGATAGGTGACATACGTCTGTTCGGGCGCGATGTCCGCCTCCTCGTGCAGAATCGCACAGACGAGGCCGGTCATCTTCTCGCAATCGGCGGAGGACGCCTTCCCGAACAGGCTGACCGCGACGTAAGCGCCCCGCTCGGCACGCTTCCCCGCGAACCAGAGTTCGTACTCGTCCGTAAATCCCACCATGAGATAGCTCTCCGGCTTTTTCAGCGCAGAGATCGCCTGACCCAACCTTGTCTTGATGCGCTCGCGCGTCCGGGCAGACAGTGCGACCGAAGTCCTGCAATCGATAAACGGCATATTGTTTCCTCCCTTGCCTGCGGCAAAAAAATTACAGATACATTCCCAGTTCGAGGCGCACTTCTCCGCGCGGGATGTCCTCGTTGGAATAACAGCATGCGTCAAACCCGAAGAGCGAAAGCCCCTCTTTCAGATAAAACGCGATCGCCCCGACATTGCAGGACTGCGTTTCGAGCAGGAGCGCGCGCCGCTTTTCCCGACGTGCTTCCTCTTTGGCAAACTGCAAAAGAGCGCTGCCGATGCCCCTTTTGCGGAACTCGCGCGCGACCCAGAGTTCCGTGACGCGCATTCTGTTCGACCATTCTTCGGGACAGATCTCCACGACCCCCGCAAGCGCATCTTCGCAGAACGCGCCGTATGCGCGCGCCGACGGAAAATGCGGGGCGTAGAGACGGTCGGGGAAGCCGTATGCCTCCGGCGTACGCACGCGCGGCGCGGGCAGCTTTTCCGGACAGAGGCGGACGAAAAAGCCCTCCTCCGTGCGCCGGCTCTCCACGCGGTAGTGCTCCTTCAGGACGTCGTCCGGCATGGGCAGCACGTGGCCCGCCCACCGGTCTTTTTCAAGAAATCTGATCTGCATACCGCGTCCAGTATACCCCATTCCGCGCCGTTTGTCAACGGGCCGGACCGCAGGAAATGCACGGCGATCTGCGGGGCATATGCCGCTTCGCCCCGTGTCGTCTATTCCATGAGCGATCTGGGGAACACCCTGCGCCCCATCATCGACGCCATGCAGGACTGGGGCACCGAACATAAGAATCTTTACAGATAGAAAAAACCGCTTTTTGAAAAGCGGTTTTGTTTGTTTATTGCGTTGTCATATGCCGCAGCTTTTCCGCTTTTTCCCGGAGCGCAACATACGCCGCGGCGGGATCGTCGATCGCCAGCACCGTTTCCTCCATGGGACAGAGCCCCGTTCCTGCGCGGTTGACGATGTGCGGCGCCAGGACGGCGTATTCCGCCTGAACGCCGTTTCGGGTCAATACGGCAAGGCCGCTCTCCGAGAGCGTTCCGGCAAACACCTCTTTCACGCCCATCAGGACATATAACAGCGCGGCGGCCTTTCCGACGATCTTATCCGCGGCCGAAGCGCCGCGCAGATCTTCTCCCTGCGCGATCCACTCCAGAAGCGGACGGATCCCCCGTCGGCGGCTCGTCAGGATCCGGTCCCCCTTCTGCACGATGCAGGTCAGGTCTTCCCGCTCCAGCCGCCCGCGCAGGCGCGAAAGCCCGGCCCCGTCGGCGCTCAGCCCCGTCTTTCCGAGCTGTCTGTAAACCATGTCAGCCCCTGTCCCTGATCAGAAGCAGACGCAGCCCCATGACGATCAGGGGCACGGCGACCGCCTGCACGACCATTCCGAGAAGCCCCGTCCGGATCTGCGTCCACACCACAGCCGCGGACAGCGGGGAAACGCTCTGGAAGATCGCCGCGAGCGCAAGGAAAGTCAGACGGCCCGCGACCTGTGCAAGGAGCACTGCGGGGAACGCCATCCAGCCGTTTTCCGCGATCTTTCCGGAGAACAGGCCGGAGACGGCGGCAAACACCGCAAGCTCCGCCGCCATATAGGGCAGGCGCGCCGCCGCGGGCATGGCGTTTCCGCCGATGGACGTCAGCGCAAAGCTGACGACGGGCGAAAGGATCCCGACGCCCAGCCCCCACTTCCAGCCCAGAAGGCAGCCGCCAAGCAGGACGGGCAGATACATGGGCAGCCATTCCACGCCGCCCTGTGCGCCCGCCGCAAGATGGACGAGCTGGGGCAGAATGACCGCAAGCGCGATGATCCCGGCCGAGATCAGCGCCTTGACCGTGATGCCGACGCCGCGCCTTACATGATTTCTGACAAGTACCGATTCTATCATAACAACCTCCAAAAAAGTTTTTTCAGGATTCTTCGCGCAGTCTGTCCGTGAAGTCGCGCATCATATCGGGGATCTTGATCTGCTGCGGGCATACCTTTTCACAGCTGCCGCAGCCGATGCAGGCGCTCGGCCACTTTTCCTTGGGGAGCGCGGAGAGCGCCATGGGCGCAATAAACCCGCCGCCCGTAAAGCGATGCTCGTTGTACAGCTTGATCAGCTCGGGAATGTCCAGATGTCTGGGACAGTGGCTGGTGCAGTAGCGGCAGGCCGTGCAGGGAAGCGCGGAGCGCTTGTACATGCTCTCGCCGATGGCAAGAAGCTCGGCGCGCTCTGCCTCCGAGAGCGGCTTTTCCGCCGAAAACGTTTCGATGTTCGCCCTGACCTGCGCAAAATCGGACATGCCCGAAAGGATCATCTTGACATCGGGGATCCCCATGACGAAGCGGAACGCCCATGCGGGGACAGGCTCGTCGGGGCGCATGGCGCGGAGTTTTGCCTCGTTATCGGGCGAAAGAGAGGCCAGTTTTCCGCCGCGCAGCGGCTCCATGACCCACACCGGGATCCCCCATTCGCGCAGCAGTTCCACTTTCTTGTTTGCGCTCTGGAACTCCCAGTCCACGTAGTTGATCTGAAGCTGGCAGAACTCCATGTCCTTTCCGTATTTTTCAAGGAAGCGCTTCACGACCTGATAGCTGCCGTGGGCGGAAAATCCGAGATGACGGATGCGGCCCGCCGCCTTCTGCTTCATGAGATAGGCATATGTACCGTATTTTTCCTCATTGAGATAGGCGTCGATGTTCATCTCGCATACGTTGTGGAACAGATAGAAATCAAAGTGATCCACGCCGCACTTTTTGAGCTGCGCTTCAAAGATCTCCTCCGCCTTGCCCATGTTGGACAGATCGTACCCCGGAAATTTGCTTGCGAGATGAAAGGAAGAACGCGGATAGGCGGACAGGATCCGCCCGACGGCATTCTCCGATTCCCCGTCGTGATAGCCCCAGGCAGTATCGAAATAGTTGACGCCGTGAGAGATGGCATAGTCGAACATCTCCGCGGCGGCCTTTTCGTCTATCCTGGAATAGTCCCCGCCGATGACAGGCAGGCGCATGGTGCCGAACCCGAGCGCGGACAGCTTTTCTCCCTGAAAATCCCTGTAGATCATAACAACCTCCTTATTCTTCGCTCAGAGCGAACGTAACCGAAACAAAGCCCCCTCCCAACGCCTGCGCAAGCCCGGCAGGGTCGTCGACGCTGCCGATGCGCGTATAGGAATAGGATGTAGAAAAACTTTCGTAAAACAGCACGATACAGGACGAGCCGTACAGCATCAGATCGCCCGCACTGATCTGTCCCACCCGGACAGGCGATGACGGAAGCGATTCATTCAGATAGCAGTACTTTTCATTGCCGTTGAGCTCGGACATGCCGAGCGTCAGAGGAAGACGCGCCGCGAACGCGCGTGCGGTCTCGTTCTGTTCCGCCGTCGCGTAAAATACATCGTCCCCTGCCGTGATCACGATCCGCATTGATTCCTCCTGCTGCCCATCGGAAGGCGTCTGCCCGGAACTCTGCGCCGACGGCGCACAGCCGGCACACAGCAGCAACATGCAGAAAACAAGGGACAACGCCTGCTTTTTCATGCCATGTCCGCTCCGATCTTTTTGATCACGCGCGCGGGGACGCCGCCCACGACCGTGTCCGGCGGTACGTCCCCGGTGACAACTGCCCCGGCGGCGACGACGGCGTTATCCCCGATCGTCACGCCTGCGAGAATGGTCGCATGCGCACCCACCCACACATTTTTGCCGAGTCTGACGGGCGCCGGAACCATGCCGCCGCGCTTTCGGGGATCCAGATCGTGATTGAGCGTGGCGATGACGACCTGATGCCCGATCAGACATCCGTCCCCCAGTTCAATGCCGCCCTGATCCTGAAAACAGCACCCCGAATTGATGAATACGTTCTTCCCGATCCGGATATTCCTGCCGAAATCCGTATAAAAGGGCGGAAACAGTCCGAACGAATCGTCCACCCGTTCGCCCGTCAGTTCGCCAAACAGTGCGCGCAGCTCTCCGGCGGTATGATACGCGCCGTTGATCTCAGCCGTGATGCGCTGTGCTTCGCGCGCGGCATCGGTCATAAAAACGTGTGCTTCCGACCCCGCCGCAATATATTCTCCGCGCGCCGTGCGCGCCTTGTATTCCTCATGATCCATACGCCGTCTCCGAATATTTTTATTATAAAATACGGGCGGCGATCTGTCAAATACCTATCTTGTATGGCGAACGATAGAAAAAAGCTATCGTTCCGCAACCGATTATAGCGGAGAAGGGCAATTTTGTCAATCCCGTTTTTTCGGTACGGACGGCTTCCGACCGGCATGTCCTTCCGGCGGAAACAGCCCCGGACAAGCCCTTATCGCTGAATCCGACAGAACGGGCGCGAAGCAATCGACTCCGCGCCCGTTTTATTCCCATAACGATCACCCGTTCCAGCGGCTCCAGTCCTCTTCAACCTTGCGGCGCAGATCCGGAATATCGAGACGGATCGCCGAAAGGCCTTTTTCCTGCAATCTTCGTCTGATGTACTTTTCCGCAAGGCCGCGCTTGAGGTTCTGTTCCTCCGCGTCTCCCTCCGTCGGCGGATATTCCCGTTCCGCGAACAGTTCCGCCAGCTTTTCCAGGCATACATCTTCTTCAAACCGTTCAAGATATTCCTGTACGCTGTCATACACCTCGTCGCGGATGTCCGCAATTTCGTTGTCCTCGATCGCCTCCGGATCGGATACTTTCACTGTCTGTTCATAGTGTCTGCGGTATAACGCATTTGCCGCATCCCTGTGCTTCTGACTGATCTCTTTGGGCGGACGGCACGCATTGACCGCATACTCTCCCAAAAAAACCAGTTCCAGAAGCGTCTGCCATTCTTCCTGGTCCATTTCCAGAACGAATTTCATAGTCTTCCTCCTACGTAATTGATTTGCATAACAGTTTCGGTTTTCTGTTACGCTTTTGCCTTTGCCTTATTATATCATGAGCGCATGATGCAGTTTCGCTTTTCTGCAACAAACGCGATATTGTCCTATGCCGATCTCCAATGAATTCAAAAACCGAATCAACGACCTTGTGAGCGACGTCTACATCGACCGCAAGATCAGAAAATCCGATCTCCCGAAGATGATCGGGATCGATTATTCTTCCCTGTCCAATGCCATGGAATACGGGATCGTTCCCACGCCGCGCATCGCAATGCGCATGGCCGATTACTTTGAATGTTCCATTCCCTATCTTCTGGGCCTGACGGACGACGAACATTTTACAAAATCAAAGAAAAACGAAAGCTTTTCGGACCGCATCGATCTTCTTTGCGAAGCAAAGAAAACCGACTATGCGAAAGTCTGTAAAGAATGCAAGCTGTACAGGGGATATCTGGCGCGGTGGATCAGCCACCGCTATATCCCGTCATGGGAATTTCTCGACCTGCTTGCCGATTATTTTGACGTCTCCGTCGACTATCTGCTCGGAAGAACGGACGACCGATGATCGGAAAATGCAGTCTTATGTCGTATTTTGTCTTTTTCTATATTATATCATAAACGGGCGCCCGCGTCCAGTTCTGCGCCGCCGATATACCTGTCTAATTTTGTCTGTTTTGGGGAACATTTGTCGAATTTTGCGGTATCCCGCAATGCGGTAAAAAACTCCGGACAGAAATTGACCGAATGCCGGAAGAACGGGCGTTTCATGCCGGTCGGAGCGGGATTTTCCGCAAAAACGATCCGGAACAGTGCCCGACGGGCCGCATTCAAAACTGACATTTCATCGGAGGAACAGGGAGACATCTCGCTATGGACCACCAAAAAATCAAGGAACTGATCGGGCAGCCCCTGTATGAGGTATGGTGCGGCCTGTGCAGCGCGATCGACGCCGCATACAATGCGGAACACCTCCGAAGCGGCGGCGGCAGAGCATGGGATCACGAATATAAATTCCGGAAAGGCGGAAAGACGCTTTGCGCCCTGTATGCGCGGGAAAAGCGCATGGGATTCCTGATCATATTCGGGAAAGAAGAACGGGCGAGGTTTGAAAGCGTCCGGAACGATTTTTCCGAATATATCCGAAGCACATACGACAGTGCAAAAACCTATCACGACGGAAAATGGGTGATGTTCGAGCCCGTTGACGATTCGTTGTCCGACGAATTTCTGCGCCTGTTGGCCGTCAAGAGGCCCCCGGACAGAAAATAATACAGCACAGAAAACACAAAGAGCGAAGATTTTTGAAATCTTCGCTCTTTGTATCTGTTTTTTCAGCAGCCCGACCGACTCGTTTTCCGGTCACGATTTTGCCGCCGCCTGTCCGGCCGCACGCGCCCATTCAGCGATTTTTTGCCCGGACTGTCCGACTTCGGAGCCGCGCACGGAGAGCCCGTGCAGGATCTGCGCGCCCGGGCTCAGCTTTTTCAGATTGTGCTCTTGTTCTTTATCACTCTTCATACGAAAAAGGCATGCCGGCAAACGGCATGCCTTTCGTTTTCATGAAAATCGTTCAGCGGTCCTCGCGGAAATAGGAGAGCCCGAGGCTTGCAGGGGGCTGCGTCTCCCGATGTCCGACGATACTCGTCACAATGAGCACGAGAATGGTCACGACGTAGGGAATCAGGTTGAGCAGCGGGATCTGCTCGAAGGAGATCCCCGTGATGTACGACGAAAGAATGTAGAGCGCGCCGAACACGATCGAGCCGAGTATCGCGAGCGCAGGTTTCCAGAGCGTGAAAATGACGAGCGCAATGGAGAGCCAGCCGATGCCCTGAATGGTCTGATCGACGGTGGACCCGACAATGCCGTTCATGTACCCCATCACGTAGCACAGACCGCCAAGCCCGGCGATCGCCGCGCCGACGGTGATCGCGGTATATTTATAGCCCGTCACGTTGATGCCCACCGCGTCCGCCGTAGCGGGATTTTCACCGACGGCCCGCAGGTTCAGCCCGACTTTTGTGTAGCGCAACACGATCGCCGCCGCGATCGCGATCGCTATACCCAGATAGACGAGCGTGCCGTGCGAACAGAAGATCGTTCCGAACCAGCCCAGATTTTCCGCCCCCGGAATGTGCGCATTGAAGAAGTTCCGGCCCGCAAGGGAGAGTTTTGCACTCACGCCCTCCGTCATGACGACGTTGTTGATGAAGAACGACGTGAAGCCGACGCCGAAGATCGTGCAGGCAAGTCCCGTCACGTTCTGGTTGCAGCGGAGCGACACTGTAAGGAACGCATAGATCGCCCCAAGCGCCCCCGCAAAGATCATGGCGAACAGGATCCCGAGAATGACCGTGAGCGCCCCGTTCGGCGTCTCCGTGCCCATGACGTAGATCTTGACGCCGAAACAGCCGCCGGCCGCGCCCATACACATGATGCCGGGAATGCCCAGATTGAGATGCCCCGATTTCTCGGTCAGGATCTCCCCGACACAGCCGAACAGGAAGATCACGCCGAATGAGATCGCACTTGCAAGAAAAGCAGCCATTCAGTTTTCCTCCTTCTTTGTCCGTTGTTTTCGCCCGCCCGCTTTTTTGTTTCCGGGCGGAGTTTCCGGCAGGTCGGGCAGTTCCGGAACCGCTTCCGGCGCTTGCTCCGTCTGTCCGTTCCCCTCCGCGGGCAGCGCATCCGGCTCAGGCGGCAGCGCGGGCGGCTGTGTTCCGCCCTGTTCCGCTCCTGCCCCCATGGAAAACTCCGGCTCCTTGCGGCCATGGCGTTTTCTGAAGTTGAAATGCACCTTGTAGACGATGAAAAATTCGCAGCCGATGAAGAAGAAGTAGATGAGTCCGACAACGATATCGGAGAGCGCCTCGCTGGTGAATCCGAAATCGGTGCACACCTGAGCCATGCCGCGTTCCAGGAAGATGATGAAGAAGGAGATCCCCGACATGATCAGCGGATCGAACTTGCCCATCCAGGCGACCATGATGCCCGTGAAACCCATGTTGCCGTCCATGGAGGAACTGACCATGTGGTTGACGGAACCGACCAGCAGAAATCCGACCAGCCCGCACAGGAGCCCCGAAAAGATCAGCGTGCGGATGACGACCTTTTTGACGTTGATGCCCGCGTAACGCGCCGTGTTTTTGCTGTCGCCGATGAGGGAGATCTCATACCCGTGCTTGGAAAAACGCAGGTAGCAGTAGATGAGCGCCGTCACGATCACGGCGACGAGAATGACGGGAAGGCTTCTGCCCGCCTGCCCCGGGCCGAACGTGGGAAGGTTGGCGTCCGTGAGCGGCGGCATGGCGCCCGTGCCCGTCGGATACCAGTGCGCGATGAAGAATTCCACCAGGCAGAGCGCCACGTAATTCATCATCAGCGTAAAGAGCGATTCGTTGGTGTTGAAGAACGCCTTGAAGATCGCCGGAATGACCGCCCAGACGGCGCCCGCAAGCAGGCTCGCCACGAACATCAGCAGCCATACGGCCGGGTCGGGCCACTTCCCGCCCAGATAGTACATGCACATGGCGCATGCAAGACAGCCCATGAGCACCTGTCCGTTTCCGCCCAGGTTCCAGAACTTCATCTTGAACGCGACGACGAGCGCCAGCGCCACGCACAGCAGAAGCGCGGTGTTCTGAAGCAGCAGCCAGAACCGGCGCTCCGTGCCGAACGCCCCCGAGAACAGGGAGCCGAAATAATCGAAAAATCCGCGGTCGCGGGGCGACGACGCCGAAATAAAGATCGCACTGACGACGAGCGCAATGACGACTGCGCCGAACCGGATCAGAAGGCTCTTCCACAGGGGCATTGGCTCGCGCTTGGTGATGTGAATGAGCGGTTCCTTTACGCGTTCCATTCCTGTTCCTCCCGGTTTTCCTCTTCGATCTGCGAATCCCTGGCGACGCCCATCTGCTTGCCCTTTTCTTCCTGCAGATCGAGCGCGCCGGCCATCATCAGGCCGAGCTGTTCCTTGGTCGTCTTTTCCGCATGCACGACGCCCATCAGTCTGCCGTGGCACAGGACCATGATCTTGTCGCACAGCGCAAGCATGACGTCAAGGTCCTCCCCGATGAACAGCACGCCCGCGCCCGCCTTTTTCTGACGGTTGAGAATGTCATAGATGAGATAAGAAGAATTGATGTCCAGTCCGCGGACGGGATAGGCCGTAATGAGCACGTTCGGATCGGTCAGGATCTCGCGCCCCAGAAGCACTTTCTGCACGTTCCCGCCCGAGAGCCGCCGCACGGGCGTCTCCGTGGAGGGCGTGACGATGTCCAGCTCCTCGATGACGCGCTGTGCCTCGGCGCGCGCGGTCTTTCTGTCCACAAACGGGTCGAGCCGGTCGATCACGGCGCCGCACTTGTTGAGAATGCGTTTGCACCGCGCCGCGAACGGCTTGTCCTCTTCCCGGACGGGAATGGGACGGATCCCGTAGCGGTTGTCACGGTAATTTTTGAGCATCATGTTTTCCGTGACGGACATGGAGGGCGCAAGCCCCATGCCGAGGCGGTCTTCGGGGATAAAGCTCATGGCGACACCCCTGGAAGCGATCGCCTGCGGAGAAAGCCCCACTATGCTCTCGCCCTCATGATAAATGCCGCCCGATTCCACCTTTCTGAGCCCCGCGATCGCCTCGCACAGCTCGCGCTGACCGCAGCCGGCGATGCCCGCAACGCCCAGGATCTCGCCGCCGCGGATGAAGAAACTCAAATCCTCGATGGCACGGCTCCCCTCGTCATTTTTGACGCAAAGGTTGCGGATTTCCAGCAACGGGCGGTCAAATTTGGTGACAGGGCGCTCGATATTCAGCTCTATCTTCTGCCCCACCATCATTTCGGTGAGCGCCTGCTCCGTCGTCTCGGCCGTGTTGACGCAGCCGATGTATTCGCCCTTCCGGAGCACCGCCACGCGGTCGGAGATCTCCATGACCTCGTTCAGCTTGTGCGTGATGATGATGATGGACTTTCCGTCCTCCTTCATGGCCCGCATGACGGAGAAGAGCTTTTCCGTCTCCTGCGGCGTGAGCACGGCCGTCGGCTCGTCAAGAATGAGGATATCCGCCCCGCGGTACAGCACTTTGACGATCTCCACCGTCTGCTTTTCGGAGACGGACATGTCATAGATCTTTTTTTTGGGATCGATCTCAAAGCCGTATTTTTCGGCGATCGCTTTCACTTCCTGATTGATCCGGCGCACGCCGTATTTCCCGGCGCCCGACTTGGGACCGAGAACGATATTCTGCGCGGCGGTGAACGTATCGACGAGCTTGAAATGCTGGTGCACCATGCCGATATGATGACGGAACGCGTCCTGCGGGGAAGAGATCACGACCTCTTCCCCGTTCACGAAGATCTGTCCTTCGTCCGGATAGTAGATGCCCGATATCATGTTCATCAGCGTCGTCTTTCCGCTGCCGTTTTCGCCGAGCAGGGCAAGGATCTCCCCTTTTTCCAGGGAGAAGCCGATGCCCTTGTTCGCCGCGACCGCGCCGAAATATTTGCTGATATTCCTGAGTTCCAGAGCGGGTATTGACACCTCGTTACCTCATAAAAAATGTCCGATAAAGAACAAGCGGCGGAGACAATATCTTCGCCGTACTTGTTCCTGCAATTGAATGCGCTGCGAGTTTTTTCAGAATTTCGGAAGCGCCCCGTCACTCTGCGGACGAGAGCTCCGTGATCCCGTCGATGCGCACATCGAAATAGGGTGCGCTGCGGTACTTGGATTCCATGAATACACCGTTCTCGATGACCTGCGTATCCTTTTCATAATTTTTATCCGTGTCAACGTCCGCCATATACTCCGTCAGGTGCTCGCCGCCGACCGTGAACTTGGAGCAATCGAACACTTTGAGTTCGCCGCTGATGAGTTTTGCCTTCACTTCGTCGATCTTGGCCTGCGTTCCCTCTGCGGCGGCCGCGCCGACTTCCGTAAGGGCGACGGCGCCGTTTTCAAGCGTGCCCGTCCAGTCCTTGTCGATCTCATCGCCGTTCATCACGCAGTCGATCATATACTCGAAATAGGGCACCCAGTTGATCCTGGAGGAAATGATGTAGGTGTCGGGGCATTCCGCTGCCGTGCTGCCGTTGTAGGAGACATTGGGCACGCCCGCATCTTCGCAGGCGGAAGGCGCACCCATGGAGTCTGCATGCTGGGAAATCAGCGCAGCCCCGTTTCCGATAAGCGTATTGGCCCCATCTTTCTCCTTCTGCTCGTCAAACCATGAACCCGTATAAGTCACTTCCATCGAGACGCTGATCCCCTCGTCCGCAAGCTCTTCTTCCACCACCGACTGTGCGCCGAGGAAGAACGACGTATAGCCCGAAACGACCTCCGCATAGGGATAGGCGCCGACGTAGCCGATCTTGATGTTGCCTTCCGCATCAAAATTCTTCTCTTGCAACCCATTGTTGTACATCTCGACGAGCTTCATGCCCGCAGCGACGCCCGCAAGATATCTGCCCTCGTAAATGGAGGCAAACGCGTTGTGGTGATTGGCGATCCCTGCCGTATGCGCATAGGTGCCCGTCGCATGGCAGAACTGCACTTCGGGGAACTCCTGCGCCGCCTGCATGATGAAGGGCTCATGGCCGAAGGAATCGGCAAAGACGACGTCGCAGCCCTGGTCTGCAAGGTCGGCCGCCGCATCATAGCAGTCCTGCTCTTCGGGAATGCCCGTGCGGATGACCAGATTTTCGTCGGGAATGTTCTTGTTTTTGCACGCCTGACGGATCGCGTCAAGGAAATTCTTATCGTACGTCGAATTGTCGTCGTGCAGTGCGATGAATCCGACCTTGATCGAATCCCCGGCTCCGTCGCCGCTGCAGCCCGCAAACGCTCCCAGACCCGCGACCGCTACGGTCGCCGCAAGACCCAATGCCAACAGTTTCTTCATAGTATTTCTCCTTTCCCGATAGTCCTATCGGTTTTTTCCGTAAACAAAAATCCGCGCCCCGTCATTGTGCGCGGAATACGACGCTCTCGTCCGTCATGGCGTCCACAATGGCGAGAGAATCTACGCGGACTCCGTTCGCGCGAAGCTCGTCCCCCGCGCCCTGGAAGCCCTTTTCAATTGCAATGGCACACCCCACCAGCTTTGCGCCCGCATTTTCGATGATCCGCATCAGACCGCGCACGGCATTGCCGTTTGCAAGAAAGTCGTCCACGATGAGGACGCAGTCATCCCTGTGAAGATATTCCTTGGCGACCGCGATCTCGTACGTCTCCTGATGGGTATACGAATAGACGGACGCCGTATATACTTCCTTGGGCATATTGGCGCTTCTGTGCTTTTTGGCAAAGACGGAAGGCACATGCAGAGCGATCCCCGCCGCAACCGCGATGGCGATCCCGGAGGACTCCACCGTCAGCACGCGCGTGATTTTTTCGCCCGCATACAGGCGCGCGATCTCATTTCCGATCTCCACAATGAAATCGGAATCCATCTGCTGATTGAGGAAACTGCCCACCTTGAGCACATTTCCGGGCAGGACCGTTCCCTCCGCCAGGATCTTTTCTTCAAGCGCCTTCATTCGTATTTCTGCGAAGCCTCCGTAAGCACTCTTTTTCCCGTTGCTTCCGCAATGGGAAAGCGGCGCGCCGCTTTCATCGGATTTCCGATCCCGGTTTCAGCCGTACAAGCAATGCCGACCCCGCTTCGGAAATGTATAATATCACTATATCACAATCAGAAAATTAAGTCAAATAAATTGCCCGAAGTTGTAACGTTTCTTTTACAATTTTGTCACAGCCGATTTTGAAAGATAAAAGCCCGGTCATACGAAAAGCCGGCCGTCTGCTGAAAAATGCAGACGGCCGGCCTTGTTTTCAGGTGTTACGACTTGGGATAGACGATCGCCGTATAGAGCCAGTAATTGTACAGAACGCTTTCCCCGTCGCCGCTCCCCGCAAACGGGAGCAGGATCTCCTCTTCCAGCGCGGGAATGGATCCGGTCCTGCCCGCACAGTATGCGGTCAGCACTTCGCGGCAATGCCGGACGCGTCACGAACCGACAATTCCCTCCGATTTTTTGGAAAGGAAAACCAGCGTCTCTACATGTTTCGTCTGAGGGAACATATCGAATGGTTCCACGCAGGTGACCGAATACGGTCCTGCGGGAGCTTCCGCCTTGACAAGGGCGCCGTCCTTTTCAATGAGGGCCCCCGTCAGGATCCCCACGTCGCGCGCGAGCGTTGCGGGATCGCAGGAGATCATGACGATCCTGCCGACATTCTTCCGGATCAGAAGTTCGAGGACGCCGCGGGCAACGCCTGCACGAGGCGGATCCAACACAACAAGCGCATCGGGCTCCCGTTCCAGCACACCCGCAAGAAGGTCTTCCACCTTCCCGCAGAGATTTTCCATTCTTTCGCCGAGCGCATTGTCCGTTTTCAGTTTTTCGGCGCAGTCGTGCGCCTCGGGGACGATCTCGATCCCATACGCCTTCCGGCATTTTTTTGCAAACTTTGCCGTGAGAAGGCCGCCGCCCGCATAGCAATCGATGACGGTGTCCCCTTCATCGGCAAAGGAAAGCGCCCGGTCATAGAGTTTGCCGCGCACGTTCTCGTTGACCTGAACAAAGGTGCGGGGGCCGACTTCGTACGTGAGCCCGCCGTCCTGACAGTCATAAAATCCGGGCCCCTTCAGAAGCCTGAACTCTTCGCCGAATATGACATTCGTCGGTTTATCGTTGACGTTCAGCCAGAAACTGTATTCGGGGAATACCTTATCGAGAAGGAAGAAAAAGTAATCGATGCCCTTGAGTTCGGGGACGGTCGTCACCAGCGTGACGATATATTTCTTGCGCAGTTCCCGCACGACGATGTGGCGGATCTGACCCTGCCCGGTCTCCTCGTCATAGCCGTCCAGACCGCATTTTTCCATGAATCCGAGAAGCGCGCGGACCAGGCCCTCAGCCCAGTCTGCATGGAGCGGACAGGCCTGTGTGGGCACGATCCGATGGGAACGTTCCGCAAAAAAGCCGACCACATTCTCGCCGCCCCGCTGGCCGACGGGAAGCTGCAATTTGTTGCGGTAGGCATATTCTTTTTCGCTGCGCTCGCATGCGGCGACGGGAAGATCGAGCCCGGCGATCTTTCTGAGCGCATCTTTGACCACGCCCGTTTTGAATTTGAGCTGCATGTGGTACTTCAGATGCTGCAGCTGACAGCCGCCGCACTTTCCGAACACGGCGCATTTGGGACGGACGCGCATTTCGGCGGGCGTGAGCAGATCTTCGATCCGCGCGTAGGCAATATTCCCCTTGACTTTGAGTACGCGCACCTGTGCGCGCTCTCCGGGAAGCAGGCATGGAATGAACAGAACCGTGCCGTCCTCGCTGCGCGCGATCCCTTCCCCCTGCGTGCCGAGAGCAGAGCAGGTCACTTTCAGGATATCGTTCTTTTCCACGCCATTCACCTCCTGATCCGCCGGATCGCGCCGTTCGCCGCGTTCTGGCAGAGAAAGATCATGTAATCGTAGAGAGCGAACACCACCGTGCCCCCCACAAAGAGGATCAGAAACAGATGTTCCGATACAAACGGATACCAGGTCAGTTCCGTCAGGCCGAGGAATTCTTCCAGGACGACCCATGCAAGCCAAAGCGAAAGATCGAACCACGCGGCTTTGACAAGGAAGATCCCCCCGTGCAGAAGTTTCTTCTTCACATATTTTTTCTGAAAATAATTGGCAAGCGGATGCAGGCCGAAAAAGACGACAAAGGGCAGGATCTGCATGATCCCGAGCACGAATCCCGTGAACAGGAACGCAAGAATCACCGCGCCCGCAAAAGCGAGGCAGTATCCGAAGACCTGCTGTTTGGCAAGCGGCACCATGAGGGCAAACACCGCGATCAGATAGCCCGCCGCAAGCAGAAATCTCACATATGAGCCCAGCGTCAGCGCAAGCGCCGCAACGGCGCATGCAATGGCAGAGAGCGCGATTTCAAAGGAGCGCGACTGCTTTTTCATCTTGTCCTATGCTTTCAGTCCCGCCCTCAGCGGCAGTTACAGCAGAGATTGAACAGGCAGTTGACGCACAGGAACGTATAGCAGAACGAGAAGCACTGCGAACACCAGTTGCCGCCCATCTGCTCGTCGCCGTTCGGCACGGGATCGGGATTGGTATTGGGAGCATTGCCCGTCTGCTGCCGGTAATCGGCGCGGCTTTTGAGCTTTTCGTATGCCTCGCGGTACTTCGTATTGCTCCCGTCCATCTGAATGGCGATCTCGAGCTGCTTTTTGCTCTCCTGCATCCAGTTCTTTTTGTAGAACACGACGGACTGCAGGTAGTGCCATTCGGCGCTGCGCTCGTTGAAATCGTCGAGCAGCTGCTGTGCGCGCGCGATATCCCCTTTGCGGATACAGTCGGAAACGGCCTCGAACGAAGAAGCGCCCGAAGTATTGCTCGCCTTTTCGCGCCGCTCTTCCATGATCTCGTTGTAGGCGGTGTCCAGCTTTTCCAGCATGCGCGCGGCATTGTTGCCCACTTCGCCGTCCTGCCACTTCTCTTCGTTGTAGATCTCTTTCAGCCGCTCATAGCAGGCCTTGATCTCCTCATCGGAGGCGTTCTCATCTACCTGTAACAGTCTGTAATTTTCCTGATTCATAATCTGTTTCCCTTATACCTTACGATTTGATCTTTCCGAGCTCGCCCGACGATATTTCCTTGCGCGGTTCCCCTTTCATGACGCGCGCCGTCTCCAGCGGGATCCCCCGCAGAATGACGTTGTCCGTAAGATCGCGGTTGAAATAAAACTTCACCCCCGCGAGCCCTTCACGCATGGAGTAAAAGAGGGTATCGAACAAAAAGGCGATCTCCTGCCCGTTCGCCTGCATGAGTTCGGCGCGGGTCATGCTGCCGTAGGCAAGCACGAACGGATTGTAGCGCTTTTTTTTGACGTCCTTTTCATAGTCGTCCAGCGCATCGATCAGATAGACCCACTTTCCAACGGCATAGAACAGCTCTTCGGAAGCGGACGAGGACTTTTCTTTCAGAAAGTGCACCGAGAGGTTGCGCATGAGCTGTGCGGTCGGTTCCGCCGCCTCATCGGGCGAGGAGGAACGCTTTTTTTCCACGGCCGCCTGTGCCGCGACGAACTCTTCCACGAGCGCCACGAGCGCGGGATACCGCTTCCGCGCGCGTTTACAGCCCTTTCTGAACCAGGCCCGTTTGACCCTTCCGCCGCTGCCGTCCGTGACGTCGTCGGCAAGTTTGTAGTACGTGAGCACCGTGTTGAGCGCACCCAGCTCCATGGTGAGATCGTCGACGGCGGCAATGGGCCGCTTGCGAATGGTGTGCTCGAAACAGTTCTGCCGCTCCACCCGGATATCCGTGCCCGTCATGTTATGCAGGAGCGCGGACAAAAATGTGACGTCGTAGGTGAGCCCCAGCCGCGCGCGCTGTCCGCACGCCGCGCCGATGGACTTGCACAGCCCGCAGTAGAGCGCCTTGTAGAGCATGAAATCCTTTATGAGCAGGTTGGGCAGATCGTAGCGAACATATCCGAACACGCTTTATTCTCCCCTGTAAAACCCGACTTTGCGGTACACCTTGGAGAGCGTCTTCCGCGCCGTGCGGAAGGCATTCTCCGCGCCCCTTTTCAGAACGTCCGAAAGATAGGCCTTGTCGGAAAGCAGACGCTTCTGCTCCTGCTGAATGGGTGCAAGGACGTCGGCAACGGTCTCGCCGACCGCCGTCTTGAAATCGCCGTATCCCTTTCCCTCGAATTCCTTTTCCGCCTCGGCGACCGTGCAGCCCTTGAAAGAGGCGTAGATGTTGAGCAGGTTGGTCACGCCGGGCTTTTCCTCAGAGGCGGCGACGCGGTTGTCGCTGTCCGTAACGGCACGGCGGAACTTGCGCATGATCGTGTCCCTGTCGTCCGCCAGATAGACGGAAGCATTGGGATTTTCGTCCGACTTGCTCATTTTATGCAGGGGATCCTGCAGGGAGTTGATCTTTGCGCCCTCCTTCAGGATATATCCCTCCGGCACGCGGAACGTCTCGCCGTAGCGGTTGTTGAAGCGGATCGCGATATCGCGCGTGATCTCAAGATGCTGTCTCTGATCGACGCCCACGGGCACCACGTCCGCCTGATACAGCAGGATATCCGCGGCCATCAGCACGGGATAATCCATGAGCCCCATGTTGACGTTTTCCGGGTGCTTCGCGCTCTTGTCCTTGAACTGCGTCATGCGTTCCATTTCGCCGACATACGTCAGCGTGTTGAGCACCCAGGTCAGCTCGGCGTGCGCGGGCACGTTGGACTGCACGTAGAGCGTGCATTTTTCGGGATCGATCCCGCAGGCGATGTACAGCGCCGCAAGCTCCAGCGTGCGGCGGCGGAGCTCCGCCGGCTCCTGGCGCACCGTAATGGCGTGCATGTCCGCGATCGCGTAAAAACAGGTGAATTCCTGCTGGAGTCTCACCCAGTTGCGGATCGCGCCGGTGTAGTTGCCGATCGTCAGATTTCCGCTGGGCTGGACAGCCGAATAGAGTACTTTTTCTTCCATGGTTCTCTCGATTTATAAGGATTCACGATAATTATACCATATCTTTCCCGAAAATGCAATGGCTGGACGCTCCGCGCCGATAAAATTGTTGTGAATCGCGGTCATGGAATTTTCACATATGCAGGAATCTTCCGCCGGGCGCTGACGGGGGCGGTCACCCATGTCTTTTTCAACGATCCGCCGGATCTTTCCGGAGTACACAAAAAAGAGGCCGCGCCGGACGGCACAGCCTCTGATCTTTGTCCCCCGGAACCGGGAGACAGGTCATACAAATTTCATGACTTCCGCAAACATCTTGTCGGGCGCCACCGTCTGCTTGAACAGAATGGGCTTGTAGCGGACGGCCTTCAGCGCCTCGGGGACCTTCATCGCCGTCAGCAGATTGATGCGCTTGATACCCTTGAAGCTGTCCTTCACGTCGTTCCCCGTCAGCGCGTACAAAACGTCCTGCGGGAACTTGTAAGGACTCGCCGTGGAGACGACCACCATGGGCGGAAGTTCTTCCTTGGGATTTTCCTTGTGCATCTTTTCTTCATACCGCTGCGCGACGCTCATAGCGACGCCCGTATGGGTGTCCATGGGGTAGCCGTATTCCTCGAAAAATTCGTAGATGCAGTCCACGGTGTCGCTTTCGCTGGCATACGATGCGAAGAATTCCGAACGGATCTGCCGGAGTTCCTCGGCGCGGACGGAGTATTTCCCCGTCGAAGCAAGCGACGCCATGCGCTCCTTCGTAAGGGCGGCGTCGCGGCCGGAGAGCTCGAAAATGAGGCGCTCCAGGTTGGAGGAAACAAGGATATCCATGGACGGGGACATCGTCTTGTAGAACGGCCGCTTGACGTCGTATGTGCCGCGCTCCCAGAAATCGGTGAGCACGTTGTTCTTGTTGGACGCACAGACGAGCGTGCCGACGGGAAGTCCCATCTTCTTGGCGTAATATGCCGCGAGAATGTTGCCGAAATTGCCCGTGGGGACGGTGAAATTGACCTTGTCGCCCATCCTGATCTGATCGGACGTGACGAGATCGCAGTACGCCGAAAAATAGTAGCAGATCTGCGGCGCAAGCCTTCCGAAGTTGATGGAGTTCGCAGAGGAGAGCAGATAACCCTTTTCGGCGAGCTGCTTTTTGCACTCTTCCGAACCGAAGATCTTTTTCACGCCCGTCTGGCAGTCGTCGAAATTTCCCTTGACGGCGACCACGTTGACGTTGTTCCCCTCCTGCGTGCACATCTGCAGTTTCTGCATTTTGGACACGCCGTCGTCGGGATAGAACACCATGATCTTGATGCCCTCTGCGTCCCGGAACCCTTCGAGCGCCGCCTTGCCCGTATCGCCGCTGGTGGCGACGAGAATGAGGATCTTTTCCTTGATGCCGCACAGGTCGCACCCCTTCCGGAGCAGGTAGGGAAGCACGGTGAGCGCCATATCCTTGAAGGCACAGGTCGGGCCGTGGAAAAGTTCCAGCATATACATGCCGTTTTCCACGCGCACAAGGGGAGCGGCGTCCCCGCCCTCAAACTGGGCATATGCCTTTTTCAGCGCACCGAGCAGTTCCTCCTCGTCGTATTCGTCCAGATATTTATGCAGAATGAACGCGGCGCGTTCGGGATAGTCCATGCCGAGCATCGCCTCCAGTTCCTCCCGCGGGACAGCGGGGAACACGGAAGGCACGAACAGCCCGCCGTCGCGCGCAATGCCCTCCACGATCGCCTGCGCGCCCGTGACTTTTTCTTCTCCTCTCGTGCTGATAAACTGCATATCGCCTCCCCTGCCGCGCTGCGCACGGCCATACCGTGTATTTCAGAATACGTTCAAACCGTCCCTTGAAAAAGGGACGGCTCGTCCGGGTGTTTTTCCCGCTTCTTCGCCTGCGTTACAGATACTTCTTCGCGAAATCGGGCAGCTCCTCTTCCGCGCAGCTGCACGTGATGTAGAGCTTGAGATCGCGCATCTGGGCGACCTTCTCCATCATGTAGAAGAACTGCGCCATATCTCTGATCGCCTTGCCCGCAATACGCGCAATGCCGTCCACATAGACGTACTCATTGTCGTACCCGCCTGCAACGACACCCTTGATGAATCCGCACAGCGCGTCCTCGCCCGCGATCGAATAATCGCTCGTGTCAATAAAGCGGATCTCCCGCTTCAGATCATACATATACCGCTTTGTATCGGTGATGAAGATCAGATTCCCCTTGGCGACGGCCACAGCCTCGTTCGCCGCATCGATGATGCGCTTGGTTTTGCCGCTTCCCTTAGGTCCGCAAATGATCTTTACCATTCCTGTCCTCCTGAACTCCGCAACGGGGCGGATATTTTCTTATTTCTATTCTACCAAGTTTTCGTGTACTTTTCAAGGGGATTTGCGAAATTTCCCCGAAAAAAATTAATCGAGACTGTTCAGGAACGCATCGATCCTGTTCAGGCCTTCGAGCATGTCCTCCATCGACAGCGAGTAGGAGAGCCGCACGCAGTCGTCCGCGCCGAACGGAGCGCCGGGCACGACCGCAACCTTTGCGGCGTCGAGCAGCGTATCGGCGAACGTGGCGGAGTCGCTGATGACGCGGCTGCCGAACTTTTTGCCGTACACGCCGGACACGACGAGCATCGCATAGAACGCGCCCTCCGGAATGATGCAGAACGCGCGCTGCATCTCGGAAATGCGCTCCACCATCGCGATGCGGCGGCGGGCAAAGCGCGCCACCATCTCCTCCACCGCGGCTTCGGGCGAAGAGAGCGCCTTGATGGTCGCATACTGCGACACGGAGCAGGCATTGCTCGTGGCGTGGCTCTGGAAGGAGTCGATCGCCTTGGCGATGTCTTTGGGGGCGGCAAGGTACCCGATGCGCCAGCCCGTCATGGCGTACGTCTTGGATACGCCGTTGACGGTGATCGTCAGTTCCTTCATCTTTTCGGAGACCGCCGCCATCGAGAAGGGTTTGGTCTCTCCGTAGACGAGTTTTTCGTAGATCTCGTCGGAAAGAACAAAGATGTCATGCTTTTCGCACACCGCCGCAAGCGCGCGCACCTCCGTCTCCGAATAGACGGCGCCCGTGGGATTGCAGGGCGAGTTGAAGATCAGCAGTTTGGTTTTGGGCGTGATCGCCGCTTCGAGCTGTTCGGGCGTGATCTTGAAGCCGTTATCCTTGCTGCCCTCCACATAGACGGGAACGCCGCCGCACGTCTTGACGACTTCGGGATACGTCAGCCAGTAGGGCACGGGGATGATGACTTCGTCCCCCTCGTCCACAAGCGCATAGCACACGTTGAAAATGGAGTGTTTTGCACCGTTGGAGACGATGATCTGAGAGGGCTCGTATTCAAGGCCGTTGTCGCGCTCGAACTTTTCGCAGATGGCGCGGCGCAGCTCGGGAAGTCCGGCCGAAGGCGTGTACTTGGTCTTGCCGCTCCTGAGTGCCTGGATCCCCGCCTCCACGATATAATCGGGCGTGGGAAAATCAGGTTCGCCGACGCCGAAATTGATGACGTTTTCGCCGTTTGCCTTCATCGCCTTTGCCTTGGCGCTGATCGCCAGCGTCTGCGAAGGAGAGATCGTGCGAATGCGTTTTGCCAGTCGTTCCATATGTTCACCTCGGTAAAAGTATTTTGTCATTCGTCCGCAGACTGCGCAAGCCTGCGCTCGGTATCCGCCCGCGCAAGCGCATCGATCATTTCGTCGAGATCGCCCGCCAGGAAGGATTCCATGCTGTGCAGGCTGAGCCCGATCCTGTGATCGGTGATGCGGCTCTGCGGGAAATTGTAGGTACGGATGCGTTCGCTCCTGTCCCCCGTGCCGACAAGGCTCCTGCGGTTTGCCGCCTCCGCGCTTGCCGCGCGCGAGTTATAGTAATCGTACAGACGGCTCCTTAAAACCCTGTACGCCTTTTCCTTGTTTTTGAGCTGACTGCGCTCGTCCTGACAGGTCACGACGATCCCGGTCGGGAAATGGGTCAGGCGGATCGCCGTTTCCGTCTTGTTGACTTTCTGTCCGCCGGCGCCCGACGAGCGGAACAGATCGACGCGGATATCCTTTTCGTCGATCCTGACGTCCACGTCCTCCGCCTCCGGAAGCACGGCGACCGTCACCGTCGAAGTGTGGATCCTGCCCTGCGATTCCGTCTCGGGCACGCGCTGAACGCGGTGCACGCCGCTCTCATATTTGAGGCGGGCATAGGCGCCCTTTCCGTCGATGTTGACAATGGCCTCCTTCATGCCGCCGAGCTCCGTCTCGTTCAGATCGACGGGCTCCCAGCGGAAACGGTGCTTTTCGCAGTAGCCCTGATACATGCGGTAGAGTTCATAGGCAAAGAGCGCCGCCTCTTCGCCGCCGGCGCCCGCGCGGATCTCCAGCGTACAGCCGCGGCCGTCGTTCTTGTCCTTGGGAAGGAGCAGCGTCTTGAGCTCTGTTTCCATGGCGGAGAGCGCTTCCCTGCAGGCGAGCGCCTCTTCAAGGAGCAGTTCGCGCATTTCGCCCGTCTCCTTTTCCGCCTCGGCAAGCGCCGCGTCGCGCTCTTCCAGCTTCCTGCGGTAAGCGCGGTAACTCTCGGCAATGGGTTCCAGTTCCGCCCGCTCGCGCGAGAGCGCCCGCCAGCTCTCCATGTCGGAGAGCGTCTCCGGCCGGGAGAGCAGCTCGCCGAGCTCGTCATAGCGCGCCGCGATCGTGTCCAGTTTTGAAAACATCATTAAAATCCGATTTTGACGACGCGTTCGACACCCGCGAAATCCCTTACGACCATGGCGAAATCACAGCGCGCCACGGTGCGGAAGATGCGGATGATCTCCTGCGCCTGTCCTTCGCCGCATTCAAGGATACACATGCCGCCGCGCACGATGTAGCGGTTGATCTTTTCGGCAATACGGCGGTAGCAGTCCAGTCCGTCCACGCCGCCGTCAAGCGCGAGATGCGGTTCAAAATCGCGCACGTCCCTGGGGAGCGTCGCGATCTCCGCACTCTGCACGTAGGGAGGATTTGCCGTGATCAGGTTGAAGCGTCCGCGCACGCCGTCGAACAGGTCCGCCTTGACAAACGTGACGTTTGCCTTGTTCAGGCGGGCATTTTCGCGCGCCACTTCGAGCGCGCCGTCCGAGATGTCCGTTGCGGTCACGGAGACGTTTTTATCCTTGGCGGCCTCGCATGCGAGCGCGACCGCGACGGCGCCGCTGCCCGTGCAAAGGTCGAGGACGCTGTCGCCGTCCTTGACGGAGGCCAGCGCCTGCCGCACGAGGAGCTCCGTCTCCGGACGGGGAATGAGCACCCGCTCGTCCACTTTGAACGTATAGCCGTAAAATTCCGCATCGCCGTATACATACCAAAGCGGTCTGCCCGTCAGGCGCTGTTCAAACACGTCGAGAATGCTCTTGCATTCCTTGCGGCTGACGACACGCTCCGTGCCGAGCGCGCTGCGCGGGATCTTGAGCTCGAGGCTGACGATCCACTCCGCGTCCGATCCGTCGATCTCCTTTTCCGCGAAGCTCTTCTTCATCATGGCAAGCAGCGCAGAGAGCTTCGTCTCCGTTGCAAACGTCTTTTCGGGGGAATCGGGGTCGTCGTCCATTTCCTTTGCCTTTTGGAATGCGAGAATGGCGCATTCGATCATTTTTTCGTCCGGTTCCTGCGTGGTGAGCATCTGCAGAAGATACCCCGGAGCTTTCAGCGGGAGGACGAGCACCGAATCGGTCTTGGAAAGAAGGCGCAGGATCTCATAGGAGATCGCCGCCACGACGGGCAGAAGAATGATCTTGACGATCAGGGAGATGAGAAAATCCACCCAGCCGATGCCCGTCATTCCCGTCATTGCAAGCAGCCAGTTGGCAAGCGCAAAGACGAAGATCGAAATGACCAGCACCAGAAAGATAAACGTCGTGCCGCAGCGGTCGTGCAGACGGGACGCCTTTCTGACGTTTTCGACGGTCAGTTCGTCGCCGTATTCGTAGCAGTTGATGGTCTTGTGCTCCGCCCCGTGATAGCGGTAGGTCTCGCGCAGAGACGCAAACAGGAGCGTGAACAGAATGTACAGGAGAAATATGACGAAGCGGAAGCCGCCCTCGATGAGGTTGTACCAGATGCTTCCCGCCCCGCCGATCGCGGGCGCCGCCTCCGAAATGAGTGCGGTGAAATAATTGGGGAGGAACAGAAACAGCACGACGGCAAGGGCGACGCCAAGGACGGTCGCGATCGTCGTGACGATCTCGCCGACGGAAATTTTCCAGTGTTCGGCGACCCATTTTGTGAACTTGGACGGCTCCTCGTCGTCGGCAACGGCAACTTCGGAACTGCGCAGAAGGGAGCGCATTCCGAGCACGAGGGAGGAAACAAAGCTCACCACCCCCCGCACAAAGGGAAACCGGAGCCACTTCTTCCGCTTTTCGGGCGGTGTGATCCGTTTCGCCTCCGTCTGAATTTCCCCGTTATCGTCGCGCACAACGGTCGCCATGCCGCGCTTGCCGCGCATCATGACGCCCTGGATCACGGCCTGTCCGCCGATATAGGTGCGCTGTGTCTTTTTTCTCATAAAACCCCTGTCCTGCAGTGTTGCGCGCGCAGCCCGCGCCCGCGCGGATGCACGAAAAGCGCGCGCATTCCCCGCGCGCCCCGTGCCTTATTTCGCATGATAGACAAAACAGCTCCCGTTTGCGGAGCTGTTTGCGTCCGGTAAATCTCAGATACCGTATCTTTTCTTGAACTTATCGACACGTCCGCCGGTATCGACGAGCTTCTGCCGTCCCGTGAAGAAAGGGTGGCACTTGCTGCAGATATCCACTTTCATCACGTCCACGTCCTTTGTGGTGCCCGTCTTGAACGTCTCGCCGCAGGCGCAGACAACCGTCACTTCGTGATATTTGGGATGAATGTCAGGCTTCATTCTTCGTTCACCTCGCTTATAAGGAAAATACGATTGCTATTATATCCATTTTTCCGCCTTTCGTCAACTGATTTTGAAAGGCTGTGCGAAAAAAACGCGCCGCCGCCCGCGATATGATCCTCCTTCCTGCAGCGGGTCCGCCCCGCCCGGCGTGAAATTACGCGCGAAACACTTGCAAAATCATGCCGCGTGCGGTATAATACGGGTGAACTTGCGGGAAGCTGTTCCCGAAAGCCCTGTGAAAAATCGTCTTTTACGGGGCTCCATGAGAGGTAACATATGAACGTGTGGAAACTCACCGCCCCCGGTAAAATCGAACATACGGAGACGGAAAACCCCGCCCGCGAGGAGGGAAAGGTGCGCGTGCGCGTCACCAGAGTCTTTCTGAACGGGACGGACGCCGCGATCTTTGACGGGACGATCGGGACGCACCGGCCGCTCATTCCGGGGCGGTACGCCGTCGGCATGGTCGCGGAAGAAGGCGGCGTGAGCTATCTTCCGAAGGGAACGCGCGTGCTGCTGCACGCCGTGGTCGATGCGCCCGACACGGGAACAAAGAAAAAGGACTTTTCGGAGGACGACTTTCTGCTGTGCGGACGCACGGCGGACGGATATCTGCGCGATCTCGTCAACCTGCCTCCCGAAAACGTGACGGCGCTTCCCGATTCGGTCAACGACGAAAAGGCGCTCCTCCTGCACCACGTCGCCCTTGCCAAAGCGGCGGCGGACAAACTGGGCGTCAGAAAGGGCCAGCACGTCGCCGTTGTCGGGGCAAACCTTCTGGGGATCCTCCTGTGTCAGCTGCTCATCTACCAGCAGGCGGCGCCCATTCTCATCGATGCCGAACCGGAGCGGCTGGAATTCGCCAGGAGCTGCGGTATTTACTACACCATGGCGGCGGACGACGCGCTGCTTGACAACGTAGCCAACGTGACGGGCGGAAGGCTGGTGAGCGGCGCGGTCTACCTTGCGTCTTCCCGGAGGAACGACTCCTCCATTCCCTTCTCCGTCTGTGCCCAGCATGCGAACGTCGTGCTGTGCGGGTTCGGCGAAAAAATTTCGATCGACTTTGCCATTCCCTTCCGCAAGCAGCTCTCCGTGTTCTGCGTCACGCACCGGTCGGACAATCTGGAATCGGCGATCAACCTGGTCGTGAGCGGCGCCGTGGACGTCTCCCCCTTCGATTTCCGCACCGTAAAGGCGGACGGCATAGAACCCCTTCTCAAAGAATATCCGCAGGCCTGCGCACGCAAACTCGGCACGATCAGCACGGTCACCCTGCTCTGACCCGTCTGCACACGATCGGACGGTACCATGTCCGCGGGGCGGCCCCGCGCACGATCGACAACTATGGTAAAATTCATTGCTTCGGATCTGGACGGAACACTTCTGAACGGCGAGCGAAACCTCCCGCAGGAGATCTTTCCCCTGATCAGAAAACTCAGATCGCTCGGCGTCCTGTTCGCTCCCGCAAGCGGACGGCAGTACGCCAATATCCGCAAGTTGTTCGCCCCCGTGGCGGACGACGTTGTTTTTATCTGCGAAAACGGCGCGCTCGTCAAATACCGCGGGAAGACCCTTCACCTGACGCCCATCCGCAATCTGTACCTGAAAGACGCGCTGGACGAGATCCGTGCGCTGCCCCACCTGTATCCCCTTTTGAGCGGCGCCGACTGCGCATACATTGAAAACAGCGAAATGCCCTTTTTTCAGTATGCGATGCTCTCCTACACCAACTGCAGGAAAGTCACCGACCTCAATGAGATCATCGGCAAGGAGGACATCTGCAAGATCGCCGTCTATGACGAGATCGCCGCCGCCGAAAACTGCATCAAGGTGCTCCCGCAGCGGCTGCCACACCTCAGGACCATTCTGTCGGGCTACGACTGGTGCGACGTATCCGCCCCGGAGGCCAACAAGGGCGAGGCGATCCGCTTTATCCGGAAGGCGTTTTCCATTGAGAAGGAGGAATGCGTCGCATTCGGCGATCACATGAACGATTACGAAATGCTGGGCGAATGCGGGCGCGCATACGTGCCGGAAAACGCCTATCCGCCGCTCAAAAAGCTCGTCGGGCGGGTCATTCCCGCCAACACCAGGGGCGGTGTGATCACAAAACTCAAAGAAATCATCGAAGAACTCGAGGAAACCGCATGAAATACGTCATTGCATCGGACATTCACGGCTCGGCATATTACTGCCGCCTGCTGCAGCAGCGCTATGCGCAGGAACATGCGCACAAACTTCTTCTTCTCGGCGATCTGCTCTATCACGGCGCGCGGAACGCGCTCCCGCGAGATTATTCCACGCTGAAAACGGCGGAGATCCTCAATTCCATGAAAGACGAGATCCTCTGCGTGCGCGGAAACTGCGATTCGGACGTGGACGCCATGGTGTTGGAATTCCCCATCACGGCCGCCTTTGCCCTGCTCCCCGCGGGGGACAGGACGCTTGTCCTGACGCACGGCCACAACGAATACGCCTGCCTCAAAAAGGGCGACGTGCTTGTCAACGGACATTTTCACGTGCCCGCATTCGAGGAGCGCGGAGCCTACACGTATGTCAACTGCGGATCGGTCTCCATTCCCAAGGAGAACTCGCCGCACTCCTATCTCGTGCTTGAAAACGACACGCTCGTATGGAAAGACGTGGAGACCGGAGAAATTTTCAGAAAAGCTTCCCTTTAATTTTTTACCAACTACTTGACAAACCATGAAGAATCGTCTACAATAGTGGTATCAAATCTGATAAGGAGAAAACGATTATGGCAAAAAAAGGCGCTGCTTGCGGCAATGCTATCATGGGACTTCCGTGGATCCTGCGCGTCCTTCTTGCAATCTTCCTTGACTGTGTACTTGGAATCTGCCGCTTTATCGACGGTATTTTTCAGGGAAAAATCCTGAAGATCATCATCGGCTTTTTGTGGATCTTTTACGGGCTTGCCATCGGCTGGATCCTGGACATCGTGTTCATGCTTCTCGGCATGCGTCCGCTGTTCCTTTGATCCGAAGAACAACGCATGACAAAAACGCACCCGTCAGGGTGCGTTTTTCTATGTCCGTCGGTCATTCCAGATCGAAAGCGATGGCGGTGAGATCGTCGTCGAACGTCCCGCAGAATTCCTTGAGCACCGCCTTCAGGCGCTCGATGAAGCGCTCGGCATTTTCAGAGCGCCGCAGGACCTCTTCCACCCGCTCGATGCCGAACTGTTCCCCTGCGGCATTCCGGCTCTCGGTCACGCCGTCCGTCAAAAGCACGAGGATATCCCCCTTGCTGTATCCGATCGCCCTGTCCGTATAGGAAAAGTCGGGGATCCAGTTGGAAATGGGCGGAGAATTCACAACGATCTCGTCAATTCCAAGAGCGCTCTTCAGCAGCATGGGCGCATTGTGCCCGGCAACGCTGTAAACGATCTCCTGCCGCGGCCGCTCGATGCGCACGGCCGCCGCCGTGACATAGGAACGTTCGTCCAGATTGAGCTCCTGAAACTTGGCGTTCAGGCCGCGCAGCGCCTTTGCAGGCGAAAGTTCGCTCCTGTCCCAGCCCGCCTTGACGAAGGCGGAGAGCATGCCCGCCGAGATCCCCTTTCCGGAGACGTCGGCAAGAAATCCCATCGTCTCGCCGCCGGCTTCGTACACGTCGGGAAGATCGCCGCCGATCTCACGGCAGGGAATATACATAAAGGAATAGTGCGTGCCCGCACCGCTCTGTGCGGGCGGGAGCAGCCGCTGCTGGATATCCTGCGCCGAATACATCTCGCGCGCGATCTCCGTCGCATAGGCGTCGTCCACGATGCCCAGAAAATACTTTCCGAGGGGCGTGACGCGGATCCGGAAGGAGAGATTCCCCTCGCTCCCGCGCACGATGAGCTTGCGGAAGGCCCGTCCGCCGTTTTTCATTGCGTCGGAGAACAGGGAGCGCATGGGACAATAGGCGCACCGCACCCCTTCGCCGCAGACGTCGTCCGAGACGCAGCCCGTCGTCTCCTTGAGCGTCCCCTTCGGTCTGGCCGAACGGAAACACTCGCGGAAGGCGCGGTTGGTGTAGCGCACCCGCATATTTTTATCCACGACGACCGCCGCCGTCGGGATATTGTCGAGCACTTCCCGGTACAGGTTCATGTCACCCTCGGTACATTCTGAGTTTTCCGCTCACAAGATGCGCGTTGAGCGCGTCCGCTTCCTCGATCTCGCCGTCGTACTGCACAAAGATTTTCCCGTCCGGCGAGGAAATAACGGCCTCCGAGCAGGAAACATGATGCGTGATGGGGCGTTTCAGCAGCTTTCCGCGCATGAGGCGGATGAGTTCGGGCAGGATCTTCCACCGCGGCGGGCTCTCCACAACGACCAGTTCGAGCTGACCGTCGTCCGGTTTTGCAACGGGACAGATCGGAATGCCGCCGCCGAACTGCTTTCCGCTGCAGACCGCGGCAATGAGCGCAAAGTATTCCTTGGTCTCGCCCCCTGTCGTGACGATCAGTTTGGTGCCGCGGTAATGCAGAAGCGTGGCGACGAGACTTCTGAAATACTTGCCCTTGTTGGTGCCGTGGCGCATAGTGGCACACCGACGCAGGATCTCGACGTCGATGCCTGTCCCGACGATGTTGATGCTGCGCCGCGTGCCGCATTCGATATAGTCGACGGGACGCGCCTCTTTTCCCAGGATCAGATCGAGCGCACGGATCCCGTGCGGAATATGTACGGAGGCCGCAAAGTCGTTCCCCGTGCCCGCAGGCACCAGGCCGAGCGTGCAGGACGAAGGGTCGGCCAGCCCGCTGACGACCTCGTTGAGGGTGCCGTCGCCGCCCACCACGATGAAATCCTTTCCGCCCGATTCCGAAAGACTGCGGGCGTATTTCCCCGCATCTCCCGTCCTTTCGGTATAAAAAATGCGATAGCCGATCCCGCGTGCGCGGAACTTTTTCTCCATCGCCGCAACCAGCTTTCTGACGCGCCGCGCATGACAATTGACTATGACGTTGAACAAGACCGTCCCCTCTCCCTTATCGCTCTTCGAGGGGTATTATACAATATTTCGCGCATGATTGCAATTTTTTTGCAAATCTGTTATACTCTTTTCGGAAAAATTTCTCGGAGACAAACCATGGAACGTCTGATCCCCCGTCCGCTCAAAGAACTTGCCGCAGCGCTGCCCGCCCCCCTGTACCTGGTGGGCGGAAGCGTCCGCGACTTTCTGGCAGGCTTTTCCGCCGGAGAGACCGACTGGGATCTCTGCTCCCCGGCCTCCGAAGAGCTCCTCGAACAGGCCGCGCAAAAATGCGGTTTTACGGTGCGCGCCGTCTACCGCAATACGGGCACGGTAAAACTGAGCGATCCCGACGGCACCGGCTATGAATATACCCGTTTCCGTTCCGATCAATACGTGCGCGGCCTGCATACGCCCGCAGAGATCGTTTTTACCGACGATATCGCGCTCGACGCGCGCCGCCGGGACTTCTGCGCGAACGCCGTCTATTACGAGATCGAAAGCGGCACATTCTGCGATCCGCTGGGCGGCATTGCGGATATCCGCGCAAAAACGCTGCGCACCGTCGCCCCCGCAGCGAAGGTGTTCGGCGAGGACGGCCTGCGCCTTGTCCGCCTTGCGCGGCTGGCCGCCCAGACGGGATTTTCGCCCGATGCAGAGTGCCTTGCCGGAGCAAAGAAAAACCATGCGCTCATCGGCGACATCGCGCCCGAACGCATCTTTGCCGAACTGGACCTGCTGCTGCACGCCGACCGGAAGGCGGGCGGCGAACAGGGCCCTTTGCGCGGGCTCTGCATTCTGCGCGAGACGGGCGTCCTGAAGGAAATTCTGCCCGAACTCGCCGCGGGAGACGGCATGCCTCAGCGCCCCGACTTCCATCGATACGACGTTCTGGAACACTCCTTCCGCTGTGTGCGCTATGCCCCGGAAAATATCCGGTGGGCGGCGCTTCTGCACGACGTCGGAAAGCCCTTCTGCTTTACAAGGGACGGGAACTTCCACGCCCACCCCGAAGAGGGCGCGCGCCTGACGGAGGAGATCCTTTCCCGCCTGAAAGCGCCCAAAAAATTTACCGAACGGACGGCAAGGCTCGTCGCCCTGCATATGCGGGACTTCAACCTTGCCATGAAGGAGAGCAAGGTGCGGCGGGAGATCCAGACAAACTACGATCTTTTGCCCGAACTGTTCGCCCTGCGCCAGGCCGATTTTTCCGCCTGCAAGGACGACCGTTCCCCGGCGCCCGGCGTCGTAAAATGGCAGCGGATCCTCGGACAGATGCGCGCGGAGGGCGTCCCCTTTACCCTGAAAGAGCTCGCCGTGAACGGCGCGGACCTCACGGCCCTTGGCATCGGCGGCGAACGGGTGGGCGAGGTCCTGCGCGGACTTCTTGCCTACTGCGCGCAGGACGGGACACGCAACACGCGCGAAAAGCTGCTGCGGCACGTAAAAAACTGCACAAAGGAGAACAAATGACCGAAATTCTTATCATCGTATGCACAATTTTGTGCGCGATCTGCCTGATCCTGCTCGTCGCGCTGCTCCTGAAAAAGAAGAAAGAAGAGGACGGTTCCGGGGCGGAACGGCTCCGGCGGCTGGAGGAAAAAACGGACGCCGTGGGCAAACTTGCCGACTACAATGCCCGCACGCTCGAACGCATGGACCATGCCACGGAGGCGCGCCTCGTCAATATCCAGAACCGCCTGACGGACGACATCAAGTACGTGGTGGACGTCAACGCGCAGAACCTTGAACGTATCCGCAGAACGGTGGACGAAAAGCTCACCACCTCCATCGACGGAAAGCTCTCCGATTCGTTCGCCCGCATCACGGAGCGGCTGGAAAAGATGTACGAGAGCGTGGGCGAAATGAAGGGACTCTCCTCCTCCGTTGCCGATATCCGCCGCGTCTTTTCCAACGTCAAACTCCGCGGCACGTGGGGCGAGGCACAGCTCGACGCCCTGCTGGAACAGATGCTCGCGCCCGAACAGTACCGCCGCAGCGTCAAGCTCAATCCGCTTGACAACTCCCTTGTGGACTTTGCGATCGTCCTGCCCGCGCGGGACGGGGAGATGTACCTGCCCGTAGACAGCAAATTCCCCGTGGAAGAATTCGAGCGCCTGGTTTCCGCCTCCGAGCGGGGCGACCGCGAAGGCGAGGAGCGCGCCAGAAAGAATCTGGAGCGCGCCGTCCGGACGCAGGCGGAATCCATTGCAAGAAAATACATCCTTCCCCCCGTCACCACAGACTTTGCGATCATGTATCTGCCCTCCGAGAGCCTGTACGCCGAGGTCATACGCACGGACGGGCTCTCCGACTGGCTCCGCGCGCGCCGCATTCTTGCCGCAGGCCCCACAAACCTGGGCGCCATGCTCTCCACGCTGCAGACGGGATTCCGCACGGCGGCGATCGAAAAGCGTTCGGGCGAGCTGCGGCTCATGCTCGACTCCTTCCGCGCGGACTTTGCCAAATTCGCCGAACTCCTTGAAAAGACGCGCAAAAAGCTGCAGGAGGCGCAGGACACCGTCGAAAGCGCCGAAAAACGCACGGGCACCATCGGCAGAAAGCTCGATTCCTTCCGCGCCGTGGGCGGCGCGCTCCCGCCCGACGAAGAGTAACCGGACCATGTCCGCCGCACCGGGTCGTCCCTGTTTCTTCCACGGAAAAACGCTTGCATTTTGCGCGTGCGCAAACTATAATAGAAGCATGAATCTGACCAGACTGACAGCGATGCCCGAAAACATCGATCTTCCCCCTTCGCACGAAGCGTTCAGCGAAGCGCGCAGCGTGCAGAGCGGCAGCGTCCGTTCCTGCAAAAATCTTCTTCTCATCGAAAGCGGCGGCCGTTTCAAGCGGTTCTGCACGGGAACGGAAATCGTACGCATCGAACAAGGCAGCGGACATCTCAAATGGAAACGGGGCGAGCTCCCCTTTGCCGAGGGAGATATCTTCGCTGCGGAGGACATCGGCGAATACGACTTTTACGGCGGCGGCGTCTTTCTCATCGTAAAAGAAAACAAGGAGACGGCATGAGCAAGGATAAACAGGCGCGCAGGGCCTCCGACGCCCAGAAGATCGCGCTCGAAAAACAGCTTGTCAAAGAAGGGAAGATCTTCCCCCGCACCCGTTACGTGCCGCGCAGCTTTGCCGGGCGCGTGCTTGCGGTCGTTCTCGCGTTCCTGATCGGCGTCGTTGCGGCGATCGGCGGACTGCTCGGCGTGGGCTACTTTGCCGGGACGCGCCCCCTGAAGGACGTGTTCGGAATGCTCAACATCGACTACACCCAGTGGCTGACGGACAGCGCCGCGGAGCTCAACGCCCTGCAGCTCGTCCAGCAGATCTCGGGCGGCGGGATCGACAGCATGGGCGACATCGCAGCGTATACGCCCTACGTCGACACGCTGATCACAACGCTCAACGAACAGCTCTCCGCGATCGGCGTATCGATCGACAGCGACGAACTCAAAGCGACGAGCTTTTCCGATCTGGGAAGCTACTTTTCGGACGTCGTCAGAAATACGGAACTGGGCAAGGCGCTGGGCGTGACCGCGGAATCCGATCCCATTCTCGTTGCGATCTGCTATGGTTCCGAAGGTACCAACGAAGAGGGCGGCGACTACACGCTGAATGACAGCGGCGAGATCGTGATGAACGAGGGCAAGTCCCCCACGACGATCGCGTCGCTCACCGAAGGCGGCAACATCGTCGGCAACATCACCATAGAGTCGGCCCTCAGCGTCAACGCCGATTCCAACAGTGCCATGCGCTATCTGGCTTACGGCACGGAGGGCGTCTCCTACACGATCGAGACGGACAGCACCGGCAACAAGTACATCAACATGCTGCGCGACCCGATGACGGGAACGCTCTACCGCAAGAAAAAGCTCTCCGATCTGACGGGAACGGACAATGTCATGGGCGATGCGGTCATTTCCGACATCATCAACATCGACGAATCGACCTCAGGCCTGCTCTACGCGATCCGCGACTGGACGGTAAACGATCTGGGCAACCAGGCGCGGCTCGAACGGCTCAAAATTTCCCAGGTCGTCACGATCGACGAAAATGCGTCAAACATCCTCAAAGCCATGAGCGCTTGGCGCATCTCCGACCTGAGCGATCAGAAAAAGATCGACTCCCTCACCCTCGGCGACGTCATTTCGGTCGGAGACGACTCCCCTTCTATTCTGAAAGCGCTCAGAGATACGCGCCTCGGCGAACTGGCACAGGCGACGCAGGAACTGCGCCTTGTCGACCTCCTCGGCACGGAGGCCGTGCAACAGAACCGGCTGCTCAAAAATCTTGCACTCAGTTCCGTTTCAACGCTCGCCGCGGACATGGATAACCTCACCGTCGGGCAGGTCTACGGCGATCAGATCTATTCCTATCTCGACCTCGGCGCCGACGGAACGGGCAAAACGTACGCAGACTATCTCAGCGGATATGACCCCGACGATCCCGACGGACAGACCAATGAAAACCGCCCCGATCCGATCCGCTGTGATGCAGATTCTTTCAAGCTGACACAGACCCGCCTTCTGCTCGACGGCGAAGGACAGGAGACGCATACACAGGTGCTGCAGGGCTGGTTCCGCACCGCGGACGGGAAGTACGTCCCCGTGGACGAGGACGACGTGCGCAGAACGGCGGACGGTGCGTTTTCCCGCATCGAGATTTTCCTCACGCCGGACAGCTATGTCTGGAATGCGGTCAATTATGACAACGGCGGCGCACTGACGCCCCTTCCCGCCGGAACGATCGGGACAGACACGACCGGCTACACCGTCGAACAGAACGGAACGGACGGCACGCCCGTCACGGACGGAGGAGCTCCCCTCTATTACCTGACCGAACGCACGGTCCCCTCTGCCGAGGGCGACACGATGCAGAAAATCGCCTATCCCGTCATGGAGGACGCCAACGGACAGTTTGTCCGTGTAAGGGAACTGGAAGACGGCGCCGAGTACTCGAGCGTCCGGCGCATTGACCTGGAGCGCACCATTGCGGAATACGTCTATACACAGGGCGGTTCGCCCGTTGCGTTGGACGAAAACGGCAACGTCCTCTACGGCGAAGGCGACGCGCAGCAGGCGCTTGAGATCCGCACCCGCGTCTCCGGAGACGAAACGCTGTACTATATCCTCTCGGAGGAAACCGTCGAACAACTGTACTATTACGAGGACGCCGGGAACTACGTCTCCGTCACCGAGGACGATTTCAGCGTGGTATATACGGCGAGCTGGACGGAACAGGACGGAGCTGTGACAATTGAAGATCACCGCGTGGACAGATTCCTGGACGGCATCTGGTATGTTCTGCTCGGACGCGACGAAGACGGAAATCCCGTTGACAACTCTGCCACTCCCATTCTTGAAATCGCGCCCACAATTTCAGACGCGACCGATCTGATCAATTCGCTCCCCCTGTGGGAGCTCTGGCTGCACGGCGTCATCAACGAGAACCCGTTCGCCGTCATCAGCTATACCGAAAATCAGACCGATTACAGCAACCTCAATCAGCTCAATGTGGGAAGCGTGATCCGCTACATCAAGGCGCTCTCCCAAAGGCCCTGAACTCTGAACTTTTTTTCTCAAAACTGCATGCACAGGGCGCAAAAGCCGTTGACTTACGGCCGGAAATATTGTAAAATAATACCCACGGGTAAAATTACCTGTATTTTGCCTTGCATACCGGAAAGGTATGCCGAATAAGACCGGGAGGTGAAAATTATGCAGAAGTACGAAATGCTGATTCTTCTTCGCAGCGACATGGAGGAAGAGGCGAGAGAGGCGGAACTCAAAAAGTACGCCGACATCGTGACCGGCATGGGCGGTTCCGTCGAGTCGACGGACAAGTGGGGCGTCAAGAAGTTGCAGTACCCCATCGCGTTCAAATCGGAAGCATTCTACGCACTGATGACGTTCCATGCGAGCGGCGCTGCAGTCAAAGAGCTTGACCGTATCGCAGGCATTTCTGACGACGTCTTAAGGCGCATGATCACGAAAGTCGAGGAAAAGTAACATGACAAAAGTTTTTCTCATCGGAAATCTGACGCGTGACCCTGAACTGACTGAAACCGCCGGCGGCGTTTCGGTATGCCGCTTCGGCGTTGCGGTCAACCGCTATTCCGGACAGGAAGAACGGCAGACGGATTTCTACAATGTGACCGCATGGCGCAGACTGGGCGAGACCGTTGCCCGCTACACCAAAAAAGGAAACAAGATCGCTGTCTACGGCGATCTGCAGATCCGCCAGTATGATGCAAACGACGGCACCCGCCGCACATCGGTGGACGTCATTGCACAGGACGTGGAATTCCTGACCCCCAAACAGCAGGACGGCGGCGACAGTTTCTACGATGCGCCCGCGGCACAGCCCGGCGCGGCTCCCAAAAAGAAGCCCGCGCTCGAAGCTTTCGACGACGACGGGGATATCCCCTTCTGAGCGAAGCCCCAATCTTATAAGGAGTGAATGAAAATGGAAGAGAATACGGTTGTGACGGAAACCGAAGCTGCCGAACCCGCAGCTGCCGCAGCGCCCGCTCCCGCAGGGGAAGCGCGCGAAGTGCGCGAGCGTCCCGCAAAAAAGAGCTACAAGCGCCAGAATTATAAGAAAGTCTGCCTTTTCTGCCAGGAAAAGAGCACGATCGACTATAAGGAGACGAACAAGCTCAGGAAGTTCATCAGCGAGGGCGGCAAGATCCTGCCCCGCCGCATGACGGGTACGTGCGCAAAGCACCAGCGTGAGCTTGCCGTTGCCATTAAGCGCGCCCGCGTTGCCGCTCTTCTGCCCTTCAAGGCAGACTGATCGCCAGGTAAAAATCAAAGGCCCCTCGTTGTGAAGTGAACCCCAAAGTTTGGACAAAAAAGAATTAGATTGTTTGGGAATGAGTTCGGTACCCAACCGGGCTCATTCCTTTTAGTTTGAGAGAGATTCT
>CAJFRT010000003.1 GCA_904419525.1 Candidatus Gallimonas merdae
CAGATATCTGCCCGCGGGCGCCGCTTTTATTCTGTCCGGCCGATCAAAGATCCCAGATCAGCTTCGCGTAATCCGTAACCGAGCGGTCGGCGGAGAACTTTCCGACGGACGCAAGATTGACAAGGCACTTCCTGTTGAACTCCTCCGTACCGAAATCGTACAGAAGCTGCGTCTTGACGCGGATGTAATCGGCAAAATCATAGAGCACGAGATAGCGGTCCGGTTCATATCCCGAGGTCAGGCTCTCATACAGCTTTCTGAGCATGCCGGAGCCGTCGGACAACGTTCCGTCCACCAGCGTTTCAAGCGCACGCTTGAGACGGGGATTCTGCTCCACGATCTCGCGCGGATAATAATACTGCTTGATCGCGGCGACCTCTTCCACCGTCGCGCCGAAGATATAGTTGTTCTCCCTGCCCGCCTCTTCGCAGATCTCCACATTCGCGCCGTCCATGGTGCCGAGCGTCACCGTTCCGTTGAGCATGAATTTCATGTTGCTCGTGCCGGACGCCTCCATGCCGGCCAGCGAGATCTGTTCCGAGATGTCCGCCGCGCAGACGATCTTTTCCGCATAGGAGACATTGTAGTTCTGCACGAAGACGACCTTCATCTTATCCGAAACGGCGGGATCGGAATTGACGAGCTTTGCGACCTCGTTGATGAACTTGATGACCGCCTTGGCGAGATAGTAGCCGGGCGCGGCCTTCGCGCCGAAGATGAACGCCGTGGGCGGAAAATCGGTGATCCCGCCGTCCTTGATGCCGAAATAATACCAGAGCACCCCGAGCGCATTCAGCATCTGCCGCTTGTACTCATGCAGGCGCTTGACCTGTACGTCGAAAATAAAGTCGGGAGAGATCTCCACGCCGTCGTGCTCCGCAATATAGGCCGCGAGTTTCTTCTTGTTTTCCTGCTTGATCCGTGCGAATTCGGGCAGCATTTCATCGATGAAGGGCCTGAGTTTGCCAAGCTCGGGCAGGTCGGTATGCCAGCCCGTGCCGATCTTCCCGTCGATGAGCCGCGCCATTTCGGGATTGTTGAGCAGCAGCCAGCGGCGGGGCGTGATGCCGTTCGTGATGTTGACGAACTTTTCGGGATACCGCTCATACCAGTTCCGGAAAGTCTGCGTCTTCAGAATGTTCGTGTGGATCTCGGCAACGCCGTTGACATGCGCCGACACGTAGATGGCGAGATTCGCCATGTGCACCACGTTGTCCCGCACAATGTAGAACACGTTCGGATCGACCCCTTCGCCCTGCAGCCGCTGCTGGCAGGCGACGATCTGTTCGTAGACGTCGGGAAGCAGATCGGAAAGGGCGAGTGCGTCCCACTTTTCAAGCGCTTCCGCCATAATGGTGTGGTTGGTGAAATTGAAGCACGCCGCACACACGCCGAATGCCTCGTCAAACGTCAGGCCCTCCGTCTGCAGAATGCGCAAAAGCTCGGGGATCGCAATGACGGGGTGCGTGTCGTTGAGCTGGAAGCACCATTTTTCGGGCAGAGTCCTCAGATCTTTTCCGCCCGCCTTGTACTTCTTTACGATGTCCTGCAGCGAAGCGCTCACCATGAAGTATTGCTGCCTCAAGCGCAGGATCTTGCCCACCATCGTATTGTCGTTGGGATAGAGCACGTCCGTGATCTTGGTCGCGTTGAAATTCTCCGTCGCCTTGACCTCACCGCGCATCTCATTGAACGAAGCAAAGTCAAACGCCTGCACGGGCTCGCTCTGCCACAGTCTGAGCGTGTTCACCACGCCGTTGCGGTAGCCGAATATGGGCATGTCATAGGGAACGGCGCGCACCGTCTGATCGGCGAATCGGACGAGCACCGAATCGCGCTCCACTCTGACGCTCCAGGGATCCCCCCACTTGAGCCAGTCGTCCCCTTCCTCGTGCTGGAAGCCGTCCTCAAAGGTCTGCCTGAACAGTCCGTAACGGTAGCGGATCCCGTAGCCGTCGAGCGCGATGTTCTTGCTGGCGGCCGATTCCAGATAGCACGCGGCAAGCCGCCCGAGCCCGCCGTTGCCGAGCGCGGCGTCCTCCACCTCCTCGAACTGCTTCAGATCCTCTCCGACGCTTCTGAGCGCTTCGTCCACGTCTTCCAGGATCCCGAGGTTGAGAAGATTGGAAAAGATCGCGCGCCCCATGAGGAACTCCGCCGAAAAATATCCGCAGCGGCGGCGCTCTGACTGCCGTTCCCTGCTCCAGTCGTCAAACGTCTCCTCCATGACCGCCTTGGAGACCGCATTGTAAAGTTCGCGCCTGCCCGCCGTCTTCAGACTGCAGGCATAGTCGGCATTGAGAACGCGTTCCACGTCCGCAAGAAAATTCTTTCTGTCGAATCGCATAATTCACTCCCTGATCTGCGCCAGATCCCGCAGAATAACCCAATATATTGTGTTTACCGTCTTTATTATAACACTATTCCGACGGTTCCATCATTGTATCATACGCAAAAAGGGTTGTCAATCGCTTTTTTTGCGGGCAAAAGAGAAGCCGCTTCGAATGATCGCAATAAAATTTTTCCGACAATTTTTTACATTTCCCGAAATAGTATTGAAATCTTTTCGCGGATATGTTATAATAAGCATAATGTCATAACGTCCGCCTTAGGAAGATTGAGGCGGGCGTCCTTATGAAAAAATCGATATATGATCGAGGAGGTTGTTATGAAAGAGTGTGAAGCATCGTGCGGAACGCCGGAACAGCTTGCAAGACTCAAAGCTGTCATCGAAGAATCCCGCACGACGCCGGGCTGCCTCATGCACATCCTGCAGGAGGCGCAGGGAATTTACGGTTATCTTCCCCTGCCCGTGCAGAAGACGATCGCGGAGGGACTGAACATCTCGCTTGCAGAAGTGTACGGCGTGGTGACGTTCTATTCGCAGTTTTCCCTGAAGCCCAAGGGAAAATACCGCATCAGCGTATGTCTGGGCACGGCCTGCTATGTCAAGGGATCGGACAAGATCCTGGAAGAAGTGGAAAAGGAACTCGGGATCAAGTGCGGCGAATGCACGGAGGACGGCCTGTTCTCCATCGACAGCTGCCGCTGCGTCGGCGCATGCGGCCTTGCCCCCGTCATGACGATCAATGAAGACGTGCACGGCAAACTCACGCCCGATATGGTCAAAGGCATTCTCGACAAGTACAGAAAGGAGGCACAGGCATGACCATTCAGGAACTGGAAGCCATTCGCAAGAAAAAGAAACCGCTCATCGACGTGCGCCGCGTCGTCCGCGAACAGGGCGAGAAACTCGCCAAGCAGACAGGGTACAGAAAGCAGGTCCTCGTCTGCGGCGGTACGGGCTGCACCTCGTCGAATTCCATGAAAGTCATCGAGCAGCTGGAGAAGTCCCTGGAAGAGCTCAACCTGAAGGACGTTCTCGTGGTCAAAACGGGCTGCTTCGGCCTGTGCGCGCTCGGCCCGATCATGATCGTCTATCCCGAAGGCGCGTTCTATGCCCAGATGACGCCCGAACACGTCAAGACAGTTGCGGAACAGCACCTCGTCAAGGGCGGTTCCATCGTCAAGGAGCTCCTCTATCAGGGGACCGTCGCCAAAGACGGCTCCATCATTCCCTTTGCGGAGACGCCCTTCTATAAGAAACAGATGCGTATCGCCCTGAGGAACTGCGGCGTCATCGCGCCTGAGGACATCGAAGAGGCGATCGCCGCAGGCGACTATGCCGCACTGGAAAAGGTGCTCACCTCGATGACGCCCGACGACGTCATCAACGAGATGCTCGCCTCGGGCCTCAGAGGCAGAGGCGGCGCGGGATTCCCGACGGGCAGAAAGTGGTCGTTTGCAAAGGCGTCCGCGGGCGACATCAAATATGTCTGCTGCAACGCCGACGAGGGCGACCCGGGCGCGTTCATGGACCGTTCCGTGCTGGAGGGCGACCCCCACTGCGTGCTCGAAGCGATGACCATCGCAGGCTATGCGATCGGAGCCCATCAGGGCTACATCTACGTACGCGCCGAGTACCCCGTCGCCGTGGAACGCCTTAAGATCGCTATCGGACAGGCCCGCGAATACGGTCTGCTCGGAAAGGACATTCTTGGCCTCGGCTTTGATTTCGACATCGAGATCCGCCTCGGCGCGGGAGCGTTCGTCTGCGGCGAAGAGACGGCGCTCATGACCTCGATCGAGGGCCACCGCGGCGAACCCCGCCCCCGTCCTCCTTTCCCCGCCGTCAAGGGACTTTTCGGCAAACCCACCATTCTCAACAACGTTGAAACGTGGGCAAACGTCAACCCCATCATCGTCAACGGCGCGGCCTGGTTCGCAAAGATCGGCACCCCCACCTCAACGGGCACCAAGGTGTTCGCTCTGGGCGGCAAGATCACAAACGTCGGTCTTGTCGAAGTTCCCATGGGCACGACGCTGCGCACCATCGTCGAAGAGATCGGCGGCGGCATTCCGAACGGCAAGAAATTCAAGGCGGCACAGACGGGCGGCCCCTCGGGCGGCTGTATCCCCGCGGAGTGCATCGACACCCCCATCGACTATGACAGCCTGATCGCCATCGGCTCCATGATGGGTTCGGGCGGCATGATCATTCTGGACGAAGACACCTGCATGGTGGATATCTCCAAATTCTACCTGGAATTCACGGCGGACGAAAGCTGCGGCAAGTGCACGCCCTGCCGCATCGGTACCAAGCGGCTTCTGCAGCTGCTGACCAAGATCACCGAAGGCAAGGGAGAACCCGAAGACCTTGTGAAGATCGAAGAACTTGCTTCCCACATGAAGCAGTCCTCCCTGTGCGCGCTCGGACAGTCCGCGCCCAACCCCATTCTTTCGACGCTGCGCTATTTCCGCCAGGAATACGTCGATCACATTGAAAAGAAACATTGCGATGCGGGCGTATGCAAGGCGCTTCTGACCTACTCCATCGATCCCGCGAAGTGCCGCGGCTGTACGCTCTGCGCGCGCAACTGCCCCACCCACGCGATCACGGGCAAGGTGCGCGAGGCTCACGTCATCGACAAGGACATCTGCATCAAGTGCGGCGTATGTATGCAAAACTGCAAGTTCGGCGCAGTTGTGAGAAGCTGAGGTGAAGATTTATGGCTAAAGACGTAACATTGACCATCAACGGAATTTCCGTAACCGTCCCGGAGGGGACGACGATTTTGCAGGCAGCGAGAAAGGCGCACATCGAAATTCCCACGCTGTGCTATCTCAAGGACGTTTCCTGCGTCGGCTCCTGCCGTATGTGCGTTGTGGAGGCGACGGGCGCAAGAGGCCTGGTTGCCGCGTGTGTGTACCCCGTTGCCGAGGGCATGGAAGTGCGCACCAACACCGAAAAGTGCCGCGAAAGCAGAAAGATGACGCTCGAGCTGCTCCTGTCCAAGCACAAGAAAAAGTGCCTTTCCTGCGAGAGAAACCACAACTGCGAATTGCAGAAACTTTCCCTCGGATACGGCGTGGACGAAGACCGCTTCAAGGGCGAGGACTTCGTGCTCCCCATCGACACATCCGCACCCTATGTCGTCCGCGACAACGACAAGTGCATCAACTGCATGCGCTGCGTGGCGGCGTGCAGAAAGCAGCACGTGAACGCGATCGGCCCGATCGGAAGAGGGTTCAACGTGCACATCGGAAGCGCGTTCGACATGCCCCTCTATGAATCCGTCTGCGTGGGCTGCGGACAGTGCATCGTGGCCTGCCCCGTCGGCGCACTTTCCGAGCGCTCCACCATCGACGAAGTGTGGAAGGCGTTCGCCGATCCCACCAAGAAAGTGGTGTTCTTTACGGCGCCCTCCATCCGCGCGACGCTCGGCGAGGCGTTCGACATGCCCATCGGCACAAACGTCGAAGGAAAAATGGTCGCCGCGATCCGCCGCCTGGGAGACTGCGAAGTGTTCAATATGGACGTGACCGCAGATCTTACCATCATGGAAGAGGCCAGCGAGCTCATCAACCGCATCAAGACGGGCAAGCCCATGCCCATGTTCACTTCCTGCTGCCCCGCCTGGATCAAGTTCGTGGAACAGAAATATCCCGAAATGATCCCCCACCTTTCGTCCTGCAAGTCGCCCCAGCAGATGTTCGGCGCCCTGCTCAAGACGTACTGGTGCGAAAAACACCACATCAGTCCCGAGAACCTGTTCACCGTCAGCGTCATTCCCTGCACGGCGAAGAAATATGAGTGCCACCGCCCCGAAATGGAAGGCGAAGTCAATGCGGCGATCACGACGCGCGAACTTGCGCGCATGATCAAGACTGCAGGCATCAAGTTCACCGAACTGCCCGACGAAGAGTTCGACAATCCGTTTGCGACCGCAACGGGCGGCGGCGCCATCTTCGGCGCGACGGGCGGCGTGATGGAAGCGGCCCTCAGAACGGCGGCGCACATGCTGGACGGCAACTTTGAAGTGCTTGACTTCTTTGCGGTCCGCGGTTCCAACCCGATCAAGGAAGCGACCTATCTCGTGGCCGGACACACGCTGCGCGTTGCCGTTGCCTCCGGCCTTGAAAATGCCGTCACTCTGCTGGAACAGATCAAGTCGGGCGAAAAGCACTATGACTTCATCGAGATCATGGCCTGCCCCGGCGGCTGCGTCAACGGCGGCGGACAGCCCACCCTGTCGGACAGCGTGAGAAACTCCACCGAGCTCAAGGAGACGCGGGCAAAAGCTCTTTATATGAGCGACAATCAGAACGAACAGCGCCGTTCCTCCGATTCCCCCGTCATCGACATGCTCTACGAGGACTATTTCATCTTCCCCAACAGCCCCAAGGCGCACGAAGTGCTCCACACGAAATACAAGGAAGATAAACGCATCTGATAACATGCGGCACAAAAAACGGAAGGCCTTTTGCCTTCCGTTTTTTGCTTCACTAAAGTCAAAATTTCGCGTTCATAAATCAACTTATATGACCGAACACCGCTCCGGACAGGAGCGGCGTTCAATTTATTCCAATTATAAATATGTTTCAGCCCGTGGCGGACGGATCATCGATGACGCTTTTCGACTGATCTTCACACGGTTCATTGCGAAATGAGTTCCTTCATGCGGGCAACGGCGTCGCTGCGGGAAGCGGCCCCCATCTTTTCGTAGATCGAGGAAATATAGTTGCGCGCCGTGCCGTCCGTGAGCTTGAGCGCCGACGCGATCTGCTTGTTGGTAAACCCTTCGTAGATCATGACGGCGATCTCCACCTCGCGGTCGGAGAGCCCGAAACCGCGCTTTAATTTGATCTCGCGGTCGGAGGAGACCATGCGCGCCGCGTCTGCGATGCGCTTCGCGATCTTGGCGGGCAGAATGGTGTCGCCCCCGTAAGCGTTCTTGATCGCGTCGATGAGCGCCGCGGAGGAGGTGTCTTTCAGAAGATATCCGCTTGCGCCGTTGTTGATCGCGTTGAGAATATAGTCGCTGTCGTCAAAGGTCGTCAGGATCAGCACCTTGACGTCGGGACGACGGCGCTTGATCTCCTGCGTCGCGATGACGCCGTTCATGTTGGGCATGCGGATATCCATGAGCACCACGTCGGGATCGCAGCTATCCACAAGTTTGAGCGCCTCAAATCCGTCGGATGCGATTCCGACGACTTCAAGATCGGGACAGGAGGAGAGAACACTCTTGATCCCGTCCGCCAGAATGGACTGATCGTCCGCAAGCAACACCCTGATTTTTCTTTCCATGCTTTTTCCTCGCTGATTTATACATTGTCCGCAGGCAGATCGATGTGGATCTCAAAGCCCTCGTCCGGTTCCGTTTCACAGCGCACGCTTCCGCCGAGCGATTCGGCGCGCGCATACATGCCTTTGAGCCCGAACCCTTTCCGCAGCTTTGTAAGCTCCATGCCGCTGCCGTTATCCGAAAGAAGAAAGGCGATCTTGTCCCCTTTCTTTTTCAGTTCAAAATAAAACGCCGTCGCGTTTCCGTGCCTGAGCCCGTTGGAGATCCCCTCTTTCAGGGTATTGCACAAAAATCTGCGCTTGGCTTCGCACAATGAAATGTCGTCGATGTCCGTCCGGATCACGATGCCGGTCCCGTCCGTCGAATCGTGCACGATGGACAAAAGCGCATCCCGCAAAGAGAGATCTTCCGTCGCACCCGAGAGAAGATGCACGCTTTCGCGCAGTTCTTCCAGTGCGTTGCGCGCCTGCAGGTTGGCCGAAGCGATCTTGCGTTTTGCCTCCTCCGGATCGGTGTCGATGACGAGCTTTGCCGCCTCCGTCTGCATGATGATGGTCGTGATCGAATGTCCCGCCGTATCGTGAATATCCTTGGCGATGCGCTGGCGTTCTTCCAGAGCCGTCACCTCGTGGAGTTCCTGATAGGCCTCCTGCAACTTTTTGTTGCTCTCGTCCAGCTCCTCGTAAGCGGCGCGCAGTTTTTTGTTGCTCTCGTCCACTTCCGCAAGCGCGTCGCCGAGTTCCCTGTTCTTGCGCCAGATCTGAATGGCGAGATTGAACCCGAGGAAGTGCAGCGCCATGAGCAGAATATCGTTGAATGCGTTGGAAATGAGCGTCGTGACGTGAACGGACTCCCCCTTCAGCGCGCCGGAAACGGCAAACGCTACGAGAAAGAGGACGATGCTCGCCACCCCCATGGCGATGCTTCCCGCAAGATTCTTCTGTCCGAGATAAAATTCGGACAAAATGATGATATACAGCGTGGAGATGAGCGAACCGTCCGTAAAGGCCGTCAGCACGATGAGGCAGAGCGTGTCCAGAACATAGCAGGCGATCTTTTCGCGGAACGTGTGCAATACCCAGATCTTGACGGCGTTTTCTCCCGCAAGAAAGACGCATACGGGCAATATGACCCACCATGCGCGCACATTGGTGAAGAACACCGAATGCCAGTTCCCGAAGATGAGCAAAATCTCCACAAAGATGAGCAGGCAGAAAATCAGGGCATTTCCCCAGCGCTGTAAAAATGCGGGTTCCAGTCGGAATCTTTTGCGTTTAGACACGGTAGAGCTTCTCCCCGACGATCGTATCGACATTGAAGTTGCGGCGGATCTCCTCCATGCGCCCCACAAGGAAATAGCTGTATGTTCCGTCCGTCCCGACGATGATGTGGTCGTACAGCCTGACGCCGTTGAGCGAACAGCTGAGCTGCATCTGCGCCGTGAATTTATCGTCCTCCACCGAAGGTCGGGCGGGCGCGGTCGGATGATTGTGCGCGATCACGATCCCCGCAGGTTTGTGCCTGGCAAGAAATTCACCGATCTCTTCCGCCCTCACCTGGACACGGTCGGGAAGAGAACAGGAAAAACGCCTGCTCATGCGGATACGCTCTTTTTCGTCGATCGCAAACACTTCGATGACCTCTTCCTGCAGGGAAGAGAGTTTTTTCTGTACAAAACCGGAAAATTCGCCCGGATTGAAGATGGGCGGAAAGGCGTTCTCCTGCGCCCTGATCCGACGGCCGCACTCCGCAATGCAGCAAAGATATGCCGCCGTCTCCGGCCCGACACCGTTGACGTCGAGCAGCTCCTCGAACCCGGCCCGGAACACTTCGCTCAAAGAAGGAAACGCCGAAAGAAGCTCGTGCGCCGTGGGATTGGTGTTTTTGCGCGGAATGGCATTATAAAGCAGGATCTCCAGCAGTTCGTGATCCTGCAGATCCTGCGCATTCTTCAGCCGCTGCAACATGCGTTGTCTGTGCCCTTCGTGCATAAGCTCCCCTCTTTCTATTTTATTGTAACATATTTCTATGATTTTTGCACCAAATTCGGAATACTTTTCGCATTTTTTTCGGCGAAAAACGCATAAGGCTGCAAAATTACAAATATCGCGCAGGTCTTGACAACGCTTCCCCTTTGTGATGCAAAATCATACGTTTATCTTTGAAATGCATCAAAAAAGCCCAAACGTATTCAATTCACGTGTCCGCGAAAAGCGCGGGAAACGCTTGACAACAATTTCCATCGCGTGTATAATAACGACAATATATCTTTGGAGAAGCTGTATGACTGATATTCTCAAGCAAACCGTAAGAAGTATCTCCGAGAGCATTCGTTTCGATTCTTCTCTCTCGCGTGCTACGTCTGCCATGCCGTTCGGCAAAGGAGCGGCGGACTGCCTTGCGCACTTTTTGTCGCTGGCACAATCTTTCGGTTTTGAAACGCACAACTATGACAATTATGTCGGAGAAGTGATTTTCGGAGAAGGCGAAGAATTTGCAATTCTTGCCCACCTGGACGTCGTTCCCGCGGGAAACGGCTGGACGAAGAACCCGTTCGGCGGCGAAGTTTCCGACGGGAAGATCTGGGGCAGAGGCGCGATCGACGACAAGGGCCCCGTCATGTGCGTTCTGTATGCACTCAAAGCGCTCAAGGACGAAGGCTTTGTCCCCCGCAGAAAAATCAAATTCATTGTCGGCTGTAACGAAGAAAACGGATGGGCATGCATCGAGCACTATCACGAAGTCGCCGAAATGCCCGCCGAGGGGTTCTCTCCGGACGGAAGTTTCCCCGTCATCTATGCGGAAAAAGGCATTCTGCATGTCCGGCTCCACTTCCCCATGGGGGAAAGGCCGCCGTTCTTCTTTCTGGAGGGCGGATCCGGGGCGAACATGGTCTGCGATGAATGTTCTGCCACGCCCCGCACGCTCACGCTGACCCGCGCCCGCGAGCTCGGTCTGGAGATCCGCAACAAAAAGATCATTGCTCACGGAAAATCCGCGCACGGCTCCACGCCGGAACTGGGTGAAAATGCCATTCTGCCCATTCTCAGATTTTTTGAGGGCAAGAGCGATCAGGTCAAATATATCATCGACTGCCTTTTCAACGACTGCTGCCATCTGACCGACCTTGAGGACGAGACGGGAAAACTTACATTCTCCCCCAACATCATCAAATACCGCAAGGGCGAAGTGCAGGTGATCTGCGATATCCGCTATCCCGCCACGATCCCCTATTCCGCGGTCATTGAAAAGCTGTCCGAAATCGGCGTCAAATATGAGACGATCCGTCACCAGCCCCCGCTCATGCAGGACAGGGACGGTCCCCTCGTCCGAACGCTGCTGGAGACCTACGAAGCGTGTACAGGACAGCACGCCGAACCCATTGCGATCGGCGGCGGTACATATGCCCGTGCCCTGAAAAACGGCGTCGCCTTCGGTCCGGAAATGGCCGACGATGAACCTGTCATGCATCAGGCGGACGAATACATCACGATCGAACGCGTAAAACTGCTTCTTGACGTCTACAAAAAGGCAATTGAAAAACTGACAAAATAATGTTTTCAAAGAGCAGGCCGTCCGAAAACGGGCGGCCTGCTTTGTATTTACCGTTAGATGCATATCCATTTTTTATCCGTTTCTGCGCAAAACAGTCCGCCAATGCCGGGAATACTTCGGCGGCAAGCTGCCTCGTGCGACGCTTCGCGTCGAACGTAAGGAGCACTGCGACGGAATAGCGCATCGTTCGCCGCATTTTGCGGCGCGATCGCGTCACCCGCACCGTTTCTCGCGCCCGGCAAGGTCACCACACGAAAAAAACAGACTTTCGTCTGTTCTTTCCGATGGTGACCTTGCCGGGAATCGAACCCGGGATTGCGCCGTGAGAGGGCGCCGTCTTAACCGCTTGACCACAAGGCCTTATTCAACTGCCGAATCTGCTTTTCCGTGAAAAGCTATATGATTATAGCATACTATTTGCTTCTTGGCAATCATTTTTCGGGTTAAATCTGAAAAATATGCAGAAAAGTTTTCTGCCAGAAAAGAGAGAAAGCCCCTCTTTGTCGGCAGTTTTCAGCCGACCTTCTGCTGCCATTCCCCTGTATTCTTCCGTTTCTCTCCCTGGCCCGTACATCAAGGCGGGGCCTGCCGAAGCAGACCCCGCCTTTTATTTTCCCCTCCGACTATGGCCTTGCATGCTCGAACTCATACTCCCTGCGGAACCGTTTGAGCGCTTCCAGATATTTTTCCGAAAGCTCGAGATTGTAGCGCTGCTTTTCCTCATAGGAGAGCGTGGCATAGTAAGCCTTATCCGTGAGGCGGCCGATCGCATCGGACACTTCCCCTTCCTCTAAAAGCATCTTTTTGACTTTCAGATAAAAGGCATCCGGCGCGTCGCCGCGGATCGTTCCCGTGACCTTATCGACAAAGTACCGCTCCATTTTGCTCTCGCTGATCCCCTGAGCGCGGGCGTCGCGGCGGCACTCTTCCAGTTCCTGCTCGCAGCGCTCCCAGAATCCCCTTTTCATGCGCGTCTTGGCCTCTTTTGCAAGCATTTTGAGCGTACGTTCCATGATTCTTCAAAAACTCCCCTGATTCGACATCAAACTACAAAATTTGCAAGAAAAAATCCGTAACGTTATCGTTACGGATCTTTTGTTCGTCAGTTTCTGCTTCTCTTGCGTGCAGCTTCCGCCTTTTTACGCTTTTTCACGGAAGGCTTCTCGTAGAACTCTTTCTTGCGAAGGTCTCCGATGATGCCGTCGCGGGAGCACTTTCTTTTGAAACGGCGAAGCGCGCTCTCAAGATTCTCATTCTCTCCGACTTTGATCGTGGACATATTCTCAACCCTCCTTCGCCGAAGCACTTACTTGCATTTCCATGCTTGGATATTATAGCAAAACAGGAAGGCCTTGTCAATTTTTTTCCGCCCTGCCCCGACAAAATTTTATCGCAAAATTTTACCGGGCCCGCTCGGACAATTCGCACAGATATTCATACGAGGTCCTCAGCTCCTCCGGGTCGGAATAGTCGCGCGAATAGTTTTCAATGAGCACGGCGCCGTAAAAACCGATATCGCGCAGCCGGGAGAACAGTTCGTCAAACGGAAAGACGCCCCTCCCGGGAAGGCGCATCTTTCCGGAAGCGTCGACATCGCTCACGTGAACGGTGGCAAGGTCTTCGCCCATTTCCGAGAGATAGTCCCGCCAGTCATAGCCCGATATGCGCGCCTGTTTGATGTCGAGCACGCCGCCGAGTCCCGGGCATCTTTTTTTCAGTTCCGTGAATACGCCCGGCCGGTTGTACAGCGCCCACTCCACGTTCTCATAGCAGAGCCGGACGCCGTATTCTCTGCACTTTGCGTAAATTTCAGCGGTCCGGGCTGCGGAACGGGGAAGATCTTCGCGGAAGGTGCGCTTGATGCGCGCAATGCCGTGAAACGTATAGTTGCGGGCGCCGAGATTCTGAGCAGACTTCATCGCCTTTTTCAGCCAGCCGAACGCGTCCTCCCTCACGCGCGGATGCTCGGCATAGAGCTGCGGCTCGAACTGGGTATTCAGGACATGCACCGAATGCACGTTCACGTCTCCCTTTGCCGCGGCAAGGGCGCTTGCAAAGCGGGGATCGTACTCCGAAAAGGAGGTGAGGAACACTTCCGCACAGGGCACATGCCATTTGCGCAGAAGCGGAAGCGCGTCCTCATTGTTCAGCCGCAGAAACAGCGACGCCGTAGATATACCGATCTTCATCAGAAAAACCTCTCCAGCAGTTCGTCGGCCGTATCCTGCATCCAGCCCTTTGTGCAGTACAGCGTGAGGATTGTAAAGCGATCGCGCAGCTTCCATGCCTCAAAAAACATATTGCGCACCGTATCTCTGTCCACTCCGAGCTGAGAAAAGCGCGTCGGACACCCGAACATCTTCAGAGCCCGCTCCACAGTTTCCGGCTGCGGCAGTTTTTCCGCTTCGGCTCAGACCGATTGCTTTCCCCCGAACGCAGGCCGCCGGGGAAGCGTATGGTACAGATAGAGGGAGACCATCGTTCCGAGCCCCACCTTGACCCCGTGCAGCGGAATGCGTTTCCCGCGGCGCAGAAAATCCATTTCAAGGTAGTGGCTCATATGGTGCTCCGCACCGGACGCAGGGCGAGAATTTCCCGCGATCACCATGGCATAGCCCGAGATCAGGAGGGCGTCCATGAGCTTTTCCACGCCCGCGGGCTCGCCGCGGCCAAGGGCGGGCAGCGCATCGTCGCATGCGCGCATCGCATCGTACATGAGCGAGAATGCCTCCTCGTTGACCGCCTCCCCCGTAAGGGCGGAAGAGAGCCGCCAGTCGGTGAGCGCACAGTATTTTGCCAGGATATCCCCCACGCCCGCGCCCGTCATCATGCGCGGCGCCGCGCACAGAACGTCAAAGTCCATCAGAATGTCGGAGACCGTCTGCGCGGGGCGGGTGATCTTGAATCCGTTTTCAATGAGGGGCGTCACCCCGGACGTAAAGCCGTCCATGGAGGCGGCAGTCGCAAAGACGCCGCTCGGTTTGTGCGTCAGGGATCCGGCATATTTACAGAGATCGTTGAGCGTCCCCGCGCCCACGGCAAGCAGATAGTCATATCCCTCCGCGCCGTCCGACACCGCCCTGACCGCCCCTTCATCGGCAACGGGTTCCGGCGAAGGGAGAACGAGCGTTCCGCATGCGGCGGCATTCCGCCCCGCTCTTTCGGCAACGGACGGCAGAAACCGCGCTGTCGTCTCGTCCGCGACAAGCAGGACGCGCCGTCCGCGCATCTGCCGCTCAAAGACAGGGAAGCCCCCTTCCCTTTTCCGCTCCGCATTGATCCCGAACCGTGCGGAAAGCGACCGGATATCCATGTCCCTTCCCCCTTATTTGCAGACAAACGTGCAGACGATCCCCTCGTCGTAGTCGCCGAATCCCTTGCCGAACAGGGTAAATCCGCCGCGGTGTTCGGCATTTTCGGGTACAGAGATGCGGAAGCGAAGCTGTTCCCCTACGGCAATTCCGAGATCGTCCAGTTTGGTCTCCGAAACCTTCACGCCGTCCAGGTACGTTCCCTCCCGGTTCACGAAGAGCGTCACTTTTTTGCCGTACTGACCGAGATTGCCGTACCACCACGAGGGACTGACCGTACCCGTACGGTCATTGTACTCGCCCTTGCTGAGATAAACGCCCAACTCCTTTCCGTTGAGAGAAAAATGCACGTCGCTCGGATAGTAAGCGGCGTAGCCGGGCGCCTCCGAAGCAAGTTCCAGTGTGATCTGCAAAGCGGCAAGGCGGGTGTTTTCCGTGAGGTAATTGGGAAGAAGATATTCCACATACCCGTATGAAAGCCATAAAATGCCCGCGCGGAAACGCTCCGGATAGGAAAAGCAGGCGGGATCGTCAAATCTGCCCACCACGGATTCACGCGTTGCAAGGCCGCAGGTCGGGTGCGCCTCATAGGCGACATACTGCCCCACATCGATGCACGCGGACTCCACGCGCCCCTCCTCCTGCTGGCTGGCCAGAAAGTCGATGACGATCTTGTCCGCCGCGAGCGAACAGATCTTCTGCGTACCGCGGATCCCCGAAGAAGTCGAGATCTCAATGAGACCCGCCGCGTGCAATTTTTTGACGTGCGCCGTGATCGCCCCGTTGGAGACGTTGAAACGGTTGGCAAAATAGGCGAGATTGAGCTCCCCCTTCTGGCGCAGTTCGTCGAGGATCCCCAGCCGCACGTCCGAATCCAGGGCCTCGTACAGCAGGCGCCCCTGCTTGAAATCCTTTAGATAAATCATGCCTTCATTCTCCCTTGTTTTCCCCATTATAAGCCAGAAGCGGAAGAATTGTCAATATAAACTTCTGAAAATAATAAAACTTTCACAAAAACTTAAAAAAGAGGCGCTTCCCCGCGTTGTTCGGGTCCGGCCAAAATGCGGCCGACAGGCACGAAAACGGCCGCGCGCGGAAAAACCGCGCGCGGCCGCATTCAGTCGCTTCTTACTTTTTCACGCTGTCAAGCAGCTGTTTGACGGAGGCCTTGGCCTCTGCCAGCGCCTTTTCGGCCGCCACCTCGGAAGCGGCCTTGACGGAATAGTAGATCTTCAGTTTCGGCTCCGTTCCGGACGGACGGACGCACACAAACGAGCCGCCCGCAAGTTCGTAGTACACGCAGTTGCACCTGGGAATGTTCAGCGGCTCCGTCCTGCCGTCCGACGTCCGGCGAAGGTCGGCGGAATAGTCGCGCACCGCTTCGACCGCAAACGGCCCGAACGCCTTCACGTCGACCGTTTTGAGCGCATCGACGACCGCGTTCATCTCTTTCATCGCATTCAGGCCCGCATACTGAATGGATTCGTTCTTGTCGAGCACGTAGCCGTACTTTGCATAGATCTCGTTGAGTCTGCCCCAGACCGTCTTTCCGATATACGTATAATAGCAGACCATCTCCGCGCACAGCATAGACGCAACCACGGCGTCCTTATCGCGGGCATGGGTACCGCGCAGATAGCCGCACGATTCCTCAAAGCCGAACACGAACGTGTGCGAGCCGTCCTTTTCCCATTCCTTGATCTTTTCGCCGATGAATTTGAACCCGACGGGCGTTTCAAAGAGCGCGACCCCGAAATCGGCGCAGATGGCCTTGGCCATGCCCGTGGTCACGAACGACTTGACGACCGCTGCATTGGCGGGCAGTGCGTTTTCCTCTTTCAGGCGGGTCAGGATATAGTCAAGTAGCAGGATCCCCACCTGATTGCCCGAAAGCGCCACGAATTCACCCTGATCGTTCTTGACGGCGACCCCGAGACGGTCGGAATCGGGGTCGGTCCCGAACACGACGTCCGCCTTGATCTGATCGGCGAGCGCGATGCCCATCGAGAGCGTCTCCTTGAATTCGGGATTGGGGACCGCAACCGTGGAAAATTCGGTGTCCTTGGTCGTCTGTTCTTTGACGACCGTCACGTTGATGCCCAACTCGCCGAGGATCCGCGTGACGGGAACATAGCCGGAGCCGTGCACGGGCGTGTAGACAAGTTTCAGATCCTTCCCGCATTTTTCAACCGCTTCTTTGGAAAGGGTGAGCTTTTTGAGTGCTTCGATGTAGGTGTCGTCCACTTCCTTGGGAACGGGAACGATGAGCGGGCTGTCCTCTTCCGCCGTCACGGAGAGATAGTCGGTGATCTTTTCGATGAACCCGACGACGATCTCCGTCGCTTCGGGCGACATCTGGGCGCCGTCCTCGCCGTACACCTTATAGCCGTTGTATTCCTTGGGATTGTGGGACGCCGTGATCATGATCCCCGCAACCGTTCCGAGACAGCGCACCGCATACGAAAGCATGGGAACGGGATGGACGTCATCGAACAGATATGCCTTGATCTTGTTTTTTGCAAGGACCCCGGCCGCTTTTTCCGCAAACAGGCGGGAGTTCCTGCGCGTATCGTACGAAATGACGACGCCTTTCTTCTGTTCCTCCGCGGGAAGCGTCTTAATGTATTCGGCAAGCCCCTGCGTTGCGCGCATGACGGTGTAAACGTTCATCATGTTCATGCCGCAGCCGATGATGCCGCGCATGCCAGCCGTGCCGAATGCAAGTTCCCCGCCGAAGCGGTACTCCTTTTCCTTTTCGTCCCCGGCGATCGCCGCAAGTTCCGCCCTGTCCGCCTCCGCCAGACGGGGATCGGCAAGCCAAGCTTCGTAGATGCTCTGATAACTCATATCTTCCACTCCTTCATTTATGCTTTCGGCGCGCCGTTTCCCGCGCGCCGCAAATGCCGGTTTAATTTTCCTCTTCAGAATGGCTGTCTTCCGACGGCGCATTGATCTTTCTGTTCAGTTCTTCCAGGCTGTCTTCGCCCGTATCGATATCCTGCGCGGGCACACCCTCCGCCCCTGCGATATTGTGCACGGAAATGAAGTACTTCTTTCCGCTGTCCTCATAGAAATGGACGCACTGCAGAGCCAGCAGGTACAGAAAGCTGAGCGGGATCGTCATGAGCAGCGCGCTTCCGATGGTCGCAAGCCCGAACAGCACATTGATGACCACGATGAGATAGTTGGCCGTCAGATAGCTTGCAAACCGCTTCCAGAAGGGGCTCTTGCTGCGAAGAGAGGCCCCCAGCCCCTTTGCAACGCTCGTCGTTCCCGTCAGCACGGACGGGATCCACGCGGAAATAAGGGTCATTTTGAGCGATTGCAGACAGATAAAGACGGCTATCGTCAGAGAGAGCGCAAGCAAAATCGTCAGAAATCCCCATGTGGGCAGGAAGGACGGCAGGTAGAAGAACAGGAACCAGCACGCCACGAGCGATACCGCGTCATAGACGAACGAAACGGGAACGTAAATGACCTCATACAGCGCGGCACTGCCCAGATTTTTGAAGAACGCTGCCGAAAAACTTGTACGCGCAAAGGACCCCATGCGGTCGTTCATGATGCGTGCCGCCGTAAAGTGGCAGAGGCCGTTCAGGAACCGGGACAGCAGATACATGAGGCACAGACCGACGACCGCGCCGGCGATCGCTCCGCCGTTTTCGACGATCAGCCGCCAAAGATCGGAGAGCGCCTCGCTGAAATCGGACTGAAAGGTCTCCAGCCGGGCCGAGTCCCCGCCGAAGAGCGAACGGAAGAACTCTCCCGTCAGATCCTTGACCGTCTGAAGCTCCGCGCTGGTCACAATGACGCTCAGCGAAAGCTGCAAAATGACGTAGATCAGGCTGAAGATCAGGATCCCGACGATCAGCCTGTACAAGAGCATTTTGAATGCGCTTGAAAAATTGTCAATGGTGATATGGACGGCGTTTCTAAAACGCATCTCAGACCTCCCACTTGTGACGGAGTAGATCCTCTCTGTCGAGTTTGTCCGTCTCGAAATAGACCGCCTCCATGCGGACGCAGAAATTCAGAAACAGCAGCGCAAACGCCGCAACACCGACGATATAGAACACCGCAGCCGGGAGAAAGGCACAGCCACAAAGCAGAACAAACAGCGCGGTCAGGGAAATCGCAAACGAGACAAGCACCTTGCCGCGGACCCCCACCATCAGACGGTAGGAATAGAGGAACGCCTCAAAGAACCGGAATCCGGTCATCTGCCTGCAGGGCAGCCAGAGATAGAGGATCGTCGACAGATAGATGAGTACGAATGCGAAGATGACGATAAATATGACATCTGCCGCATAGACCGTCGCCGTGGCGGAAATTTCCGATACGGCAAACATCACCGCGGACAGAACCACCGCCCAGGCTTCATAGATGGCGAGATAGACCAGCACGGCAAAGACGACGGACGGAAGATTGTTTACAAACTGTGCGCCGATCCCGCTCAGCGTCCGCTTTCCAAGCCGCATATGCTTTTCGACAAACGCCAGCAGAAGCGCCATAAAGAAGATCACGGAAATGACGGCCAGAATGCTGTACACCAGTCCCAGCCAGCTGTCCACGCGGATAAAGCTCCAGGCATGGAAGAGTTCCAGAAATTCCGCGCGCGGATCGCCCGCAAAGAAATCGCTCCACACCGACCGGACGCACTGATAGTCGAGCGAGAGCGACATGAACACTGCCGGCACCACGGCAAACGGCAGCAAAAACCAGATATTTTTGAAGATATATTTCCAACTACCGAATACCGTACGCATAGCAACTCCTTGCGACTATTATATAACAAATCCCGCGCCGTGTAAAGAGTTTTTTGAAAAAAGCACGGAGCGGCAATGTCGAATTTTATGTTTGCGGAGGAATTACGGAGCTTTTCTCGGCAGCCGGCGCCACCCCTTCCGCCCCACCGTCGGAGCGCTCCCCGTCCGCAGACGCCGGTCCGGACTGCGACGCATCCTCCTCCGCAACGGTATCGGACTGTGCCTGCGCGTCTGCAACCGCCGCCTCCTGTTCTGCCAATGAGGAATCATTTTCCACTGCCACTTTCTCACGCTTAAATAACTTTCCGATCTTTCCGAACATTTTTTTTAGCAATTCCAAGAACAATTCGTCCCGTAAGATAAGCAACATAAGAAAATAAACAACCACACCTATCGCGATCAACGCAATCAAGCCAATAACGTTTACCGGCATCACCTTTTTTATAAAAAATAACGGAACAAACATAATGATGGCCGCGATCCAATATTTTACCGACGTCTTGAATATAGGTGAAATCGCAAACAATTTTTTCTTCCATACATACAAAAATCCGGCAAGCATCACAACAAATTCTCCAATCACGGATGCGATGCATGCTCCTATAGCTTGAAACAGTGGAATCAAAACCGCATTTAGCGCGCAGTTTACAACAGCCCCTATGATCACTATTACTGTAAACACATTCTGGCGATTTGTCGGCACAAGATATTGGGAATTTGTAATGGAATTGAGCCCAATAAAAATTGTCAGCAGGCTAAAAATGCATAACAGCGGAATACATTTTTCATATCCAGAGCCAAAAAACACAGGAACAAAGACATCGGATATGACGATCAGTCCGAACGCCATCGGAACCCCAGCCAGCATAATACATCGATATAGTTTATATATATAAAATTTTACCGCCTCATCGTCACCCTGCTTAAATTTTTGTGCAATACGCGGCATTACGACTGTACCAAGCGAACTTACTACAGAAAGCGCCATTTTTACTACTTTTTCCGCCTGTTCGTAATAACCGTTCTCTGCAGAGCCCTCTGTCAGCCAGCCGATCATCGACTTATCGAGCACAGTATAAATTTGTACTGCCACAGAAGGGATAAACAACTGCAAAACATCTTTTATATCTCTGAATGGTCTGATCCTTTTCACTTTTACCAAATACTTTGGCAAATACAGCCATAGAGAAAGATTGGCTCCGACTATAAAAATTACAGAAAAAAACACATATAGATTCAAATCATCCGCAGTTTTGACAAAAAGAAATATGCATACAATATTAGCAATACGGAAAAATATGCTGCTTAAAGATATCTTACCGAATTCCTCCATCCCTTGAAAAAACCAAGAAATGTCTACGATCGTTCCAAGAAGCTGTATCCCGAAAATTAATGCAACGATCGCATTATCCGGAACGAGCACAAACACATAAAGGATATAAAACAACGCCGACACGACTGTGGTGATCAACCGAACCAGAAAAATTTCCCAAAATTGTCGACTTCTTGCTTCCGCCTCCGTCTGTAAAGTTCCAATCGCTTTCTGTCCGAAGGTAGCAGTCCCCAAGACTGCCACCAAAGTAAAATAAGAAACGATTGAAGCAGAATAACTCTGAATTCCAATTCCAGTCGGTTGAAGAACGCGAGAAACATATGGCGTTACAATCAGCGGCGCCACAACCAAAAGAATTTGATATATTAAGTTGTAAATATAGTTCTTTTTTATGCTTTTCGGTTTTTCTGCCATTTGGCTATTCTTCCTGCATCAAAAAAATGCTTCTTATTTGCTCTTTAAAATTCTGTTCAAGATTATCAATTTTATTTCTAAAATGAGCAAACTCACCAATTAAATCATCATAATGCAATAACATATCTCGAATCCTATCGGCTATTGCATCGACATTCTCAAAATCACCAATCTTAAACGCTCCAGGTATGGCAACATCAAAATCATTCTCTGCTGCATTACGCCGTCCGACCAACAAACAGGTACCATTGTAAACACTTTCTTTTGGAATACGCTCAGGCCCGCCAAACTGACCAAAGTCGATATACAATTTGCTTTTACGATATATCTCTATCAATTCAACCGGAGTATATCCTTTCAAAGGCTGAAACTGTATATCTGTTCTTTCCAGTAGTTTTCGCATAACTTCTGAAGGCTTTGAAGGATTATAAAGAACAATATCTCCCCTCCCGCAAGAAGTCAAATTTTTTGCAGGCCCCTCCCGAAGAAAATCCATGCTGATTGGTTCCACAAGCATCACAGCATCTGAAACTTTTAAGTCGGAAACCACGTGTTGATATGCGTATTCAGATCCACAACAATATAAAACATTCTTTTGCTTTCTGCGTGAAAATATCTGGAGCCGAAATTTTCTTTCCGGGTCGAAAATAAAACAATTAAAAAATCGTTTTACAATATTTTTGCAACCAATTAAAAGACGATCCTTTACAGAAATATCATAATAGCCCCAACTTAAAAACCAAACGCATTTTTGAATAGAATGATATACTTGTAAAATTCCTATGCTCACTTCCGGAACAATAAGAACGTTTCGTTTGTCATCTGTGACTTGCTGAAAAGATACAACCTTGGGCTCATATTCCATATATCTTTCCGGTGGATTAAGATTCCCGGAAAATTCATATACAAGATATGCCTGATAGCCTTCTTGTTCCATATAAAACCGAAGTTGGTGCAATGCCTCCGGCCCCCCTGTCACAAGTCCATTTGGACAAAAAATGAATATTTTTGAATCTTTATTTATTCGAATAGAATTCATAAATTTAGTTTATTTCTGTATTGTATAGTTTTTTTCCATAAAGCGCAGATATTCACCCGAAATAATATTTGCCAGCCAGTCCTGGTGATCGAGATTCCATTGAATGGTCGGCCCGATGCCCGTTTCAAAGGTAAACTTGGGTTTCCAGCCGAGTTCCATCATGATCTTGGTCGGATCCATCGCATAGCGCAGGTCATGCCCCGCACGGTCTTTTACAAATGTGATCAGCGTTTCGGGTTTTCCGAGTTCACGCAAAATACACTTCACGACTTCAAGATTGCTCCGCTCGTTGTGCCCGCCGATATTGTAAACCTCTCCGTCGCGGCCTTTGCGGACAATGAGATCAATCGCCGTACAATGATCGTACACATGCAGCCAGTCGCGGACATTCGCCCCGTTCCCGTAGACGGGGATGGGCTCGTCCGCCAACGCCTTTTTGATGACGAGCGGAATGAGCTTTTCGGGAAAATGATAGGGTCCGTAATTGTTGGAACAGCGGCTGATGGTAACGGGCAATCCGAACGTGCGGTGATACGCCATGACCAGAAGATCCGCCCCCGCCTTGGACGCGCTGTACGGACTGGACGTGTGAATGGGTGTTTCTTCCGTAAAAAAGAGATCGGGCCTGTCAAGCGGAAGATCGCCGTACACCTCATCAGTGGACACCTGGTGATAGCGGCGGATACCGTATTTGCGGCAGGCGTCCATCAACGTCTGCGTTCCGAGGATATTGGTTTCCAGGAAAATACGCGGATTTTCGATGGAACGGTCAACATGGCTCTCCGCCGCAAAATTGACCACATAATCAAATTTTTCCGCTTCAAAGAGCGAAAACACGAGCTCGCGATCGCAGATATTTCCGTGCACGAACTTGAAATTCGGCTTATCAAGAATGGGCGCAAGCGTCTCCAGATTGCCCGCATAAGTGAGCGCATCGAGGCAGACGAACTCTTCTTCCGGGTAACTGTTTACCATATAATGGCAGAAATTTCCGCCGATAAATCCGGCACCGCCGGTCACAAGATATTTCATGTCATCTCCTCCAATTTTCCAAGTTTCTTTTGCTTTGCGTGGCGGATCCCGAGACGGATCATTGCCAGTTTCTGTTTTTTATTCTTTTCAAAGAAAAGGATCTTGATATATTGTTTTTTATCCGACCGGCGGATTTCTCTGTAAAACTTTCTGTCTTCCCGGAACAAAACATAATTGTTGCGGAAACGATAATAACAGCGCACAGGGCTGTGATTCAACAGCGTAATCTTTCGGAAAAGCAGATTTTTGCGAACGGGCGCACCCACCGTATGCGTTAGAGAGATCTCATTGATGTAGGCGATTTTTTTGCCGATGAGATAGAACTGGTGATCGATCTCGAAATCGACCGAATCGATGAACAGTTCCTCACGGAATCCGTCTGTCTGTCTGTAATTTCTGACGTTGACGAAATTCCCCGAAGTCAGAAGAAATCTGACTTCAACCAAACCGGGCGCGCCCACGTGGTTGACATTCAGTCCGATAATACCATAATCATCGATATCCTCCCGCGCGAGATATTTCCAGATGTCCTCCATGCGCTCCGTTGGAAAAATGCTGTCCTGATCCATCGTCAGACAGAAATCCGCGCCGTCCTCTATCGCCTGTTCCAACCCCACGCGCAGCGCCTTGGCAATCCCCTGATTGCCGTTCATAGGAATGAGTACGGCATTGGACGCACGCTCAAACCGCTGCAAAAGCGCAGCGTTGACGCTGTCAGAATTGTCAAGCACATACAACTTGTGTAAGAGCGGCGCATATTTCAGAATATTTTCGACGTTCTCCTCCGTGGGTTGGTACAACACCACGACCCCATCAATCTTCATACAAATCCTCTCAAAGTTCCGCAAGAAAACGTTTCAATGCATCTTTCCAGTCAGGAAGAAAATCAAATCCGTTTTCAGCAAGTTTCTTTTGATTCATCACCGAATTTTTCGGGCGGCGAGCCTGCTGCGGCACCATGCGCAGATATTCCTGCGTTGTGACAGGCACGACCTTCACAGCCCTGCCCGCCTGACGGAAGATCTCACAGGCAAACTCATACCAGCTGCATGTCCCCGTATTGGTTGCGTGATAGGTGCCGTAGTGCTGCGTTCCGATCACATTGCACAAAAGGACGGCAAGGTCTGCAGTGTAGGTCGGCGAACCGATCTGATCACACACGACACTGAGAGTATCGCGCGTTTCAGAAAGCCGGAGCATCGTCTTTACAAAATTGTTCCCGTGTGCACCGAACACCCAGGAAATGCGCACGATATAATGTTGCGCAGTGGCCGCGCGCACAAACTGTTCGCCGAGTTCCTTGCTCTCCCCGTAAACAGAAACGGGGCATACCCCGTCTTCCGGAAGGTACTCCCCCTTCTTTTCACCGTCGAACACATAATCCGTGGAAATATAGAGAAACCGGGCGCCGATTTCCGCCGCCGCCTCCGCAAGATATTTTGTGCCGTATGCATTGACGCGCATGCAGGTATCGCGCTCGCCCTCCGCACGGTCGACAGCCGTATAGGCGGCACAGTGAATGACAGCGTCCGGACGGTACGCCTGCAGATATTCGTGTACGGCGCCCTCATCTGTAATATCCAGGTCGGCAATGTCGATGCCGCGATAGTCGCGCTCCGCCGTATATCCGATCGCCGCCAGGCGGCGGCAGACATCATAGCCGAGCTGTCCGTTGGCACCCGTCACAAGAATCTTCATACATCACCGCCGTATGTGAACGCCACATCGCTTTCGGCAAGCAGCGGCGCATTTTTGTCCTTATCCGAAAGGACAGGCTCCCGCACGCCCCAATCGATGCCGAATACGGGATCATCATACCGGACGCTGCGGTCGGCGGGCTTATTATAATAAGCGTCCACCTTATACTGCACTTCCACATCGTCCGACAACGTCACGAAGCCGTGCAGAAAGCCCTTGGGAATGAAGAGCTGGCACTTATTCTGCGCCGAAAGAAGCACTTTGATATGCTTTCCGAAGCTCGGCGATCCCTTTCGGATATCTACAATGACGTCCTCGATCTCACCGCGCGTACAGCGGATAAGTTTGGTCTGGGCATAGGGCGAAATCTGGCAATGCAGCCCGCGCACAATGCCTTTTTGAGCACTGTAGCTGTGATTATCCTGAATGAAAACAGGAACGGCAATGCCCGCCGCCTTGAGCTTTTCCTCGTTGTACGATTCCATGAACCAACCGCGGTTATCGCCGAATACCTGCGGTTCAAGAATATATGCACCTTCCAGCTCTGTTTTGATAATAGTCATCTATCTCTCCGTTATAGTTTAATAATCTGCCAGGAATCTTTTCACGACCGCTCTCTTGGTTTGATATATTTTTTTCTTATTCCGCATAAAAAGCAGCGCAGCAATACAATAAAACTTCAGATATGCCCGCTGCAGCAGCTGCAGATATCGCTTTGCCACCTCTTTTCCGTAACACTTCGAATACATGATAACAGCGCCCTTCAATCCATTTACAAAACGCCTCTCATGAAACGAACCATGACTCCCCTTTCCGGCATTCGTAAAGCTCGCGCCTTCCAAGTGGCATATCTTTGCATCCGGGACGGAGATGACAGTCATCCCCGCTCTGTGTACAACGCGCCAGGTAAATTCTACTTCCTCTGCATACATGAAGATATCTTCATCAAAGCCGCCCAGCGTCTTGAACAATTCCGCGCGGATCATCATATCTGCGCCCGTGATATAGCCTACCTTCATGGGGCGATCGGTATAGTTATACTGATCGAAGAAAGGTTTGCGGAATAATTTTCGACAGACCGCACAAATTAAACTTCTGTCTCTGCGCTCTTGTTTTAAGTCCGGAAAGCGCTTTCGGAAAGAATGTGCAGGTTTCCCCTCAAAATCAAGAACATTTCCCCCGCAGATACCGCAATTCGGATCGCTCTCCATATAATCAAAGAGTTTTTTGATAAAGTTCTCCTTGATAAGAATATCCGTATTCAGCCAAAGGACATATTTCCCCGTTGCATATTTCAGCCCGAGATTGAACGCTTTGGATGTCCCCAGATTACCGCCCGATTGCAGATAGACGATCTTTTCGCCGAACAGGTCGCGCAGTTTTTCGCCCGAACCGTCGGGCGAAAGATTGTCCACCAGAATGATCTCGTAGGCAAGTCCCTGCGTGTAGGCAAAAATACTATCCAACGCGTCCTTTGTCAGATCGAACGTGTTGTAGTTGATCATGATAACAGATACGTCCATTCCGCCCCTGTCAGTAGAGAATTTTTCCCTCGGCAACCTGCCTTAAATGCGCGCCGTACTCGTTGTTCTTCAAAAGTTGAGCCTGCTCAAGCAGTTCTTCGCGCCCGATCCAGCCGTTTTTGAAGGCGATTTCCTCGATACAGCCGATCTTGAGTCCCTGCTGGTGTTCCAGAAGACGCACGAATGCCGTTGCATCCGCAAGCGATTCATGTGTCCCCGTATCCAGCCAGGTAAAACCGCGCCCGAACGTGATAACTTCCAGTTTACCGCGTCCGAGATAATCCTGATTGACGGAAGTGATCTCCAGTTCGCCGCGTGCGGAAGGACGGATGCCCTTTGCCACGCGAACCACATCGTTGGTGTAAAAATACAGTCCGACGACCGCGTAATTGGACTTGGGATGCGCGGGCTTTTCCTCAATGGAAAGTGCCTTCCCGTCTTTGTCAAATTCGACAACGCCAAATCGTTCAGGATCGGGGACATAGTATCCGAACACGGTGCTCTTGCCGGCTTGAAGATTTTGCAGAGCCATCTGCAAACGCTTGCTCAATCCGTTCCCATAAAAGATGTTGTCCCCCAGCACCATGCAGACATCGTCATTGCCGATAAATTCCTCGCCAATGAGAAACGCCTGGGCAAGCCCCCCGGGGTAGGGCTGAACAGCATAGGAAAGATTGAGCCCGAATTTTTTACCGCTGCCGAAGAGTTGTTCAAAACGCGGCGTATCATCGGGCGTAGATATAATGAGAATATCGCGGATGCCCGCCAGCATGAGCGTGGACAGCGGATAATAGATCATCGGCTTGTCGTAGACGGGCAAAAGCTGTTTGCTTGTGACCTTTGTGAGCGGATACAGCCGCGTTCCGCTTCCCCCTGCAAGAATAATTCCTTTCATAATCTTAATTCCCTCGTTATGATTTAATTTATTCCGTCACAGCGTTTTTCGCTCTTTCGGACTTTGCCTTCCACGACATATAGAACTTCTTTCCTCGTTGCGATGCAATGTTTTGTTCCCGTCATCGCATAGAAAATAAAATACCAAACAAATAAATTATACGGTTCGGGAACAGATGTGAACATGGACACCAATACCAAAATGAGCGGAAGAAGACGTTCAATATCCTTCTGTCTTATTCCATTGACTACGATCTGCGATATCGCAAATAAGAACAGAGCGGTTCCGACAATGCCGATATTGCACAGCCATGTCGAAAGCAAATCTGTGCTCCGTCCGCTCCCGAACCCGATCCCGAACGGATAGCGAATACCAACTGCCGACATATGTTCAAACGCTTCAAGCCTGTCATGTCCTGATTCGTTTAACCGCTGTAATTTTACTATAAAGACTGCAATGCTCTCTCCAATCTGTTCCGAAAGCAACAAAACCGCCAATAATACAATACTTGCGCCAATAATCGCTTTTCCCCACGTCGCAACAGAATGTTCCACCATAAAAAAGCGTATCACCCGCGGAATACAACATAGTGTCAGCAGCACCATTCCAACCAAAAATGTGGAAGATTGGGTAGCGAGCCCGATAAGAATTGCCCCCAAGATCAACGCAGTGCCAAACCAATTTTTCCGATAACGGAACACAATGGCGATCGCGGGAATCAAATAGTAACAAAGCATTGATGCTTCAATACAAGGTCCATACAGCCGATCACCCTGTATATTCCCGTGTACGCTCTGCCGAAATAACGAATCGAACGGCAAATCAAAACGAAACGCAAGAGTCTGATAAGCGCAAATGAGTTCCACACTTAACAGTCCGTAAATAAAATATTTTATAAAATTATTTTTAATTTGCTCCGACTCGCGGAATCGTAAAAGAGCATTGAGGAAAACAAAATCAACCAACAGATACAGCAATTGCGTAAAATTTGAAATAGACAGTCGGATTGGTACAGCTACACCGTCCTGACCAATAATCATGAGGTCTGTATCATGGATGAACAACGGAAATGCAACGCTTATGATGCAATATACAAAGAATACAGGCAAAAGTCCTGACAGACGATATTCGATCCGTTTGGAAGCAATGAGACGCCAGACCGCATAGATGATTACAAAAAAGAAAGAAGGTTGCAAAGAAAACCCAAAAACATTTAGGACGCTTGTACCGCTGTATCCCGAAAAAAAGATCGCCGCATACAGAAAACATTCTACACGTCTCTGTAAAATAAAGACAAGCGACAGGATCAACACAATGACTGAAAATATCGTAATTTCCATGATGATAACCTCATCTGTCCCAAACTTATAATCTAACCATCCCCCGCAGAATCTCACGCAATTCCCTTGCAGACCGCTCCCATGAAAAACGCGATAGTACTTCTTCCCCTTTATCTGACGTATTTTTCAGAATGTTCTTCAAACGATAATCATATTTTTTCGGGTCAATATATATCACTGCATCTCCGAACAATTCATGCATAACGGGAATATCTGAAACTATTACATTCTCCGCACCGGCGACAATCGCTTCCAGAGGGGGGATCCCGAAACCTTCATAAAACGAAGGAAACAGAAAAGCGCTACAGTTTTTCATCAGGCACTTTGCATCTGCGTCGCCCAAATATCCCAGAAGCCTGACATTTGCGGGTAACTCTATATCAGCATGAGAAAAAACGTTTTGATTGATTCCTCCGCCAACGGCAAAGATCGTTTCCGGGTTATTTTTAGCGACCTCAATGATCCATTTCAGATTCTTATTGGGCTCCAGACTGCCAAGCGAAAAAACATAGTTTTTATTCTGCAAACCATATCGCAACATGGCATCTTCCGAAGCAATAACTCTGTCATAATGCTGCCAGGCATTATATATAACATGAATATCAGCACTGTTGCAGTGATAATATCTGATGATTTCCTGTTTAGAAAATTCGGAGACGGTCAGGATCGCCCTTGCTTTTTTTGTGAAATTCCTGAATAAAAAAGAATACCACATTCGGAACTTCCAACTGAAAAATTCAGGATATGCTCTGACTTTCACATCGTGAATACAGACAATTTTCTGACCGCGCAAAGGCGCCGAATTGCATAAATTCAGTGAGACCGCCTTTTGCTTTCTGACATAACGGGAAAATTCGGTCTGCTCCCAGACAACTCCCTGACGTCTTCCCACAAAAACCGTTCTGATATTTTTGAAAACGGGCGATTGGACTCCGGCGGGCAATGCGAGCTCTATTTCCCCGGTGTCACACAAAAGATCGAGCTGCGCGACAAGCTCCCGCGCATAGCGCTGTACTCCCGTAATTCTCTGGCTATAAAACCGGCCGTTTATAATAACTTTCACAATATTTCCCTTAAAAATCGACTACGAGCACTGAGAGGCGGCCGCAAAAAGAGATCGGCGCACTCTGTCTGAGCAGCCTTGAACTCCCGGCAGTAAGTCTTTCCGGGCCGTCCGAGCCGATAACTTCCCCTGCGCCGTCCACAACGAGCAGCGCGCGGAATGCCGGCGCATCACCGCGGGCGGGAAGAATTTCTCCGTCCCGCATATCGAACTTGATCACGGTGAACCATTCCGTTGCGGCAAGCGTGTTTTCCGACGGTGCGCCGATACGGTAAGGGCCGTTTCCGCCGCTCCGTCCGACCGATTTCCGATGATAATCGAGCACATCGAGCGCTTTTTCCACATGGAGCGCACGCGGCTTTCCGTCCGCACCGAGTCTTCCGTAATCATAGAGCCGATAAGTGACGTTGGAAGTCTGCTGGATCTCGCAGATGAGACAGCCCGCGCCGATGGCATGCACCGTCCCGGCCGGAATATAAAACGAATCCCCCTTTCTGACAGGGATCTTGTTGAGGATCTCCTCGACCGTGTTTTCCGCCACGCGGCGCGCGACCTCCGCGCGGTCCGTCCCGCGGTTGAATCCGAGATAAATGAACGCGTCCTCTTCCGCGTCCATGATATACCACATCTCGTTTTTCCCGCTGTCGTTTTCATGCAGGCGGGCGTATTCTTCCGCAGGGTGGACCTGAACGGAGAGATTGCTGTGTGCGTCGATGAACTTGACCATGAACGGGAGTCGTTTCCGGGAAGCGCCGTAAGCGCCAGCCCATTCCCAGCCGATAGCCGAAAAATATTCCGAGAGCGTTTTTCCCGCATACGGCCCGTCTGCGACGGTGCTTTCGCCGTCCGGGTGGGTGGAGATCTCCCAGCTCTCCGCAATGCGCTGCATGTTCCCCGTGTCCTTGTTCAGGAGGTCACGGATCTTCGTTCCGCCCCAGATATAGTCCTTGAATGCGGGGATCAGCGCGATCAGTTCATTCTGCGCCATGTCAGTCCTCCCGAAACAACTGCAAAAATGCCTCTTTCAGCGCGCCGAGCTGCGCTCCGGCATCGGCAAGGGAACTTCCCTTTACGCCGAAATAAAATTTGATCTTGGGCTCCGTCCCCGACGGCCGCACGCAGCACCAGCCGTTCCCGTCCAGCTCGAAATAGAGCACATTGCTCACCGGCAGCTCCAGGGGAGTTTCCTGCCCGGTCACGACATCGCGCCGCACGCCGCGCCGATAGTCCCGCAGCGCACAAATCCTGCGCCCTCCGACCTCTGCGGGAGGGTCATTGCGCAGATCGGTCATCATGCGCGCGATCTTTTCCGCGCCGTCCGCTCCCCGAAGAGTCAGGCAGGCAAGATCTTCCGCATAGTAGCCGTATTTTTCGTACATGGCGAGCATCGCGTCCCAGAGCGTCATGCCCTGTCCCGCATAGTATGCCGCCGCCTCGCACAGGCTGACGACCGCCATCACGGCGTCCTTGTCGCGCGCATACGTCCCGACAAGACAGCCGTAGCTCTCCTCAAACCCGAATTCAAAGACATAGGCGCCCTTTGCGGCGTCGGGTCTGCCCGCATTGGCGGCACGGGCCCGCTCAAAGAGACGGATCTGTTCGCCGATATATTTGAATCCCGTGAGCGTCTCGATCACGCTCAGGCCGTATTCCGCCGCAACGGGACGGGCCATGTCCGAAGAGACGATCGTCGTGACGAGCGCGCCGTCCGAGGGGCGTTCGGGAAGGAGCCCCTGCTCCCTGCGCGCCGAGAGCACATAGTCTGCGATCAGAAGCCCGCTCATGTTCCCCGTAAACGGAACATAATCCCCCTCTTTCGTCCGGCAATAGACCCCCAGCCTGTCCGCGTCCGGGTCGGTGGCAAGCACCAGATCGGCGCCGACCTTTTCCGCCAGTTCCAGCGCAAGCCGGAACGCGCCTTTCTCCTCCGGATTGGGGTACTCCACCGTAGGGAAATTTCCGTCCGGGGCCTCCTGTTCCGGGACGACAAACACCTGTTCAAAGCCCAGCTCCGCAAGTACGCGGCGCACAGGCACATTTCCCGTTCCATGCAGGGGAGTATAGACAATTTTTAATTTTTTTCCGGCATCGCGGACGACATCGGGACGCAGGACAAGTTTTTTGAGCTCCCGAAGATACTTATCGTCCATTTCGCGGCCGATGTTGACCAAAAGACCGCGGGTCCGCGCCTCTTCTTCCGGAATGCGCCTGATCAGGGAATAATCGGATACCGCCCCGATCGCGGAAATGATCTGTTCATCGCAGGGCGGAACGATCTGACCGCCGTCGCTCCAATAGACTTTATAGCCGTTATATGCGGGCGGGTTGTGGCTTGCCGTTATGACGATGCCCGCCGTTGCCCCCAGTTCGCGCACGGCAAACGAGAGTTCGGGCGTGGGGCGCAGATCTTCAAACAAATATGCCTTTATGCCGTTGGCGGCAAGGATACAGGCGGAATCGAGGGCCAGTTCCCCGGACATTCTGCGGCTGTCGTAGGCAATGACGACGCTGCCCCCCTGCGTCTGCCCGTTGATGAAGTCGGAAAGCCCCTGGGTCGCCCTGCCCACGGTATAGAAATTGATCCGGTTGGTGCCCGCCCCGATGACGCCGCGCAGGCCGCCCGTCCCAAAGGAGAGTTCGCGGTAAAACGCGTCCTGTATTTCATCGGTCATCGACGCCGCTTCCGCGCGCGTCGCTTCGTCAAACACGGGATCGCTGCACCACCTGCGCCATTCGGAAAGATAGTCCTTCACAGGAGTTCCTCCCGTCCCTCTGCCTCCAACTCATCCACGATCTTTCTCACGTCCTGCGCCTTGGATTTGGGGCACACAAGAATGGCGTCCGGCGTCTCAACGATGACAAGGTCGCTCACATCGACGGCGGCGATCATCTTTCCGCTCGAATAGATCACGGTGTTTACGGTATCCACATTGACGGCGTTCCCGACGACCACGTTCCCGGACTCGTCCTGCGGATGAAGCGCGCCGAGCATATCCCAGCTGCCGACGTCGTTCCAGCCGAATTCACCGGGCACGACAAGGATATCCTTGCTGTGCTCCATGATCCCGTAATCGATGGAGACGGAGGGAAGCTCCGGATAGATCTCCTCCAGAATACGTCCCTCTTCCGGTTTCCCGAATGCCGCGGCGATCTTTATGAGCTGTGCGTACAGATCGGGGAGAAGGCGCTTGAACTTTTTCAGAATCACGGACGCCTTCCAGACAAACATGCCGCTGTTCCAGACATAACAGCCCGATTTCAGATATTCTTCCGCCTTTTTGCGGGTGGGCTTTTCCACAAATTTGACGACGGGTTTGACGTTCCCCTCCGTATCCCGGTAACGGATATAGCCGTATCCCGTTGCGGGAAAGGTGGGCGCAATGCCGATCGTGACCAGTTTATTGGAGTCCGCCGCGGCGCGCACCGCCGTGTGCAGCACTTCGCCGAACGCCTCCTCGTCCTCGATATAGGCGTCGGAGGGCGTGATGACGAGCACGCCGTCCCCCCGCTCGCGCAAGATCTTCAGCGCCGCATAGCCGATGCACGCGGCGGTATTGCGGGCGCACGGCTCCGAAAGGATATGCGCGGCATCGACGCGGCCCTGCGTCACCCGCTGCATCTTGTCCGCCTGTTCACAGTTTGTGACAATGTAAATGTCGTCATACGCCGTGACCTTGGTCAGGCGGTCGATCGCCTCGTTGACCATGATCTCTTTTCCGCTCAGGTTGAGGAGCTGTTTCGGCGTTCCCTTGCGGGAAAGCGGCCAGAAACGCGTTCCGCCGCCCCCCGCCATGATGATTCCGTAAACCTTATCCATGTGTCATAACTCCGAGATCATGCGGTTGACGTTCTGCGCAAACCGCTCGTAAGTAAAATATTCCTGTGCGCGCTGCGCCGCCGCTTCGCCGTATCTGCGGCGCAGCGGCTCATTTTCGGCCAGCATGCGGATCGCGGCGGCATACGCCCCCACGTCTTTGTTCGGGCATTCGATTCCCGTCACGCCGTCCAAAGAGACGTAGTTGACGCCCGAGCCCTCAATGGTGAATGTGACGGCCGGTTTCCCGAACGACATTGCTTCCGCAAGCGCGATCCCGAACGCCTCGTTTTTTGTGACCGAGGGAAAACAGAAGATATCGCACGCAAGCAGCCAGGCCTTGAGGTCTTCGTCCGATACCCGTCCGAGAAGACTTATTTTTTTATCTTCTCCGGCGAGTTCGCGCAGCCGATCCGTCAGGGGGCCCGCCCCGCCGACCGCGACAAAAAAGCGTTCATCGAGCAGCTTCCCCGCACGGATCAGATATTCCATGCCCTTATAGGGAACGTGCCGTCCCACGGCAAAACAGATGATCTTTCCGGCGTGCTCCGCCCTGATCTCTTCCGCACGTGTGCGCGCCGCTTCATCGGCGCAGATGCGCGCCGCGTTGGCACAGCACGGAATGACCGTGCATTTTTCCCTGACGGAGGAGAGATGTCTGCTGCCCTCGATATAATTGGGGCTTGTCGCCACGACCCTGTCCGCGCGCCGAAGGAGCCATTTCGTCTGACCCTCGAACAGTTTGCCGAGGACCTTCTGGCGCGTGATGTCGAGGTGCCACCAGAGCACCAGTTTGCAGGAGGGGCGTTTTTTGAGCACCTTGCGCAAATAATGCGCGCCGAACGGGTTGGGATAATGGAAGATCACGACGTCCGGTTCAAATTCGCGGAAGGTCTTTTTCAATAATTTTCCGTACGAAAAAGAGAGGGACTGGGAGGCGACTTTGGCAAAACACCCTGCGCGGATCACCTCGACGCCGTCCACGTTTCCAACGGCGTCCCCCTTTTCATGATTGAAACAGAAAATCTTCTGTTCATAGCCATCCATTGCGGCGGCACAATCGCGCGCCACCTGTTCCACGCCGCCGATAAACGGTTCATAATATTTTGAAATGTGCAATACTTTCATGTGGATTTTCATTCGCCGCTTCGATCAAAAATGACCATATAGGCACCTTTAAAAATAATTTTCAAATCAAGCCATATACTCTGTTTCTGAATGTATTCCAAATCCAACCGCACCCATTCGTCGAACGAAAGCGAGTTCCGGTTTTTTTGAATCTGCCACAGACATAAAAGCCCTCCCTTTACGTCAAGGCGATGCCGTTGGTACACGCTATACTCCTCAACTTCGCGCGGAATGGGTGGACGCGGTCCCACAACGCTCATTGTTCCATTAAAAATATTGAACAATTGGGGTAACTCATCCAATGAAAGTTTACGAAATATCTTGCCAACCTTTGTGATACGCGGATCGTTTTTCATTTTGAAAGCGGGAGGATCCGCCTCGTTAAGCCCGGCATCAATAAGCTGCTGTTTCATTTGTTCCGCGTTGGGACACATCGTCCTGATTTTATAAAATTTAAAAATTTTCCCATTTTGTCCGACGCGCTTGGAAACATAAACCGGATTATGAAAATCCTCCAGCCATTTGATGAGAAGACATAGAAGAATGAGCCACGAAAAAAGAATGATCATGAGTCCCGATGAGACGAGATCGAACGACCGTTTGACAAACAGATAGCACCGATAGCGGAAGCCCCTGCGCGGTCTGAACGGCGCATTTTCCTGCACGTCTGCGCTTTTTTCGTCATTTTCCGCATGATTTTCAACAACGAAAGACGCCTGCTCCGAACTCGAAGCAGGCTCAACCGCGGGCGTTTCGCAAAAGGCCCGCTCCTTCGTTTCAGTTGTCATATCTACTTCGGGCCGCGGACGATCCCGCGTTTCCCGTTCCGTTTTTTCCATCCGTAATCCTCCCAACAAAAAACGCCGAGCAGGATATTCCCGCCGCTGCCGCGCCGACTCCCCCTCACGCGCCCAAGCAAGACTTTGCGGGAATTTATAAGTTCATTATACCATGTCCTTTTTCGGCTGTCAATACATTTATGTCATAGAATCTGATGACAATTGCCATTTCTTTCCCTATTATAAGGCAGATCGGCGCGATGAGAACTTTCCGCAGAATCCCGTCCTGCAAAAACCTGTCCCGCGTGTGTTTTTTATCCCGAATCAGTTTGTGAAAAAAGCATGAAAAAATGCAGCGCATACCGGAAAATCAAGCGCCGCATCTGCATTTATTCAGTTTATTTGCAGTAAATCCGAACTTCTGCGCCCTTTAAGACGTCAAAGCCGACACCGATCTCCGCCATGTCCGAATCGGGCGCAGCCCCGTCAAACCGGAACGGAAAAGCTGACCTGTCACGCTTTCTGACCGTGTAGGGCGCATCTTTGCCGTTCACGCGGACGCGCAGGATCCTGCCTGCGGAAAGATGTACGCGCAGCAAGATTTCTCGCTGCAAACAAGCGCGCTCCCCGGCAAACGAACCATCGGCGGCCTCAAATGTGACGGCGTAACAGTTTTCCACCCGATCGAACCGTGAAAAATAGCCGCAGGTACGCATTTCGCCGTCCTGATAGGCGGTCGTCTCGCCGTCGTCCTCCGCAAGCGCGCCCTTGCAGTAGGCCTCTTCCGAAGGGAAATAGTCAAACGCAAGCCGATTCCAGAGCTGCTGCTTTGTGTTCTGCGCGTCCGGCGCGACGGGCACGAGCGCCCCTTCGCGGACAAAGAGCGGCATCTGTTCCACGGGGCAGGGCACGACATGCGCCCTGCCGCCCGCATACGTCTTTCCCGTGAAGACGTTGATCCACCGCCCTTTGGGCAGATAGACGTCGCGCGCTTCCGGAAGAAACCCGATCTCCGACCGTATTCCGGCCGTCTCAGGGCGCTGCTCATAGCGCGCAATGGGAGCGATGAGCAATTCCTTTCCGAGAAGGTATTCGCTGGTTTCGCGGCAGGCGCGCCTGTCCTCGGGGTACTCGAACCCAAGCGCGCGGAACATGGGAATGCCCGTCCCACAGCTCTCATGGGCGAGCGAATAGATCAAAGGAAGCAGCCGGTATCTCAGCCGGATATACTCGCGCGCGATCGCAAGCGTTTCCTTGTCATACGCCCAGGGCTCGCGCGTGCGCGAAACGCCGTTGCTGCAATGGGGACGGAGCACGGGCGAAAAGGCCCCGAACTGGATCCAGCGCAGATAGGTCTGCCTGTCCGGATTGCCCGTATGCCCGCCGCAGTCGGAATTGATGTATGGAATACAGTTCGCACCGGCCCGGACAAGCGTTTCCACCTCCCGTCCGATCGCACTGTAATCGGAAGCGATATCCCCCGTCCACTGTATGGAATAGCGGTGGGAAGCGGAGTCAAGGATCCGACAGTCGCCCTCGCCGGTGTACATGCCGTTCTGCACGTTATTGACGTTTCCCATGATGACGGGACGCCGGCATGCGCCGCGCCTTCCCGCCTTTTTCCGGTAAAAGTTTCTTGTGATCTCCTCAAACAGATACATTCCGAACGTCTCCGGCCGGACATTCGGCGTGGGGCTTATGAGTTTCGTGTGCCAGTTCCTGTCATACCACCAGGTATCCAGGCCGAGTTCCATCAAGCCCTGCAGTTTTTCTTCGCGGTATTTCACTTCTGCGGGATCGAACAGGTCCTTGGCTCCTTCCACGGGTTCGGGGTGATCGTTGAACATGACCTCCACCCCGTGCGCATGGGCGAAGCCGAAATAGCCCTGTATGTCGGGGAAGAGCTTTGTGTTGACGTCGTAGCCGATCCCGCGGTCGGAAGCAGCGCGCCAGTCCGTATCGATGACGATGTTGTCGAGCGGAACGTCATGCGCCTCATAGTCGAGGATCCGCTGCTTTGCCCCCTCTTCATCATAGGCAAAATAGCGCGAATCCCAGTATCCGAGCGTGGAGAGCCGCACCAGCTCGCACCGCCCCGTCAGCGCCACATACAGCCGGCGAAGCAGACGGGCATTTTTTTCGCACAGCAGAAGATAGACATCTTCAGCCCTTTCATCGATCCGATATCCGCCCGTCTTGCGGTCGCTGGAGGCATACCCTCCCTGCGGCAGGAGAATGCGCGGCATATCCGAGACGGCAAACACCTCCGGCGTATCCCCCGGAAGCGGAAGCTCGCCGGTGTTTGCAAGGCGCTTGTACCGCCATACGATCCGACCCGCGCGCTCAAGCCTGATCCCGGCGAGAGATTTCCCCTCCGCGGGAACGACAAGCGTGAACGCCCCGAACACAATGCGTCTGACGCCCTCGTCCTCTTCGAGCGACGCCCCGTCCCAGCCCTCAAATGCCGTGCGGTCGGGCACAAAAAATGTGTTGCTGTCGCAGAATTTCCCCTTCCTCATGCGCTCAAGGCGCACGATGTTCCGCGTCAGGAACATGATCCGGATCTTGTCAAAAACAAACTCGTACATGCGTCACCCCCTCATCGCGCCGCGACCGCGCCGTGCCGGTCAGAGAACGAACTTTCCGTCCTCGACGCGCAGTTTCGCCGTAAGACGGATATCTTCGGCCGACGCGCCGACGCTGACCGTATACACGCCGTCCGTCACCGTCCAGGTATCCCGCGCCGCATTCCAGTGCGCAAATGCGCGGAAATCCAGTCCCACGCGCACTTTTACGCATTTTCCGGCCTTGATCAGATCTTTGGAGAAGCCCTTGAGCTCCTTCTTCGGGCGATAGACGAGCGGGACGTCTTCCCCGACATAGACCTGTGAAACTTCCTTGCCGTCGCGGCCGGAGACGTTCTCCACAACATATTCCGCGATGACCCGGCCGTCTTCGAGCGAGAGGCGCAGATCGCGGTAGAAAAATTCGGAATAGCTCAGGCCGTGTCCGAACGGATAGAGCACGGGAACGTCGTACGTGTCAAAATAGCGGTATCCCACATCGAGCCCTTCCTGATAGCGCGTTACCCCCGCACTGCGGAACGTGCCCGCCGCGGGAACGTCCTCCACAGCGAGCGGGAAGGTCTCGGAGAGCTTTCCGCTCGGATTGACTTTGCCCGTCAGAATATCCGCCAGCGCCTCGGCGCCGCCCATTCCGGGGAAGCCTGCATAGAGAATGGCTGCAACGCTGTCTTCCCAGGCGCTCATATCCACAGCCGCCCCCGCAAAGACGATGACGACCGTGTTGGGATTGCAGGCCGCCGAATCGAGAATGACGCGCTCCTGCACTTCGGGCAGGCGCATCGTCAGGCGGTCGCCTTCCTCAAATTCCACTCTTCCGCCCGTTCCGACGCAGACGATGTTCACGTCCGATTTTGCCGCATTGAGCACCGCCGTGCGCGCATTCTGCCTGAACGAATGAACGACGCTCACGCCGAATGCGGGCTCATAGGCACAGGAAAATCCGCGCGCGGTGAGCGCCGCGGGAAGATCGGCCGTGTTCTCCAGCCAACGAACCGCCGCGGAGCCGCCGCCCGAGAGATAGTCCGTCTGATCGGGCTTTGCGTAGATCCCGCTCACGGAGAGCAAAGCGTCTTTTTTGAGAGGAAGCACCCCGTTGTTTTTCAGAAGCACGATGCTCTCTTCCGCTATGCCGCGCGCAGCGGCCGCGCGCTCCGCTTCCGTGCGCTTGTTTTCCTTCCCCTTGCCCATTTCCTTCAGTCTTTGCACCAGCTGCAGAACGCGCCCGACGCAGACGTCAAGTTCGCCTTCCGTGACGCTGCCCTCCTGCAGATCGCGGGCGAGTTTCTCCATGCCCGCCTCTCCGTGCGGCATCTCCAGATCGAGCCCCGCCTTTACGGAAGCCGTCCTGTCGCGCACGGCGCCCCAGTCGGAGACGACTGCGCCGTCAAATCCGCATTCATCGCGCAGGAAGTCAAATCCCTTCCGGTACTCCGCGGCATACTCGCCGTTGATGCGGTTATAAGAGCACATCACGGAGACGGGCTTCGCCTCGCAGACGATCTCAAAAGGCCTGTAATACAGCTCGCGGAGCGTGCGCTCATCGACGTCGCTCGTCTGATGCAGGCGGTCATATTCCAGATTGTTGCAGCAGAAATGTTTGAGGCATACGCCGATGCCGGAATCCTGCACCCCTTCGACATACGCCTTTGCAAGCGTGCCCGCAAGCTGAGGATCCTCCGAAAAATATTCAAAGTTGCGCCCGTTCAGCGGGTGCCGCTTGATGTTCACACCGGGCGCCAGCAGCAATTCCACGCCGCGGTCACGGCAGTCGTCTGCAAGGCATTCACCCATGACCCTTGCGCACTCCGGATTCCAGGTATTTGCAAGCGCCTGAATGGAGGGATAGGCAACGGCAGGAATCGTGAACGTTTTTCCGTCCTCTCCCGTCCGCTCCGTCCGAAGGCCCACGGGCCCGTCCGACATCGTGATGTTGGGGATCTTTCCGTCCAGGTCGTCCGTGTGCCAAAAATCTTTTCCGGTCAGAAGACGGATCTTTTCCTGAACCGTGAGTGTTGCTGTCGTCTTCTTCATGTTTTTTCTCCTGTATTTTGAAAAATATGACAATGATACAGCTATTATAATGGATAGACGTCAAAAAATCAATACCCTGCCCCGTTTTTCCGTAATCTTTATGCAAAAAAACGAACAATTTGATGTTTTGACAGGATAAATGTCCGATTGACAAAAATCTGCAGGCGTGTTATAGTTATCCGGAGAGGATACCATCATGAAGATCATATCATTTGAGACGAAAGACTATGAACTTGCCGACTTTGCACATGCCGGAGAATACGGACTGGACGTCACTCTGTGCGACAAAGAACTGACCGCCGACAATGTTGCCATGGTGCAGGGATTTGAGGGCGTGACGACCCTGGGATTCAGCGATCTCCGGGCGCCCATGCTCGGCGAATTGGCCCGCCGCGGCGTAAAATATCTCGCTACCCGCACCGTCGGGTTCAACCACATCGACCTTGACGCCGCACGGCAATGCGGGATCCGCGTCAGCAATGCAAGTTATGAACCGTACAACGTTGCCGACTTCACCGTCATGCTCATGCTGATGCTCCTGCGCAAGGCCAAGATCTCCGTCTGCCGCGCGCTCGTCAACGATTTCTCGCTCGACGGCATGTGCGGCAAAGAAATGCGCAATCTCACCGTGGGCATCTTCGGCGCGGGAAAGATCGGCAGGACAGTCATACAAAACCTCTCCGGGTTCGGCTGCAAGGTGCTGTATTATGACCCGTTTGTTCCGGAAAACGGCATTCCGAATGCCGAATACGCAGACCCCGATGCCATCTACAGGACCTGCGACATCATCTCCCTGCATATGCCGCTGACGGATTCCAACCGCCATTTTATTGACGCCGCCGCCTTTGCCAAAATGAAACCGGGAGCATTGCTGGTGAACACGGCCCGCGGCGGGCTGGTGGATACGCAGGCACTGACGGAGGCCCTGGAATCGGGACATCTGGGCGGGGCGGGCCTGGACACCATCGAGTCGGAAGAGGGCGTCGCACACATCGATCTGCGCGCACGGATCGTCAGCAAACGCGACATTTTCTACCTGAAACAATTCCCAAACGTCATCTTCACGTCCCATTACGCATTCTTCACCGAGGAGGCGGCCTCCGCCATGGTGCGGTGCGCCCTGAAGAGCTTATCCTGCTTTGAGAGCGGAACAGAAAATCCCTATGAGATCAGATAAGCATGAACATAAAAATCCCTGCGGCGCATACCGCAGGGATTTTGTTACAGATCGACCGAACGTCCGGTCGCGGCAGACAGATAGATCGCGTCCAGGATTTTCATGACCGCCACGCCGTCCTCGGCAATGGACAGGACGCTCCCGTCGTCATGGAGAACGGCATTGACAAAATGATCGATCTCCCGCTCGAACAATCCGTCAAAGGACAGAGCCGTTGCCCGATCCAGCGTCGTATTGGTGAGATATCCGCAGCTGTCCGAAAAGATCTCCAGTTCGGGGTCAAGGCACATGCCGCCGCGCGTTCCGAACAGCTCCACTTTTCCCACGTCTTTTTTCAGGTTGAGGCAGAAACTTGCCTCAACGCTCAGCACCGCCCCGTTATCATAGCGGACGAGTGCGGTCGCAAGATCTTCCACGTCGCAAAGATCCTCTTTCGACCTGCTCACGGAACTATAAGCGACCCCCTCTTTCAGGCCGCTGCGATTGCCGAGCTTGCGGAACGTTGCGCCGTAGACGGACACCGGCTTCGGATTTCCCATCAGATAGCGCGTCAGGTCGATCACGTGCACGCCGAGATCGATCAGCGGCCCGCCGCCCGAGCGGCTCTTGTCCCCGAACCATCCGCCCGGATTCCCGTTCCGGCGCAGATAGGTCGCCTTGGCGTAATAGATCTCCCCGATCGACCCCGCGCCGATGAAATCCCGCATGATATCGGCATCGTTCCCGAATCTGCGCACAAATCCGATCATGAGCTTTCGTCCGCACGCCCTGGCCGTGTCGAGCATCTTCTGCGCCTCCTGCGCGTTCAGAGCCATCGGTTTTTCGCACAGGACGTCCTTCCCCGCCTGCAGCGCCATGATGCTGCAGGGTGCATGGGCGCTGTTCCAGGTGCAGACGCTCACCGCGTCAATCTCGGGCAGAGCCGCAAGCATCTCCGCCTCGTCCGTATAAAGACGGGTGATGCCGTAGCGTTTCCCCGCCGCTTTCAGGACCTCTGCGTTGATGTCGCAGAAAGCATACAGCTCCACATCGGGATTCTTCTGATAGGCGGCAATGTGCAGATTGGAAATATTGCCCACGCCGATCACGGCCACTTTCAGCTTTTTCATTCGTTACTCCCTTACGCCGTAACTGTCAAGAAAACGGACGGCGTCGCCGATATCCTTCAAGGGATCTTCCCCGCATTCGCGTTCAATGGTCAGAAATCCCTGATAGCCGATCTCGCGAAGCGCGTTCAGATAGCGCTTCCAGTCCACGCCGCCCCTGCCGAGCGGTTCTTCGCGGATCACGTCCCAGCCGCATTGCTGCAAGCCGTAATACTGCGGCGCATAAAAAGCTTTTGTATCAAAGCTCCTGCATTGCCGCCCGTCTTTCGCATGCGTGTGTACGATGTAGTCGCGGAGCGTATAGACCGCCTGAACGGGATCGTCCCCCGCGCACATCACAAGGTTTGCGGGATCCAGATTGACCGCCACCCCGTCGCTGCCGAGATCGTCCAGAAACTCTTTCAGAACGTCTGCGCGCTCGGGACCGGTTTCCACCGCAAAATGCCCGCCCGTCTGCTTTGCAAATTCCGCAAGTTCCCGGCAGACCGTATACATGCTTTCATACTGGACGCAATCCTTCGTTCCGGGAAGGACGCCGATATGCGTTGTGACAATGTTCGTTCCCAGCTCTTTCGCCATTTCAAGGATCCGCTTTTCCCGGTCGATCATGGCGCGATCCCGCTCGTAGTACATGGCGCAGCCGAAATCGCCGCATATCGCCGAAAAGCGAAGCCCCTCCCCTTCCACGAAACGCCGCAGTGCGGCGAGCTGTCCGCTGTCCGCATCAAACGGAAAAGCCTGTCCCGCATACGCCTGGATCCCGTTCAGCCCCAGCGCTTTGGCCGCGGCGACCGCCTCGGAAAGGGGTTTGCGGAAACTTTCAAGAACAACACCGATCTTCATCTGTTTTCCTCCTCTGGCGTTATCATAGCACGAAAAAACCCGCGGGACAATCCCGCGGGTTTTGCTGACCATGTCAAAAGTTCGGATCATTCGGATACCGTTGCAGCGCCCTGTAAAAGGTATTCGGGCTGCAGAACCCCACCTGTTCCGCGATTTTGCACGCAGGGACGCCGGGCTGTTCCCGCCGCAATCTGTAATATTCGCCGATCCTGCACCGGTTGATATACTCCCGCAGCCGCATTCCCGTAAACCCGTTGAACAGTTCCGAAAGATAGGTCTTTGTATAGCCGAACCGATCCGCCAGGCTCTCCAGGGAGATCGGCTTGCTGAAATTCTCATTGATATATTTCAGCACCTCGATGAACGCCTGCGTCGCTTTCGTATTTCTGACAGGCTCCAGCGGATACCACAGCCGCATCAGTCCGAGCAGCATGTCCGCAAACCCTTTTTTCAACGATCGATTTGCCGCCGCACGGACAGAATATGAAAAATCGAGAAATTCCCGGATCTTCTGAAATCCTTCGTTCGCTTGCATAAAGGACGGAAAGGCTTCTCTTCTGAAATCGTTGTAATCGTTCAGATAGCCGGAACTGATCAGAACGACATAGTACGTTGCACCAGGTTCGGGATTATAGTAGTGCGGCTCAAAACAGCGGGCAAACGTGATCTCCCCCGCACGGACCGTCCGCTCCTCCGTATTGATCCGGATCCGGCATTCTCCTTCCAGCATAAAGACAAATTCCACGCTGTCGTGAAAGTGCGGCAGCATGCAGTGAAGTTCATCTTCCGTGATACAGTTCTTCTGAAAGTAAATGTAGTCGGCGGCGTCCGCCCCTTTTTCATAAAATTCATACATGGAAGAATTCATTTTGCTTTTCCCGCGATACAATAGCAAAAAAGGCATCTTTGAAAGATGCCTTTGCTGTGGAGCTTCTGGTCGGACTTGAACCGACGACCTATTGATTACGAATCAATCGCTCTACCGACTGAGCCACAGAAGCACGTCTGTCCGCAGAACGGACACGCTCATACATTATATGAAAAATGCCGTGAAAAAGCAAGCGTTTTTTATATGGATTTTCATATTTTTTTCTTTTCGGGGACAAACAGACGCATTCTGCGCGGGAGCAATTCCACCGCGATCGTTCCGCGCATTCCCTCTTCGCCATCAAGGTCCCAGACGACGTCTTCCGCCGTTTCGATCCGGAAGCGGTCCCCGCGGAGCATGGCGATCTGTTTTTTGCGCACCCTGCCCCGGAACAAAAAGAGCGCGACAAGCGAAACATAGGCTCCGAGCCTGCGGAAAAACCCGGGACGTTCCTTCTGGCGTATGACCGCCATTTCAAGCATTCCGTCGCACATGCTGCCCCGGCTGTTGACATGCATGCCGGCGACAGACCGCCCGTTCATGGCAAGGATCAGCACGGAATGCGTTTCAAGCACCTGCTCGCCGCACGTTATTTTCAGCGGAAACACGCGCAGGCGCAGTTCGTTGCGGAGCACTTCAAACGCGTAGGCAAGAATTCCGAAGCGTTTTTTGCTGGAAGGCTTGGCGGTGTAAGTCGCGCGCGTGAACGCGCCGGCCGCAGCCACATATATGGCATATCTGCCGCCGTTCAGACGCATGACGTCCAGCCGCTCCTCATGGCCGTTCAGAATCACGCCGAGCGCACCTTTCACATTGCGCGGGATCCCGAGAGAACGCGCAACGTCGTTGGTGGTGCCTCCCGGAATGTAGCCGAGCTGCACATCGCGTTCCCCGATCCCCTGCAGCACGCGGTTGAAGGTGCCGTCGCCGCCCGAAAATACGATGACGTCGTACTTTTCCGCCCCTTCCCGTGCATGCGCGGTCATGTCCTCGCCGCTGTCCGTGGCGATGATGTCCACCTCGTCAAAGCGCGTCAACAGAGTCTTTCGGATATAGCCGATCTTTTTTGCGACTTTGCCCCTGCCGCTCGTCGGATGATACAAAAACAGGCAATTCACTTCTCTATTATACCCGTTTTTCAGCGGTTTTGCAAGCCGTTTTCCGTCGCTTCCCGATTTTTGCGGCGGCGCAGAATGTCCCCTGCCGCGAGCGGATAGGGGCAGGCAAACGTATAATGACCCTGCACCAGACGCGCATCCCGGCAGGGCGCGCCCGCTTCGTCCCGCATGTCCGTCACACGGAACGCCTTTCCGAACGCATCGCCGGGCGAGAGCACTTCAAGCGTCTCCCCTTCATAGAAGCGGTTGCGCATTTCCGCGCATACGTATCCGTTTTCCGATGACAATACGGCGGCGACGAATTCGCACATTCCCGCCTCCTGCGAGCCGTCTGCAAGGACGGTATCGCGGTTTTCCCCGAAGGCATAGGCCAGGGTATAGGCGCGGTGATCGATGCAGTCAAGCTCGTCGGCGAGCCGCGCAGGGTCCCCTCCGTCGAGGAGCCTGCGGTAGGCGTTGACGACGGTCGCAAGATAATACTCGCTCTTCATTCTGCCCTCGATCTTGAACGAACACACGCCCGCCGCGGCGAGTTCGGGAAGATGCGCGCTCAGATTGAGATCCTTGCTGTTCATCACGTACGTGCCCCGTCCGTCCGCTTCCAGATCGCACCAGCCGTCCGCCTGTCTGCTCTGTATGCGATAGGCGCGGCGGCAGGCCTGCACGCATGCGCCGCGGTTGGCGGGACGCCCGTCCAGATAATCGGACAGGTAGCATCTTCCGCTGTACGAAATACACATGGCGCCGTGTACGAACGCTTCGAGTTCCAGCGCGGGGCAGGCGGCATGGATCGCTGCGATCTCCGCGACGGAAAGTTCGCGGGCAAGCACGACGCGGCTTGCGCCCAACTCAGAATAGGCGCGGGCGGCCGCTGCGTTGGTGACGTTCGCCTGCGTGGAGATGTGCACGGCAAGACGGGGCGCTGCCCTGCGGCAGAGCGCAAGCGCGCCGAGATCGGAGACGAGCACTGCGTCCGCATGCATTTCCTGTAAGGTGCGGAAGTATTCCTCCATGGCGGAAAGATCGGCGTTCCGCGCAAAAATGTTGACGGCGACATATACGCTTTTGCCCCTTGCGTGCGCATAGGCAATGCCTTCGGCGAGCTCTTCGTCCGTGAAATTATCCGAAAACGCGCGCAGGGAAAAAGATTTTCCGCCCGCATATACGGCGTCCGCGCCGAAGTTGATCGCACATTTCAGTTTTTTCAGATTGCCCGCAGGGGCAAGCAGTTCCGGTTTCATTTTTTACCTCCGGGACGCACCATGTCCGCGATCGTGCGCGCGACATCTGCCGCCGCGAGTCCGTCCGTTCCGATCCTGACGCCGCCCATGTCCGCCGCATACAAAGGGATATAGGACAGGGCGCGCGCGATCACGTCGGCCTCTCTTCGGCCTTCCCGGACGTCGGCTTCCAGCCGCGCTGCAAGGGTCTGTTCCCCGGCCGTGAGTGTGAACAGACGAAATTCCGCCCCGCCTCCGATCCGGGAAAGAAGTTCGTCGATGATCTCCCTTTTCGGAAGCACCCAGGCAAAGAGCACCGTTTCGACGACAGAGCAGTTCAGAAAGGACCTCAGAAGATGCGCCGCATTGCCGAGCACAAGCTCCTTTGTCTCCTCGGTTACGGTAAAGGGCACGAGATCCCAGCACCAGTCCCCGTCGAGATACGCACAGGGCGCAAGCAGTTTTTGCAGTTCCCGGCACACCGTGCTCTTGCCGACCCCCATCGGGCCGTTTACAAAGATCAGCCGCTTCATGATTCCCCCCTTACCGCCACCGCAAGGCCCTTTCCGACGGGCAGGATCTGCGTTGTGAAGGCGGGATCCGCCTGCAGATCGGCAAGAAATTCCGAGATGTGCCGCGCGAGCATTCTGCGCTTTGGCGGAACGCCGTCCGCAAAGAGAGACACATCGTCCGCGCAGAGCACGCCGCCGACGCGCAGCAGCCGCCTGCATTCGGGCAGAAAGCGCCTGTACTGCACTTTGGCGCAGTCGAGAAAGATCAGGTCGTATGTCCCCGTCAGGCGGGGCAGAATGTCCGCCGCATCCCCTTCCAGAAGCTCCGCGCGCGATGAAACGCCGAACGCGGCAAAATTTTCGCGCGCCGATGCAATGCGCCCTTTCTCCCGCTCGATCGCCGTCACGGACGGGACGCCGGAAAGCAGCAGCGCAATTGCGGTGAGCCCCCGTCCGGCGCCGATCTCCAGCACGCGTTCCGCAGAAATGCGCGCCGTTTCCCCGAGCAAAACGGCGAGGACACCGTCGCTCGCCGTGGGATCGCGTTCCTGCAATGCCGCCGCCCGCAGAGCGGCGAGTTGTTCCGTCCGACCGTTCATTGTATCAACCGTAAAAACAGCCCGTGAAGCCGCGCAGGGTCAAGCCCTTCCGCCAGAAAGGCGGGTTTTGCCCCCGGATGCGGAACGCACAGCGGCATGTCCGCAAGACAGGCGCGCGAAGCGGGCGTATCTTTGAGAAAGAGCCGTCCGTCCTCAACGGTGCCGATATACCGTTCCCGGAAGTACACCAGCCACTCCCCCATCATGGGGCGGAGCCGCACCTCGGGAATGCCTTCGACCAAGGCAACCGCAGCGTTTTTCGGTGTCCCCATAATGCCTCCTGTACATATTCACGCATTTTCTCACACAAAGGCGCAATCCCGTAAACCCATTCAAAAACACGCCGCAAGCAAAACCACGCTTTGCGCGGCGGTACTCAATAAGTGCCCTTGCTACAAAATACTCGCGCAAGAAGGGTTCCCCTCCGCCAGCGCCCCACATTTGCGCATACCTGCGCTCATGGGGAAAGGGTGAATTGACGCGGGCTAAAATCGCAAGCCATGAAATCGCGTCAAGAGGGAAAACGAGCCGCAGATCTGTCGCGGCGGCGTTTTTCCTGCAATCACGGCAAAGATTTTCGCCTTTGCGAAAAGATTTGCGTGAACTTTTACACTTCCTGTATCACCGGCAGGATCATGGGCGACTGCTTGGTCTTCTTGAACAGATAATTTTTGAGCGCACGGCGAATGGCCGCGGAGATCTCCGCCGTCCCCCCGTGCGAGGGCGCACCGTCGATCGCCTTTTCCACGACCTCCCTGAGCTCGCGCTGATAATCGCGCTCGTCCGAAAAGACGAAACCGCGGCTCTCGATGACGGGTTCCCCCACAAGGGTGCCGTCCGAAAGCGCCACGCAGACGACGAACAGTCCCTCTTCCGACATGCGGATCCGGTCTTTCAGAACTTCGCTCGTACCGTAGTCCTCAAATCCCGCGCCGTCGATCAGGCGTGCGCCCGCAGGGAAGCTGTCGCCCTGTTTCAGGGAATCGTCCGTCACTTCGGCGCAGGCGCCGATCTCCGGGATAAAGATCTGCGCGGGCTTCATGCCGAGCTCCTGCGCGAGCAGCGCGTGCCGCTTCAGGTGCCGGTATTCCCCGTGGACGGGAATAAAGAACTTCGGTTTGAGCAGTGTATGCATGATCTTGTGCTCTTCCTGGCAGGCATGCCCCGAAACATGGATCTTTTCAAGGCTCTCATACACGACGTTCGCGCCCTTCTGGTAGAGATTGTTGATGACGCGGTAGATCATGCGTTCGTTGCCGGGAATGGGGCTTGCCGAAATGACGACCGTATCGTTGGAGCCGATGGTCACTTTGTTGAATTCCCCTGCCGCCATACGCGTCAGCGCGCTCATCGGTTCGCCCTGCGAACCCGTGGAGATGATGACGATCTCCCGGTCAAAGAAATTCTTTGTCTTTTCCACATCGACGAGGACGCCTTCGGGAATGGTGATCTCGCCGATCTTTGCCGCCGCCTCGACGACGTTGAACATGCTCCGTCCGGAAAGCGCGACCTTGCGGCGGAACTTGACGGCGATGTCGATGATCTGCTGCAATCTGTGCACATTGGAGGCAAACGTGGCAATGATCAGCCTTCTGTCCGCGTTCTCCGCAAAGATGTGCTCCAGCGTGGTGCCGACGACTTTTTCGCTCATCGTGTAGCCGGGCCGCTCGATGTTGGTCGATTCGCCAAGATACAGAAGAACGCCCTTCTTGCCGTATTCGGCGATCTCCGCGAGGTCGATCGGACTGCCCGCAACGGGCGTCAGGTCGATCTTGAAATCCCCGCTGTGGAAGATCACGCCGTAAGGGGTGTCGACCGCCAGCGCCACGGAGCCCGCGATCGAATGGTTGACGTTGACAAAATGCACCGTGAAAGCGCCCGCCTTGATGCTGTCCTTGGGGCTGACGGTGCGCTCCACCACGTTGTTCATGCGGTGTTCGCGCAGTTTGTTGTCCACGAGCGCAAGCGTCAGCTTGGTCCCGTAGAGAGGCGTGGACGGCAGCAGCTCTTTCATGAGATAGGGAACGCCGCCGATGTGGTCCTCGTGCCCGTGCGTCAGAAAGACGCCGCGGATCTTCTGGCGGTTGTTCACAAGATAGGTGATGTCCGGGAACACAAGATCGATGCCCGGCATCTCCTCTGTGGGAAAGATGATGCCGGCGTCGATGACGATGATGTCGTTTCCGTACTCGATGGCGGTCATGTTCTTGCCGATCTCACCCACGCCGCCGAAGAAAAGGATCCGGACAGGCCTCTTCTTTTTGGTTCTTTCGCCTTTCTGCTTTCCCTTTTCCTGGCCCTGTTCCGTGCGGGCGCTCTTTGCCTTCGCGGCAGACGCATTCGCGGTGCGGGCGGGAGCGGGCTTTGCCGCCTCTTCCGGAGGCGCTGCGGGGAGCTTTGTCCCCCTTCCCTTTGCACGCGAAGGGCGGCGCGGTTTGAGGCCGGCCTCCGCCATCGCCTCCTTGCTGCGCGTCTCTCCCAGGTTCTTTGCACGCTGTTCGCGGTTATAGGCCTCGATCCCGTTCAGGATCGCAAGCTCGATCGCCGGATCGGTGTGTCTTTCGTGGGAATTGTTCTTTTCGTTCTTCAAAAATATCACTCCTTGCTTGATCGCGCGTAAAACAAGACGAGAGAGCCGAAAATACTCAGCTCTCTTCCCCTTGCGCTATGGCGCTTACTGTTCAGAAATCCAGATCGGACTTTTCCACGATCGCCGTCTTGATGAGCCCTTCGGCGAGCAGCTGCTCTTCGCTGCGGAAGGAGAACTCCTGCGAATAATCGACGGGATCGCGGTCTTCCTTGACGGCCCCGAGATTTTCCATGAGCATCTCGACCAGGCGGATCGCGCGCTTCAGGGCGACGCCGCTCTTGACCTTGACCATCATCGGGGTCTTTTCATACATCTTGGTGTCCCCCGCAAAGCGCTGATGATAGACGCTTGAGGGGAATTCGTCGGGATTGAGCGCAAGATACAGGCAGAGCGTCCGTCCGCGCACGCCGATCTTTGCGATCGTGTCGCCCGCGAACGTGAAGCGGTCGTTGGACCAGCTCACCTGCGAAGCGATGCGCGAATAGGACAGGAACGCATTCTTCAGGTCGAAATAATAGTTTTTGACCTCTTCATCGCTCTCGATGATCTTCGCCTTGAAACTGCGCTTGAAACGGGTCGTCAGAGCGGGATCGTCGGGCACGGGCACCACGACGGGCTTGGGAGCGGGAGCGGCAGGCGGAACGACCGGTTTTTTGGCCGTTGCGGGCACTGCGGCCGCCGCAAGCTCTTCGTGCGCGGGCTCCGGTTCGGGTTCGGGCTGAGGCGCCGGCACAGGAACTTCCCGGACGACAACGCGTTCAGAGACCGCGCCCTGCTCTTTGAGAAGCTCGGCAACGCGGGCGGCAAGTTTGTCATAGTCCAGACGCTCGGCAACGGCAGATGCGATCTTTTCCACGCCGCCGTCGTCCACCGTGACGTCGAACTCGCCCTCCAGCACGTTTGCGACCCGCTCTGCAATCAGATCGTAGTCGACGAGCGGAACGCTCTCGGCCACCTTGTCCGCAATGGCGTTTTCATCTGTCTGCGGCACCGCCGTGGCGACTGCCGCGGCGATCGCGTCCGCATCGACGGGCGGAAGCGCCGCAACGACTTTGTCCGCCAGCATATCGTAATCGGGTTCGGGAAGCACGGAGGCGATCTTTTCGGCGAGCACATCGTAATCGAATGTCTCCTCGACGGGCGCCTGCTCCGTCTCGGCCGGTGCTTCGGGTTCGGCGGCGGGAGCGGCCTCCGCAAGCGCGGCGCGGAAATTCTCCGTCAGTTCCTCGCGCAGGGCGTCCAGCTTCTGCGCGAACTTTTCCTCCGTCGCCTTTGCGCTTTCGGCAAGCTGTTCGGAAAAGGCCTTTGCCGTCTGCTCCGCGTTCGCCTTCACTGCCTCCAGAAGCGCGTTGCGCACCGCTTCGCGCTCCTTGCAGTTGTAGTCATAGATCGCGCTGTTCTGCTGAGAGAGATACCGGAATTCCGCAAGCAGCGTCTCGAGCCCGTCCTTGAACGTGCCCGCAAGCGCCTCGTAGGCGGATACCTGCTGCGCAGATGTGAATTGCAGCTCCTTGCTGACAGACTGACGCACTTCGTCAAGTTTGCCGGTCATGCCGCGGTACATGCCCTCCATCACCACGCTCTTTCTGTCGGCCTGTTTGATCTCTTCCATAACAGCAGTCACCCTCCGGGAATTCAAAAGAACTGTCTTGCCCTTATTTTACACCAAAACGGCGCAAATGTAAATACTTTGACGGGATTTTTTCGGAAAAGGCCGAAAAAATCCCCGCAATGCGTTATATGAATGGATAATTTCCCCCAAATACTTGTCAAAGATTGCAAAATCGAATATAATAAAGTAAATTTTGACGGTCAAGAGGTGTCACCATGAGAGCTTACAACTTCTCGGCAGGTCCTTCCACGCTTCCGCTCGAAGTTTTGGAAGAAGCACAGCGCGATTTGCTGGATTTTGCGGGAACGGGCATGTCCGTTACGGAGATCTCCCACCGCAACAAGGCCTTTGAGGCGATCGTGAACGAAGGGGAAGCCCTGCTGCGCGAGCTCATGGGGATCCCCGAAGACTATGCCGTGCTGTTTGTGCAGGGCGGCGCTTCCACGCAGTTTGCCGCAGTTCCCCTCAATCTGATGCACCGCGGAAAAGCGGACTATATCGTCACGGGGAATTTTGCCAAAAAGGCATGGCAGGAGGGCAAGATCTACGGCGATGCGGCCTGCGTCGCCTCCTCCGAGGACAAGACCTATACGTATATTCCCGATCCGGCGTCCGTCGCCTTCCGCGAAGATACGGATTATGTGCACATCTGCTCCAACAACACCATTTTCGGCACGCGGTATGCGGAATTCCCCCGCACGAAAGCGCCGCTCGTCGCCGACATGTCGTCCGAGATCCTCTCGCGCGAGATCGACGTCCGGAATTTCGGCGTCATCTATGCGGGCGCCCAGAAAAACCTTGCTCCCGCGGGCGTGACCATCGTCATCGCAAGGCGCGACCTCATTCAGGATCCCCTTCCCGCCTGCCCCACCATGCTCAAATGGAAGGTGCAGGACGAGAACAAGAGCCTGTACAATACGCCCCCCTGCTTCTCCATCTACATGGCGACGCTGGTCCTGCGCCGGCTGAAAAAGCTGGGCGGCGTGAAGGAGATGAACAAGATCAACGAGTACAAGGCGGGACTTTTGTACGATTTCATCGACAACTCCCCCTTCTACACCAACCGCGTGGAGAAAAAGTTCCGCTCCATCATGAATGTTCCCTTCGTCACGCCGAGCGCCGAACTTGACGCGAAGTTCGTCAAAGAGGCCTCCGCGAACGGCCTGGTCTCGCTCAAAGGCCATCGCCTGGTGGGCGGCATGCGCGCCTCCATCTACAACGCGATGCCTGTCGAGGGCGTGCAGGCGCTCATCGCATTCATGAAGCAATTCGAAAAGGAGAATGCCTGACATGAAAATTCTCAAGCTCAACGCGATCAGCCCTGCGGCAGACGCCGTTTTCAAAGGCTACGAATATTCCGACAGCGTGGAACAGCCGGACGGCATCATGCTGCGCTCCTATGCCATGCACGACTATCCCCTTTCCGACGATCTTCTTGCCGTCGCGCGGGCCGGGGCCGGCGTGAACAACATTCCCGTCAGCCAGTGCACGGAAAAGGGCATCGTCGTGTTCAATACGCCCGGCGCAAACGCGAACGCCGTCAAGGAGCTCGTCCTGTGCGAACTCTTCCTGGGCGGGAGAAAGATCGTGGACGGCGCGAACTGGGCGCAGACGCTGAAGGGGCAGGAAAACATCTCCAAGCTCGTGGAAAAGGGCAAGGGAAAATTCGTGGGCCAGGAGATCATGGGCAAAAAGCTGGGCGTCATCGGGCTTGGCGCCATCGGGGCGATGGTCGCCAACGCCGCGCTTTCCCTCGGCATGGAGGTCATCGGATACGATCCGTTCCTCTCCGTCAGAAGCGCATGGATGATCGACCGTCGCGTGGAGTTCACGACGGAGCTGAATGCCGTGTTCAGGACGTGCGACTATATCACCGTGCATGTCCCCCTCACGCCGGACACCAAGGGTCTGTTCAACAAAAAGACGATCGCGGCCTGCAAGGACGGCGTCGTCATCATCAACAATTCGCGCGGCGAACTGGTCGTAAGCGAGGATATGGCGGAAGCAGTCGCGGGCGGAAAAGTATCCCGCTACATCACGGACTTCCCCGATGAAATTCTCCTCGGCAAAGAGAATATCCTGTGCGTTCCCCACCTGGGCGCAAGCACCCCCGAAGCGGAGGACAACTGCGCCTACATGGCCGCAAAACAGCTCGTCGACTACCTGGAAAACGGCAACATCACAAACAGCGTCAACTATCCCGCCGTCTCCATGCCGAGGAACAGCGCGGCGCGCGTGTGCGTTCACCACAGGAACGTCAAGGAGATCCTCTCCAAGATCCTTTCCATCGTCTCTTCCCAGGGGATCAACGTCGCGCATATGCAGGACCAGAGCAAGGGAGAATATGCCTATCTCATCCTCGATCTGGACGACGTTCCCTCCGAGGCGTGCCTTTCCCTCATCCGCAGCATTGCAGGCGTGATCCGCGTAAGAAAAATCTGAATTTGTCCCCGATTTTCAATCCCGTTCCGTCTTTTCCGGAACGGGATTTTTCATGCGCTTTATCGGGCTGCGCCGCTGTCAGCCCGTATCTACAGGCAAAAACCGCTCCCTCGGGAGCGGTTTTAAGATATGATGGGATTGCCGTTCTTTCTGAAAGTTCATGCGACGGTCAGCGTTGCGGAGATCGTTCCGCCGACGGCGCCCCAGACGTCCACCGGGCAGACCTCGAAATAATACTCTCCCGACGGGAGCGCTGCCGTGGAGAAAGTCATTTCTCCGGGCATGTCCTCCACTCTGTCGTACCGATAGGTAAACGTTGCAAGGTTGTATGTCTTGCTGCGCGTACGCGTTCCGTCCTCCGCCACCGTATAGACATACAGCTTGTAATAGCGCACCATATCGTCGTCCGACGCCGCCGTCCAGGTAAACGAAAGGCCGCTTCGGGTGGACTGCACCGTCAACGAGGCGTCCTCCGAAAAGGACGGCGCAGCGTTCTCGCGCTGGCGCGTTGCGTTGTCATAGGCGCTCAGATGCGATTTATCCGCTTTGGGGTAAGACAGTTCCCAGGCGTCCTTGATGGGACTGCGCCGGTAATAGTCGCATCGCGTCACGCGCACATTTCCGCTGCCGTCCACCTGCACCAACAGTCCCTGCGAAAAATCTTCTATGCGCGTTCCGACGCTGTTGTCGAACGTCGAACCGCCGTCGTTGATGGTGTTCATGGTCGTCGAATATTTTACGCTCCCGCAATCGAGGGCGGTAAAGGATCCGTTCTGACTGATCTGCATTTCGTCCTGCAAAACGTTGTGAATGTGTCCGCTGAAATAGATGACCTGCGGATACTTTTGCAGGACCTCGCCGAGATCGGCGTCCGCCCAGTCGCTCTGAAGCGAATTGAACACCGTGTCATAGATGGGCGGATGCGCCGTGACAAACACATACTTTTCGGGCTCCGCCTGCGTGATGGCGGCGAGTTTTTCGTCCACCCATGCAAGCGCATCCTCCGAATATCCGTGCAGGTTCCAATAGGTGTCGGGATTGACCGCCAAAAAATGATATCCGTTCACGACCGCATGCCGCAGCCCTGCTTCGGGCACGGAATCGTCCTCGTCCACCTCGAAAAACTTTTCGCCCAACATATTGTAAAACAGCGAGTGCATGCCGCTCATATACTCCGCACCGAGGCGGGACGGGTCGGTATCGTGGTTTCCCAGGCAATAAAACACGGGCGTTACATTCAGATCGAGAGCGCTTTCGAGCGTCGTTTTGAGCTGCGCGATGTCCCCGTTGTAGGTCGCGGAATAATCGTCATCCTGATTGGTCCATGTGGATTCGGTCAAATCGCCCGCAAACAGCGCCAGATCGAGCGCGCCGCCGTTGAGCTCCTCGGCATAGTCCAACGCATTGATCAGATATTCGGAGTACTCCGTCTTGCCCAGCTGCTGATGGATATCGCTCATCGCGGAAAAACTCAGAACGATGTTATTTTCGTCAAACTCAGAGCTCTTGGAAGATTCGGGCGGAGCGCATGCCGCCAGCGGGACGCAGAGCGCCGACGCAAGCAGGGCGGCTATCAATTTACGCATATATTATGCCCCCCTTACAGAATACCGAGCGACTCCGCCGTCTCCTTCATGACCGCCTTCACCGTCTGATATCCCGCGCCGTCCAGATTTGCAAGCATGGCCTGCCAGTCAGTATCAAGGTCCACGGTTCCGATGATGGCGCGGTTGATGAACTGCGAGGAAATGTTCATGACTTCCGTGCGCATGGTGCTGATGGTGGAAGGATACGCCGTGACGTTGAGCAGACGGGGCGTCTGCAGATCTTTGGTGTATTCGATCGCCTGCGAAACGAGCCCGCTGTACTTGGGATAGAGGGCGCCGATGTCCGTTGCGACGGCGATCTCCCCCGTCTGTTCAAAGTAATCCCAGTCCACATTGTAGCCGAACAGTTCGCCCATCTTGTGCAACCCCGCACACGTCTCCGTGCCGTCGGGATTGTTGACGGTGGCAAAATAGTTGATGCGTTCGGAATTGCGGCCGTCGAGATCGACGACGACATTTCCTTCGTCATCATAATAGAAGTGCTGTCCCTCAATGCCGTAAAGGCGGAGCACCGAGCCCTCCGGACTCACAAGATATTCCAGAAGATCGAGCGTCTTGTAGGGATCCGCCGTCCCCTTGGTGACCGCATACCCGCCGTAATAGCCGCCCCAGTTGGAGAAGCCGCTTTCCCCTTCCACGCCGAGCGTACAGCCCGTCAGTTCGGACGTATTGCCCGTGCCGACAGGCGCAGGGCCGACAATGACCTTGTTCTCCCCCTGCGAGTTCTCGAAATTCCCGACGACCCATTCCATGTGGCCTTCGCCGTTCGTCATGATGCAGCCGACTTTGCCGTTGTACCAGGCGTCACGGTCGGTATATCCCGTGTTCTGATTGAAGACAGGGTCGATCCAGCCCTCTTCATACATGGCGTGCATCCATTCGAGATAGGGTTTGAATTCCTCGCGCGCATACATGTAGGAAACATTGCCGTCATCGTCGATATCCCAGTCGGGCGTAATGCCGAACGCGCCGTACAGCGGATTGACATAGAAGTTGGACGTGTTCGGAGAAATGCCGTACGTGGTGCCCGATTTGTTCCCGTTGGCATCGGTAAACAGATCCGTGCCCGAAAAACGGCTCATCACGTACTCGAACTCGTCGAGCGTGACGGGCGCGCGTGCGTTGCCCTCGTCGTCCACAAAACCGATGGCCTCCAGCCAGTCCGCACGGTAATAGATCGCCCACGCCGTTGAAGTCTGCACCTCGGGCACGATATAGTGGCCGTCATAGTACATGATGTTCTTGTACTGATCGCTGTAAACGAGCTTGTTGAGATAGGGATAGCGGTCCTCGTTGCCGATGAGCAGCTCGTCGAGGTTCCAGAGCATATCCTGTGCGGGATCTGCCCAGGTCTGGAAAGCGCCCGCCGAATTTTCGGGGTCGCTCCAGATGAGGTCGGGCCAGTCGCCGGAGCCCATCATGGGCGTAAGACGGGTATAGTAATCCTCCACCGAAGCGCCCTCGAACCGGATCTCCAGCCCCACTTTGTCCTGAATGGCGTTCATCACCGAATCCATCGTGACGGAATCGTACTCCTGTCCCGTATAGGTGAAGATGCGCACGACGCCCGCCTCGTTGGTCGGATTGGAAGGCGCGCAGGCCGCAGCCGAGATGCCGATACATGCCGCGATCAGCGCGCTCATAGTGCCGAAAAACTGTTTTTTCATGATTATTCCTCCCTTATCCGGATTATCTGCGAAATTTCGCCCCGTTCGCGGGGCGGCCTCTGAACGGGTGCGTGACAGTACCCGATGCCGCTCAGAAAATACGAGATGAATTCCCCTGCGTCCGCCTCTGCCGCGTAGTACACGGGCATGCCGTCGCCCGGGCGGTAATTGTCCATTTTGGAAAGGTTGACGGTCATGCCGCAGGTATAGCGCCCCTTCAGCTCCACCGCCACGGGCGCGCGTTCCATACGGCAGTACAGCGGATCGACGGCATAGCGCACGACCATGACGTCGTGCAGCACCATCCTCCAGCCGGCCGGTTTGGACGCATACCACAGCCGCGAAAGTTCGGCGAGGTACGCATGATAGGCGTCCTGTTTCATCGAAAAGACATATGCCTGCTCTTCATGCGTCAGGCGCATTCGCGACGTGACTTCATGGCCGAACGCCGTGACGGACACGCCCGAAGAAAAGACGAGCGACGCGGCCTCTGCATCGCAGCAGATGTTCCATTCCGCATAGTGATTGCGGAAATCGCCGCCCATCATGACGATGCCGCCGATGGAACGCATGGCCGCCGCGTCCTTTTCGATCGCCCGCGCAATGTTGGTCAGCGGACCGAGCGCGAGGACGGTCAGCCCCTGCCCGTAACGGCGGGCGGCATTGAGAATGGCATCCACCGCCTCCTCCGCCTCCGAGTTGTCGGGCGCATAGCCCTCCAGCTCCGGCGTCCATTGACAGAGACGGACATTCGTTGCCATGCCGCCGTTCAGCGTATCGCCGTAGCCCGCATAGACGGGTACGTCCGCGCCGAACAGTCCGCACATGCGCTTGGCGATCTGTGCACGCTCGCGCGTATTCCGGAAAACCGTCGTCACGCAGACAAGGTCAACCCCCTGTTTGAGCGCCAGATCGAGCGCAAATGCATCGTCGATGTCGTCTCCGATATCGGTGTCGATAATATACTTCATAAAAAATTTCCTTTATCCCTTCACGGAGCCGAGCATGACGCCCTTCGTGAAATATTTCTGAACAAACGGATAGACACACATGATGGGAATGAGCGAGATGATGACCGCCGCCATTTTGATGGACTCGGAGAGCGCCATCTGGTCGGAAGATCCGCCCATGCCCGAGGTGTTCGTCGCCTGCGAGAGCATGCCGCGCAGAACATTCTGAATGAGCAGCTTATCCTGGCTCTTGATATAGAGCAGTCCCGTCATGTAATCGTTCCACTTCCCCACCGCGATCCAGAGCGCAATGGTGGCAATGATGGGCTTTGAGAGCGGAAGATAGACGAGCATGAAAATCTGGAACTCTCCCGCACCGTCCAGCGCCGCCGCCTCATGCAGCTCTTCGGAGATGCCCTGATAGTAGCCCTTGACAATGAACACGTTGAACGCGCTTGCCGCCCCGATCAGGATATACACCGCATAGCTGTCCGTCAGGTGCAGGACATTCCGGATCAACAGATAAAAGGGAATGAGCCCGCCGGAAAAGAGCATGGTGATGAGGACATAGATGAGGAGCGCGCTCCGCCCTTTCAGCCCGCGGCGGGAAAGCGGATAGGCGCCCACCATGGTCAGCGCAACGGCAAACAGTGTGCCGACGATCGTCACAAACAGAGTGTTGCCGAGCGCGCGGAGAATGCTCTCGCTGCCGCCGAGGACCGCCTCGTACGCAGCAAAGCTCCAAATCTCCGTCGGCACGCCGTTGACCAGCTCCTGGGAGCGGAAGGATTCCACGATCACGTACACGAAGGGCAGCAGCATGATGGCGAGAAAGATGACGAACACGGCATACAAAATGATGTTGAATGTGCGCTCCTTCGCCGTTCTGCCAAAGATATGCCTGCAGCCGACCGAAAACCGCTTGCGGAAGCTCTCTGCCTTTGTGTTTACCATATGCCTTCCCCTCCCACCAGCTTGGTGCACTTGTTCGCGATGAGGACGAGCACGCATCCGATGACGGAATTGAACAGTCCGATCGCCGTGGAAAGCGGGTAGTTGCCGCCCGTCACGCCGAGGTTGTAGAGATACAGTTCGAGCGTTTCGCCCTTGTCCGCGACCACATCGTTGTAGGTGTTGTAGATCTGGTCGAATCCCGCATACATGATGTTGGAGAGGCTCAGGATCATGTTGATGGAGATGGCGGGAATGAGTCCGGGCAAGGTGATGTGCCACATCTTTTTGAAACGTCCCGCGCCGTCCAGGTCTGCCGCCTCATACAGCTGAGGATCCACGTTCATCAGTGCGGCAAGGTAGATGATCGTCCCCCAGCCGACGCCCTTATAGATATCCGAAGCGACCAGAAAGAACACATACAGGTTGCTGTCCGAAAAGAAATGCACCGGTTTTCCGAACACCGCATTCATCATGCTCTGAAACATATCCGAGGCGTCGATGGAGAGAAAAATGCCGCCGAGGACCACCCAGGAAATAAAGTACGGGATATAGGAGACGGACTGGACAAATTTCATGAACTTCGCGGAGGAGAGTTCGTTCAGAAAGAGCACCAGCAGAATGGGTGCGGGAAACCCGAACAGCAGTTTCAGCCCCGAAATACGCAGGGTGTTGACAAGTTTTTCTGTAAATAACGAGGTGGAAAACAGCGATTCAAAGTACTTGAAAATGTTGACCGTTCCGTTTACCGAGGCCCATGGGCTGCCCCAGATGCCCAACCGCACATAGTAGTCCTTGAAGGCAAGCTGCAGACCGGTTATCGGGTAATAATTGAAGACCGCAAAATAGACAACGAGCGGAAGCGCCATGAGATAGAGCGGCCAGAACCGCCTGAGATAGGCGAATACCTTCTGCGCCTTTGTCTTTTTTGCAAACGGATTTTTTACGCGTTTCATCTGCCGTCCTCCCGGTCAGGCTGCGCGGACGGAATTTCCGTCCGCGCGCTGCATTTTTCAAAGCCGATCATCATTCGCCGTCTTTCTTCGCCTTCTTCTTTTTGCCGATGAGCACGCCTGCCGTGACGGCGCCCGCCGCAACCACCACACAGGCGGCGACGATGCCGATGACGGCGCCCGTACCCAGTCCCTTCGGGCTGCCTTCGACGGCGCGGAGCGCGGTCAGCGCGCGGGACTTCGCCGTATTGCCCGCCGCGGCAGAGGACGCATTATTGATGTTTTGGATCCCCTCTTCCAGCGCGGCGTCGAGCGCCGCTTTGGCTTCGTCGCTGTACCGATACTGTTCGAGCAGCGCATTGTACTCGGCGCGCAGTTCTTCGACATACTGATCGAGCGTCTCCTTGAGCTGTGCCTCCGCCTCGGCAAGCGTGGGCACTGCCTGCATCGCGGCAAGAGTCTCGTTATAGAGTGCGTCAACGTCCTCGACGGTGGCAACCTCCATCTCGCAGCCCGCCTCAAACTGAGCGACATAGTCGGAAAGGAGCAGCCAGTTGGTGGCGGAATAATCCTCTTCGTTCAGTGTTCCGAGATATTCCTGCAAATCGGCAAGTTTTTCTTCAATGCGCGCAAGAACTTCCGCCGGAAGATCGTGGTTTTGCTCCGCATAGGCATCTTCGTCGAACTTTGTGGCGTCCAGCGTTGCCTCAAGCACAAAGGGAGATTCCGTGTTGCGCGCATCGGTGGCATTGGAAATAAACTCTATGTAGAGGATATCCCCTTCCTTCAGATACCATGTCCCGAAGAACGCCTCGTCCGTAGCGCTGTCATTCATAGGAGTCGTGCTCACAAGTTTCGTCTCGCCATCGCGCACGATATACACATTGAGCGTGCAGACCTCCGTCCAGCCGGAATCGCCCAGCTCTACGTCTTCCCCTTCTCTTGCGTCAATGACGAGAGAGCAGTCCTGATTTGCCCGGTAGGCGACGGTCACGCCGATATTCATGCCGACATACCATTTCCAGTTCTGCGCATAGGCGCCGGGATATTCTTCCTGCAAAGCGCTGTTGGTGAGAACGTCTGCCGCATCGCTCGATTCAAACGTGTCATACGGCGTCATGGTCTCATGCTGCACGCTTCCCGTGTACATGGTGACGTCCGCCACTGCACCGGAGATCCAGCCGAAGTCGTTCTCGTTAACGGCCTTGGGAAGATCGACATATGTAAAGGACTGCATATATGCCTTTACCGCCGTCATCGCCGCATACTGTGTATCGAAATACGCCTGCAATTCCTCTTTGGACGCATAGCTTTCATAGTTTGCAACGTAGTCGTCATGCGCCTTTTTCAGGGTTGCCCAATCCTGCGGCGTGTAATAGCTCTCCGTCTGTGCATTGTAATAGGCATTCATCTTTGAAAGAAGGTCCGCGCGCAGCCAGGTGAACGAATCGGGTTCCGTGCCCTCGATCGCGGCGACCGCCGTCTCATATGCCGTTTTCAGCTCCTCTGCCGTTGCATACGTGCCCTCTTTGAACGCCGTCACATAGCCCTGGATCGTGCTCCACGTCTGCGCCTCGTAATCCGTCTGCGTCAGGGAGGCGACCAGCGCGTCCAGCCGTCCTTCAAAATATGTCTTGGAATCGGGCGAAACGGCGTCGATCTCTGCCACGGCGGCGTCATAGGCAGCCTTCGCATCGATCGCGGATTCATAGGAACCCCCTTTGAATGCGGTGACGCATCCTTCGATCAGGGCCCAGCTCTCATCTGTATAGTCCGATCTGGTGAGAGACGCGACATAGCTGTCCAGCAGGCCGCCGTAGTACGCGCCCGCATTATCCGTATTCAAAGGCGTGGCGATGACCTGCACGGAATGCATGTTCTGAACATTCCGCAGCCACCCCTCTTCCGTAGTGCTTCCGATCTCGTAATAGATCACGTCTCCCGTTTCCACCTGGAAGCTGCGGTCGGTCTTGATCACATCAAGGTCAACGTTTCCGTTGCCGTCGGCATCGGGAAGCGCCTCTCCGCTGACGCTGTCAACGCCGTTCCGATAGTTCACATAACATTCAAACGTCTCATCCGCGGCGCTGTACTTCCGGATAGAATGAATGAGCGTCGAATTTTCAATTGCGAGCGAAAGCGAATCGGCTACGGAAAATTTCAGGTCGATGATGCCCTGCATCTTTGAGCGGACAGCGATCACGACGCTCGTATTGGCCGAAAACTGCCACTGCCAGTTTTCGGCGTTGAGCGAGGGATAAAGCGTACTTTTCAGCTGATTGCCGTCTCTGCTCTGGTCGGCGGGTCCGTTCCACCCGTCGAATGCCGTAAGCCCGTAACCGGCGGCTTCTTCATCAAAGGGGCCGATCATCATCTTATAATCGGCGTTCGCTTTCTCCGTGTACCAGTCAAATTTGCTGTATCCCGTATGATAGGGAAAATCCTGCAGCGTGTACGTTTCCGCCTCTGCCGCCGCGGGTTCTTCCGCCGCCGCTGACATGCCGCCGACCGCGATCGCCGACGAGAGCGACAGCGCACACAACAGCGGCAGCCCAAGCAGCACTGACTTTTTCGTAGATTTCATAACACACCCCTTCATCATGATTTGCCCGTCTGTTTTTTGATAGGGCGCAGGCGTTCCCCGTTCCGTATCCGGTTTGTGAAAATCAGATCATATTTCTCTTTTCATCCGCCCCGGCATTGCCTTTCAGCCACTTCACCGCCGTTCCGGGCGCCTTTCGGAAAACGGCGTGTGACTTATTTCCGTTTTTTGTTATATCATAGCTTTCCCTGTTCTTCAACCGATTTTCCGAAATCCCGCCGCTACGCAAAACAAACAGCCGAATTTCAAAATTTTTATATCGGAATGTCCTGCATCCGTCACTGCTGTTCGGACAGAAGAGTCAGGCTTCCGCTGCCGCCCGCCGCCGTCTGAAACGCATAGGCCGTGAGCTTGGGCGCAGCGGGCACACAGAGTTCATCGGTCGTCTGCGTAGGGTTCTCCTCGTCGAGGCGGTAGTATACCCGCGACGGATCGGGGTCATAAAAGAGCCCGTAACGGGCATAGCCGTTGTCCTGTTCGCCCGCGCCACCCCACGAATCACGGGCGACGTCGTACATCTTGAACAGATTGACCGTTTCGACGTAGGGCATTCGCGTGGAAACGGCGTGATAGAGATTGATGACGGACTGCGCGGCAACCGTCTGCCCGCGTCCGAAATCGGAAAAACCGATCTCGGACAGGAATACTTTTTTGTGCTTCCCCTCGTTTTCAAGCACGACGGCATAGATGGCATTGTTCTTTTCCACAAAGCTGTCCTCGTCAAGCGGCGTCAGATCCCACACATAGGGATGCCAGTTGACGACCTGAAAGTAGTCGTCGGGATCCAGGGAGGACTGCTCCTCGCCCTGCGTCGCATAAAATCTGCCGTATTCGCCGCTTGCGATGTTGTCATAGATCGCCTGAAGAAACCACTGCATACTCGGATCGCCGTTCTCCGTGTCGCTGTTGCCCAGGCCGAAGCGCTCGGTCAGGCCGCCCATGACGGCAACCGCATCGGGGTTGGCATCATGGATCCCGCGCGAGGCGTACCACAGCATGTCCGTGGCGATCGCCGCCATCTCTTCGGAAGTAAAGCGCCCGTTCGTCTCGGCGTCGAACATGAAGTCGGGATTGTTCAGCTCGTTGTCTATCTCCCAGTACTGCACCTCGGGAAACTCGGACACCAGATGATACCATGTCGTATAGTAGTCCTCCAGCCAGAGAATGTAGTCGCTTCCGGGCACCATGTTGCGCCGCAGCTTTCCGACAGTGGACATGCCGTTGTTAAAGTTATGATGGTTCATGCCGATGTTGACGATGCCCGCGTCCTCACACGCCGCCAGCACCGCGTGCATCGTTTCACAGGCCTCCTCGTTCATGGTCTCTTTATCAAGCATATACGTTGTGCAATGGATCCAATGCCGGACAGTACGCACGCCGAGGTTCTGCATGAGCTGCACCTCCGTCTCGATATCGTCCTCCGTAAAGGGCGACCCCGTGTAGTCGCGCTCTTCCAGAAGATAGCACAGCCCGTATAAGTACTGCTGATCCGCAATGCCGTAATCGGGCGTGAGCGGAAGCTCCTCCGTTGTGCCGCCATCTCCGCCCGTCGCAGGGTCCTGCGGGGCGCAGGCCGCAAATGCCGTGAGCGGGAGCGCCAGAGCGAGCGCAAGAGAGACGCCGGCAATCCCTTTCCTTTTCATGCCGTACCCTCCTTCATCAGCAGCGTGAGATCGCCGCTGCCGCCCGCAAGTTCCTGATACACATATGCGCTCCGCTTGGGCGCGCCTGTAATGCAGTTCCCGTTGCCGTCGATGTTGATGGCGTCCGGGCTCTTTGTACACTGCGGATATACATGGGTCGGATCGGCGTCATGAAAGAAGCCCCAGTACTGATAGCCTGCCCCGTCCCAGTTGTTGAGCGTGCCGTTGTCATACATCTTGAAGAGATTGACCGTCTCCACATAGGGCATCTCCGAAACCGCCCCGAACATCGCCCGCAGATTTTCCAGGAAAGCCTCCTCCCCGATGTTCCCGTCGTTCCAGCCCATCTCCGTAAAGAACACCTTTTTGTGCTTCCCCTCGTTTTTGAGAATGATCTCATAGTATTCGTTATTGATGTCGATAAAGTTCTGCCGGTTGAAGTTGGACATATACGGATGCCAGCAGGCGATCTGAAAATAGTCGTCCGGATCGGTGGACGCCGTGCCTGCGTCCTCCTGCCCGTAGAAGTAGCCGTATTCGCCGCTTGCAATGTTGTCGTACAGGTATTGCAGAAAAGCCGCCGTATTGCCCGTGCCGAGCCCGTTCGGCTCGGTCAGCCCGCCCATGATGGTCTGCGCCTCGGGATTGGCATCATGAATGGCGCGCGAGGCGTAATAGAACATATCCGTCGCGATCTCCGCCATCTGCCGCACATTGTAAGAGGACTGCCCCTTGACGGCGCTGTCCGTCATGAAGTCCGGATTGTTGAGCTCGTTGTCGATTTCCCAGTACATGACCTCAGGGAAGGCGGACACAAGGGTGTACCATGACGTATAGTAATCGTTCAGCCACTGCACATATTTGCTGCCCTCCGAGACGTCGCGCGCGAAGGGCTTTGCCGTGGCGGAAGCCTTGCCGTCCGTCGTACAGAAATTGTGATGATTCATGCCGATATTGACAATGCCTGCCTCCGTGCAGGCCGCCAGCAGGGCGCGCATGTTCTGCGTTGCCGCCCAATCCTCATGAAAGGTGGCGGGATCGGACATGAAGTGAGAGAAGTGCATCCACTGCCGCACCGTCTTTACGCCCAGATTTTTCATGAGCTGCACTTCCGCCCCGATGTCGAGCGAATCCGCCGTGCGCTCCTCCAGAAGATAGCACATGCCGTAAAGCACGGACTGATCGGCGATGCCGTGCTGCGCGTCGAGCGGGAGCTCCTGCTCGCTGCACCCCGCAAGCGCCGCACCCATGACTCCCGCGCACATCAGGGCGACCGCCCTTTTCCAACCGAATGACAATGACATTTTTCCCTCCTTCCGTATCGCGCCGACAAAATGCGCGGTTTTTCCTTACTATGCCCGAATCAAAAAAGATTGTCAAGAGCGATCGCCCAAGACAACCTTTTTTCAATATGATTGACTGAAATGCAAAATTTTTCACAAATGCAGAATCCGCGCGCGGACTAATCGGAAAACTTGTCCCGTTCCAGATCGCGCGCCGTGCCCGTGGGGCGCCGCTGTTTCTGCTTCGGCGTGAGCCCCGTTGCCTGACGGTACTTGGTGCAGAACTGCGCCACGGACGAAAATCCGCATTCCGCCGCGATCTCCTTGATGAGATAGTTCCCCGATTCCAGGAGCTCGTTTGCCTTCTCGATGCGCTTTTGCAAAATGAATTCGTTGACCGTCACGCCGAAGCGCTTGAAGAAGGCCTTGCGGAAATAATCATAGCTGTATCCCGCGATCTGCGCGAGTTTGTGCACGCTGATATCCTCGCGGTAGTTCGCCGAAATATAGCCCATGATGTTGTTGAAATTGTAGTTGATGACGGCATGTTCGTCCGCTTCGCTGTGATTGACCAGGCGAATGGCAAGAATGGTACAGAACAGCTCGATGAGTCGCTCCGTGTAGGCGGACCAGTGCTTCATCTCATAGTAGATCTTTTCCAGATATTCGCGGATCCCGTAGTCCGCTTCCGAAAAGACGCCTTCGGGCAGCACCAGATCGCCATACAGTTCAAAGCCGATATACAAAACTTCCGTTCCGCGGCTTCCTCGCTCGACATGCCGGACGTCGGGCGGGCAGACCATGAAGGTATCCTTGGTGAAGTGATACTTCCTTTTGCTGAATGTGACCTCGCCCTCCCCCTCGCAGTAATACACGACCTCGTAACAGGGATGCGAATGTTCCGCCCCGCAGTAGTCCTCGTTATAGTGGTGATTGACACAGAACAACAGGTTGGTGGTGATCATTTAGTAACCCCCCCCCGAACGAAAAGCTCTGTCACGTTTGTCTCCCGGATTGTAAATATCAAGCAGATTATATCACATTTTCGTTCATTTTGCAAGCCTGTTTTTTCATGTCGTCATTTTCATTGTGCCGGGCGATCCACAGCGGAACAGTGTTTCCTGCACGTTCCCGTCCTCCGCCCATGCGATGCCTGTCCCCGGCCGGAAATTCAGCTTTAATCCCGACAATTTACGCCGCATTCTTTTTCCGTTATCATATTTTCCGGACTTGACATCACCCCCCCCGATGTGATACAATCAGGAAAAAAGGAGCGATAGGACTGATGAAAAAGACCGTTGCAGCGATCGGGGCGCCGTTCCTTTCCGCCGCGCTCACCGTGAGGCTTACGGCTTGCCCGTCCAACGGGTTTGCCATGGAAAAGAAATACTGCATCGAGGAAGATCAATGACGGCCGGCCCCTCCCCCTGCGGCGCAGACTGCGGGGCATGTGCCCGATTCCCGTCCGCATGCGGCGGCTGCCGGGATATTGCCGGAAAAGTCTGGTGGCTCCGATTTACGGGCGCGGACTGCTGCGCCGTATATGACTGCTGCGTCAATCAGAAGGGCCGTCCGCACTGCGGAAGCTGTCCTGCTCTGCCTTGTGAAAAGTTCACAAAGGATCCCACGATCTCCGATGAGGAGAACGCCGCACATCTGCAGACGATGCTGGAAAATCTGAAAAAACTCCAATAAAATGCCGCCGCGCTCTTCAGGAGCGCGGCGGTTTTGTCTTCTGCTTGTTGAAGATGACGCCTGCGACAAAGCAGATCATCAGCCAGTACAGCCACAATAAAAAAACTATGACGAGCGCAAGCGCACCGTACAGCTTTTCTTTATTTCCGAACGAGAGATAGACGGAAAACACCGCCGAAGCCGCCAGCCAGGCAAGCGACGTCAAAAAACTTCCCAACGCGACCTGCCTTGCACAGTGCCTGTGCGGACAGACATAGATGTTCAGAATCCATGCGGCAAAGAATCCAAAGACGAGCAGAACCGTATACAGGATCGGGTAAGAGATCCAGCGCGAAAATTGTTTTGTGATCAGGCTGACCAACACGAGCGCGCCTCCCGCGACGGCAAAAAACAACAGCACGGCGAACGTCATGCCGATCGCAGCCAGACGCACCCGCCAACCCTTTCCGGGACGGAGTTCGGCGTAAATGATCTCTCCGCTCCTGCGGAGATGATAGAAAAATGCCGAACTCGACCACAACGTTGTGGCAATGAGAAAGATACTTGCCCCCGCCGTTGCTCCTTCGGCATTGTTCCGCAGGAAGAACAGCAGATCGCGCGCCCAGCCGAACAACTCCAGTTCAAGCAATTTGTCGAGCACGGTGTGCATTTCCCCGAACAGAAGCGTCAGCCAGAACAGAAACGGCACAAGCGACATGATCAGAAAAAAAACAAGCGTTCCTGCAATGGTCGTGGCACGATGTTCCGCAAATGTACGGTAAGCCATGCGCACCCTTTGCACCGTCTTTCGGAACGAGTTTTGTCTCTGTGCTTCCATACTCCCATTGTGTGCAATTTTCGCCTGTTCAAGCAGGAAGCAAATACTTCGACTGTTTTTCGGTCGATGCTGTCGTATTCGTACCGTATGGCAAGCGCTCCGTTCTCAAATATCTTGCAGATATTTCCGCTCTTGTCGTATTCATACTTCACATTGTCGCGGATGACATATGTCCCGCTCTGTGTATTGCCGAAGTACACCGCGGATGGCATGTTCGTGGCGCGGTCCCCCACTTTGCGATAGTACACATATTCGCCTGCAACCTTGCCGTTCGTTCCGGAAATCTCCTTGCCCTTGTTCCTGCCCAAAACATCCGTTTCAGGCGTGACCGCGATCCCTTCCACCGTGATGTAGTCAAGATCGCGCGCAGCACTATCCTTATAAGCATACGAATACGTGCGTGTCCCCTGCACGAAGGTTGCGAGCTTTCCGTACTTATCATAGCTGTAGCTTTCGGCATAACTCCCCCTTGCATATGCCGTCTGCTGTTCAAGCGTGTTGTACGTATTGCTTTCCGTCGCTCCCGTTACGCCGTCCGTGACCGTGAGCACTCTGCCATACGCATCATACGTATAACTCACCTGCGTTGCGTCGCCGTACTTTATGCTCAACACCTGCCCTTTCTTGTCCGTCACCTTCGTAAACGTTTCGTTCTTTGCGTTCGTGGCTACGGTTGTTTCTTCCGTCTCCCCTTCCGTATAGGAATATGTTTCGTACTCCTCCGTCCCGTTCAGCTCCACTCGCATCACCCTGCGCTTTCCGTCATAGGCATACCGCACAATGTTATTCCCGCTCACCAGTTCCGTCACTTCCCCGCAGGTATAACGCTTTTGTATGGAGTTCTCCTCTCCTTCCGCCGTGCTCTGTGTGATCGCCGTTACCGTGTCGTCCACTTCGTGCCCGTACGCAAATCTGCTGCCGTTCGGGTATTTTACCCTGCGCACGATCGTCGTTCCCGGGATATATTCATATTCCGTCTTGTTTTCTCCCGTGTCATCATAGTCCGCAAGCGTCTGTCCGTTCTCCGCATACTCGCTTTCCGTGTAGAATTTGGACGAGCTGTCCAGACTGTTATAACTGTACGAACGCACCGCGTTGCCCTTTTCGTCGTACTCCGTTTCCTCGATGCTCTTGCCCGTCGTGTACTCCTCGCCCTCGATATAGCTCTCCTTGCGGACGATGCTGCCCGAGGCGTTGTAGTTGTACGCCATGATCTGCGTGTACGTTTTCAGCACAGCCGTCCCCTCCTTTATGGTAACGACCGCACTCTCTTTGATGCACTTATGGTTATCGTCATATTCATAGGTAACAACGGCCTCCTGCGTCGTCCCGTCCGAAAGGGCACGCGCATTCGTCGTCTTTGTCGACGCGTTGTTGTACTCGTCCAAAACGATATTTACCGTATCCCCTCCCGTAAAATCTGCCGATGTGAACGCACTATATGTTTTTATATAAAGAGAGCTTCGCTTGGCGCTCTGCACATTGTCTTTTTCGTACGGAACGTAATCGTATTTTTCTGCCTTGACGACCTTACCGTTTTCTTCGGAATAATATTCATATACGTTCCCGTCGCCATTGACCTTATAATACTGTCTATTTTCTCGGTCATCTTCTATCGTCGTCAACGTCGAAGAATATGTAAACGTCATTTCCGACATCGTCACCGCTGCCGCTGCAAGCGCCTGGCCGTGTTCTACGCCGCTGATCGTCGATGTATTCGTTACCTTGTTCAACCTGAAAGCATCCGTATAGGTCAACGTGGATTTCAGCTTATCCGAAGAATCCACGCTTTGGATATTTCCGTTTGTATCGTATGTAAGCGCGACCGTTTTACCGTTTGCAAAGGTCACTTTTATCAGTTCACCGTCTGCATTATAGGTATATCCGGTCTTTCTGCCACGCGTATCCGTGATGCTGCCCAATAGCCCGCTCGGAAGATAATCAAATACGATCTGCTTATCCTCCCCATCATAAACAACCGCGATTTTGCCGGTCTCGTCGTATTCGACCGTGATAATATTTTCGTAATCATCGAATATCGCGACGAGACGCCCCTCGGCATTGTATCCTTTTACGATCGTTCCATCCGTCAGATAGTTTACGGGCATCTGCCGGTCATATTGCTCCAGCTGATACAACACACTTAAATACTCTTTAAAATACTGCTCAACTTGCGTCTTGTAAAGAGCCTCATTTAAATAAATTAATAAACAGGGAGTAAGTTTGTCATAAAGATAATCTACCTCGCTCATACCGTTTGCAAACATACCTCAGCATTCGACACAACCATTATGCGACTATCATAGGTTTTTATCATACAAAAGAAGTGAAGGAGAAATCTCCTTCACTTCTTTTAATCATCGCTCAAAAAACCATTTAACTTTAAAAAGTCAAAATAAATTCTCAACTCTTCTTTTTCATTGGTTGAATCTCCTAATCGTTTTAACTGGGAAACTAAATTGTCGATCTGCAAATTTTTATCGGCATATACGCATTCACGAAAATAAACTTTTAAAATACGTTTTGTTGGATGCAATATCGCAAAATTTATTTTGTGTTCTCGCAAATCCTCGTCAAAAACAATCGAATAGTCATTTTTTTTGAACTCAATTCTTTGATTGCCTTTATCGGTATTTATAATTTGTTCCCAGTCTTTCAAGAATTGTAAAAAAGGTTTTATTTCCTTATACATACTCGACTCCTATCGCATTAGAACAACATATACCATATATAATCGGCAACTTCTTGCAATTCCATTCCATACCATGCTCCTGCAGAAACCGCGCCTCCCAAACCAATATCTAAAACCCGTTTGTTCAATCGCATAACTCGTCTAATCCATGCTCTGTTATGAGCAATACTTAACTTATCTGCAATTTTTGTACCAAATACTTTGGAAATAAATTTGTAGCCTTTCATTGGAGTATACTTTGCTAATGCTAATTGATCAGCTACATAACCAACTCGTTCCATACCTTTGCCAATAACAACACCGTTAGAACGAATTAAATTGATATTTTTAATAAAGGAGATACTCGCACCCGCCAAAGCAAAGATCCCACCCCAAAGAGCACCATCTGCAGCGCCATCAGCAAATCCTTGCCAAAAACTTCCTCCATTTACCGCTGTTATTGTGCCCTGCAATAGACCTCCACCTATAATACTTATTCCCATACCTACAAATACAGGCGTCAAAGAGCCTCCCGATAAAACGGTCAATGCTACTGCTCCAATAAACGTAAGAATACCCAAAAGCCATTTCAACCAATTTGGCATATCACCTTCATCATCACTGGTATTTACAGGATCATTAAAGCAATAAGCGTAAAGATTTAGGCCATTTGTATAGTCTCTAGTTGTATCTAATATGGCAATATCATCAATCGTTATAAAACGACCGGTTTCGGGATCGTAGTAGCGCGTCTTGAGGTAATACAGCCCTGTTTCTTCGTCGTAGAAGTAACTGCGATAGCGGAATGGATTAAGAACGCCAATATGATTGACGTCGGTAATATCCGCACCGTTCGCATCCAGAACGGCATGGTTCCCCCATGCATCGTACTTATATTCTACCCGACATTCCTGCCATTGTCAAGAAGGACATTGAATTTTCCCCGGGCAGGCGAATCAACCTCTCCGATTTTGGGCACAGGTCTGAAACTTTCCGAAAATTCATAAAAATCGCGTTATTTAGAAAATAATCGAAATAATGATTTGATAATTTTCAAAATAAAAAATAAGACAGGGAATCGTATTACCAACATCCATTTTCGCTCTCATTGCACGACAGCGCGTTTTTTTGATCTGTTTTTCGCAAAATTGCCTGAATAAAGCTCTTGGCGCTCATCTGCACAGCAATTCCTGAAAACAAAACTTTTTATAACACAGAAAAATATCCACCGGCAAAGCCGATGATTTTCATTTTACTTCGCTACACCTCTCGCCGCCATAGGCAGGCATGTCCTGATACTGCCAGCAACGTGCAGCCGCGCTTATCGCCCGGCAGTCATACGACTTACTTAGTACCCGTAAAACGGCCTTTTCTGTGATTAACTTTCTTCTTACAGCTTCGCTCCACTTCCTTGATCGTCTATCCTTTCTTTTTCTTCTGACCTCGTTGTTTTTGGCCTCCCAATTGCTCTTCCTTGTTCATCGAAAACCCCTCTTACCCCCCAGATTATCCGGGGGGTAAGATACAAAAAAAACCGTTGCAATAACGCAACGGTTTTTTGAACGATTCAAAGATGTTACTTGACAATCTTGGAAACGACGCCGGAACCGACCGTTCTGCCGCCCTCACGGATAGCGAAACGGAGGCCTTCCTCGATCGCGACGGGCTTGATCAGCTCGACCGTCATGGTGACGTGGTCGCCGGGCATGACCATTTCAACGCCTTCGGGCAGCTCGATGGAGCCCGTGACGTCCGTCGTACGAATGAAGAACTGGGGACGATAGTGGTTGAAGAATGCCGTGTGGCGGCCGCCTTCATCCTTGGTCAGGACATAGACCTGAGCCTCAAACACGGTCGCCGTGGGAACGGTGCCAGGCTTTGCGATGACCTGTCCTTTCTCGACATCGGTACGGTTGATACCACGAAGAAGCGCACCGACGTTATCGCCCGCCATCGCCTCGTCGAGCTGCTTGTGGAACATCTCGAGACCGGTGATGACCGTCGAACGGGGCTTCTCAATGAGGCCGACGATTTCGGCGGGATCGCCCACGTGCGCAACACCACGCTCAACTCTGCCCGTAGCAACGGTGCCGCGGCCGGAGATCGTGAACACGTCCTCGACGGGAAGCAGGAAAGGCTTCTTGTCGTCGCGCTCAGGCGTGGGGATATAGCTGTCGATGGTGTCCATGAGCTCAAGGATGCACTGGCACTCGGGAGCAGCAAGGATCTCCTCATTCGAGCAACCGCTCGTCGCCTTTTCAAGCGCCTTGAGCGCGGATCCCTTGATGATCGGGATCTCGTCTCCAGGGAAATCGTAGGACGAAAGAAGCTCTCTGATCTCCATCTCGACAAGCTCAAGCAGTTCGGGATCGTCGAGCTGGTCGCACTTGTTCAGGAAAACAACAATGTAGGGAACGCCGACCTGACGGGCGAGCAGGATGTGCTCACGGGTCTGGGGCATGGGACCGTCCGTCGCAGCAACGACAAGGATCGCGCCGTCCATCTGGGCAGCGCCCGTGATCATGTTCTTGACGTAGTCTGCATGACCGGGGCAGTCAACGTGCGCATAGTGACGCTTGTCCGTCTCATACTCGACGTGTGCGGTATTGATTGTGATACCGCGTGCTTTCTCTTCGGGCGCCTTATCGATTTCATCGTAGCGCATCTTCTGAGCCTGACCTTTTGCCGCCATAACCATGGTGATAGCTGCGGTCAACGTCGTCTTGCCGTGGTCAACGTGGCCGATGGTACCAATGTTGACATGGGGCTTGCTTCTGTCGAATTTTGCCATTTTGGGTTTCCTCCGATAATCTTTATTTTTTGATAACTTTTTTCGTCCCGGAAGAGCCGAAAGCGCAGCTATCTATCAAACAATGATATTAAGCCTTACGCTTGCTTTCTCTATTATACCCTATTGCAAAAAAATTTGCAATAACTTTATCGAACTTTTTTGCAAATTTTTCCGCATTTTAGCCCGCAAAACGCTTACGCGTTCTTCTTTGCGCGGGAAGTGATGATCTTCTCCGATACCGATCTGGGAACTTCGGCGTAATGGTCGGGCTGCATCGTGAACTGACCGCGGCCCTGGGTACGGGAACGAAGATCGGTCGCATAGCCGAACATTTCGGAGAGCGGAACTTCCGCGTCGATGACCTTCGCGCCGTTCCGGTCGTCCGTGCCGATGATCGTGCCGCGGCGGCCGCTGATGTTGCCCATCAGATCCCCGAAATAATCTTCGGGCGTGATGATCTGCACCTTCATGATGGGCTCGAGCAGTACAACGCCGGCCTTCTCCATGCCGTCCTTGAATGCGAGCGAACCCGCGATCTTGAACGCCATTTCGGAGGAGTCGACCTCGTGATAGCTTCCGTCATAGACCTGCGCCTTGAAGTCCACCATCTCGTAACCTGCAAGATAGCCGTTCTTCGCCGCTTCCTGAATGCCCTTGTCGATCGCAGGGATATATTCCTTCGGAATGGAGCCGCCGACCGTGACGTCCTCAAATTCGTAGCCCGTGCCGGGATCAAGGGGAATAAAGCGCACTTTGCAGTGGCCGTACTGACCTTTACCGCCCGACTGACGCTTGTACATGCCCTCCGCTTCAACGGCCTTGCGGAACGTTTCGCGATAGGCAACCTGAGGAGCACCGACGTTTGCTTCCACATGGAACTCTCTGAGGAGTCTGTCCACGATGATGTCGAGGTGCAGCTCGCCCATACCTGCGATGATGGTCTGCCCCGTCTCCTGATCGGTATATGTCTTGAACGTGGGATCCTCTTCTGCAAGTTTGATGAGCGCCATCGTCATCTTTTCCTGACCGGCCTTGGTCTTGGGCTCGAGCGAGAGCTGAATGACGGGCTCGGGGAATTCCATTTTTTCAAGGACGATGGGATGTTTTTCGTCGCAGAGCGTATCGCCCGTCGTCGTGTTCTTCAGGCCGACGATCGCGCAGATATCGCCCGAGCAGATCTCGGAAATATCCTTTCTTTCATTGGAGTGCATCTGCACAAGGCGGCCGACGCGCTCCTTCTTGTCCTTGGTGGAGTTATAGACGTACGAACCGGCGGACAGCGTACCCGAATAGCAGCGGAAGTACGCGAGCGAACCGACGAACGGGTCGGTCGCGATCTTGAACGCAAGACCTGCGAACGGTTCATCGTCCGACGTCTTTCTCTCCTCTTCCTCGCCCGTCTTGGGATTGATCCCCTTGACGTGATCGACGTCGAGCGGGCTGGGAAGGAAGCGGATGACGGAGTCGAGCAGGAACTGAACGCCCTTGTTCTTATAAGAAGAACCGCAGAGCATGGGAACGGCCTCCATTTTCAGGCACCGTTCGCGCAGACCCGCGATGATCTCCTCCTGCGTGAGTTCCATCGTCTCAAGGTATTTTTCCATCAGCTCGTCGTTAGCAGAAGCCGCCTCCTCCACGAGCTTGTTGTGATATTCCTCGGCGAGATCCTTCATATCCTCGGGAATGGGCTCCTTTCTGAAGTCCTTGCCGAGGTCGTCGTAATAGATCTCCGCTTCCATGGCGATCAGGTCGATGATGCCGCGGAAAGTATCTTCTTTGCCGATGGGCAGTTCCACGGGAACGGGATTGGCCCCGAGACGCTCGCGGATCATCTTTTCCACGCGGTAGAAGTCAGCGCCGTTGATGTCCATCTTGTTGACGTACGCAATGCGGGGCACTTTGTAGGTGTCCGCCTGACGCCAGACGGTCTCGGACTGCGGCTCGACGCCGCCCTTCGCGCAGAAAGTCGCGACAGCGCCGTCAAGAACGCGCAGCGAACGCTCGACTTCCACAGTGAAGTCGACGTGTCCGGGCGTGTCGATGATGTTGAAGCGATATCCCTTCCAAATACAGGTCGTCGCAGCGGATGTGATCGTGATGCCGCGCTCCTGCTCCTGCACCATCCAGTCCATGGTCGCGGCGCCTTCGTGAACTTCGCCCAGCTTGTGCGTCTTACCCGTGTAGAACAGGATACGCTCGGTGGTCGTCGTCTTGCCGGCGTCGATGTGCGCCATGATCCCGAAATTTCTTGTATGCTGTAAATCGTATTCTCTTGCCATACAGCGCCTCGCTTAGAAACGGAAGTGCGCGAATGCCTTGTTCGCTTCCGCCATTCTGTGAGTGTCTTCTTTCTTCTTCACGGAACCGCCCGTGTTGTTATAGGCGTCCATGAGTTCCGCCGCGAGCTTCTTGCTCATCTCGCGCTCGCTGCGCTTTCTCGTGTTGATGACGAGCCAGCGGATCGCAAGCGTCTGACGGCGCTCGGGTCTGATTTCGACGGGAACCTGATAGTTCGCGCCGCCGACACGGCGTGCCTTGACCTCAACGACGGGCGTGATGTTGGCGAGCGCCTGTTTGAAGATCTCCATGGCGTCCATGTTGAGCTTCTCGCTCATGATCTTGAACGCGTCATAGACGATGCCCTGCGCAACGCTCTTTTCGCCGTCGAGCATGATCTGATTGATGAGCTTGGTGACGACCTTGCTCCCGTAAAGGGGATCGGGCAAGACGTCTCTCTTGGGGACTTTCCCTCTTCTGGGCATGATTGTATCCTCCTTTTGGATTTTTAATGCGATTTTCGGCCGATGGGCGGCCGACCCTTCAATACGGCTGTCGCTTGCCTTGCGGTAGCGATCCTTCTGCCCTGAACGGGCATACTGCCTACTTCATCGGGGATGATATTCCGAAATCAGTAGGGTGTTACTTGCAAGCCGTGCTTACTTGGGGCGCTTTGCGCCGTACTTGCTGCGCGCCTGCTTGCGCTTTGCAACGCCTGCCGTGTCGAGCGCACCGCGGATGATGTGATAGCGGACGCCGGGCAGATCCTTGACTCTTCCGCCGCGAATGAGAACGGAGCTGTGCTCCTGCAGGTTGTGACCTTCGCCGGGAATGTACACCGTACCTTCCTGCTTGTTGGTCAGCCTGACTCTTGCGATCTTCCGAAGCGCCGAGTTGGGCTTCTTGGGGGAAGTCGTCGTCACCGAAAGGCACACGCCGCGCTTCTGAGGGCACGCGTCGAGAATGGGGCACTTGGATTTGTTCGCCTCCGTCTCTCTGCCTTTCTTGATGAGCTGGTTGATCGTGGGCATTTTGTTACCTCCTTGTAAGATTTCGGAATATCTTCAGGATCGCACCGATCCGGAAAGATCGTCTTTGGGCCTTTGGGGCACGCTTTTGCGTGCCGATCCGCAAAAAAGCGCACAAAAAAATGCGCCCATCTGCAACAGGCAGAAAGAATTTTACCAAACGGACAAGTTTTTGTCAATCGTTTGGACGGTCATTTTACAATTTTTTTTCGCAATCGACGTTATTATAATAGTATACAGGCAGGATTCCTTCACCGGCCCGCCCTTTTTACTCTTTTTTTCGGCCGTTCTCCCCCGCCTTTCCCGTTTTCCGCGAAAAGTCGGGCATTTCGCAGGGAAATTCGCAGACAAGCTATTGACAAAAAACGGAAAAAGCATTACAATATTCTACGGAAATCCATAGCAAGACAAGGAGACAGAACTATGAACAAAATGACTGTAAGAGACATCAAAGACTGGAAAGGCAAGCGCGCGCTTGTGCGCTGTGACTTCAACGTCCCCATGAAAGACGGCGTCATCACCGACGAGAACCGCATCATGGGTGCGCTGCCCACCATCAAATATCTGATGGAGCACGGCGCGAAGGTCATTCTCTGCTCGCACATGGGCAAGCCGCACTCCATCTTCTCCGATGAAGTCAAGCTCAACAAGAAGGACAAGGCCAAGGTGGAAAAGGGCGAGACGACCGCGGAAGCCATCATCGAAAAGGCCAAAAAAGAAGAGCCCAAAAAGCTCACGCTTGCGCCCGTTGCAAAGCGCCTGAACGAGCTGCTCGACAACAAGGTGACGTTCGCGCACGACGTGATCGGCCCAGACGCACAGGCCAAAGTCGCCGCCTGCAAGGAGGGCGAATGCGTCCTTCTGGAAAACCTCCGCTTCCACTGGGAAGAAGAGAAGAAAGACCTTGAATTCTGCAAAAAACTCGCATCGTTCTGCGATATCTATGTCAACGACGCATTCGGTACGGCGCACCGCTCGCACGCTTCCACGGCGGCGATCGTCGAATACGGGCTGGTCAAGACGGCTGTGTGCGGCTTCCTGATCGAAAAGGAACTCACCGTCATGGCGGACTCCCTTGAGCACCCCGTGCGCCCCTTCGTCGCCATTCTGGGCGGTGCGAAAGTCGCGGACAAGCTGAACGTCATTTCCAACCTTCTGGAAAAGTGTGACACGCTCATCATCGGCGGCGGCATGGCATATACCTTCCTCAAAGCGCAGGGCGGTTCCGTGGGCACCTCGCTTGTGGACGATGAAAAGATCGATTACTGCAACGACATGATCAGGAAGGCGGCGAACATGGGCAAGGAACTGCTTCTTCCCGTGGATACCGTCATTGCAAAGGCGTTCCCCGACCCCATCGACGCGGCCATCGAAACGAGCGTTGTTCCCTCCAAGCAGATCCCCGCAGACATGATGGGTCTTGACATCGGCCCCGAAACGCGCAAGTTGTTCGCCGACAAGATCAAGAACGCCAAGACGGTCATCTGGAACGGCCCCATGGGCGTGTTCGAGAACCCCACCCTTGCTGCCGGAACGATCGCAGTTGCACAGGCGCTTGCCGATGCGAAGGGCGCCACGACCATTGTCGGCGGCGGCGACTCCGCGGCGGCATGCACGCAGCTCGGCTTCGCGGACAAGATCACGCACATCTCGACGGGCGGCGGCGCTTCGCTGGAATTGTTTGAAGGCAAAGTCCTTCCCGGCATTGCCTGCCTGAACGACAAGAAGTAAAGTAAAACCGCATCGGGAGCTGCGCCGCGGGCGCGGCTCCCTCTTTTTCTCATGCAGGTTTCCGGACAAATTGTTTTCGCAAGCGAAACGAGAGTCCGCCGCCCCGCAGAATCTGCGGGGCGGCGGTCAGTTTTGTTCGTCCTCTTCCCGCCGATAGCCGAGCGCCTCTATGGTCAGCAGCAGACCGAATTTCAATCCCGCACGGAAATGCAGAAAAATATTTTCCGTCTCTCTGGCAACGTCGGCGTCCCAGACCTTTTCCAACCAGTCCTTGTGCTCATCGTCCAAAACGGCAAACAGCCTGTCATACTGCTCGCACGATTTGGCCTGCAGCCGGACCAACTTCTTGCTCCTGTTCACCTTTTCCATCTGTCCGCAGTTGTCAAGAAAAATTTCCTCGATCAAAGATTCAAACATATTCGGCTCCTTTTTGATTTTCATCTATTTTATCAGACCGCCGACGCAAAAACAGCGGTTATCTGCCGTACAGATTATTTATTTTTATATGAAAATACCGAACATATCCGATTGTGCTTAAAGAACAATCTTCCACGATGCTTTATGCTCATAAGGCTGTCCTGCCACAGAACAGACGTATAACGACAAAAAATATGCCTTGTGCTGTCCTGGCGCCGTCAGGAATAAAAATATTTTTTAATTTTCCCGTTTGGGATTGCTATTCCCGGACAGATGTGATATAATTCGGTGTGGAAAAAACAGAAAGGAGCTGTACTATGAACCAGAGAACCCCCATCATTGCAGGAAACTGGAAGATGAACAACACGGCGAAAGAGGGCGTCGCCCTTGTGAACGCGCTAAAACCCCTTGTCGCAGATGCGCACTGCGAAGTGGTTGTCTGCGTTCCCGCCATCGATATTCCCGCCGTCTCGGAAGCGCTTGCCGGCAGCAACATCGCACTCGGCGCGCAGAACGTCCACTTTGCCGAAAAAGGCGCGTATACAGGCGAGATCTCCGCGGCGATGCTCAAGGAATACGGCGTGAAATACGTCATCATCGGCCACAGCGAGCGCAGGCAGTACTTCGGCGAAACGGACGAAACCGTGAACAAGCGCACGCTTGCCGCCCTGAACGCGGGACTCGTCCCCATCGTCTGCATCGGCGAGACGCTGGAAGAGCGCGAGAGCGGCAAAACGGAAGCCGTGCTCGACAGACAGATCACCGAAGGTCTGAAGGGCATCGACGACGTGTCGAAGATCGTCATTGCCTACGAGCCCGTCTGGGCGATCGGAACGGGCAAGACGGCGACCTGTGAACAGGCCAACGAGACGATCGGCTATATCCGCAAAAAGTGCGCCGAAGTCTTTTGCCCCAAATGCGCCGAAAAGGTGCGCATTCAGTACGGCGGCTCCATGAATGCAGGCAACTGCAAACAGCTGATGGCCATGCCCGAAATCGACGGCGGGCTGATCGGCGGCGCGTCCTTGAAGGCAAACGACTTTGCAACCATCGTCGGCTATGATAAGGGCGGCATGCAGGGCATGAAGCTGCCCAAGGAACTGCTGTAATCCGCGAAACGGAATGACGGCGGGGACTTCCCCGCCTGCGCCGTTGCAAATAACAGACTGAAAATACACGCCGCCCGTGCGCATTGAGCGCACGGGCGGCTTTTTATCGGCGGTTCACACCCGTCTGAAAATTTCCGGCTTATCGCGCAGCCTGAAATCGGGCAAAACGGACAAATTTTCAAAAAATATCCCCTCTCCGCTTGCGAAACGGACGTTTTCGGGGTATAATAAAGCAGAACAAACTATCAAGAGGTACTCTATGAAAAAGACCTGTGCGATCATCATTATGGACGGCTACGGGCTTGCGCCTGCGGGCAAAGGCAACGCCATTTCCATGGACGGCAGCAAAAACGTGAACGCTTACCGCGCCGAATACCCCTCCGCCACGCTGGGCGCGAGCGGCAGATCGGTGGGCCTTCCCGACGGGCAGATGGGCAATTCCGAAGTCGGGCATCTCAACATGGGCGCGGGACGCATCGTCTACCAGGATCTGACCAAGATCACCAAGGAGATCGAAGACGGCGAATTTTTCCAGAATCCCGCCCTTCTGAAGGCCATGGAAAACGCCAAAAAGAACGGCAAAAAACTGCACTTGTGGGGACTGCTGTCGGACGGCGGCGTGCACAGCCACATCACGCATCTGTATGCCCTGCTTGAAATGGCCAAGCGCCACGGCGTGCCCGAAACGTACGTCCACGCTTTCCTGGACGGGCGCGACACTCCTCCGACCTCCGCCGTGAACTACGTGCAGCAGCTGCTCGACGAGATGAAGAAGCTGGGCTACGGAAAGCTCGCTTCCCTCTCCGGCAGATACTATGCAATGGACCGCGACAACAACTGGGACCGCATCGAAAAGGCGTACGACATGCTGACCCTGGGAACGGGCGTTCAGGCGGACGACCCCGTTGCCGCGCTGCACAAATCGTATGATGCAGGCGTAACGGACGAGTTCGTCCTTCCTACCAACATCACCGAGAACGGAAAGCCCGTGGCGCTCGTGGAGGAGGGCGACTCCGTCATCTTCTTCAACTTCCGCCCCGACCGCGCAAGGGAGATCACGCGCGCGTTCTCGCAGGATCCCTTCGTCGTTCCCAAGGGCACGGCGTTCGAGCGCAAGACGGGATTCCTGCACCCCACCTATGTCTGCTTCACCGTCTATGACGCGGAATACAGGAATGTGGAGATCGCCTTCCCCAAGCAGACGATGAAAAACACGCTGGGCGAATACCTGGCAAGCCTGGGCAAAAAACAGCTGCGCATCGCCGAGACGGAAAAGTATGCGCATGTCACCTTCTTCTTCAACGGCGGCGTGGAAGCCCCCAACGAGGGCGAAGTGCGCGTGCTGATCAATTCGCCCAAGGTCGCCACCTATGACCTGCAGCCCGAAATGAGCGCTCCCGAAGTGACCGAGCGCGCCATTCAGGAACTGAAAACGGGCGAATATGACGCGATGATCCTCAACTTTGCCAACTGCGACATGGTCGGGCATACGGGCGTCATTCCCGCGGCCGTCAAGGCAGTGCACACGGTGGACGAATGCGTGAAAAAGGTCGTCGATCAGATCCTGTCCATGGGCGGCAGCGTCCTTTTGACGGCCGATCACGGCAACGCCGACAAGATGCTTGCCGAGGACGGCGAGCCCTTCACGGCGCATACCACAAATCCCGTGCCCGTTGTGCTCATTTCCGAACAGTACAAGAACGTCACGCTGAGAAAGGACGGCATTCTTGCCGACCTCGCCCCCACCCTGCTCGAAGTCATGGGCCTGCCTGTTCCGCCTGAAATGACCGGCAAGAGCCTGATCGAAAAGTAAATTTTGCAGAATAAAGCGCGCGGCTTTCGTTTGAAAGCCGCGCGTTGTTATTTTTCAGTGCCGGTCGCTGCCGATGGCAGCGCGAATTCCCGCAGAACTCCTTTCACATATTCTGCGTGCCGCGTTTGCCGTGCGAAAGTTTTTTGACGGAAGTGCGGTGCTCCTCGCCTGCGAACAGGCGCACGAGGTTTTTGCGGTGCGCAAACCACGTCAAGAAATTCAGCGCGAGCAACAGCATGAAAATTGCGATCACCCAGCCGCTCAGCAGCATTCCGTTTGCCGAATAACGGAAGAAAAACACCAGCCCCTGCCACACGGAAAGGCCCGAAACGCCCAGAAGAGACCCCATCGAGCCCCATTCCGTAAACGCGATATAGCCGACGACGACAAACAGCAGTACGGCAAGGACGATCAGGATATTCCAGGGATCCTCGCACGACAGGCAAAACCAGAATAGCCCCAGCGAGGAGGCGATCCCCTTTCCGCCGCGGAACTTCATCGTCACGGGCCAGATGTGCCCGATGATCACGAACAATCCGCAGAAGTACCGCGTAAAATCCGAGACCGACACCAGCGTCCCCTCGAACACGTAGCCGCGGAAGATGAAAAAGCTGATGAGCGCGGGGACGCCGCCCTTGCAGGCGTCGCACAGGAAGTTGACGAGCCCGACCACGAGTCCGAACTCGCGCGTCATGTTCATCGTTCCCGGATTTCCGCTGCCGATCTTGTGCACGTCTTTGTGCTTGGTCTTTGCAATGAGCACCGCGAAGTTGAAACAGCCGATGAAATAGCAAACGACCGCCATCAGCACAAACCAATACCAGCTTTGCGAAACAGACAGCTCCGTCATTCGTTCTCCTTTTTGTTGCGCACTTTGATCCTGATGGGCGTACCCGAAAAATCATAGGCGCCGCGGATCACGTTTTCAAGATACCGTTCATAGGAGAAATGCAAGAGCCCTTCGTCGTTGACCATGAGGACAAAGAGCGGCGGATTGACGGCGACCTGGGAGGCGTAATACAGCTTCATGCGCCTGCCCTGATAGGAAGGCGGTTCGGAGATGCGCATCGCGTCCATCAGCAGGTCGTTCAGATCGCCCGTCGGAACACGGAAGCAGGCATGGGCATACACCTCCTGCGCAAGCGCAAGCAGCTTGTCCGTGCGCTGCCCCGTCTTTGCCGAGATGTAGACCGATCTGAAATAGTCCATGAATTTGAGTTCTTCTTTGAGTTTCGCCTCGAACTTCTCAATGGTATGGGTATCCTTTTCGATGAGATCCCACTTGTTCATCACGATCACACTCGGCTTGCCCTGTTCGTGCACATAGCCGATGATCCTGACGTCCTGCTCGGTAATTCCTTCCTGCGCGTCCACCACAAGCATGCAGACGTCGGCGCGGCGCACCGCATCGAACGCGCGCAGAACGGAATAATACTCCACGTCGTCCTCCACCGAGCGTTTGCGGCGGATCCCGGCCGTGTCAATGATGGTATAGGCTTTCCCGTCCCGCTCGAACCGGGTATCCACGGCGTCGCGCGTTGTCCCCGCGACCGGTGTGACGATGGTACGCTCCTGCCCGAGGATCCGGTTCACAAGCGAACTCTTGCCCGCATTGGGCTTTCCGACAACGGCGATCTTCAGGGAATCGTCCTGCGCCTCCTCGCCGTGCGGGAAGAATTCGACCGCCTTGTCAAGCGCATCGCCGATGCCGCGCGAATGCTCGCTGGAGACGGCGAACGGATCGCCGAGGCCGAGCGAATAGAACTCAAAGAGTTTATCGGGGGAATATTCGTCCACCTTGTTGACGACAAGCACGACGGGCTTTTTGCAGCGGCGCAGATAGTCGGCGACGTCGTAGTCCGAGGAAGTCAGCCCCTCCCTTCCGTCCGTAAAAAAGAGAATGACGTCCGCAAGCTCCACCGCCGCCTGCGCCTGCAGGGCGATCTGCTTCCACATGGCGTCCTCGCTTTTGAGTTCGATGCCGCCCGTATCGACGAGCGTAAACGGCTTTCCGCGCCATTCGCAGTCCGCGGTAATGCGGTCGCGCGTGACGCCCGGCCTGTTCTCTGTAATGGAAATTTTCCGTCCCGCGACCTTGTTGAAAAATGTGCTTTTTCCGACGTTGGGCCGCCCGACGATCGCAATCACAGGCTGCATGACGCATTCCTCCTTTTTCTTTATTATAGAAAAATTCCCCCTTACGGCGCAGATACGCCGTTTCTCCGAAAATTTTCAGCCGCTGCCGCTCAGATGCTTACTGCCATACCAAGTATTGTTCCCGCAATGTAGACGGCAAGAAAGATAAAGTATGCGATCTTCCAGCCTTTGCGCTTCCCGCGCACGAAAAACCAGCCGGGGATCGCGATCGCCGCCAGCAGGCAGTACTGCGAGACAAGGTTGAGCGCCTGCATGACGACCGCGCTGCCCGTTGTTTCAAGGATCCATTTGAGAATGGGCCCGATCACCAGCAGGATCGCCGCCGCCGCGAGCGCGCAGAAAGCGAGCACATTGACAAGGCTGCCGAGCGTAAACGTAGAGCGGCGGCCGGACGCGTTGTTCGTCTTTTTCTGTTCCGTCTGTTTGTTCTGTTGTGCCATGATAATATTCTCCTCCTAAACAGATTGCTTAAATAACTGCACGGCGTCCTCGCCGTCCGTTTCCTCAAAGTGCACCACGACGCGTTCAAAGCGGGACGTCGGCACATTTTTCCCCACGCCGTCCGCGCGGAACGGGAGTTCCCGGTGGCCGCGGTCGACGAGCACAAAAAGGCGCACCGTCTTTGCCCGCCCCATCGAAGAGAGCGCCGAGAGCGCGGCGCGGACCGTCCGCCCCGTATAGATCACGTCGTCGCACAGAACGACGTTTTTTCCCTCGAGATCGAAATCGACCTCGCTCCCCCTGAACACGGCATCGCAGCCGCCCAGAAGATCATCGCGGTACAGCGAAATATCCAGGATCCCCACGGGGACCTGAACCCCTTCAAGGCGGGAAAGCTCCTTCTGCATTCTCCGCGCAAGGATCACGCCCCGCGTACGGATCCCGATCAGGACAAAATCCGTACCCTTGTTGAGCTCCGTTGCCTGCATGGCGAGCCGCGTCACCGCGCGGCGCATTTCATCGGCATTCAGGATCTGCATTCTCTCCTCCTATCCGCGTTCCCGTCGCAGAATTTCAAGAACGCTGCAAAAATCTGCGGGAAGCGGCGCTTCAAATACCATGCGTTCCCCCGTCCTCGGGTGGGTAAGCGTCAGACGGTATGCGTGCAGCAGCTGCCCTCCAAGCGCAAACCTCTGTTTTTTGTAGCCGTAAACGGGATCGCCGACGACGGGATGCCCGAGATACTTCGCGTGCACGCGGATCTGATGCGTCCGCCCCGTCTGCAGCGTGAACTGCGCAAGCGTATAGCCGGGAAAGCGTTCCCGAACGGAATATTCCGTGACTGCGCGCCGCCCCCCTGCGGGCAGGACGGCCATTTTCAGGCGGTCCTTCGGATCGCGGCCGATGAGTGTTTCGACCGTGCCCGCGTCCTCTTTCAGATTCCCTTCCAGCAGGGCGAGATACTCCCTGCGGCAGGTCTTTTCGGCGATCTGTTTTGCAAGCGAGAGATGCGCCGCATCGTTTTCGGCAACGACCAGAAGCCCCGTCGTGTCCTTGTCGATCCGATGCACGATGCCGGGACGGATCTCTCCGTTGATGGAACTGAGCGAATGCAGCCGATACAGGAGCGCATTCACGAGCGTGCCGCTGACCCTGCCCGCGCCCGCATGAACCGCCATGCCGCGCGGTTTGTTTATGACGGCGATATCGCCGTCCTCATAGATCACTTCGACGGGGATATCCTCCGGCTCGGCGCGCACGGGCCGCGGCGGAGGCACGTCCAGGCAGACGCGGCTGCCTGCTTTCAGCATGTGGCCAGCCTTGACGGGCACGCCGCCGCAGAAAAGCCGTCCCTCGTCCGCAAGTTTTTTGACCGCGGAACGGGTCAGCCCCGTCCGTTCGCTTAAAAATACGTCCGCACGCACGGCGGCGTCCGCTTCAAACTCATGCATCTTTCAGACGCTTGTCGCGCTCCTCGTCCTCTTTCTTCGCCTCTTCGCGCCACTTCTTCGTGAGCGGGAACACCGCGTCCTTTCCGATGAAGAGAATGCAGATGATCACAGCGACGATGCCGCCCGTAATGAAGAAATCCGCAATATTGCAGACCCCGAATCCGAGTGGGCTGACGTCCACGAAATCGCGCACATAACCCAGGCAGAATCTGTCCGCAATGTTTCCGACCGCTCCGGCTTCCACAATGGCAAGGCAGAACCGCACGGGCGTATTGTGCCTGAAAAGGGTAAAGAACATGACGGCAATGAGCACCGCAAGCACGACGGTCACATAGCTCATGATCTCCATGGCGACCTCGTTGCCGCCGAAGATGCCGAACGCAATGCCGGGATTGGAGACATACCAAAGGCGCACGATCCCCAGAAAGAACTCGCTCTGATGGACATTGGACGCCTCCGCCAATGCCTTGGTGATCAGATCGGCTGCAAGCAGAACGCACATGATAAGTGCCGCGCCGAGCGTGATCATGATATTTTTATATTTTTTCATTCGCCGTCCTCCATGAGACCGAGATCTTTGCAGAGTTTTCCGAGGTCGAGCGGCTGCTTGGGAGCGAGCACCTCGTCCATGTCGAGCGTGTCCTCCTCTTCCTCCTCGGCGACCGCGCCGTGCAGCGTATCCACAAACGCGGTGAAGCTGCGGACGTCCTCAGCGTCCGGATATTTGGCAGCGAGCGTCTGCGACAGAAGGCGGCACTTGGCAATGAGCAGCGACAGCTCTTTTCCGCCGTTTTCCGCTTCGCGGACGCGCTCTTCGCGCAGTTTTTCCCCTTCTCTGGCCGCCCCGATCAGAGCTTCGGCAACACTTCCGCGCTCCGCCTCCAGCTCGGAGACGCGCGCCGCAAGCGCCCGGTTTTCCGCCTTGATCGCCTCGGCCGCCGCCTGCTGTTCCTTCAGAACCGCGGAATACTCCTCCCGCAGACGGCGCACCAGTTTTTCCACGTCCCTTTTCGTATACATTCCGAACACGGCAGCACCCCTCAACGCGACCCGAATTCTTCCACAAGGCTCTGCTTGAGGTTGTAGAGCTCGGTGGACAAGTCCACTTTATAGATATGCGGCATGTCCTGCCGAAGATACTCTTCCCAGAACCGGGACTGCTCGCGGCGGCGGTATTCCGCGATCTCGGAAAGGCTCCTGACCGGGGCGACGCGCTGTCCGCCGCGGAAGAGGTCCTCCCGCAGATCTCTCAGACGGAAATGCTCGATCGTCATGCGCTTCCAGGTGTCCACGGGGTGGAAGATGGTCAGAGGCTTTGTCTCGTCCACAAATTCCCCCGCCCGCACGATATAGTCGGCGACGGCCTTGTCCGTTGCCGCATCGTAAATGCGGTAAACTTCCTTCACGCCGGGGTTGGTGATCTTTTCCGTGGTGTCCGAAAGCTTGATCTTGGGGATCTCGCTTCCGTCCTCATACACGGCTGCGAGCTTGTACACGCCGCCGAGGGCAGGCATGTCCGCGCTCGTGATGAGCTTTGTTCCGACGCCCCATGTGTCGATGCATGCCCCCTGCGCTTTCAGCGAGCGGATCAGCGTCTCGTCCAGATCCCCCGATGCGCAGATGATCGCGTCCTGAAAGCCGGCCTCGTCCAGCATCTTTCTTGCCTTCTTGGAGAGGTATGCAAGATCTCCCGAATCCAGGCGGATCCCCTTGGGCTCAAACCCCTGTTCCCGCAATTCCCGGAACACCCTGATGGCATTGGGCACCCCGCTGCGCAGCGTGTCGTAGGTATCGACGAGCAGCAGGCAGTTATCGGGGAAGCTCCTTGCATAGGCGCGGAACGCCTCCAGTTCGGAGGGAAAATTCATCACCCAGCTGTGCGCCATGGTACCCGATACGGGAACCTGAAAGAGCTTTCCCGCATACACGTTGGACGTGCCCACACAGCCGCCGATGATCGCGGCGCGGGCGCCGTAGACGCCGGCGTCGGCGCCCTGCGCGCGGCGCAGTCCGAATTCCATCACGCCGCCGCCCGCCGCGGCGCAGATCTTGGCCGCCTTGGACGCGATGAGCGTCTGATGATTGATAAACGTGAGAAGCGCCGTCTCCACGAGCTGCGCCTCCAGCATGGGCGCAGAGACGGTGAGAATGGGCTCGTACGGAAAGACGATCTCGCCCTCGCGCACCGCCCGCACATCGCCCGTAAAGCGAAGCCGGGAAAGGTAGGAAAGATAGGGCTCCGTGAACATGCCGAGAGAGCGCAGATAGGCGATGTCGCTCTCATCGAAGTGCAGATTTTCCAGGTAATCCGCCGCCTGTTCCATGCCTGCGGCAACGGAATACGTGATCATGCGGTTGGGGCGGAAAAACACGTCGAACACGGCACGCTGTTCGTGCTTTCCCTCATTGAAGTACCCTTGCCCCATGGTGAGCTGATACAGGTCAGTCAGAAGGGTCAGATTTCTCATTGTCTGCCCCCGTCGTCGCGCGGCTTATGTTTCTCCGCTTCCCGTCGCTCCTTTTCGCGCTTCAGCTCCTCCTTGGTGGGTTTGGGCGGATATTTGTCCCCGAACATGTTGATCTTGCTGTAATAGGGTTTGTCGTCCTTATAGGGCGTCATGTACTCGGTGATCGCGCAGGGATCGCCCACGCGGCTGCCGATGAACGCCTTTTCCTTGCGGAAATTGAGGATCATAAGCACGAGAATGGCACAGATCCCCAGTCCCACCATGAGCAGGGAGAACACGAGCGACCACGGCACGCCGCCCGCATTGAGAATGAATTCCGGATCGCGCAGGGGTTCCATGATTGAGCGCACCGTCCCGTACCAGACAAAATAAAGGCAGGTGGAAATGCCGTTCGGCTTGCTCTTCCTGAACCAGGTGAAGGTGAACAGAATCGCCCAGCCGATGAGATTGATGACCGACTCGTAGAAGAAGAACGCATAGTGCCAGGTGGACGACGGGTCGGAAAACGAACCGATCCCGTAGGTGTAGGGATCCGGGCTGATCGGCACGGCGAAGGGAAACCATTGCAGAGAAGGATTTTCCACCACGCCGCCGTATACTTCCGCATTGAAGAAGTTCCCCCATCTGCCCAGCGACTGCGCAATGAGAATGTTGATCACAACACAGTCGGCCGCCCGCAGAAAGTTGACCTTTTTGATGAGGCAGACGACAAAACCGGCAAGCACGCCGCCGATGACGCCGCCCGTAATGGAGAGCCCGCCGTCGCGGAAATCAAAGAACCGCCCGATCCCGAGATTGGGATCGGTGAGGCAGGAAAACAGCCTCGCGCCGATGATCGCCGTCGGAATGCAGACGACAAAGAGCAGGAAAATAAAATCCACCGACATGTTCCTGCGCTTCATGAGGAGCGCGGAAAGCACTGCCGCAAGGATCATTCCGCATACGATACAGATCGCGTAATAATAAATTTCAAAACCGAAGAGGATAATCCCCCTCTCGTTGGCGCCGAACTCGACCGCGAGCAGCGAACTGGTCATAGAGAGTCTCCTTACATTGTATCAGAGACATTATAGCACGCACAAAACAAAAAATCAACCCGATGGACGCAATCGGGCTGACTTTACAAGCAGAAGATAGATCTTACTTTCCGGGTCCCACGTGGGAGCCAGGAGAAAATCCTTACCGGAGCGGGACGTTCTTTGCTCCGATCGCATTGATCAGCGGCACCGCCGCAAACAACAATGCATAGTTGACGACGCTGTTGAGGATCTGCATTTTGAAAATGAGACGGTAGCACACATAGGCAAAATAACTCACCGTCCCGCCGAAATGCGCCTCGGCATAATCGATGACCGCAGTGGAAAAGCCGGAAATCTTATTGTAAAAATAGAATCCCGCGCTGTTCACGCCCGCCGTACAGACCAGAAACGTAATGACGCAAATCAGCGCAAGCTTGACGTAAATGCCCCACTTCTTTTCGATACGGATCCCCATGACGAGCCCGGCCACAAGCGCAAAGAGCGCGGACGAAAGGCCCACCCACGGCATGTACATATAACCCCAGTTATTGTACACGTATCCGAGAAAATCGCCCAGAAACACTGCCCCGAACCCGAAGAGCGGGCCGATGAGCATGCCCGACAGAACGGACACGAAGATCGTAAGCGAGAACTGCACGTCAAAGAACTTGATCTCAAGAAACATGTTGGCAACGATACACAGCGCCGTCATGACGCCGACCGTTGCGATTCGCTGTGCTCTGCCGCGGCTGAGCATGAAGTCGGAAAACAGGACGCGTTTCCAGGCCGGATGATCAGCCGCCGAAATGTGAGAACTCATAAAAATAAAAACCTCCCGGAAATTTGGAAGGCCCGCCAGCCGCCGCCGTTCCCGCTGCGCCACGGGAGTCATCTGCGCGACTTGTTTCAGAATGCGCTTTCGCGCCGATCCAAGCGGACGCGCCGCGGCACCGCAGGGATAAACCCTTTCGTCTGCGAACAACGTCCCGTTTCGCAGCACTTAACGCGCCTTGGCTACTCTTCTGCCCTATATTATAACACATTCTTGCCAAAAAGCAACGAAAACGACATACTTTTTCCCCGCCGCCGCATACTGTTTGTATGGTACTCGTCATGATCCGCACCGCGATCATCTTCGCAGTGCTGCTCGTCGTCATGCGGCTGATGGGAAAGCGGCAGATCGGGGAAATGCAGCCCTTTGAGCTGGTCATCACCCTTCTCATCGCAGAACTGGCCTGTATTCCGATGGCGGACACGTCCATTCCCCTCCTCTACGGGATCGTATCCGTACTTGCGATCTTTGTCCTGCACGAGGCCGTCACGCTGCTCGACCTCAAAGTCAAACCCCTGAAATCGGTACTGAGCGGAAAGCCGAGCGTCGTGATCAACAAAAACGGCATCGACGACTATCAGCTGAAAAAGAACAACCTCGATGTGTCCGACCTGATCGAATCGCTCCGCGCGGCGGGCTACTTCTCCCTGGACTGCATCGACTACGCCCTGTACGAATCCAACGGGACCTTTTCCGCGCTTCCCAAGGAAAACTACGAACAGATGCAGACTTCCCTGCCCCTGGTCATCATCGACAACGGAAAGTTCAACGGAAAAAATCTGGCGCTGACCGGGCTCGGTCAGGAATATTTTGAAACCATTCTCCGGGAGCAGGGCGTCAGAAAGCACAAAAACGTCCTTGTGCTCACCGCCGACGGCGAGGGAAAGATCTATCTGCAGGAGAAGAAAGAAAAGTTCCGCACGTTCCGCGTGCAATACCCCGGGAACAAAACGTGGTGACCATGTCCGCCCCGGAAGGCGGACACGGCTGTCCTCTGCCCGCCCGTCGCGGACATGGGGCGTACATATGATCCGGTCACTTTCTGCAATATTTGCCGTATGCGTCCTGCTCGCGGGCGCAGCGATCTTTGAACATTTCTACGTCAGTAAGGCGTTTGAGGATTTTTCCGCGGAGCTTACTTCCCTCTATGAAAAAGCGGACGCCCAAACGGCCAACTATGAGGACGCGCGCGCCGTTCAGACGGCATGGGAGGCCCGCAAAGAGCGCCTGCAGATCTTTCTTCCGCACAACGACGTCGCGCGCGTGGACAACTACCTTGCCGAGACGGTGCGCCTCGTCGCCGAAGAAAACTATGCCCCGGCCCTGCCGAAGCTGGAAGCGCTCATGCACCTTGCACAAACCTTTCCGAACGCCTACCGGCCGACCCCGGCAAACATCTTCTGAATCCGTCAGAAAAATCCGCCTCCCGGCGGATTTTTTATTCCTTGATCTTCGTTAAAAATTCTTCGTGTCTGAGGGGACGCCTGAAATGCCCGCGCGTGTATGTGATCAGCGGATCGTCCGTGGGATAGGTCACCCCGCCGTCCTCCCCATAATAGGCGGGAACGGTATAGACGATCATGGACGCGCCCCGCAGGTTCGCGCCGAGGCCCGCCTGCTTTCCGGCGAGTTTTCCGCTTTTCAGCTTCCCGCGCAGTTCCTCCGCCGACCAATACAGCCGCAACCGCGAGGAGCGCGCCTCGCCGCCCAGATATAAAAATCCCGCTTCGCGCATTTCTTCCCAGCCGATCGAGACGACTTTCCGGCCCAATCTGTAATATGAGACGCCCGCCTCGTCCGCCGTCCAGCGGGAAGTGCGCGTTCCGGCCGTTCCCACGCAGACCCCGAAAACGATCAGGGCGATCGCCGCGATCACGCAGCAGCCGATGATGACGATCATTCCGTCGTCCGCATACAAAAAGGCAAATACTGCAAAGGCTGCCGCAAAGAGCGGCGAAAGGATCAGCAATGTAAGCCAGAGCTTCCCCGCGCTGCCGCGGAAAAAACTCACGGTGACGCCCGTCTCCTCTTTGGGCGGCGTTTTCTTTGTCATCGGCGCTCCTCCTGCTTCGCCCGGAGATTTTCCCTTGCGGTTGCGAGCATGAGTTTGATGCGGTTTTCCTGATTGACGCGCGTCGCAGAGGGATCGTAATCGACCGGGACGATATTTTCATGCTCGTAGAGCTGTTTGAGCGCACGCACAGCCCCCTTTCCCGCAATATGATTGGGCAGACAGCCGAACGGCTGCGCACAGACGATGTTGTCCGTTCCCGTCTCGGCCAGCGCCGCCATCTCGGCGGGAATGAGCCAGCCTTCGCCCATCTTGACGCCCTGATTGATCACTTTGTCGGCACACCTGCGCAGATGTTCAAAATCGTGCAGGGGCTCGAACCTGCCCTGTTTCTTCATCAGGGCGATGATCTTTTTCTGCTTGCCGTAGAGCCAGCGATAGACGATTGCAAACAGCCACGCAGTCTTTTTGCCCTTGTGGTAGAACTTTGCGTCGTTGATGTTGTTGATGACGCAGTACAGAATGAAATCCATGAGGGCGGGCACCACGGGTTCGCAGCCCTCGGACAGCAGAAAATCCTCCAGATGAGAATTTCCGAGCGGAGAATACTTGACATAGATCTCCCCGACGATGCCGACTTTTACCTTTTCTTCCCGCCTGACTCTGACTGCGGCAAAGGCGTTCAGGACCATCTTCGTGCACCTTCCGAGTTTCCGAAAGGAGCCGTCGTCAAGCGCCCTTTTCAGCCGCTCCACACACTCCGTACGGACGCGCGCGGCGCTGCCGTCCTCTTCCTCGTAGGGCTTTGTCTGATTGTAACAGGTCATGACCAGGTCGCCGTAAAAAATGGCGTACGCAAGTTTGATCAGGTCGGTCAGCGTGAGCTGCAGCCCGTTCCCCTTTTCCAGTCCCGAAAAGTTGAGGGAGAGGACGGGAACCTGCGGGAACTCCGCCGCCATGGCCTTGCGGATCAGCGGAATATAGTTACTTGCGCGGCAGCCGCCGCCAGACTGCGTGATGAGCACCGCGGTGCGGTCGGGGTCATACTTCCCGCTCTTGAGCGCATCGAGGTATTGCCCGATGACGCACAGCGCGGGGAAACAGGTATCGTTATGGACGTGTTTGAGCCCCTCGTCAATGACGGCGCGCCCCTCGTTGTGCAAAACCTCCACCCGATACCCCGAACGCTGCATGACATGCACCAGCAGATCGAAATGCCAGGGCAGCATATCGGGTATGAGAATGGTATGCGTCGCCTTCATTGCGGGCGTAAAGACGGGATACGGGCGGGTGAAATCCGCCGTCGGTTTTTGTTCGGTCTGTTTTTTCATGTGTTTCTTCCAAGTTCTTCAATGGCTGCAAGCATCGAACGCAGCCGGATCTTGACGACGCCGAGATTGTTGATCTCGTCGATCTTGATCTGCGTGTACAGCTTTCCGCGGCTCTCCAGAATGGAGCGCACTTCGTCCGTGGTGATGGCGTCGATCCCGCACCCGAACGAAACGAGCTGCACAAGATTGACATTTTTTCTGTGCGTGACGAACTCCGCCGCGCGGTACAGCCGCGCGTGATACGTCCATTGATTGAGCACGTTGACTTTGACAAGGTCGCCCTCTTCGTAGACGGCGTCCTCCGACAGAACGGCGATGCCGAGGGAATTCAGAAGTTTTCCGATGCCGTGATTGATCTCCGGATCGGCATGGTAGGGCCGTCCGGCGAGCACGATGACCTGCCTCCCCTCGCGCCCGGCATTTTCAAGGATCCTCTTTCCCTCCGCCACGACGTCCGCATGATACTGTTCCAGCGCCGCAAGCCCGGCGCGGTATGCGCGGCGGATCAGCCAGGGCGACAGTTTCCAGCGCGCAAGCGCGCGGTGCAGCGAGCGCACCGTCGTCGCCTCATCGTTGGGATCGAGATAGGGCATCACGAAATTTTCCTGCGTCAGGCGCTCATTGTTCGCCTTGAGAAGCTCCGGATAATAGGCCACGACGGGACAGTTGTAGTGATTGATGGAATCATGCTCGTCGAGGTTATAGCTCTCGCAGGGATAGAAAATGAAATCGACACCCCTGTCCAGGAGAGATTCGATGTGCCCGTGCATCAGCTTGGCGGGATAGCACGCCGTGTCTGAAGCGACGGTGTGCTGTCCCCTGAAATACAGATCGCGCGAGCTCCTGTCCGAAAGGACCACCCGAAAGCCGCACGTCTCAAAGAATTTCGTCCACAGCGGGAGCTGTTCAAACATGACGAGCTGCATGGGAAGTCCCACCGTTCCGCACGCACCCGGCACACTCTCATGCGGAAGCGAGAGCAGTTTTTCATATTTGCAGGCATAGATATCGGGCAGATCCTTGGGCTTCGGAAGCCCCGCGCCCCGCTCGCACTTGTTGCCCGAAATAAATCTGCGCCCGTCGGCAAACGTGAGGATGTTCACATTGCAGTGCGAGGTACAGCCCTTGCAGGTGACCGACCGCGAGGAATAGGAAAACGCGCGCAGTTCCGCCTCGGAAACGATCGTGCTCATGAGCTTTTCCGCAGGCGTATTTTCTTTGGCATAAAGCGCCGCGCCGAATGCCCCCATCAGTCCCGCAATGGCGGGCCGCACGACCTGTTTCCCCGTCTCCTTTTCAAAGGAACGCAGCACCGCGTCGTTGAGGAACGTTCCGCCCTGCACGACGATATGATCGCCGAGCTCTTCGGGCGTGCGTGCACGAATGACCTTGTAAATGGCGTTCTTGACGATGGAGGAAGAGAGTCCCGCCGAGATGTCCTCGACGCTTGCGCCCTCTTTCTGCGCCTGTTTGACAGAACTGTTCATGAACACCGTACAGCGCGAACCGAGTTCCACCGGCCGCCTGGCAAACAGGCCGAGCCTGGAAAACTCCTCGATCTCCATACCCATTGCCTTAGCAAACGTCTGAATGAACGACCCGCAGCCGGAAGAACATGCCTCGTTGAGCATGATGGAATCGATCGCGCGGTTTTTCACCTTGAAACACTTGATGTCCTGTCCGCCGATATCGATGATGAAATCCACGTCCGGATTGAAATGGAGCGCCGCCTTGAAATGCGCCATCGTCTCGACGACGCCGAAATCGATCTTGAGGGCGGCGCGCATCATGTCCTCGCCGTACCCCGTGACGCACGCCCCGCGGATGACAATGCGGTCGCCGATGAGCGAATAGATCTCCCGCAGCCTGTCCGCCACGATGTCGAGCGGCTGTCCGTTGTTGGACTGATAGTGCGAGTACAGGATCTTGTTTTCGGGGGTGATGAGCATGAGCTTGGTCGTTGTCGAACCCGAATCGATGCCGAGATATGCGTCTCCGCGGTAGGTGCGGACATCCTCAAACGCAAGATCGCTGCGCATATGGCGCGCAACAAACGCGTCGTATTCCGCCTGATCGGCAAAGAGGGGCTCCCCTACCGCAATATTGTCGCTGTCCTGAACGACGGAAAGCCGCGCCGCAAGCTCGTCGAGCGATTCTTCCCGCTCCTCCGCAGCATAGATCGCCGCGCCGATCGACATAAAACAGGGGGCGCTGTCCGGAAAGATTGCGTGTTCGTCATCGAGCCCCAGCGTGCGTTTGAACGCAAGCCGAAGTCCTTTGAGAAAGTAGAGCGGCCCGCCCAGAAAGAGCACCTTGCCCTTGATGCGGCGGCCCTGCGCCAGGCCGGACACGGTCTGATCGACGACCGCCTGAAAGATGGACGCCGCGATATCCGCCTTGTTCGCCCCCTGATTGAGAAGAGGCTGAATATCCGATTTCGCGAACACGCCGCAGCGCGATGCAATGGGATACACGCGCTCCGCCCGAAGGGCAAGCGCGTCCATTTCCTCCACCGTGATGTCGAGCAGCGTCGCCATCTGATCGATGAACGCCCCCGTTCCGCCCGCACAACTGCCGTTCATGCGCTGTTCCGTTCCGCCCGTCACAAAGATGATCTTGGCATCTTCCCCGCCGAGTTCGACGGCGACGTCCGTATCGGGATACAGCCTGCGGATCGCGCCGAAAGCCGCCTGCACCTCCTGCACAAAGGGGATCTTTCCGCGCTGTGCGATCCCCAGCCCCGCCGATCCCGTGATGCAGACGCGGAACGATGCGGCAATGGGCCGGATTTTTTCAAGTTCTGACAGCACACACTCTTTGACGCGCGAAAAATGGCGCACGTAGGAGGAGTACAGGATCTTTCCCGCCTCATCGAGCACGCACGCTTTCACCGTTGTAGAGCCGACGTCAATTCCAAGTAATTTTGCCATAGTATGTTCTCTTGTCGGTTATTATATCATATCCGTCAGAACTTGACAAGCAACGTAGTTGTGAAAAAACAGGAAAATTGTTCCGGCCCGCGCGATCAGAATTTTATTTCGGCCCGGACGCCGGCTCCGCTGAAAAAACCGCGCTGCAAGGCGCGGTTTTTCCGATCGGATTTTATCTGGCTTTCTGACGGCGAAGCGCATACATTCTGCGCGTCGCATCTCCGCCGCGCAGGTGTCGCTCCCGAAGATTGATCCCCAGCACTCTGCGCACTTTTTCATACAGAACGGGATCACATTTTTCCAGCCGTTCCGTATCTTTATGTACCGTCGATTTGCTCATGCCGAAATGTTCGGCGCACGCGCGCACGGTACAGCCCGTCTGAACGATATATTCCCCGCACGTGACCGCACGCCGCTCGATACTATCCCACATAGCGTTCCCCCTGCTGTTGCAATGGTAAATTCTATGTCGGATTTTGGAAGTTTATGCGTTTTTTGCGGGAAAGAATTTACAGGATCTGCGAAAATTCAGCTCTTTTCTTCATCATCTGCGTCCGCAGGCTCCTTTGCCGTCTCGTCGATGTTTACTTTGTCGGGAGAAAGCCGTCTGAGGCGGGACGACATCTCCCGCCTCAGAAAAACTGCTTACATGTTCATTTCCCGGTTTAATCTTCCACTTCGCGGTATTTCATCGCAAACACCTGCAGAGGCTTCCACTTGACGCCCTTCAGCGTTCTGCCGCGCGTCGAAGTGGAATCGATGGGAATATCTTCGGTCACAAGTTCCGTCATCGTGCCGTCATCCTTGACCACGGCCAGCATGTAGGGAACCGTGACGTAATCGGCGAACAGAATGCTTTCCCCTTTCAGCGACGTGATCTGCACGCCCTTTCTGTAACGCGGCAGCGGATCGATCTGCGCGGCAATGACGCGCTTGAACCGGCCGTCCGATGTTGCAAGGACGATCTCGCCCTCGCCGTCGATCTGGGAGGAGAACACGACTTCATCGCCCTCTTTCAGATTGATGCCCTTGACGCCGCCCGAAACGCGGCCCTGGACAGGAATATCGTCCTTTTTGGCATTCAGGCACATGCCGCCCCTGGTGACGAAAAATACCGTCACGCCCTCTTCATCGGCATCGGGCTGCACGCAGAGCAGCTTGTCCCCTTCGTTGAGACGGATCCCCTGGAACATGGTCTTTCCGACGGCGTATTCTGACCACGCCGTCTTTTTGAGCATCCCTTTCGCGGTGATGAACAGCAGGTTCCCGTTCCCCGTTTCCGCAGGCAGGAGCGCAACGGGACGTTCGTCTTTTTCCGCATCTTCAAAGAGCGATGAGAGCGCGTAGCCCGCTTCCGCAAACTTGCAGGCGGCATTCCCGCCGTAGAGACGATAGCAGTTTCCGCGGTCGGAGACGACGATCACCTGTTCGTCAGAAAGGATCCGCATATCCCGGAGAATGACCGAACCGGGCTTGGAATTTGCGCCGACGACCTTGTTCGACGCGGCAAAATTGCGCTCGGAGACGCATTTGAGCTTTCCGTCCGCGGTGATGCACATGACGCTCTGCACGCCAGGCAGCTTGACGTCGGCGCGCTCCGCCTCCGCCTCGTCCTCCGAAAAGACGAGAACGGACTTTCTGGGCGTCTTATACTTCTTCTTGATCTCGAGCAGCTCTTCCTTGACGACGTCGAGCTGCCGTTTCTGGCTGTTGACGATCGCCGTCAGCTTTTCGATGAGTTCTTTCAGGCGTGCAAGCTCTTCTTCCAGCTTGAACACTTCCAGCTTGGTAAGGCGCGCAAGACGGAGATCGAGGATCGCCTGCGCCTGTTTTTCGGAGAGATCGAACCGCTTTCTGAGTTTGTCGCGGGCGTCCGACGTCGAGTCGGCGTTCTTGATGATCTTGACCACCTCGTCGATATTGCGCACCGCGATGATGAGCCCTTCGAGGATATGGCAGCGCTCCTTGGCAGCCGCAAGGTCAAACTTGGTGCGGCGCAGCACGACCTCGCGCTGATAGTTGACATAGTAGCGGATGATGTCCATCAGCCCCATGAGCATGGGTTTCCCGCCCGCAATGGCCACCATATTGATGCCGAACGTCGTTTCAAGATCGGTGTACTTATAAAGAAGTCTGAGGATCTTCTGCACATCGCCCTCGGGACGGATCTCCACAACGGCGCGGATCCCCTCGCGGTCGGACTCGTCCTGCACGCGGGAAATGGCGGCGAGCTCTTCCTTCTTTTCCTCGCGCAGATCGGCGATCTTTCGCAAAAGCGCGGACTTGTTCACCTGATAGGGAAGCTCCGTGATGATGATGTTTCTCTTGCCGCTGTCGCCGTCCTCCACGCGCACCTTTGCGCGCAGGATAATGCGCCCCTTGCCCGTTTTGTACGCCTGATTGAGTTCGTTGGCAATGATATACCCGCCCGTAGGGAAATCGGGCGCGGGAATATACTTTACCATCTCGTTGAGCTTGATGGACGGCTTGTCGATATACGCGATCACGCCGTCGATGCATTCGGCCAGATTGTGCGGCGGAATGTTGGTGGCAAGCCCCACGGCGATGCCCGACGCGCCGTTGACGAGCAGGTTGGGGAACCGCCCCGGAAGCATGTCGGGCTCTTTGAGGGAGTCGTCGAAGTTCAGCGAGAACGGAACGGTATTTTTATCGAGGTCGCGCAGAAGTTCCAGCGCAAGCGGCTCCAGCCGGGCCTCGGTATAGCGCATGGCGGCCGCGGGATCGCCGTCCACCGAGCCGAAATTGCCGTGCCCGTTGACGAGCGTGCGCCCCATGTTGAACTCCTGGGCCATGCGCACCATTGCGTCATAGACGGAGGAATCGCCGTGCGGGTGATACTTACCCATGCAGTCACCGACGATACGCGCCGATTTTTTGTGCGGCTTGTCGGGCGTAAGCCCCATCTCGTACATCGTGTAGAGAATGCGCCTTTGCACAGGTTTGAGACCGTCCTCCACGCGGGGAAGCGCGCGGTCAAGAATGACGAATTCCGCATACGGAAGCATGGACTGGGGAAGGACCTCTTCCAGCGGAGTGACGAACAGCGAGCCCTGCGGTTCCTGCTTTTTGGGTTCAGTCTTCATTGTCGCCCTCCTTCTTCAGCTTTACCCTGTCCATAAACGCGTCCTGTTTGTTGAAATTGGCGTTGCGATTGAGGAATTCCTTTCTTCCCTCCACGCGGTCGCCCATGAGCGTTGTGATCATGTCCTCCGCCGCGGCGGCGTCCTCGATCGTGACCTGCGTCAGATTTCTGCGAAGCGGGTCCATGGTCGTCTTCCACAGCTGATCCGCACTCATCTCGCCGAGGCCCTTGTAGCGCTGGATCAGATACCCGCGCCCCACTTTTTCAATCTTTTCCTGCAATTCCTTGTCATCGTAGGCATATTCTTCCGTGCTGCCGTTCTGCTTGTACACCTTGTAGAGGGGCGGCATGCCGATATAGACATGTCCCGCATTGACGAGCGGCCGCATGTACCGGAAAAAGAAGGTCAGAAGAATACAGCGGATATGGAAGCCGTCCTGGTCGGCATCCGAGAGAATGATGACCTTGTGATAGTTGAGTTTGTCGAGGTTGAAATCATTGCCCACCCCTGCGCCGAGCGCAGAGATGATGGTGCGGATCTCCTCGTTGGCAAGCACCTGATCGAGGCGCTTTTTTTCCACGTTCAGCGGCTTTCCGCGCAGCGGCAGAATGGACTGATACTGCCTGACGCGCGCCTGCTTGGCCGTTCCGCCTGCCGAATCGCCCTCCACGATGAACAGCTCGTTGAGTTCGGGTTTTCTGCCCGAGCAGGCGGCAAGTTTGCCGACGAGCGTCAGCGAATCGATGCTGTTTTTGGCGCGCGCCGTGTCCTTGGCCTGGCGCGCCGCGATCCTGACGCGCGCGGCGCCCTGCGCTTTTTTGATGATATCTTCAAAGATCTTTTTATTTTTCGCCTGCGACGCAAGTTCGCGCAGGCCCTCGACGACACAGCTCTCCACGGGCGAACGCGCCTCAGGATTTCCGAGCTTGGTCTTTGTCTGCCCCTCGAACTGCACGTTCTTCATCTTGACGGAAAGAACGGCGGTCAGCCCCTCGCGGAAGTCCTCGCCGAGGAAATTGGCGTCCTTGTCCTTGATGAGCTTGTTGTCCCGCGCGTAATCGTTGAGCATGCGCGTGAGTCCGCCGCGGAAACCCATCTCGTGATAGCCGCCCTCGGGCGTGGGAATGTTGTTGACGAACGAAAACAGGCTTTCGGTGAACTCCCCCGTGTGCTGAATGGCAAACTCGACGAGGATCCCGTCCCTTTCTCCCTTGTAGTACAGCGGCTGGGCGTACAGTTTGCTCTTGCCGTCGTTGAGATAGGCGGCGAAGTCGGCGATGCCGCCCATATAGCAGAACGTGACGGAATAGGGCTGCGTCGCGCCGAGCAGATCGAGCTGCTGCGTACGGTCCTCGTCCCCCTCTTCCATGTACTCGTTTGCCGTGATGCGCTCGTCCGTCAGCGTGATCGTCAGCCCCTTGTTGAGGAAGGCAAGTTCCTTGAGCCTGTGGGACACCGTGGACAGCTGATACTGCACGGTGGAAAACACGGTATCGTCCGGCATGAAGTGCACAAAAGTGCCGTGCGCCTTGCCGCATTTTCCCGTCTTTTTCAGAGGCGCAACGGGCACCCCCGATTCCACTTTGTTCTTTGCCTCGTCAAAGTAGGAATGGAACTCCATTTCCCAGGTGTCGCCGTCCTTGTTGACGCGCACTTTCAGCCACTTGGAGAGCGCATTCGTGACCGACGCGCCCACGCCGTGGAGCCCGCCCGAAAAGGAATAGTTGTGCTCGTCGAACTTGCCGCCCGCATGGAGCTGCGTGAACACGACCTGGACGCCGGAGACCTTGGTCTTGGGATGGATATCGGTCGGGATCCCGCGCCCGTTGTCTTCGACAGAGACGCTTCCGTCCTTGTAGATGCGCACGTCGATCTTGTCGGCAAAGCCGTTTGCCGCTTCGTCGACGGCGTTGTCCACGATCTCCCAAAGAATATGATGAAGTCCCCGCGTACCCGTGGAACCGATATACATTCCGGGCCTTAAACGGACTGCGTCAAGCCCCTCAAGAATGGTGATATCGTCCGCACCGTAATGCTGCTGCGCCATAGCTACCTCGTAAAAATGCAGAAGATGTTTCTTTCATTATACCATATTTTGCGGTTTCGGGCAAGACTTTTGCGCAATATTTAGCGGTTTTTGGTGAAAATGACAAAAAATGCGCCGCGGCATGCGTCTTGCGCATGCCGCGGCGATTGCGTTCTTTTGACCCGTCAGACGAAAATTCCCCTGCCGGAACGATGCCGTCCGGTCAGCTGCACTTGAGTTTTTTGCTGAAATAGCAGTAACCGACCGTCGTGAAAAACCTCTGCCACGAGAAGGGCATCCAGCAGATCAGGGCGATATAGGAACGGTGACGGAGGAACCGGTACATCTCCGGATCCTCTTCCCTGATCGAGCTCCACATGCGTTTCAGCGTCGCCTTGCGCTCTTTCAGATCGTCCTTTCCGCCCGTCGTGAACATGAGCGAAAGGCACATCAGAACATTGACGTCGTGTTTCATGTACTTTCTGAGGCGGGGCTGCATCGCTTTGAGCTCTGCATAGCGGTAACAGCGGATCATGATGTCCGTGATCCCCACCTGCTGTTTGTAGCGGCGCACGATATTTTTCCGGCTCACCGACTGATCTTCCCGGCCGATATAGTAGCGGTACAGGTCGAGATCCATGTAGTACATCGTCCTGATATGCGGCATGGGCTGATAGGCAAAGATGTTATCCACGTAATAGGAATGCTCGGGCAGACGCAGGCCGCAGTCGCGCAGCACCTGCGTGCGGACGACCATCGAGTGCATCAGAAGCACATTGGAGAAGCGGAACGGCTTGACCGATTCCCAGCCGAATACCCGTCCGAGCGGGAAATTTTTGGTGTAGCGGCGCGGAAAGCGCGACCCGACCGACGGCTTTTCATAGACGAAATTGGTCACATACATATCGGGAAGCTGCTCCGCCGCAACGTCGGCGCGGATCTTTTCCAGAAGTTTTGCAAGGCTTTCCGGGTCAAGGCGGTCGTCCGAATCGACGACCTTGAAATACAGTCCCTGCGCGCGGTCGAGCCCCGCATTGACGCCCGAGCCGTGTCCGCCGTTTTCCTTCTGGACTGCTTCGACAATCGTCGGATATTTTGCCGCATATTCGTCTGCGATCGCGCCCGTTTCGTCGGACGAGCCGTCATTGACGACAACGATCTGCGCCTCTTCCCCCGCCGTCAGCAGGGAGTCGATGCAATTGCGCATATACGCCGCCGAGTTATAGCAGGGCACCGCAAAGGTGATCAGTTTTTCCATCTCTCATTTCCCGTTTTTGTCTATTATAGCCAAGCGGCACGCCGAATGCAAGCTCTGCCGCACCATTTGCTTAAAATTTCACAAAATACGTCAGGCGACGCATCTGACGAGCGTGATCACGGCTTTTTCCCCGTTGACATCGATCGTCTTGGTAAAGCCCTCCGCTTCGCCGCGCTCCACGCGCTCGGCAAGGACGTCTTTCGCAAAAGAAGCCCTTTCAAGCATCTTTTCCGCGCGCCCCTCCGCCGCATAGTACACGCAGATCCGGTCAGTGACCTCGAATCCCGCCTCTTTGCGCATGGTCTGGATCTTGGAGACGAGCTCGCGCTCGCAGCCCTCGTCCAGCAGCTCCTCGGTCAGGCGCGTATCAAGCGCGACGGTGATGCCGCCGCCCGCGACCGCGGAATAGCCCTCCGCCGACTCGGTGAAGATCTGCAGGTCCTCTTCCAGCAGAACCACGGGGCCGTCTAAATCGACGGTATAGCTTCCGCCGCCGCGCACCGCTGCAACGACTTCCGCCCCGTTGCACGTTGCAAGGAACTTGGTGATCGCCCCCAGTCTTTTGCCGTACTTGGGACCGAGCGTGCGCAGCTGAGGCTTTAAGACGTACTTCACAAGGGACGCGCCATCCTGGACGAAGGTCATCTTTTTGACGTTGAGCTCGTCGAGCGCAACGGCGGTGAGTTCTTCGTTGAGGCCGAGCGGACGGTTGCTCGCCACAAGCATCTCGGCAAGCGGCTGGCGGTTTTTGAGGTTCCCCGCATTGCGCGCCGCCCTTCCGAGCGCGACGACGTCCAGAACGTCCCCCATGCCAGCTTCCAGAGCGGGATCGATGAAGCTCTCGTCGGCGACGGGGAAATCGCACAGATGCACGGACTCCGGCGCTTCAGGATAGAACGCGGGCACGAGGTTCTGATACATCATCTCCGCCATGAAGGGCGTGTAGGGCGCGATCACTTTGGCAAGCGTCGTGAGCACCGTGTAGAGCGTGGTGTATGCCGCCGCCTTGTCCTCCGTCATCTCGCTGCCCCAGTAGCGGTCCCTGCCGCGGCGCACGTACCAGTTGGAAAGCACGTCGGAAAAGTCCTGAATGGCGCGCGCACTGTCCGTGATGTTGTATTTGGCGAGCATCGCGTCCACATTTTTGACGAGCGTATTGAGTTTTGAGAGCACCCACTTGTCCATCAGCGTGAGCTTGCAGGACTTCAGGTCATACTTGGACGGATCGTACCCGTCGATCTCGGCGTACAGTGCGAAGAAGGCATAGGTATTCCAGAGCGTGCCCTGGAATTTGCGCTGCACTTCGCTGACCGCCTCGGCGCCGAAGCGGGACGGGATCCAGGGAGCGCTGTTCGTATAGAAATACCAGCGCACCGCATCGGCGCCCTGCTTGTCGAGCACGCTCCAGGGATCGACGACGTTGCCCTTGTGCTTGCTCATCTTGACGCCGTCCTTGTCGTTGACGTGGCCCAGAACGATGCAGTTTTTGAAAGGCGCGCGGCCGAACAGGATCGTGGAAATGGCGAGCAGCGTATAGAACCAGCCGCGCGTCTGATCGACCGCCTCCGAAATGAAGTCCGCGGGGAACGTCTCGTCGAACAGGTCCTTGTTTTCAAACGGATAGTGATACTGTGCAAACGGCATGGAGCCCGAATCGAACCAGCAGTCGATGACTTCGGGCGTGCGCTTCATCTTGCCGCCGCACTTGGGGCAGGTGCAGGTGAGCTCGTCCAGATAGGGACGGTGCAGCTCGATGTCCCCTTCGACGCCGCACTTTTCCTTGAGTTCCGCCTTGGAGCCGATGACTTCGATCTCGCCGCAGTCGGGGCAGACCCAGACGGGAAGCGGCGTACCCCAGTAACGGTCGCGCGAAAGACCCCAGTCGATGACGTTTTCCAGGAAATTCCCCATGCGGCCGTCGCGGATCGTTTCGGGCATCCAGTTGACGGAGCGGTTGGCGGCAAGGAGCTGTTCCTTGACCTTGGTGACCTCGATAAACCAGCTGGAGCGGGCGTAGTACAGAAGCGGCGTGTCGCACCGCCAGCAGAAGGGATAGCTGTGTTCATAGGGCAGCTTTTTGAAGAGCAGCCCCCTTTCTTCCAGCATGTCAAGAATGAGCTTGTCTGCCTTTTTGGCAAACAGCCCGCTGAGTTCGGGGCAGCGGTCGTCAAAACAGCCGCGCTCGTTGACGAGCTGCACGACGGGCAGGCGGTACTTTTTCCCCACCTTATAGTCATCTTCGCCGAATGCGGGCGCAATGTGAACGACGCCCGTGCCGTCGGTCAGCGTGACATAGCCGTCGCACACCACGTAGTATGCCTTTTCGCGGAAGGTGCCCTTTGCATAGTCGAAGAGCGGTTCATACTCCGTCCCCTCGTACTCCTTGCCCGTCTTTTTTCCGATGACGGTGTAATTTTCAAAAAAATTGGAAACGAGCGCCTCGGCAAGGATATAGCGCGCGCCGCCTGATTCGATCTCCGCATACGTCTCATCGGGGTTCATGCACAGCGCCACGTTGGAGGGAAGCGTCCAGGGCGTCGTCGTCCAGGCAAGGATATAGGCGTTCTCCCGCCCCTTGACCCGGAAGCGCGCGACGACGGACGTCTCCTTGACGTCCTTATACCCCTGCGCCACCTCGTGCGAAGAGAGCGCGGTGCCGCAGCGCGGGCAATAGGGAACGATCTTGTGCCCCTTGTAGAGAAGTCCCTTTTTATGGATCTCTTTGAGCGCCCACCAGACGGACTCGATATAGTCGTCGTGATAGGTGACATAGGGGTTGTCCATGTCCACCCAATAGCCCACGCGGTCAGACATTTTCCGCCATTCGTCGGTGTATTTCCAGACGGATTCCTTGCACTTCTTGATAAAGGGCTCGATGCCGTATTTTTCGATGTCCTGCTTGCCGTCCATGCCGAGGGATTTTTCCACTTCCAGCTCGACGGGAAGCCCGTGCGTATCCCAGCCCGCCTTGCGCAGAACGTGCCTGCCCTTCATCGTCTGATAGCGCGGAATGATGTCCTTCATGACGCGCGTTAAAATATGACCGATGTGCGGCTTTCCGTTCGCCGTGGGAGGGCCGTCGAAGAAGGAGAATTCCTCCCCGCCCTCGTTTTTCTCCACCGACTTTTCAAAGATGCGGTTCTGCTTCCAGAACGCGATGACTTCCTTTTCGCGCTCCACAAAGTTGAGCGACGTGTCGACTTTTTTGTACATAGCTTCCTCCTGCTCCCGGATAAAAATAAGCCTCCGCGTTTCGGAATACGCGAAGGCATACAAACCACCAAAACATACGAACATATGCCGCGGGGATAACGGTCCGCGAGACCGTGCGGAGTTACTGAAAATTTTCTCCCCGCAGGCACGAGAGGTGATACCCGGACGCCCCTGCGGTTCCCCTTTCAGCAGACGGGAAACTCTCTGTACGCAGTGTTCTGCTCCCGGACGCGTCCTCCCTTGACGCCGTCTTCTTTTTCTCTATTATACCTGTTCTTTGTCCGTTTGTAAAGCGTTTTTCGCGGATTGACCATGCAGAAATGCGCCCGTGTTCATACGAACAGAATGAGCACTCCCACCAAAAGCCCTGCGAGCATTGCGATGGCGGGCGCCTTGGAGCGCCACATCAGAATGGATTCCGGAAGCAGCTCGCCGAAGACGACATACAGCATCGCGCCGCTTGCAAAGCTCAGGGAAATGGCGAGGCTGACGGGACTGAGGGTGCCCAGGAAGTAGCCGAGCATTGCGCCCAGGATCGTGGGCGCGCCCGTCGCGGCCGTGATGAGCGTTGCCTTCCATTTTTTCATGCCGCCCGCCGCCAGCGGGACCGCAACGGACATTCCCTCCGGGACATTGTGCAGACCGATGACGATCGCCACCGCCAGGCTGCCGACGCCGCCGCTTGCAAGATCGCTCGCATACGACACGCCGATGACCATACCCTCGGGAAAATTATGCAGTGCGATCGCGAACGCCATGACAAGGCCCGCCAAAAAGAGCTGTCTTCTGGACTTTTGCTGTCCGGTCTGTTCATACTCCTTTTTGTGCTCTTCGTAATGATCGCTGTGGATCAGTTCGGAGAGTTGATCGGCCGTCTTGGGGTGCTTTTTGTCGATATGCTTGACTTCCGGATTGGTCTTTTTGTCAATAACGGCATTGAGGAAGTAGATCACGCCGAAGCCGACGACCGTCATGCCGATCACAAGAAAGACATTCCCGACAGATCCGGGCGTCTGGCCGAGTGCGTCCGACAAAAGATCGAGACAGACGATGCAGAGCATCACGCCGCCCGCAAAACTTAACAGCAGACTGACCAGTTTTTCGGAGTTGCGCGTGAACAGCACCCCGATCAGTCCGCCCAGTCCCGTTCCGCCGACGCCGGCGATCGCGGTGATCAGGACTACAAACAGAAACGGATCCATAAATCTTCTCCTGTGTAAAAACACTGCACGGCTCTCCATCCGAGAAAACCTGCAACTTTTTTATTATACCATACTGCGGTGAAAATGCAACCATTCTGAAGTCAAATTTCCCTTTCCTGCATTGGGCGGCTCAAACCGTTGACAAAACAGGGTGCGCGGGGTATAATTTGAACAATTTCAAAACGTGAGGTGCATTTTTATGCGCGTGCTTGCCGTCAACGACATCTCCTGTGTGGGAAAATGTTCCCTGACCGTTGCGCTGCCCGTCCTTTCGGCCTGCGGCGTGACCTGCGACATTCTTCCCACCGCCCTCCTTTCCACCCACACGGGGGGATTCACAGGCTATACCTTTCTTCCGCTCGACGATGAAATGAACAAGATCGCCGATCACTGGGAAACGCTCGGACTCAAATACGACCTGATTTACAGCGGATATCTCGGAAGCCGCGCGCAGATCGCATTCGTGAAGGATATCAAACGCAGATTTCTCAAAGAGGGCGGCACGTTCGTCGTCGACCCCGTGCTCGGAGACAATTTCACGTTCTACAAGGGATTTGACGAAGCATTCGCCGCCGAGATGCTCTCGCTGTGCGCCGAGGCAGACTATATCCTTCCCAATGAGACGGAGAGCTACCTTCTGACCGGTACGCGCGACTTTTCCGCCGCACTTGAAAAGCTGTCCGCCGTATGCCCCCATCCCGTCATCACGGGCGCAAAGGCAGAGGACGGGTACTACATCTATTTCGGAGACCGGGGCGAGCAGAGAATGCCCATTCCCTGCGTGGAAGGCTCGTTCCACGGCGCCGGCGACGTGTTCGCCTCGGCGTTCTGCGGCTGTCTCATGCGCGGACTGATCCTGGAACGCGCACTCTCGCTGACGGCACAGTTCTGTTACCGCGCGATCCTGCGCACCCAAAAAGAGGTGACGGACAGGAAATACGGGCTCAATTACGAGCGGGAGATCTTCCCCTTCCTGCAATCCCTGGAAGCGGAAGCCCGGCAGTAAAACCGTCCGCCCGGGCAGCGGCAGATCGGGCGCTGCCGGAAGCGGCGGGAAGTCTGAATTTTTTTTTCCGGACTTTCCCTGCCCGCGGCAGTTGCATTTTTGATCGCGGCGTGATATACTGTATATGACACCTGCGGTGTACGGAGCGTAAATTAAGCGGAATCCACAGAGAATTTACGGGAGCGCTCGTCGCAAAGAGCTAGGCAAGGTCTGTACCGGAATACGGAAAGTCCGAAGCTCTTTCGCTGCGCACCCACCTGCGAGAAGCGGGTTCACCATTCTTTGCGCTGCGGCACAGGCGGATGTCCCCCTTTTGAATCATCTGCGCCCCGGAAGTTTTCAGCTTCCGGGGCGTCATTGGAAACGGACATGTCGTCCGCTCATCAGAAAAGGACTGCCGTTACCGGGCAGTCCTTTCTGAATGTTATTTTTCCGCCTGGGCCAGGAAATATTCCTGCGCGTCGAGCGGGTCTCCCAGCGTATCTACGCGGCGGTAATCGCCGTCCGGGCAGAGTTTGCGCGCCTTGACGTTGTCGGCAAGCATCACGCGCAGGATCCCGTCGATCTTTTCGGCGATGCGTTCGTCCAGAACGGGCGTTGCGATCTCCACGCGCTTGTCGGTGTTGCGCGTCATGAGATCGGCGCTTGAAATGTACATGATGCGGTCCTTCCCCTTGCCGAAGGAGTAGACGCGCGAATGTTCCAGGAACCTGCCGACGATGCTCACGACGCGGATATTTTCCGTCTTTCCGGGCACTCCGGGCAGCAGGCAGCAGATCCCGCGCACAATGAGCTCGATCTTTACGCCCGCTTCGCTGGCGGCGACGAACTTGTCGATGATCTCCTTGTCCGTCAGGGAGTTCATTTTGGCAAGGATATACCCCTCTTTCCCGTCCTTTGCCTTTTCGATCTCGCGGTCAATGCAGCGGATCAGACCGCTTTTGAGCGTTTTGGGAGCGACGAGCAGCCGCTCGTAAGTAAAGTCCGCGTTGCAGATGGCAACATTGCGGAAGAATGCCACGGCGTCCTCGCCGATCTTTTTGTCGGCGGTCAGGATATTCAGGTCGGTATACTGACGGCTGGTGGACTCATTATAGTTCCCCGTGCCCAGATGGGTGATGTAGCGCAGGTCCTCGCCGTCCTTCAGGACGATGGAAATGATCTTGGAATGGACCTTATAATTTTCCATGCCGTAGATGATCGTACAGCCCGCTTCCTGCAATTTGTTGGCGAAATACAGGTTGTTTTCCTCGTCAAAGCGGGCGCACAGCTCGATGACCACCGTCACCTGTTTTCCGTTCTCGGCCGCGCGGCACAGAAGTTCCGCAATGCGTGAATGGTGCGCCAGACGGTAGATCGTGATCATAATGTTGCTCACGCGGCTGTCTTTGGAGCACTCTTCCAGCAGGTCGACGACGGGATCCATGCTGTCATACGGATAGGACAGGAACACGTCCTGCGCGGAGATCAGATCGATGAGCGAAGAAGCCGCGGCGACCTGCGCGGGAACAGCCCCCTTGAAGGGCGGGTATCTGAGCTTTGCGGCCTCGTCGCGGGGAAAATAATTGCCGATCGAAAAGAGAAATTTATAGTCGAAGAAGCGCTCGTCCGTAAAGCAGAATTTGGGGCTGAGCCTGAGCACTTTCAGCACGAAATCCCTGAGCTTGGAATCTTCCCGATCCACTTCCAGACGGACGACGCCCATGCGGGCGCGCGATTCCACGCGCTGTTTCATGATCTCCGTAAAGTCGCGCTCGAGATCCGTATCCTCGATCGCCGTGTCGAAATCGGCATTGCGCGTGACGCGCAGCATCATCTGATCGCTCACCGTGTAACCCGTGAACGCATACCGCGCAAACAGCCGCACGAGCTCTTCGAGCGGGATCAGACGCACCTTCTTTTCGCCGCTCAGACGATACAGCCTGTCGAGCGACGGATTGACTGCCACCACGCCGATCATGCGGCGGCCGTCCTTTTCCAGCTGGCAGATCACATAGCTGCGCTTGTTCTCGAACTGCATCAGAGGGTGCTTTGCGTCGAGCACCATCAGCGAGAGCAGCGGAAGCACATGCCGCATGAAGATTTCCTTGCACTCCTCCGTCTGACGGGGCGTGAGATCGGACGCACGCAGGATCTTTACGCCGCTCTTGGCGAGCTCCTTGCGCAGCGCATTGTAACAGACCGCGCGCGCTTCATACAATCTGCGCACGACCTCGGCAATGCCGTCAAGCTGCTTTGCCGCCGTGAGCTGCGTCTTGTTCTCCGTCTCGTTGGGTTCGGTGAGATTTTCGTTCACAAGGCTCCCCACCCGAACCATAAAGAACTCGTCGAGGTTGGACGTGAAGATGGACAGAAACTTGCAGCGTTCAAGAAGCGGGTTGGTGAGGTCCACCGACTGGTCGAGTACCCGCTTGTTGAACAGCAGCCAGCTGAACTCGCGGTTGACATAGATATCCCGGATGAACTTTTTGCGTACCTTCTGGGGAATGGCAAACTCTTTGATCATAGCGCTTCCTCTCGCGTGATTTTATTCGGCCTTCTCGTCCTGTACCCCGGACACGGGTGCCGCATCTTCCGCAGGGGCCGTCTCCGCCGCGGACACGGGTGCCTCCGGCTGCACTTTTTTCGGGCGGCCGCGCTTTTTGGCGGGCATGGCGGGCACCGTTTCTTCCGCCGCGGCAGTATCTGCGGACACGGGTGCCTCCGGCTGCACTTTTTTCGGACGGCCGCGCTTCCGGGCAGGAGCCTTCTCTGCGGCAGGCGCCTTTTTCTTTTTGCCGGATTCGGCGAGGGAGCGCGCCTCGCCGTCGGAGGAGTTGCACACAAAGTCATAGTATGCGCCCGTCTCTTTTCCCTCCAACACGAGCTGCAGATATCCTTCCTTGACGCCGCGGTCGCTGACCACGATATTGTCCACCCCGAACCGCTTGAACAGGTGTTTGAGGACGATCGCCGCCGAACCGATGAGATAGAGTTTTTCCGGCGCATTGTTGAGCACCAGACGGGAACGGTCCTCCCCCGTCAGAAGATGCCTGACGAGCTTTTTGAACTTTTTGCGGCTTATGGTCTTGACGCCGTTCGTCTCGCTCTCGTCCGAAAACTCCGCATAGATGTCATAGATCGCGGCATTGGACGCTCCCACCATGACGGCGGTGGAAAACACGCCCTCGCGGGGCAGGCCCGCGCGGTCGAACTTATCTTTGACATACCGCTTGATCTCCTTTGCCTCCTTTTCGTCGGGATAGATATTGGAGACGAATTTGCGGTAAAGATCGAGCAGGCCGAAGGAAAAGCACATCATCTCTTCCTTGCTGGATTTCGCAAGATCGCAGATCTCGATGCTCTTTCCGCCGAGGTCGATGAGAACGGGCCGCTCGCACGTCTTGTAGTAGATGTTTGCCACATAGTCGCAGTAGGCCTCCGTCTCGCCGTCGATCAGGTTGACGGTCAGCCCCGTTTCCCAGAACACGGCCTTTGCGACCTCGTCAAAGTTCTTCACATGGCGCAGAGCCGCCGTTGCAATGAGATAGCACCGCTCAACGCCGAGCTCCGCGCCCGTATCCTTGAAGCGCGTGAGCATTTCGACCAGCTTTTCCGTTCCGCGTTCGGACAGCCCGCCCGCCTCGAGATAATGCACCAGGCTCAGCGAAGCGCGCTCCTTGAACACGACCTCCGTCTTTTCCGCCTCGGCCGACGCAACGATCATGGAAATGCTGCTCGAGCTGATATCGATGACACAATATTTCATAATTTCTTCTCCTGATTGTCCGAATTGTTTCAGATATATTTTACGCCCTGTCCCCGAAAGAAATGCCGATGCTGCGCGCAAAGCACACTTCTTCGCCCTGCGGGTCGACGAACTTGTACTTTCCGGCGATGTCCGCGAGCGCGTTGAACGTGATGGAGTTTCCCGAAACTGCCGCCGTGACGCCGAACCGCCCTTCCACGGCCAGTTTTGCCGCATACCCGCCCAGCCGCGAGCACAGAAGGCGGTCATAGGCGCAGGGGGTCCCCCCGCGCTGGAGATAGCCGAGCACGGAATACCTTGTCTCTGCCCCCGTGCGTTCGCCGATGACCTCTGCAAGATGCCGCGTCACCGTGCTTTCCCCCAGCGCCGTGCGCACGAACGCGCGCTGTTCCTTTTTGAATTTTGCCTCCGAATCGAGCAGGGCGCCCTCGGCGACGGCGACCATCGTGGAGCGCTCCCCCGCCGCAAGCCGTGCGGACAGGAAATCGCACACCGCGTCCAAGGAAAACGGGATCTCGGGAATCAGGATCATGTGCGCCCCCGCCGCAATGCCCGATTGCAGCGTCAGCCAGCCCGCCTTGTTGCCCATGACCTCCACAAGCATGATGCGGCTGTGGCTCGCCGCGGTCGTTGCGATGCGGTCGAACGCCTCCGTTACGACCTCCACCGCCGTGCGGAACCCAAACGTGACGTCCGTTCCGTAGATGTCGTTGTCGATGGTCTTCGGCACGCCGATGACGTTGCATCCCTCCATCGAGAGCATGGCCGCCGTCTTGTGCGTGCCCGCGCCGCCCAGCGTGAACAGGCAGTCCAGTCCCATTTTTTTGTAGTTGGCGACCATCCTGGAAAGCCGCGTACCGCCCTCTTCGGGGACGGTCATCTTTTTGAAGGGCTGGCGCGACGTATGCAGAATGGTCCCGCCGTATGCAAGGATCCCTTCAAAGTCCTCTTTCCTGAGGGGATAGCTCTCCCCGCGGATCAGGCCGCCGTAACCGTCGGGGATCCCGACGATCTCCGCGTTCTTTGCATTGCGCAGAAGGTACAGCCCGATGGAGCGAATGACCGCATTGAGCCCCGCGCAGTCTCCTCCGCTTGTCAGAATACCGAATTTCATAAGTCTCTCCTCCCGAATGTCATTTTAAACGTTTTCGGGGCGATTGTCAAGACGAAGCGGGGATATTTGAGGGGGTCCGGCGCGATTTTACAGTTATTTTACAATTGCGTTACAATTTCGTGACAAATCAAAAGCGGGGCCCAAGCCCCGCTTTTGATTTGCCCTTACCCCTTGGCGGCAAGTTCCCCGAGCGCACGGCAGCCGGCGAGCGCCGCTCCGTCCGGCGAACAATTGCAGATCAGCCCGTCGGCGATCATGATGCCGCCGGCCTCCTTCACGCGCTCCTGCCAGAGGCGCATCCACTCTCCGTCGCCCCAGTCATAGGAGCCGAACAACCCCACTTTCCTGCCCGCGAGCGCGGGGAGAACGGCCGAAAACCACGGCTCGAATTCGCTCTCCTCCAGCTCCTCGGAACCCATCGCGGGACAGCCCAGCACGAGCACCCCCTCCGGCAGATCGGCAGACGCTGCGGCAACGGGAAGCAGTTCCGCCTGAGCACCGGCGCTCCGTGCGCCCTCGCAGACGGCCTGCGCCATCGCCTCCGTATTGCCTGTCCCCGACCAGTAAACGATCGTCACTTTCATAATGATACCTCCTTTTCAGCTCACATTGAAAATCTGTGTGAGCGATTTGCCGTTTTCCATCAGACGGCAGATGCACGCCGAACATCTGCGCCAGCGCTCCGACGTCTTTGCCGCTTCCTCTTCATTGCCGTACGCCTTCCACGCCCCGCACAGGCGTCCGCCCTGCGGGTCGGCAATAAATCCGCGCACATCATGCAGAGGATAGCCCAGAAACACCCCCACTTCATGCGGGAAGGCGTCTTCGGACATGCGCGCCTTTAAGGCCGCGACCGCCTCATGCACGTTTTCGTAGCGATACCCGCGTTCGGAAAGGAACGCCCTGATCTCATACGACAGGAGCAGCCGCTCCAGCCTGGCGGCATGATAGACGCACACGAGTATGCGCTCGCCCTGATCGCGCATGACTTCAAAGGAAAACCCCTTGCGCCGGAAACAGCGCCCGATACGCGCGAGCGCCGCGCGTCCCCTCTTGCGCACGGAGACAAGGCTGGCGGGCTTGATCCCCGCAAAAGTCACGCCGCAGGCCCTGCCGATGGCAAATTCCGTTTCACTCAATGTCGCCTCCCTTTCCGACAAGTTCGCCATTGCGAACCAACGGGAAATTATTTAGTTCGCCATTGCGAACTTCATGATTCATTATACAAAAACTTCCGCTGTTTGTCAACTGTTTCGTGCAATATTTTCAGCCGGACGCAACGCCAGAAAGCCCTCCTTGTATAACGTACCCATTAGATCAGGGGGATAGAAGAGATAGACAATAATCTCGTCCTCTTTGACGACACTGAGTCCCAAATCTTCGGCGTGATTGACCCCAAGGCTGTAATAATCGCCGGAAAAGAATACCGTGCCTGGCGGACAGCCCTCAAAATAGTCGCCGATCACAAACAATTTGATCCCTGCTAAATGGATATAATCAAAAATATGCTCATTCACCAGTGCCTGACTGTCCGAAGGAACAATGATAAATACATCAATTTCTTCATCGGGGTCTGCAAGCAGGTCTTTGATTTGCCCGATCTGTTCCCCTGCGCTCATATTTTTATAATACAGTTTTCGAATACCACCGTTCGGAGAAAAATAGGTTGCGGCAGCATCCACCAGCTCATTGTAATAAGAGGATTCCTCCGGCAGCGACGCAACGATGTTGTAAGGGCCCTCTGCCTGCGCAGGAGATGCGGTAGTCCCCCGCATAAGCCCCGCAAACATCCCCAGACACAGCACGACCGCCATCAGATACCCGACCGCTTTTTTGCCTTGTTCGTAATTTCCCTCCAATTCATATATTTTTCACTATTATATCACAAAATGTACACATTTTCAATCCCTCTTTTCGGATTCGCCATTATGAATTTTCATTGCGGCCATCATTTATTTGAAAATATCGGAAAGAGGCAAGACGCGCCGAGTGCGTTCATGACAAAAATCCGGTAACACATCCCCTCTTCCGCTTCTTTCATGTATATGAGAACATATGTGCCGAAGAAGGTGTTATCTTATTTTGTCAACTATATCGACGAAAAAAATCACAACAACGTAAAATTTATGAAAACTGAATGAAAGAAGGAAATGAATGGAAAATTTTTGTTGACAGGTGTTTCAACAGCGCGTAAACTGATTATGAATAATTATCATTTGATAACTATATGTTCTGAAGGAGGAACAAGACCATGTGCAGAGAGAGCGCAGAGCGCGCCGCTTCCATGCTGCTCCGGTACAAGGACTGTATACGCAGATACAAATCGCGCACAGACGACCGGGGCAGAAAGTTCAAAGTGCTGGGAAGCCTGCGCGAGTATGAGATGCGCAACGGAAGCCCCGTGACCGTATCGGAAATTTCCCGCGGCTCGGGACTGGCCATGCCGAATGTGAGCAGGCTGCTCAAACCGTTTGAAAGGGACGGCCTCATACGCAGAGAAAAACGCGGCAGGACCGTGTATGTTACGATCACGCCCAAGGGAAACGAGGCCCTGGAAGCGCAGCGGGAGATCTTTATCGGCGACATTGCCGCCGCGCTCGGGATACTGACCGATACGGAGCGAGACGCCTTCCTCTCGGCCGGGGAAAAGATCCTGCAGGCGCTTGAAAACAATCCGGAAATTCTATCTGCGGGAGAAAACAAATGCTGAAACTCTATAAAAATCTGAAGGCAAAGGACCGGATCCTGATCGTGCTCATCGTCGGGTTCACTGTGGCGCAGGTATACTTTACCATGGAGCTCACGGACAAGATCGCCGACATCGTGGCCGCGATCCAGCGGGTCAGCATGGGCGTGCCCGGCGCAACGACGGGCGACATCTGGCGCGAGGGCGGACTGATGCTGGCATTCGCCGTATGCAGTGCGCTCTGTCAGGTGGCGTCGGGGATCACGGCTTCCGTTGTGGCGAGCGGACTTTCCGCCACGCTCAGAAGCAAGGTCTATACCAAAGTCGAAAGTTTTTCGATCGCCGAAATCAACAAATTTTCGACGTCGTCGCTCATCACGCGCACCACGAACGACATACAGCAGGTGCACATGGCGAATATCCTTGTGCTGCGGATGATGATCTACGCGCCCGTCATGGCGATCTGGGCGATCTGCAAGATCAACGCCTCCAGCTGGCAGCTCACCACCGCAACGGCGATCGCCGTCGTTGTGCTCGTCGCGTGCATCATCGCCATCATGCTCACGGTCATGCCCAAATTCCGCATGATGCAGAAACTGACGGACAGACTCAACGGCGTCACGCGCGAAAACCTGACCGGTATCAAGGTCGTGCGCGCCTACAACGCGGAGAGCTATCAGGAAGAAAAGTTTGAAAAAGCCAACAACGATTTCACCGGAACGCAGTTGTTCACGGGCAGGGTCATGGCGCCGATGAGCCCCGTCATGATGCTCGTCATGAACGGCCTGACACTGGCGATCTACTGGATCGGCGCAACGCTGATGAATGCGGGCGAGATCCAATATGAGACCATCGTCTCCTTCATGACGCTCGCATCGCAGGTCATCATGGCATTTCTGATGCTTTTGATGATGTTCATTCTTCTGCCCCGTGCGGAAGTTGCGGCAAAGCGTATCAACGAAGTACTGTACACTCCCCTTTCCATCTGCGACCCCGAGACGGAGCAGCCCGCAACGGAAGTCGGGACCGTCGAGTTCAGGGACGTCAGTTTCCGGTATCCCGACGCCGATGCCGACGTGTTCGGGCACATCTCCTTCCGCGCGGAAAAGGGACAGACGATCGCGTTTATCGGGAGCACCGGCAGCGGGAAATCCACTCTGATCAACCTGGTGCCCCGGTTTTACGACGCCACGGAGGGCGAAGTCCTGGTCGACGGCGTCAACGTCAGGGACATGAAACAGAGCACCCTGCGCGACAAGATCGGCTACGTCCCGCAAAAAGGCGTTCTGTTCACAGGCACCGTTGCGGAAAATATTGCATTCGGCGGGAAGGCCGACCGGGACGAAGTGGTGGAAGCGGCAAAGATCGCCGAAGCGGACGCCTTCATCGGAGAAATGGAGCAAGGGTACGACAGCCCCATCGCTCAGGGCGGGAAGAACGTCTCGGGCGGGCAGAAACAGCGCATCTCGATCGCGCGGGCCGTGGCGCAGAGACCCGAGATCATGATCTTTGACGACAGCTTTTCCGCACTCGACTACAAGACGGACAAAAAGGTGCGCGAAAACCTCAGAGAACACATGCAGGGCGTCACGAACCTCATCGTCGCCCAGCGCATCGGCACGATCATGGACGCCGATAAGATCATTGTTCTCGATCAGGGCAAGGCAGTCGGCGAAGGAACGCACAGGGAACTGCTTGAAACCTGTCCCGTTTACAGGGAGATCGCCCTTTCGCAGCTTTCCAAGGAGGAACTCGGATTATGAGGCCCGGCATGAACAGACAAAGCGCCGCCCCGCTCAAAAAGGGCGAATTCAAAAAGAACATCGGCAAGCTCGTCGCATTCATGCGGCCGTACTACATTCCGATCCTGGTTTCGCTGGTATTTACGGTGGGAGCGACCCTTCTTTCCATCTTTGCGCCGCAGATCCTTTCCGATCTCGTCAACGTGATCACGGCAAGTTTCGGCGGAAGCCCCATCGACATGAACGAACTGGAGCGCTTTGCCGTCATTCTGATCGTATTCTACGTGAGCAACGCGCTGTGCACCTTTGTGTCCAGCTTTATCATGACCACCATTTCCCAGAGCATGTGCCGTTCGCTGCGGACGCAGATCTCGGGAAAGATCAACCGCGTTCCCCTGCGCTACTTCGATGCGCACCCCTACGGCGACACCCTCTCGCGCGTGACCAACGACGTGGACACCATCGGCAACTCCATGCAGCAGGCCGTCTCCATGGTCGTGCAGTCGGTGTGCATGCTCATCGGCGTGCTGATCGCCATGTTCGTCACCTGCTGGCAGCTTGCCCTCACCGTGCTCATCATCGTCCCCTTCATGGCCGTCCTTCTGCTGGTCATCATGAAATTCTCGCAGCCGCAGTTCCGCAAACAGCAGGACGAACTGGCCGTTCTCAACGGCAAGGTGGAGGAAAACTACTCCGGTCAGCTTGTCATCAAGGCGTTCAACGCCGAAAAGCGCACGGGAGCGGACTTTGAAAGGACCAACCGCCGGCTGAGAAAGAGCACCCTCCTTTCGCAGGCGCTTTCAGGGATCATGCAGCCCGCCATGACGTTCATCTCCTACTTCGCCTACGCGGCCGTCTGCGTGGTTGCCGGCCTGATGATCGCAACGCCGGAAAGCGGCGTAACGTACGGCACGCTCTCGGCGTTCCTGCTGTACATCAACCTGTTCCAGAGCCCCCTTTCGCAGATCGCACAGGCGGCGAACGTGCTGCAGAGCGCGGCGGCCGCGAGCGGACGCGTGTTCGACTTTCTGGAAGAAGAGGAACTTTCCGACGAGAGCGGCAAGGCGCGCCAGCTGACCGACGGCGTGCGCGGCGAAGTCGAGTTCCGGCACGTACGGTTCGGTTACAGCGAAGACAGGATCATCATTCCGGACTTCTCCGCCAAGATCCGGCCGGGCTGGAAAGTCGCGATCGTCGGCCCGACCGGCGCCGGCAAGACGACAATGGTCAATCTGCTGATGCGCTTTTACGAAGTCAACAGCGGCGATATCCTCATCGACGGCGTGTCCGTCAAGGATATGCCGCGCGAAGAAGTACACGATCTGTTCGGCATGGTCCTGCAGGACACCTGGATGTTTGAAGGGACCCTGCGCGAAAATATCGCCTATTCCAAACAGGTCTCCGACGAACAGCTGAAGGCGGCGTGCGATGCGGCGGGCATCACGCACTATATCTCCACCCAGCCCGGCGGACTGGACTACTACGTGGAAAACGGCGACGAAATTTCGGGCGGACAGAAACAGCTCATCACGATCGCGCGCGCCATGGTGGAGAACGCCCCCATGCTCATTCTGGACGAGGCAACTTCCAACGTTGACACGCGCACGGAGGAGCTCATTCAGACGGCCATGGATAACCTGACGCGCGGCAGAACAAGCTTCGTGATCGCGCACCGGCTCTCCACGATCAAAAACGCAAACCTGATCCTTGTGATGAACCAGGGCAACATCGTCGAACAGGGCACTCACGACGAACTCATTGCAAAGAACGGCTTCTATGCCCAGCTGTACAATTCGCAGTTTGCGGGCGAGTGACCGCACGGCAGCCCATGAAAAAAGACCCCCGCGTGAAGTGAACCCCAAAGTTTGGACAAAAAAGAATTAGATTGTTTGGGAATGAGTTCGGTACCCAACCGGGCTCATTCCTTTTAATTTGAGAGATATTCTCTCGTTGTTCCAGTAATGAATGTACTCTTTCAGACAGTGGACGAATTCGTCCACTGTCTGGAACTTTTCGCCGTAAAACATCTCCACCTTTAACCGTCCGAAAAAGTTCTCCATCACGCTGTTGTCCAGGCAGTTGCCTTTTCGTGACATGCTTTGCAGAATA
>CAJFRT010000004.1 GCA_904419525.1 Candidatus Gallimonas merdae
CGCGGGCAGATATCTGCCCGCGGGCGCCGCTTTTAATCATAAATTTTCAGTCTGCGACAGCGATCACTTCCACTTCGGCAAGCACGCCCTTGGGGAGCGCTTTGACCGCCACACAGCTGCGCGCGGGCTTTTGCGTGAAATACTGCCCGTATACTTCGTTGAACGCAGCAAAGTCGTTCATGTCGGCGAGGAAGCACGTTGTCTTGACAGCCTTTTCCGGGGAGCTGCCCGCCGCCGAAAGCACTGCTTTCAGGTTTTCGCAGATGCGCGCCGTCTGTTCCCTGATGCCGCCTTTGATCACTTCGCCCGTCGCCGGGTCGAGGGCGATCTGCCCTGAGGTAAAGATCAGTCCGTTTGCCCGGACGGCCTGCGAATAGGGGCCGATCGCAGCGGGCGCCTGTTCCGTGTGAATGCGTTCCATAAAATTCCTCCCGTTTCAGCTGAGTTTGAAGCCCGCGGCGGTCAATGCGCGTTTGATCTCTTCGATCTGCGCAAAGTCGCGCGTCTCCAGGTCGATGCGCAGGAAACAGCCGATGACCTCGCTGCCCGCATGCGCGTGTTCGTGATGCACGCCCACAACGTTCGCGCCGCACCCGGCAATGATCTGTGAGACGGCGACAAGCTGCCCGGGCTTGTCCAGAAGCTCTATGATCAGGGTGCACTGTCTGCCGCTCATCACAAGGCCGCGCGTGATGACGCGGCTTAGAATGGTGACGTCGATGTTGCCGCCCGAGACGAGACAGCACACTTTTTTGCCGTCCAGTTCGGGGAGCTTGCCTGCCATGATCGCCGCGACGGGAGCGGCGCCCGCGCCTTCGGCGATCATCTTCTGTTTTTCGATGAGTGCAAGGATCGCCGCGCAGATCTCCTCGTCCGTGACGGCGACCATGCCGTCCACAAAGCGTTTGCAGTAATCAAAGGTCTGCACGCCCGGCTGTTTGACGGCAATGCCGTCCGCGATCGTGGAGACGGAGGGGAGGCATTCGACTTTTCCGTCGTGCAGGGAATTCAGCATGCTCGCGGCGCCCGCGGCCTGAACGCCGTAGACTTTCACGCGCGGATTCATCTGTTTGACGGCAAATGCGACGCCGGAAATGAGTCCGCCGCCACCCACGGGAACGACGATGGCGTCCACGTCTTTGAGCTGGGACAGGATTTCCAGGCCGATCGTTCCCTGCCCGGCAATGACGTCTTCGTCGTCAAAGGGGTGGATAAAGGTCAGCTGACGCTCTTTCTGAAGCTGCAGCGCGCGTTCATAGGCGTCGTCGTAGACGCCGGGCACAAGGCAGAGCTCCGCTCCGTAGCTGCGCGTTGCCTCCACTTTTGAGATGGGGGCGCCGTCCGGCAGGCAGATGAGCGCGGGAATGCCGTTTTTCTGCGCGGCGAGCGCAACGCCCTGCGCATGGTTTCCGGCCGAGCACGCAATGACGCCGCGCTGTTTTTCCTCCGGGGAGAGACAGGCGATCTTATAATATGCGCCGCGGATCTTGAACGACCCCGTTTTCTGCAGATTCTCCGTCTTGAGAAAGAGCTCGCAGCGGTCTGTAAGACTTGCGGCACGTTTCACTTCCGTCGCATAAAGCGCATCTTCGAGGACGCGCTGCGCATGAATGATTTTTTCAATGGTAAGCATGGGCTTCCTCCTGCCGATTGGGGAAATTATACGCTTTTTTGTGACTTTTGTCAACGGTTTGCCCGATTCCCATGTCTGTTTTGCATGGACAAAAGGAATTGCCGCAATGTTCAAAAGAAAAAAAGCGCGGGAAGCGAACGCTTCCCGCACCCCGTTTCCTGCCGCTCTGTCAGGGCAGGAACCCTTCAAAAATGATGTTGTCTGCATACTGTTTCACGCGCGCCGCCTCTTCGGCCGAACGCACCGTCCAGGCGAGCCTGACGCCCCTGTAGGCTGCAAGCTTGTCCGAGGGATAGTTGTTCGTATAATAGCTGAGGAAATCCAGCTTATTGGCGGTCCTGATGCAGACCTTGGGCAAAAGTTTTGCCTTGATGCGCCACAGGGCAGAGCCGTGAAAGTCCTTTTTGGTATATGTTCTGTCGATACCGAGCATGCCGCACGCAATATCCGGGCACAGCTTTTTGTAGGCGGTCGGATAGGCGGGCTGGAAGGACTGCACGGCATATTCGAGCGCGGGGAATTTTGCGATCTCTGCATAGATCGCTTCGGCGATCTCCTTCCCCGATACGCCCGGCATGTCCTTGACCTCAAGCAGCAACGGCGCCTTTCCCGCAATCGTTTCCAGGCATTCGGAGAACAGCGGAATGCGCTCCTGCGTCCCTTCAAGGTACAGTTCGCGGAGCGCCTGAAGAGGGAACGCGGACACTTCGCCGGAGGCATCCGTCATTCTGTCGACGTTGTCGTCATGAAAAATGACGAGTTTCTTATCTTTGGTAAAGCGGACGTCCGTCTCTATGGCATAGCCGTGGCGGACGGCTTCTTCAAATGCCGAAAGGCTGTTTTCCGGGATCCCGTCCGTATGCAGGCCGCGGTGTGCGATGGGTGTTTCTTTGAGAAAAGCTGGAATATTCATACGCTCATTATAGCAAATGCACGGAACGTTTGCAATAGCGGTTGCAAAATTTCCGTAAATTCGTTATAATAAACGATGGAAAATGCATCACGGTGAATTCTGACGGAGAGGGCATGGCAAAGGCAAGCAGATTTTTACGCAATTTTTGCATCATCGCGCATATCGATCACGGAAAAAGTACGATCGCGGACCGCATCATGGAACTGACCGGCCAGGTGAGCAAGCGGGACATGGAGGAACAGCTCCTCGATTCCATGGACATCGAGCGGGAGCGGGGCATCACCATCAAGCTCACGCCCGTGAGAATGTTTTACAACGCGCTGGACGGCAACGAATATGAATTCAACCTCATCGATACGCCCGGGCACGTGGACTTTACGTATGAGGTCAGCCGTTCGCTGGCCGCGTGTGAGGGCGCGCTCGTCGTGGTGGACGCCACGCAGGGCGTGGAAGCGCAGACGCTCGCCAACGTCTATCTTGCGCTGGAAAACAACCTTGAACTTGTCCCCGTCATCAATAAGATCGATCTTGCGTCCGCCCGCATCGACGAGACGAAGGCGGAGATCGAAGAAGTGATCGGGCTGGACGCTTCCGAAGCGCCCTGCGTCTCCGCCAAAGAGGGCACGAATATCCGCGACATTCTGGAAGCAGTGGTCAGGTGCGTCCCGCCGCCCGAAGGGGACACCGACGACCCTCTGCGCGCACTCATCTTTGACAGCTACTATGACAACTATAAGGGCGTGATCTTGTTCGTCCGGATCCGGGACGGACAGGTGAAGGTGGGGGACAGGATCAGGACTTTTCTCTCCGATCGCACGTACGACGTGACCGAAGTGGGCGCGTTCGCGCCGCAGATGCAGCCCAAAGGCGCCCTTCTTGCGGGGGAAGTCGGCTATATTGCGGCAAGCATCAAATCCATCGAGGACGTGGAAGTCGGCGATACGGTGACGTTTGCCGACCGTCCCGCCGCACAGCCGCTGCCCGGCTATAAAAAGGTGCAGCCCGTCGTCTTCTGCGGCATTTATCCGCTGGACGGCAGCAAGTTCAATGACCTGAAAGAGGCGATCCTCAAACTCAAGCTCAACGATGCCGCGCTCACGTTCGAGCCGGACAATTCGGTCGCGCTCGGCTTCGGGTTCCGCTGCGGGTTCCTGGGGCTTCTGCACATGGAGATCGTGCAGGAGCGCATCGAGCGCGAGTTCAATCTCGACATCATCACCACCGCGCCGTCCGTCTCCTATCTCGTCCACAAGACAAACGGCGATAGTTTTTATGTGGACAACCCTTCGCACCTGCCGCCGCCCACCGACATCGACTATATGGAGGAGCCCATCGTCAAGGCGGAAATCTATTCCCCGCCCGAATATCTGGGTTCCATCATGGAGCTTTGTCAGGACAAGCGCGGTGTCTACAAGAACATGACCTATCTGGACGCCCGCCGCGTCCGCCTCGACTATCTGCTGCCGCTCAACGAGATCGTCTATGATTTCTTTGACGAACTCAAGAGCCGCACCAAGGGATACGCCAGTTTCGATTACGAGCTTTCCGGCTACCAGCGCAGCAAGCTGGTCAAGCTGGATATCCTGCTCAACGGCGAGGCGTGCGACGCGCTTTCCACCATCGTGCATGAAGATCACGCCTACAGGCGGGGAAGAATGCTCGCCGAGAATCTGAAGGACGCCATTCCGCGCCAGCTGTTTGAAATTCCCATTCAGGCGGCGGTGGGGGGCAAGATCATCGCCCGCGAGACGGTAAAGGCGGTCCGGAAAGACGTGCTTGCCAAGTGCTACGGCGGCGACATCACCCGCAAAAAGAAGCTGCTTGAAAAGCAGAAAGAGGGCAAAAAGCGCATGCGCCAGGTGGGGACCGTGGAGGTCCCGTCCGAGGTGTTCATGGAGATCTTAAAGACGAACAAGGACAGAAAGTAGGGGCACCATGTACGAGGAGAAGAGTCAAAATCCGAAAAAAGGCCGTATCATGTCCGAGGGCAGTTTCTTTTCCCGCGTTTACGAATATCTGAGGACGGTGCCTGCGGGCAAAGTCGTCACTTACGGACAGGTAGCTGCGGCGATCGGTGCGCCGCGGTGTGCGCGGCAGGTCGGCTGGGCGCTGCACGTCAATCCGGAACCGGGCGTCATTCCCTGTCACCGCGTGGTCAACCGCGAGGGCCGTCTTGCTCCCGCGTTTGCGTTCGGGGGCGAGGAAGTGCAGGCACGCCTTCTGGAGGAAGAGGGCGTAAAAACAGAAAACGGGTATGTCGATCTGGGGACATACCTCTGGAGGGATTGAATGGCGGGCATCTATCTTCACATTCCGTTCTGTAAACAGAAATGCCGCTACTGCGACTTTGTCTCCTTCTGCAACCGCACGGACGTTGCAGAGGCCTATATGGCGTGCCTTCTGAAAGAGATCGAGATGCGCGGCAAAGAACTTGCGGGAAAGACGTTCGAAACCGTGTATTTCGGCGGCGGCACGCCCTCCGTCATCGATCCCAAGTATATCTATGCGGCGATGCGCCAGATCAAAAAGTGCTTTGCGCTCTCCGCCCGCCCCGAGATCACGATCGAGATGAATCCCGGCACGGTGAGCGAGCAGAAGATCGCACTCTATAAGCGCGCGGGCATCAACCGCTTTTCGATCGGCCTGCAGACGGCGATCGACGCTCAGCTGGAAGACCTGGGACGGATCCACACCGTGCGCGAATATCTCTACTGTACCTCGCTGCTGCGCGGAGAAAATTTTTCCGCCGACGTCATGCTCGGCATCAGAGGGCAGACGAAAGAGGACGTGAAAAAGACCATCGAGATCGCGGCGGGCAGCGGTGCGAAGCACATCTCCATGTATGCACTGCAGCCGGAGGACGGCACGCCCATCTACACCGACTATCTGAACGGCGAACTGCCCGACGGGGATGAGGTCGCGTCGCTCTATGATTACGGCCGGGAACTGCTTGCCGAAAAGGGCTTTTACCGGTACGAGGTGAGCAATTTCTGTAAAAAAGGGTACGAGAGCAGGCACAATCTCAACTACTGGAAGCGCGGCGAGTACGTCGGATTGGGCGTTGCGGCAAGTTCGTTCTTTTCCGGGCGGCGGCTGCTCAACACCACGGACCTGGACGAGTACATGAAATGTATCCTTTCGGGCTTCTATCCCGTGATCGACAACGAGGAAGTGAGCGACCGTGACGCGCGGTTCGAGTTTGTCATGCTGGGGCTGCGCACGGTGTACGGCGTGAATGCCGGGGAGTACCGCAAGGCGTTCGGTTCGGACTGGAAGCAGGATTTTTCCGCGGCCTACGGACGGACAAGGAAGTATCTGCAGGAAGAAGGGGACGTCACCCGCATCAAAGACGAATATCTGTTCGTGCAGAATCAGATCCTGTCGGAATATGTGAATTGATACAATATTACGATAAAACGCTTGACAACATGCGTCAGGCGTTTTATAATATATCAAAAGTAAGAAAATTCATACTTTTCCAACATAAGGAGATGACTATGGAAAACAAATTTCCGGCGGGGAAGTATCTTGCATCGGTAAAGATCGGGCCCAAAGGTCAGATCGTTATTCCCAAGGAGGTACGTGATATGTTCGGACTTACTGCGGGCGATCAACTTGTTCTGATGGCGGATAAGGGACAGGGGATCGCGTTGCAGCCCTATGCATATCTGGATGCGTTTTTCCGCGCGGTGAATGAGACGAAAGGCGATAAAGAATGACTGCGCTTTCCGTGTACGGACTGCAAAAGAAATATCCCGCCTTTGAACTGAACAGCATCGGATTTTCGCTGGAAGCCGGCAGGATATGCGGCCTGATCGGAGCAAACGGAGCGGGCAAGACAACGCTTCTGAAATCGATCGTCGGGCTTGTCTCCGCCGAGGGCGAATGCGAGGTATTCGGGCATTCTTTTCGCCGGGAAGAACGCGTGGTAAAATCGCTGATCGGTTATGTGGGCGGCGGATTTCGTTACTATCCGCAAAAGACGGTGCGCGCGGTCGCGCGTGCCGTCGCTCCCTTTTATACTGCGTGGGACGAGAGGAACTTTTGTACACGCCTTGACGGATACGGAATTGATCCGGGGAAAAAAATCGCCGCGCTTTCAGACGGCATGAAAGTGAAATTTTATCTTGCGCTCGCGCTTTCACACGGTGCACGGTTGTTGATTTTGGACGAACCGACGAGCGGACTCGATCCCTTGTCGCGTGAGGAGTTTTGCGCGGAGATCGTGCGACTTGCACGGGAAGAGGGGGCGGGCGTTCTCTTTTCAACGCATATTCCTTCTGATCTGATGCGCGCGGCGGATGACATAGTTTTTTTATCGGGAGGGCGTATGCTTGCCGCAGGAGCGCTTCCGGAGCTTCTCAACGCATATGCGTTTGTTGAATTTTCCGATGAAGCGCAAGCGCGTGAAACGGGGGCGTTGGGGATCCATGTCGGGAGAAATGGCTGCACGGGATTGCTGCCACGCGGAAAGGGCGCGGGCGCACGGTCACGTCCGGCTACGCTCGAAGAGATCATGGTCTGTCTGGAACTGGAAGAAAGGAGGAAAGAGGAATGAAGGCTCTGTTGAAAAAAGAGTTCCGCCTTTGTCTGCATCCGACGGCTCTGATCTTTCTTGCGTTTGCCGGATTTGTATTTATTCCCTCTTATCCGTATGAGGTCATGTTTTTCTTTTCGGGGCTATCCGTATTCTTTATCTGTCTGACGGCGCGGGAAAACGGAGATGCGTCGTTTTCCTGTGCTCTTCCTGTAAAGAAAGGGGACGTTGCGCGTGCGCGTATTTTTATGTGTGTGATCCTGCAGGTCGCATTGTTGGCGCTTGCTGCTTGTACGACTTCGGTCAAACAGCTTTGTTTTTCTTCGCAGGCGCAGGTCAATCAGGCGGGGCTTATGGCAAATACCGCTTTTCTGGGCGGCGGCGCGTTCATCCTCGGATTGTTCGATCTTATTTTCTTTCCGTTGTATTGGGGAGCGCCTGAAAAAGTCGGCGTTCCGTTTCTTCTTGCAAGTATAGCCGAATTTATGCTCATTGCCGTCTTTCTGATCTGCCGTCATACGGTCCCGTTTGTCCGCGACGTACTCAACACGCCGGATCCGAATGCAATGAGTATCAAGCTTGCCGTTTTCGGTACCGGTATTCTCTTTTACGTTTTGGCAGTATGGGGTGCGGTACGGCTTTCCGTAAAACGTTTTTGCAGGATCGATCTGTAATGACAGGCGCGGCAGTCCCTCCCGGACTGCCGCGCCGTTGATGTCTTGTAAGATTGCGAAATACGGGCGGGGAAGGGGTCACCACAGTTTGACGGGGTCGAAGCCGAAGACCTGCACGACTTCAAACAGATCGCTGCGCGAGATGTCCTGCGCCGTGCAGAGGGGGCCGCCGTCCGAATCGATGTCGTAGCCGAAGTAGTGATAGGCCTGCCAGACAAGGTGTGAACAGTGCGTTCCCTGCGGGGTTTCACCCTGGTCCTTGGGGGACAGGAATCCGACGGTCAGGGAATATGGGACATTGTAGAGCCGCTCCCGTGCCGTCTGCGCGATCTCGGCGCGCGCCTCTTCGCCGGCGTCTTTCAGCCGCAGGACCATAAAGTTGGTCCCGTAGCAGAACCAGTCGCTTCCATAGGCTGTGATCGTGCTCGGAATGCCGAGCGACACGGATTCCAGCAGCGAGCCGTTTGCACCGTTGACGACAAGGGCCGCATGCCCGTTCCGCCAACCGAACGAATGGCAGGTGGACGTGATGAGCACGTCGCCGTCCTGCAGGTCGACCATGGGCGCGCGGTATCTCGTATCGGCAAAAATGTCGCGCTTGGTCGTGACGGCCACCTCTTCATGCGCAAGATCTCCGTCATAGAAGAGGGCGTCCTGAAAGGTAAGAATGCGTTCGGGGTCGTCCTTCATTTCATCGAGCGCTGCGCGCCCGAGCCCCGTCTGCAGATAGAGCGTCTCATAGTCGCTCTCCGACCAGCTCTCCCGTTCGAGGAGCTGCGCGATGTCTTCGCGTGCATAGGAAGGAAGGACGCGCGCGCTCGCATCGACGGCTGCATCGGCAATGAGCAGCGCCGCACACAGCAGCGTGAGAAAAGCAATGATGCCGAACAGGACGGCGAGAAAAATAAAGGCGATCCGTCTGACGACTTTCACGGCGCGTTTCCTCCTTGGTCAGAATTTACATCGTTCAGTATATTCCTTTTTTCGCGGGCTGTCAACTGCGAAAGGGGAAAATTGCGTGAAAACCGCCGCCCGTTGCGGGCGGCGGGGATTTGATCGGACGCAAAGCGGCGGACGAAGCCGGTCTTTATGCAAAGGGGTTTCCGGCCGGGGGTTACAGCGTGTCGGTCCTTCTGGCAAGGATCTCTCCCGTTTCGGCGTCGATCAGGAGCGCGGTGCGCTCCGTTCCGTCCGTTACGGCGGTATAGTAGTAATTTTTGTCCCGCCGCAGCAGCCGCACGCAGAACTCTCCGCAGAATGCGCCGTCCCTTTCCATGCGGCCGAGCGTCTCCTTTTCTGCCTCCACGATGACGGAAAGCGCCTCCTGCGGCGTGATCGTCGCCTCCGTTCGGACGCTGGTCGCAGCGAGCTCGATGCTCTCGTCTCCCCACGCCACGCGCAGGGAAATGCTGTTTTCCGGGAATGCGTCCACGCCCTGCGAAAAGCGGTAGTCGCCGAATACGGCCGAGAAAGAGGCTTCGCCGCCCCAGCCGTCCTCACAGTAGACTTCCACCGTGCCGGAAAAGGCCTCGGCGGGGACGATGGACACCTCCACGGTGTCCGTCATGGGGCAGGGGATCCCGTCGTCCGCGTACGGATATTCGCGGGAGACGCATGCGACGGTCAGCGAAAATTGCTCTGTTTCGGCAAGAAACAGGTCGGAGCGGATCTCCGAGACGCGGTCGGAGTAATCATACGGGGCGCAGGCGGAAAGCAGGGGCAGAAGCCCTGCAAGCGCAAGGGCGCAAAAAGTGCGTTTCTTCATGCCATAACCATATGCGCACCGCGCCGTCAAAATGACTTTTCTCATTTTTTTTACGGATTCGGTTGCATTTTCCCCGCGCGTGTGCTAAAATAGACAAAATCTATCGTAAGATTTGCGGCAGACAAAACCAATACGAAACAGAGGTACCGTTCGGTCTTTATTTTTATGAAGAAAGTTATTCTGAAAACGGCGATCATCACGCTCGGGGTCGTCATCGTCCTTGCGGTTGCCGCGTTCGGCGTTGCTTCGCTGTGCGTGCCGGCCGCAATGTCCGATCTGACATATTCCCTCGGCATGAACGCCATCAGTTCGGACTATGCCTATCAGGAGTATGAGCGATCGGGGGATCTTGCCTATCTTTCGCGTTCGTTTGAGCTCGCCGCTTCGCTCGGCAGGGACGAGAAGGCGGAGGAACGTTTCGATACGCTCTACGCTGCGGAAGGGTTTGAAGAACTGTGTGCGCTCCGCGATTCGCAGACGCCGCCCGTCGTCGTCGGCGGGGAAGAGATCACATACAGCTACCGCGACTATGTGTGCGGGCTGGGCGCCTGCGTCAAGTACCGTCTTGCCGACAGCGACGAGGAATTGCAGACGGCGATCGATCTGGCTCTGAATGAAACGGCGGAGGATTTCCCCTCCGGGAATCCGGCGTATCTGCTTGCAACGGAAGCGGCCGGGAATGCGGACGCCGCATTCTGCGGAAAGCTGCTCACGGCGTTCGGGGGGAAGGATTTTGAGCAGAACGAACTTTATACCAATCTTGTAAACATTCTGGAGGTAATAGCAGATGAGCAAAATCGTTAAGGAAGGGCTGACGTTTGACGATGTCCTCCTCATTCCGCAGGCGTCCGAGGTGCTGCCCAGCCAGGTGGATCTGAGAACGACGCTCGCCCCGGGGATCCATCTCAACATTCCCGTTCTTTCCGCCGCGATGGATACCGTTACGGAGAGCCGCCTCGCGATCGCAATGGCGCGTGAGGGCGGAATGGGCATCATTCACAAGAATATGTCCGTGGAAGAACAGGCAAAGGAAGTGGACAAGGTCAAGCGTTCGGAGCACGGGGTCATCACCGATCCGTTCTATCTGGAGCCCCAGAACCTCGTCAAAGATGCCGTCGCGCTCATGGAGCGCTATCGCATCAGCGGCGTGCCCATCACCAAAAACGGAAAACTCGTCGGCATTCTTACCAACCGCGATTTAAGGTTTGAAACCAATTTCGAGCAGCCGATCGAAAATGTGATGACCAAGGAAAACCTTGTCACCGCGCCCGTCGGCACTTCGCTCGAGGACGCGCAGAAGATCCTCGGAAAGCATCGCATCGAAAAACTTCCCATCGTCGATGAAAAGGGGTATCTGAAGGGCCTCATCACGATCAAGGATATCGAAAAGAGCATTCAGTATCCCAATTCTGCCCGCGACAGGAACGGAAGACTCCTTGTCGGCGCGGCGGTCGGCACGGCGGCAAACACGATGGAGCGCATTGCCGCGCTCGTCGAAGCGAAAGTGGACGTCATTGCGATCGACACGGCGCACGGGCATCAGCGCATGGTGCTGAACAAGGTCGAGGAGATCAAAGCCAAGTATCCGAACGTTCCCCTCATTGCGGGCAACGTTGCCACGGCCGGCGCGGTGGAGGCGCTCGTCAAGGCGGGCGCGGATATCGTCAAAGTCGGCATCGGCCCCGGTTCCATCTGTACGACGCGCGTTGTCGCCGGGATCGGCGTGCCGCAGCTCACTGCGATCATGGACTGCGCGGAAATGGCGGACAAGCTCGGAAAGCGCATCATCGCGGACGGCGGCATTAAGTATTCGGGCGATATCGTCAAGGCCCTTGCGGCGGGCGGCAGCGCCGTTATGATCGGCTCGCTGCTGGCAGGCACCGCGGAAAGCCCCGGCGAAGTGGAGCTGTATCAGGGCAGAAGTTTCAAGGTCTACCGCGGCATGGGTTCGCTTTCGGCGATGGCCGTTGGTTCCAAGGACAGATACTTCCAGGAAAACAACAAAAAATTTGTGCCGGAGGGCGTGGAGGGGCGCGTCCCTTACCGCGGGACCGTTTCGGAGATCGTCTATCAGCTGGTCGGCGGCATTCGTTCGGGCATGGGATATTGCGGCAAAGCGAACATCGAAGATCTTCGCAAAAATTCCGAATTTATCCGCATCACGAACGCGGGCCTTCTGGAAAGCCACCCTCACGATATTTCGATCAGCAAGGAAGCGCCCAACTATACGGTCAGAAACTGACACAACAAAAAACGCCCAATCCGGGCGTTTTTCCAATGATAACACGGAGAGAAGAAAAGAATGCAACATCAGCGCGTGCTCGTCCTTGATTTCGGCGGGCAGTACAATCAGCTCATTGCGCGCCGCGCGCGCGACCTCGGGGTATACTGCGATCTGAAACCCTGCGATATGACGGTCGGGGAGATCAGGGCCTACGATCCCATCGGAATTATTTTTACGGGCGGGCCGAACAGTGTTTACGACCCCGCCGCGCCGCATATCGACAGGGCGGTGCTCGGACTCGGGATCCCCGTGCTCGGGATCTGTTACGGAAGCCAGCTGATCGCATATACGCTCGGCGGAAAGGTGGAGCACGCCGCTATGAGCGAATACGGCAAGCGGGAATTTTCCTTTCTGAAAGAGAGCCCGCTCTCCGAGGGGATCCCGCAGACGAGCGTCTGCTGGATGAGCCATACCGATCATGTGACGGAAGTTCCCGACGGGTTTGCGGTGCTCGCGTCCACGCCGACCTGCCCCGTCACCGTTTACGGAAACGCGGAAAAAGCGATCTACGGCGTGCAGTTCCACCCGGAAGTCGTGCATTCGGAATACGGGAACAAGCTGCTGGAAAATTTCCTCTACCGCGTGTGCGGGGCGAAAGGGGACTGGACGATGGGCGGCTTCGTCGCCGAACAGGTCGCGCTGCTGAAAGAAAAGATCGGCGATAAAAAGGTGCTGTGCGCCATGTCCGGGGGCGTGGATTCCGCCGTTGCGGCAACACTCGTGCACCGCGCCGTAGGCAGTCAGCTCACCTGCGTGTTCGTCGATCACGGGCTCCTCAGAAAGGGCGAGTCGGAAGAGGTCATGTCGGTGTTCAAAGACGGCCTCGGCATGAATCTGATCCGCGCGGACGCGGGCGAGCGCTTCCTGAAAAAGCTCGAAGGCGTCTGCGAACCGGAGGAAAAGCGCAAGATCATCGGCGCGGAATTCATCAAGGTGTTCGAGATCGAGGCGAAGAAGATCGGGGCTGTGGACTTTCTGGTGCAGGGCACCATCTATCCCGACGTCATCGAGAGCGGCAAGGACAAGTCCGCCGTCATCAAATCGCATCACAACGTCGGGGGGCTTCCCTCCGTCGTCGACTTCAAGGAGATCGTGGAGCCGTTGCGGGATCTGTTCAAGGACGAGGTGCGCCGCGTCGGCGCCGAGCTGGGCCTGCCCGATTCCGTCGTGCAGCGTCAGCCCTTCCCCGGCCCCGGGCTTGCCATTCGCATCATGGGGGAGGTCACGCGCGAAAAGCTGGAGACCCTCCGCGACGCGGACTACATTTTCCGGGAGGAAGTGGCCAAAGCGGGGCTTGCCGGCAAGATCTGGCAGTACTTTGCGGTCATCACCAACAGCAAAACGGTGGGCGTCCAGGGGGATTTCCGTACGTATGAAAACGTCATCGCCCTGCGCGCCGTGACGAGCGTGGACGCCATGACGGCGGACTGGGCGCGCATTCCCTACGACGTTTTGGAAAGAATTTCCAACCGGATCACCAACGAGGTGCCGCACGCCAACCGTATCGTGTACGACATCACCTCCAAACCCCCGGCAACGATCGAGTGGGAATAAGACGCCGCGGGCGGACGTGTCTGTGGACTCTGCGGAAGTCCGAATAAGTTAGCGACAGACCTACTAAAGTTAAAAAGCGCTTAAAAATGAGAGGTGTTTTAGCATCTATGGATAATGAATTAAGAGATTATATTGTTAGTCTTAATGAACTTCTAAAAGATGTATTTGGGGAAGAATGCAGGATTAGCTCTATATTAAAATTTGCCAATTTTAGCCAAGAACAGATTACTTATTTACAAGGTGAAGGGTTGCATATTTTAATGCAAAATATCGATTTTGCACTTCGTGTATATTTGATTTCTTACTCAAGAACGAGTAAAAATTGTGATATCCTTTATCAACGTTATGGATTGTTCGGTTATAGGAAACAGACTCTTGAACATATAGGGGGACAATTCGGTGTTTCTCGAGAGAGGATAAGACAATTACAAGCTAAAACACTAAAATTACTAAACAAGAAGAGATTTTCTAAAATAGTCATTGTTGCTGCATGCCAAACCTTGAAGATCGATGTGTTTGAGACGTTTGCAGATAAAATTGAGACTTCTGAGACTGAGTTCACTTCTGATGATAGGATGTCAGGTGCAATTCGTAAAAAGAAACAGCCCTTTTCAATGACCTCTCAAATGTTATCCAATTATGTTCCTGCCGATACTCCTTTAAGTATAAGCGAATTTGTCAAACGGTTGAATCAGTTAAAAGCGGATAATATGAAAAAACTCCCCTATCGTACAGTAACTGATTTTCTAATAAAGGCCGAACTCTTGGAAACATATACAAATTCAGAAGGGGTAGTGCGCAAACGCCCCACCAAGTTAGGTCTATCGATTGGTATATTTACAGAGGAGCGAAACGGTAGTAACGGAACATATACAGTAATTTTATATAATCAAGAAGCGCAAAAATTTTTAATTGACAGTATGGAAGTCATCTTAAAAGGGCAGGTGGATATTGTTTCTGAAGCTGAATTGCAGGGATCTCCATGGACATCTGCTCAAGAAGAATGCATGGTGGATTTGTTTCAAAAGAATGTTTCGGTTTCCGAGATTTCCATTACTTTAAAGCGTACCCCTGAAGGAATTCGAGCGCGGCTAAAGAAGTTGGGTTTAATTGAGCACAGACAAGATGCAAAATAAATATACAGGAGAAAGCTATGAGCAACGTAAGACCGGAAAGCATGGAACGCATCACGACGGCGGCGCTCGCCGAGGCATTCATCGACGAGCAGATCAGGGCCGTCAGGGCGCAGGTGGGGGACGGAAAAGTGCTTCTTGCACTTTCGGGAGGCGTGGATTCTTCCGTCGTCGCCGCACTTCTCATTCGGGCGATCGGCAAAAATCTCGTGTGCGTGCACGTCAACCACGGGCTTTTGCGGAAGGGCGAGCCCGAGCAGGTCGTGGAGGTGTTCCGCAATCAGATGGACGCCAACCTCGTCTATGTGGACGCCGCGGAGCGCTTCCTCAAAAAACTGGAGGGCGTCGCGGAACCCGAAAAAAAGCGCAAGATCATCGGCGCAGAATTTATCCGCGTGTTTGAAGAAGAGGCAAGAAAACAGGAGGGGATCCGTTTTCTTGCGCAGGGCACCATCTATCCGGATATCTTAGAGAGCGGCTCCGTCAAAGCGCACCACAACGTGGGCGGGCTTCCGGAAGATCTGAAGTTCGAGCTGGTGGAGCCCCTTAAATTTTTGTTCAAGGACGAAGTGCGCGTCGTCGGAAAGGCGCTCGGTCTGCCCGAAGGCATGGTGGAGCGTCAGCCCTTCCCCGGCCCCGGTCTGGGCGTCCGCTGCCTGGGCGCGATCACGCGCGATCGGCTGGAGGCTGTGCGCGAATCGGACGCCATTCTCCGCGAAGAATTTGCAAAGAACGGGCTTGCGGGAAAGGTCTGGCAGTATTTCACCGTCGTTCCCGATTTCAGATCGGTCGGCGTCAGGGACGGCAAGCGCTCCTTCGAGTATCCCGTGATCCTGCGCGCCGTCAACACACGCGACGCCATGACCGCCACCGTCGAGGACGTTCCCTTTGCGCTTTTGCAGCACATCACGCAGCGCATCACGCATGAAGTGAAGGGGGTCAACCGTGTTTTGTACGATCTGACGCCCAAGCCCACCGGGACCATCGAGTGGGAATAAGACGCTTCTTTCGGATATAAGTAAAAATACTATATCTTTTGATTCATATTTTACAAAAGCGGTGTCTCGCGGGTTTTTCGCGAAACACCGCTTTTATATTATTCGTTTTTCTTATAGATAATATCAAAAATAGCAAAGAAGCTAAACAGTTCCAAATGTTTGACAATTGCCCGGTACGGCGATATAATCAAGTCAGATTTTATCAGAAATGATGTGCGGCGGCTGTGACATGATTTCAGAGCAAGCGCATATCGAGAGGAGCAGATGGACGGAATATTTACCTCATCCGGCGTATGGTTTCTGATCGGCGCCATTCTTGTCTGGTTCATGCAGGCGGGATTTGCCATGGTGGAAACGGGCTTTACGCGTGCACGGTGGTGTTCGTTCTGCTCGGCGCAGGGCTTCTGATGGGCGAGGACGCGCTGTTCGGGCTCATCGGAGTTCCGAACGTTGATTTCATCACAAATTTTGCGACGTATGACTGGTCCAATTTCTTCTTTAACCTTGTGTTCTGTGCGACGACGGCGACGATCGTATCCGGGGCGATGGCGGAGCGATCGAAGGCCTCGATAAGTATGAACACGGGCTTGTCAGTGCCTATGCGGATTTTGCGCCCGTTCCCTTGGCGGCGGAAATGCTTGATCCGGAAGGGTTGAGCGCAGATGTCGGAAAACCCGATGAAACGATCCCGATCCCGGACATTCGGGAAAGCGCGAAAAAGAGCAAGATCTCCAAAGTCGTGATCCTGACCAAACAGTCGAAATTCGATGAATTGAAGGCGGCGCTTGCAGAGGTCGGCGTAACGGGCATCACCGTCACGCAGGTGCTGGGCTGCGGAGTCGAAAAGGGTGCGGCAGAGTACTATCGCGGTGTCAAGGTGGATATGGACCTGCTGCCCAAGGTCAAAGTGGAAGTTGTAGTCAGCAAAGTTCCTGTGGAGACGGTCGTGGATGCTGCGCGCAAGGCGCTCTTCACGGGTCATATCGGCGACGGAAAGATATTCGTCTATGATGTAGAGGGTGTGGTGCGCGTCCGTACGGGCGAGAGCGGCTATGAAGCGCTGCAGGACGCGGAAAGTACGGCGAATTGATATTGCCCATACATGCTTTCTCATAAAGGAGCGTCTTTCGCCGTTCGCGGCGGAAGGCGCTTCTTTGGGTGATGGCATAATCTGTGATTATATAAAATATTCAAAATGGTGAAGTCCGGAAAACCATTATTTGTTTGACGTCCGCGCACTTCAAAATTTATAATGAAAAACACGGACGCATATTTTGATCCGTATGAGGAGCATGGTATGTTGAAAGAAGGTCAGTTCAGAAATCTCTCCGGCTGCGCCGTTGCCGGCGTCATCGACCGCAGCGGCGGCGTGATGAGCGGTGAGGGCATGATCGAGGCGATTTCCGTCATGCACGATCGTTCCAACGGTCTGGGCGGCGGATTTGCGGGGTACGGGATCTATCCGCACTATAAGGATTTTTATGCGTTTCATCTCTTTTATGACGGGAAGGACGCTCAGTCGGAGACGGAGGCGTTCATCGGGCGTCACTTTGAGATCGTTTACTCATCGGAAATTCAGACGCGTAAACTTCCTGCGGTCACCGATGAACCGCTCATCTTCCGCTATTTTCTGGCGCCGCTTCCGCGGAAACTCGCAAGGAGCCATCTTGATGAGAGGGAATATGTCGCGCGGTGCGTCAACCGTGTGAATGCGCAGATCGAGGGAGCGTATGTCTTTTCCAGCGGAAAAAATATGGGCATCTTCAAGGGTGTCGGCTATCCTGAGGACATCGGACGATTTTATCGGCTGGAGGAATATGCCGGCTATGCCTGGACATGTCACGGCCGGTATCCCACCAATACGCCGGGCTGGTGGGGCGGGGCGCACCCGTTCGGGCTGCTTGATTTTTCCGTGGTGCATAACGGGGAAATTTCGTCCTATGATGCCAACCGCCGCTATATCGAGATGTTCGGGTATCAGTGTACGCTGCACACGGATACGGAAGTCATCACATATATCGTCGATTATCTGATTCGGCGGCGCGGGCTCACGCTCGAAGAGACGGCGCATGTCGTTGCCGCCTCTTTCTGGAGCACCATCGCCGAAAAGGAGGAATCGACCCGCCGTCAGGAGACTCTGCTGCGCAGAATGTTCCCCTCGCTGCTTGTGACGGGGCCTTTCTCCATAATTCTCGGATATACGGGCGGACTGATGGCGTTGGGCGACAGGCTCAAACTCCGTTCAACGGTTTGCGCGGAGAAAGGGGATATCGCCTATATCGCCAGTGAGGAGAGCGCCATCAGGAAGATCTCCCCCGATCTTGACAAGGTATTCTCGCCTGCCGGCGGCGAACCGGTCATCTACGAACTTTATGACAGGGAGGCGGTGCAATGAGTATGTATCTTCCCCCTGAATTTGAAGTTGTCCGCAGCGCCGAACGCTGTGTCAACTGCCGGTTGTGTGAACGGGAATGTTCCTTTCTTGTGCATACGTATGATAAAAAAACGGGCAGAATGCGTGCGGACAGCGCAAAGTGCGTCAACTGTCATCGCTGTGTCTGCATGTGTCCGACACATGCGCTGAAGGTCGTGAAATCAGACGACGCATACAGACCCAACGCCAACTGGAGCATGCAGACGATGCATGAGATCTATAAACAGGCGGAATCGGGCGGTATCCTGCTTTCCTCGATGGGCAATCCCAATCCGCAGCCGGTCTTCTGGGACAGGCTTCTCATCAATGCCTCGCAGGTGACCAATCCGCCCATCGACCCTCTGCGGGAACCGATGGAGACGCGCCTGTGGCTCGGGAAGCGCACAGCCCGGATCGAACGCGACGCGCAGGGCCGTCTGAAAAACACTCTTGCGCCGCAGCTCAGGCTGGAAGTCCCGGTACTTTTTTCCGCCATGAGCTACGGTTCGATCAGCTACAACGCGCACGAGGCGCTTGCGCGCGCGGCAGAGGAACTCGGAACGTATTATAATACGGGCGAGGGCGGGCTTCACAGGGATTTTTACAGGTACGGCGGCAACACCATCGTTCAGGTGGCCAGCGGACGGTTCGGCGTGTTCAAGGAATATCTGGAAAGGGCGGCCGCGATCGAGATCAAGATGGGGCAGGGGGCCAAGCCCGGAATCGGGGGACATCTGCCCGGAGCAAAAATTACGGAAGACGTGTCGGAAACGCGCATGATCCCGCAGGGAGCAGATGCGATTTCCCCCGCTCCGCATCACGATATCTATTCGATCGAAGATCTGCGTCAGCTCGTCATTTCGCTGAAAGAGGCTACAAACTATCAGAAACCCGTGATCGTCAAGGTCGCGGCGGTGCATAATGCGGCGGCGATCGCCAGCGGCATTGCGCGCAGCGGAGCGGACATGATTGCCATTGACGGCTACCGCGGCGGAACGGGCGCCGCGCCGACGAGGATCCGCGACAACGTCGGAATCCCCATCGAACTTGCGCTTGCGCAGATCGACCAGCGCCTGCGGGAAGAGGGGATCCGCGACGAAGTCTCTCTGATCGCGGGCGGCTCCGTTCGTTCGAGCGCCGACGTTGTCAAGGCAATCGCCTTGGGCGCGGATGCCTGTTATATCGGCACGGCGGCTCTGCTCGCGCTCGGCTGTCATCTGTGCCGCAGCTGTCATACGGGCAACTGCAACTGGGGGATCGCGACGCAGCGTCCCGAACTTGTGAAACGACTTGATCCCGAAACAGGCTACCGTCGGCTTGTCAATCTTGTCACTGCATGGAAACATGAGATCCAGGAGATGATGGGCGGCATGGGGATCAACTCTGTTGAAGCGCTGCGCGGAAACCGGCTCATGCTGCGCGGCGTCGGAATGACGGACAGGGAACTTTCCCTTCTGGGCGTCCGGTATGCGGGCGAGAATATGTGAGGATGACGATGCAGACGATTGATGCAAACAAAATGGAGAGCGTCGCTCTCAATGCCGCGCTGCGCGCAGCCGGGACCCGTGAAATACGGATCGGGCATTGTGTCGGACAGCGCTATATCGGCACGGGGCTTTCGGATTGTTTTCTTGAGATCGACGGAACGCCGGGAAACGCGCTCGGCGCCTACCTCAACGGGGGAGTGATCCGCGTGAGAGGCAATGTACAGGAGGCCACGGGCGACACGATGAACGGCGGCGAGATCGTCGTGGACGGAAGCGCCGGCGATGCAACGGGATACGCCATGCGCGGCGGAAAGATCTTTGTCCGCGGGGACGTCGGGTATCGCTGCGGGATCCATATCAAGGCGTATCGTGAAAACAGGCCCGCCATCGTCATCGGCGGAAGAGCGGGCAGCTTTTTGGGCGAATATCAGGCGGGAGGCGTGATCATCGTGCTCGGCCTGCATGAGGACGGCAGACCCATCGTCGGAAACTTCTGCGGTACGGGGATGCATGGGGGCGAGATCTTTTTACGCGGTTCCGAGCTTCCCGCAAGACTGCCCGCGCAGGTGCGCGCGGAAGAGATCGGAACGCTTCCGGACGAGGCGGAAGCGCTCGTGCGCGAATGGTGTTCTCTGTTTGAAAGGGATCCTGCGCCCTTATTGCGGACGCACTATATCCGTCTGACGCCGGACAGCGGGAATCCGTACCGTCAGCTGTACGTCGGGAACTGATGCGGAACGGAAGAATTTTTCGCAGAGCAGACAAAGGAGCAGATGATGTGTTCGATTTTTTGCTGTACGGGGAAAAACGTGTCCCGCAAGGAGATGGAGCGCTGCTTTTACAGGGCGCTTTCGCGCGGGCCGGATATGACGGCTCTGGAAGAGACGCCGGGCGGCTTTATGGGATTTCACCGCCTTGCGATCATGGGGCTGAACGCTGCAGGGATGCAGCCTTTTACGCTGAACGGCAGCATGCTTGTCTGCAACGGCGAGATCTACGGGTTCCGTTCGTGGAAGCGCGTGCTGGAAGGGAAAGGATATGTCTTTCGTTCGGAGAGCGACTGCGAGGTCCTGCTGCCCCTGTATGCAGAATATGGGACAGGTATGTTCAGTATGCTCGATGCCGAATTTGCGCTCGTATTGTACGATGCGCGGCAGAACGAATACATTGCGGCGCGCGATCCGATCGGCATCCGTCCGCTCTATTACGGTTATCTTCGGGACGGCACGATCGTGTTCGCGAGCGAGCCCAAAAATCTTGTCGGTCTGGTCGCGGGGCGCATCATGCCCTTTCCGCCGGGGAAATATTATTATAAAGGAAAATTCCATACCTACTGCGACATTGCCGACGTCGGGGAATATGTGCGCGGCGACCCGGACGAGGTGTGCGCCTCCATCCGCGATAAGCTCATTGCGGGCATCCGGAAGCGGCTGGACAGCGACGCGCCCCTCGGTTTTTTGCTTTCGGGCGGACTTGACAGCTCGCTCGTCTGTTCCGTCGGCGAGCGGCTTCTGGGGAAACCCGTGCGCACCTTTGCGATCGGTATGCGCGAGGACGCCATCGATCTGAAATATGCCCGCGAAGTTGCTGCGCATATCCGTGCCGACCACCATGAAATTTACATGACGCGCGAAGACGTGCTTGCCGCTCTCGAACAGGTCATTGCGGCGCTCGGAACGTATGACATCACTACCGTGCGTGCGTCTGTCGGTATGTACCTCGTCTGCCGCGAGATCCACCGCACGACGAATGTGCGCGTGCTGCTGACGGGGGAGATCTCCGACGAACTGTTTGGCTACAAGTACACCGATTTTGCGCCCTCGGCGGCGGCATTCCAGGCGGAGGCGCAAAAGCGGATCCGCGAACTGCACATGTACGATGTGCTGCGTGCGGATCGCTGTATCAGCGTGCATTCGATGGAGGCGCGCGTGCCCTTCGGCGACCTTGATTTCGTCAGGTACGTCATGAGCATTGATCCGGAAATGAAACGCAACCGCTGCGGCAAGGGCAAGTACCTTTTGCGCCGCGCTTTCGCGCAGGGAGATTGGCTGCCGCAGGACATCCTCATGCGCGAGAAGGCGGCGTTTTCGGACGCGGTGGGGCATTCGATGGTGGACGATCTGAAAGCACATGCCGAACGGCTGTACGGCGACGACTGGCGGCGGCGCGCGCAGAGGTATGACTACCACGCGACGCCCTTCACAAAAGAGAGCCTTCTGTACCGGGAGATCTTCGAAAAGTATTATCCCGGGCAGGCGTATATGGTGACGGATTTCTGGATGCCCAACAAAAACTGGCAGGGGTGCGACGTGAACGATCCGAGCGCGCGCGTCCTTTCCAACTACGGCGACAGCGGAAAATAAGGTGCGCCGCCCGCAGAGTATGCGGGCGGCGCGCAAACTTTTTCCCAAAAAATCGGAAAAATTTTCGATTTGGGTCTTGACGAACGCTTTTTGTGCGTGTATAATATCCCATGGAAAAATTGTGAACATATTCTGTTCGCAAAAATCAAAGGAGTAAGTTGTATGGCAAGGTTTACGTTACCCAGAGATTTGTATCATGGAAAGGGCGCCATGGAAGCGCTCAAGACGTTCCAGGGCAAAAAGGCGATGATCTGCGTCGGCGGCGGGTCGATGAAGAAATTCGGCTTCCTGGACAAGGCGGTCTCCTATCTGCAGGAAGCGGGCATGGAGGTCAAGCTCTTTGAGGGCATCGAGCCCGATCCTTCCGTTGAGACGGTCATGAAGGGCGCTCAGGCAATGCTTGAGTTCGAGCCCGACTGGATCATCGCAATGGGCGGCGGTTCTCCCATCGACGCGGCGAAAGCGATGTGGATCAAGTATGAGTATCCCGACATCACGTTTGAAGAGATGTGCAAGGTCTTCGGGATCCCTCAGCTGAGAAAGAAGGCAAAATTCTGCGCGATCTCCTCGACGAGCGGCACTGCGACGGAGGTCACCGCGTTCTCCATCATCACGGACTATCATAAGGGTATCAAATACCCGATCGCCGACTTCGAGATCACGCCCGACGTTGCGATCGTCGATCCCGAGCTTGCGGAGACGATGCCCAAGAAGCTCGTTGCGCACACGGGTATGGACGCAATGACGCACGCGATCGAGGCCTATGTCTCCACCGCAAACTGCAACTATACCGATCCTCTTGCGATCTTCGCGATCAAGATGATCCAGAACGACCTCGTCGCTTCCTACAACGGCGACATGGCAAAGCGCGATGCAATGCACGACGCACAGTGCCTTGCCGGCATGGCGTTCTCCAACGCGCTCCTGGGCATCGTCCACTCGATGGCGCACAAGACGGGCGCGGCGTTCGCTGACTACGGCGCGCACATCATTCACGGTGCTGCAAACGCCATGTACCTGCCCAAGGTCATCGCTTTCAACGCGAAGAACCTGACGGCCCGCAAGCGCTATGGCCAGATCGCCGATTATATGGGCATCTGCAACAAGAGTGCAAGCGATTCCGAAAAGGTTCGCGCGCTCATCAACTATCTCAGAAAGATGAACGACGACCTGAATATCCCGCACTGCATCAAGAACTACGGCGCTGACAGCTATCCCTGCGAGCAGGGCTTCGTTCCCGAAAACGTCTTCCTGGAAAGACTGCACGACATCGCCGTCAATGCCATTGGCGACGCATGCACGGGCTCCAATCCCCGCAAACCTTCCGTCGAGGAGATGGAAAAACTGCTCAAGTGCTGCTACTACGATACCGAAGTCGATTTCTGATCACGGCAGACAATGCAAAAGGGGGACCCTTACAGGGGTCTCCCTTTTATGCTTTCTGCGCATGATGTATGATAAAAAACAGGTATTGGACATTGTGCGGACGGTATGATATAATCATGCAAAAACAAATGGAATGATTACGATGAACACTCTGGAAGACATGCGGTTCGGGAAGGAGCGCGCGCTCTACGCCTCCCGTGGCCTGACTTTGCAAAACTGCCGCTTTGAGGGCGCCGAAGACGGCGAGTCCGCCCTCAAAGAAAGTGCTGAAATCCTCGCGCGGGACTGCTTTTTTGACCTCAGATATCCCTTATGGCATGTCCGCGGTGCGCGCCTTGAACGCTGTGAAATGACGCAGAACTGCCGTGCCGCGCTCTGGTATGACAAAGATGTCACGATCTCCGGATGCACCATGAACGGCATCAAGGCGGTGCGCGAATGCGCAGATGTGCATGTTGCCGATACGCATATCTCTTCCCCGGAATTCGGCTGGAAGAGCCGTGGCATTGTTCTTGAAAACAGTTCGCTTGACTCCGAATACGCCTTTTTCGGGAGCCGCGGGATTCGGGCAAGTGGGCTGCGCTTTGAGGGGAAATATTCCTTTCAGTACACGCACGATGTACGAATCGAAAAGTCCGAACTGCACACGAAGGACGCATTCTGGCATGCAAAGAATGTGACGGTCACCGATTCGGAAGTGGACGGGGAATATTTGGGCTGGTATTCGGAGGGGCTGACGCTGATCCGCTGCCATATCAGGGGAACGCAGCCTCTTTGCTATTGCAAAAAACTGCGGCTCATCGATTGCACCATGGAAAACTGCGATCTTGCGTTTGAATACAGCGACGTGCGCGCCGTCGTGCGCGGGAGGATCGACTCCGTCAAAAACCCGCACCGGGGCCGCGTGATTGCCGATGAGATCGGCGAGATCATCACGACGCCGGACAGCGTGTACCCCGTTCACGCAGAAATTGTGCGAAGAGGGGACAAGGTCGGCTGAATCGATCGGGGGAGCGCCGGACGGCCTCCCTTTTTATTTTGCAAAGAAAGCGGTGTTGTGCACTACGGAGGGGTGATCGGGCGCCAGTTCGGCGGCGCGGGCATGGCAGGCGCGCGCCTTTGCCTCATCTCCGAGCGCATAATGGCAGAATGTAAGCCCGAGCAGGGGGAAGAGCGTTCGCTCTGCTTCAAGGTCAAAATCGCCTTCGGCGGAGCGGTCCGGACATTCCATGGCGCGCTCGTACCACCAGATCGCCTCGCGCAGTTTTCCCGTTTCCTGCATGATCCTTCCGACCGCATGACAGATACCGCCCCGCGGCAGCCCGTAGCGGAAGGAAGAAAAGAGGGCGTCGAGCGCGCGTTCCGTGTCCTTTTTCATGCGATAGCAGTCCGAAAGTACACGGCACGCCTCGATCTTGTTGACATACCAGCCGTCGCCCGCGAGCATCTCCTCCAGAACGGCTGCAGCCTCCGTATACAGATGGTTATAGTACAGTTCCCGGCCGTAATAAAAGAGGTCTCGCCCGCCGAGCTGTTCTTCGGCGCGCCATTTCTGATAGATGTGAAGATTGCGCGCGCCGCGCGGCTTCTCGCTCCCCAGATGCCGAACGGTAAAGTCGTCCCGGATCACTTTTCCATGCGGGGTGATGCATTCGTGCACGCGCCCCTCCCAGAGAAACCCCGATGCGCGCCGCATCACGCGCTCACGGAAATAGGTGCAGCCGCCGTTTTCATATCTGCACACGGCCATGTCTGCCTGTTCCTTTTCCATGCGCAGTTTCAGCGCGCGCAGGCGCGGAAGCATTTCCGGGGCGATCAGGTCGTCTGCGTCCAGCCACATCAGCAGATCGCCGCGCGCATTGCGGAAGGAAGCGTTGCGGGCGGCGGAAAAGTCGTCTGTCCACGGAAAGAAAAAAATACGGTCGGTAAAGCGTCGCGCAATTTCCTGTGTCCCGTCTGTGCTTCCCGTATCGACGATCACAATTTCGTCCGCTTCGTCTTTTATGCTGTTCAGGCACCGTTCCAGCACCTTTTCTTCGTCCCGCACGATCATGCAGACTGACAGGTTCATTGTCACCTCCGAATGGGATCACCGCTTATGATATAGTACGGGCAATGCGGAATTTGCGTGCATTGCCTGCGCGCATCTGCGCGAATACGGAGGAAAAGATGACGATTTACAAAAGGTTCTGCACCTGCGGTTGTTGCCCCTGTGCGTGCGATTGGCAGTGCAACGAGGTGGCCGTATACAGCGATGATGCTTCCGTAGGTCCGACCGGCCCGACGGGACCCACAGGGTTCACAGGTCCCACAGGTGCAACCGGCCCGACAGGTGCAACGGGTGTAACCGGTCCCACGGGTCCCACAGGGTCTACAGGTCCCACAGGTCCGACCGGCCCGACGGGTGCAACGGGAACTGCGGGCGTAACAGGTCCGACTGGTCCGACAGAGCAGGTAACATAAGGGAAACATGAAAAAGCCATTCGGAACAAAGTCAAACGGCAGCTCATACGGGCTGCCGTTCTTTTGTGTGCCCCGTTTTGCTCGTGCGATTTGCTCCTATTCCCTCTACTCCGAGATAAGGTGGAAAGCCACCTTTTTCGGAATAGGAATATTTAACCGTATCGAATCCGATACGGTTGGATACCGCACTATTTTCAAATAATATATCAGCAATTTCGCATATCCTATTGAAATCCCCGTGCGGATATGCTATAATTATTTTGTAATACGATTTGGACGAGGTGACAGCATGGCAATCAGCTACAATAAGTTATGGAAACTACTCATCGACAAGGGAATGACAAAGACGCAAATGCGCCTTCAAGCAGATATTTCCACAACGACGCTTGCCAAACTCGGAAAAAATGAGACCGTTTCGATGGACGTCCTCTTAAAGATCTGCAAACTGCTCGACTGCAACGTCGGCGACATTATGGATATAGTTACTGATTAAGTAAAAGGGGATAAGGTTATGGCTTCAATTATTGATAACAAAAAAAAGACCATGTTGGATTCATTAAAAAATGCATTGAATCAAGCTGAAAGTGTTAATATTTTAACTGCATTTTTCTATTTTTCTGGTTTTAATGCTTTGGCTGAAGAATTGAAAGATAAAAAAATTAGAATATTGGTTGGTAATACTATTGACCCTGAAGCTATAGGTGAGCTTTGTCGAGCAGTCGCAGATGACACAGATGAACCATTGGAGCACTATGCCAAAAGGAGTTTCAAGAAGCTGAGCAACTTGCAAAAGAAGCGGTTATATATTGATAGTTTTGTAGAGTTATTCAATAAGTCATCCTTATCAAATGAGTTTGATGAAACTGAGAGTCAAAAAGTTTTTAAAATGTTTTTGGATAAACTCAATGATGGTAGCCTTGAAATAAGACTTACCAGCTCCCTTAATCATGCAAAAGCTTTCATATTAACAAACAAGTATGAATACTCTTGTTTCGGTGATCAAAAAGGTGTTGTTTTTACAGGCTCCTCTAATTTTACATATAATGGATTACTCGGACAAGGGGAGATGAACGAGCGGTTTAGTGACAACGACAAGTATGAAGAATATCTATCTGAGTTTGAATCTCTTTGGCAGGATGGTAAAACAATTGATATTTCAGTTTCTGGCGGTAATGATGATTTTGTTCAGGAAGTAAAAAAGAAACTGTGGATTTTTGCACAGCCATCACCCTATCACATTTTTATTCGTATTCTTTTTGAGTTGTACGCTGCTGTTGAAAGTACAAATGTCAAAACGCCATATGAGATTTCTGGTGGTAAGTTTACCAACCTTAAATATCAGATTGATGCTATTCAGTATGGCATAGATTGTATTAATAAAAATAACGGTGTCATTATTGCGGATGTCGTTGGTTTAGGCAAATCAATTATTGCTTCTGCAATAGCTTATAATCTTGACATAAAGAGGACAATTATAATAGCTCCTCCTCATCTTGTAGAACAATGGAATGATTATCAGCAGGACTTTGGCCTTCGCGGAGTTAAAATTTATAGCAGCGGCAAGATAGAAGAGCTTTACAATACTTATTCTTCCGACCCAAATCCTATTCTGTATATTATTGATGAAGCGCATAGATATAGAAACGAGCTAAGCGAAAGCTACCAATGGTTACACCAATTGACGCGTTCTAATCCGGAGAATAAGGTTATTCTGCTTACTGCAACTCCATACAATAACAGACCCCAGGATTTGTTTGCGCTCATAAAATTATTCCAGACGCCCAGCAGATCAACTATTAATTCGGTTGACAATTTAAGTGTGCGCTTTCGTGAACTTATAGCAAGATATAACAGCTTAGAAAAGGAAGGAAAAAAGAACCTTACAGCCGAAATTAAGTCTGAACTTGAAAAATTGAGCAAGCAATTGCGTACTATCATTGACCCAGTTATTGTACGTCGTAGCCGTATCGATTTGAAAGAAATTAAAGAGTATGCAGATGATTTAACAATTCAAGGGATACAGTTCCCAGAAGTTATGGGGCCGGAGCTTGTTGAATATGATTTAGCCGAAATAAGAGGTCTTTATATAAGGACTTTGGAGCAATTGAGTAATGATTTTATCTGCGCACGCTATAATCCGGCGGCATATTTAATTGATCCGCAGGGATTTATGGAAAAATACGGTGAACTCTTTGATGAAACTGATATTCGCCAATTCCAAAGAAACTTGGCAAAATTTATTCAAAGATTGCTCGTTATGCGGTTTGAAAGCTCAAAATCTGCTTTTAAATCTACGCTTGAAAATATCCTGACTTCTTATGAGAATATAAAAAAATGGTGGGCGAAAGGATATGTGCCTATAAAAAAGCGCGGCTATTTACCCGATCCGGATGAGGATGAAATAGAGGAAACATTAAAAGAGATTAATGATTTATCGAATGAAGAAATAGACGTAACAAAGATAAAGAAAAAAGCCATTCCTTTCGAAAGAAGTTTGTTTAAGGAAGAATATCTTGACGCAATAGAAAGCGACATCAGGCTTTTGACAAAAATAAAGAAGGCGTGGTTCGATTCGGAAGATATAGGTTTTGACCCTAAATATAATGAGGTTAAAGTCACAATAACTAAGTTGCTTGACCAAAAGCCGGAAAGAAAAATTGTTATTTTTTCTTCCTATGCAGATACAGCAAATTACGTCCATGAAAAATTAGATGCCGATGGTTTCAGAACCTTACTCTATACAGGTGGTGCCGCGAAAATAGATAGAGCTGTTGTCAGACAAAACTTTGACGCATCGTGCAGACCTGAAGAACAGAAAAATAATTTCGACATTATTGTTGCAACAGATGCCCTTAGCGAAGGTTTCAACCTGAACAGAGCAGGTGTTATCATCAACTACGATATTCCCTATAACCCTACCCGTGTCGTTCAAAGAATAGGTCGTATTAACCGTATAAATAAGAAGATGTTCGATGAAATCTTTATTTATAACTTTTTCCCGACAGATATTGGTGAAAGGAGTACGCTCATTAAGGGTATATCTACCTTAAAGATGCTGCTTATAAATAATATTGTTGGCAGCGACACAAAGACATTAACGCCAAACGAAACCTTGCAAAGCTATTTCAAAAGGCAATTTGATGAAGCCGACACGGGTGCCGCTGAAAAGAGCTGGGACAATGAATATCGCAATATCTATAATGCAGTAAAGCACAACACCACTCTTTATGATGATATAATGCAAATTCCCGAAAGGGCACGCATTGTCCGTAAGAATTGTAATAAAGTCTGTGCAATATCTTTTGCTAAGCGAGGAAATAATTCATTGTTCGCTATTGCTGAACCGTTTGCAACAAAAGCCCATATTGTTTCTCCCGAAGACGTATTAGGACTTTTTAAAGCTGATATTGACGAGAAAAGTTACGAATTTGATGTTGATCTTGACAAAAAGTTCTCAATTCTTCGTGATGAATTGCAAAAGCCCTACCCTAAAGTAAAGCTTGATAAAAGGCGTGCAAATGCAATAGAAAATATTAAAAAGCTTTTGTCGGTATATCCGGCAGAAAAGGACTATTTGAAAGACTTGCTGGATGTTATCAGCACTTATGATGACCTGAGCGATGGCGAATTGCGTTATCTTGCAAAGCTGTCCATTCGGCAGAATAACATAAAGGATATAATTGACGAGTTAAAACAACGCATTCCCGCTCATTATATAATTCAGATTAAAGAAAAAGCTGAAAGTATAGACGCCCAAACGGAAATCATAATGTTTACAGAGGATTTAAGAGATGATAACAATTAAGGACGCCGAGGAAATTCTTAAAAAAGAATATCATATCGATAACTTCTTATATCTGATAAATGATATTCTGTTGCCTGATTTTAAAAGCGATAAGCACGACGTTGTGTTCAAAAATAGTATATTTGCAGGTGTAACACAATTAGGTAATTCCGCAGCTTGTGATGTTACGATTTATGAGGTTATCCTCAAGCCCGGTATAGAAAAGCGCCGCGTTACTATCACGCAAGAGATGTTCCGTATTCTGCGTGGGCAAGGGGTAAACAATGCTGTCGTTGCTTTTGCCAGTGCAGGCAGGAATAATTACAGGATTTCGCTTTTAACAAGTAAGTATGAATTCAGCGGCGATAAAATAGTAAAAGTAATTTCCAATCCTCGCCGTTATTCCTATGCGCTTGGCTATGGCACAAAAACAAAAACTGCCTATAAGTTCCTTATAGAAAAGGGCAAAGTTGATTCACTTGAAGAATTAACTGCGCGTTTCTCTGTTGAAGTTGTGAATAAGCAGTTCTACAGTGAAATTGCCGCTTGCTTTACAGAACTTGTCGGCGGCGATCGTGATGGCCGTCATTACGAAAGACAGCTGAAATTGCAAAGTGCTACAAACTCTAACAAATATTCCGAGTTCGCAGTTCGCCTTATAGGTCGAATTGTCTTTTGCTGGTTCTTAAAAGAAAAAAAGAGCGAAAGCGGGCTGCCTTTACTTCCGGAATCGATGGTTTCGTTATCAGGAGTAACCGATAATTATTACCATACAGTTCTTGAGCCTTTGTTCTTTGAGTTGCTCAATACTAACGGCAACAGAAGAAAAGGTAAATATGCCGAAGAGGAAATATACCAGCAAATCCCCTATCTGAATGGCGGTTTATTCAGTCCTCACAATGATGATATGTATAAATTTGACCGCGTAAATCAGTGTGGCACTTTCGGCACTGTGACTATTCCCGATAATTGGTTCAGGCATTTTTATGGCGTGCTCAGTCAGTATAATTTTACCGTTGACGAAAATACATCCTACGATATTGAATTGTCGATAGACCCCGAAATGCTCGGCAGAATATTTGAAAATCTACTTGCGGAGATAAATCCCGAAACGGGTGAAAACGCAAAAAAGAGTACCGGCAGTTTTTATACACCGCGTGATATTGTTGACTATATGGTTGACAATAGCATTTTGGAATACTTAAAAACTAAGACAGGTATCGACGATTCCCGATTAAAAGCGCTTATCAGCTATGCCAAAGAGGATGATGAGTTGGCAGAGTTTAATAATGCTGAAAAGAGAGCTATTATAAACGCACTCTATACCGTAACTGTTTTGGATCCAGCTTGCGGTTCAGGCGCATTCCCTATTGGTATGTTGCAGAAAATTGTTTACATTTTACAGCAGGTTGACCCTGAGGCAAACCTTTGGTTTGATAAGGCAACCGAGAATGTGAGCATACTAATCAAAAAAGAATTTGAAAAGAAGTTTAATGCCGGTTCGCTGGACTATATACGCAAATTAAGCGTCATCCAAAATTCTATTTTTGGTGTGGACATTCAGCCGATTGCTGTCGAGATTGCTCGTCTTAGGTGTTTTTTATCTTTGGTAATAGAGGAAAAAGTATATGATGACGAACCTAACCGCGGCATAAATCCTTTGCCGAACTTGGATTTTAAATTCGTAATTGCTAACAGTCTGCTTGATTTAGAAAGTGGGAAAAAGGCTTATCAATATTCTGTTTTTGAAAATCAAGAACATATAAAAAAGTTGCAGGAAATACGTGAACTTTATTTTAGAGCAACGGATTTAGATGAAAAGAAAGATCTCATTTCTGATTTTAAAGATGTCCAGCAATCAATGTTGCTGACTACTATATCAAACTATAATAAAACGGCTACACAAAAATATCAAAGCCTGTCAGAGTGGAAGCCGTTCAGTAATGAATCTACTGATTGGTTTAACCCTGAATGGATGTTCGGAGTTAAAGATGGGTTTGATATAATTATAGCTAATCCTCCGTATGTAGAATCAAGAAGTTCAAATTTTAGCGAGTCGCTAAAAGATAAGCTTCAAGCGCAAATTAAGAATTATTATAATAAACAAACTGTGGGTTTGATAGCAAGAGGTGCGGATTTACTAATATATTTCCTTGAGGCGGCTATCAGGTTTATAAAGGATACAGGGATCATATCATTTATAACATCTAATGGATGGTTAAATAATGAGTATGGGCACAAATTCCAAAAGTTTTTATTGGCAAATACCTCTGTTGTATCAGTTATAGATACAGATTTTAAATATTTTGAAAGCGCAAATATCAATACAATTATTACCTTCTTCAGAGGTAAATCACCGACAAAAAATAATATTTGTTTCGTAACCCACCATAGAAAATATGCTGATGCGCCAATGGGTATTGAATTTGCTTGTTGCGATAATGCAGATATTAGAGTGACACAAAAAATTAACGACGGTGATAACTCCTTGAAGTGGGGTGTATATTTCAGCTCAGATGCTAATTTCTTTACATTACTAAATATCCTTAAACAAAAAGGCAAGACAATAGAGAAGGTTGGCTTTTGTTTAGGGCAAGGGCTAAATTTACTCGACAGAGATAGTCATATCATTCATGACCAAGATATAACTTCGCTTGGACTGCAATATGGTAATGTTATTCCATTCTGCAATAAAGATGAATTAGGTCAATTTGTATGGACCAAAAGTAATACCTATTTGATAGATGAAATTACATTAGATTCCCAGCAAATGCAGCAGTTATCGAATTCAAATGTGGAATTGTTTAACAGATATGCAACAAGGAAGGATAGTCCTAAACTTATAATGCCTCGTGGGATAGGGGAAAAACATTTCTGTACATTAAATAAGATTAAGGGATACTCGGATAGCTGTGTAGATATATATAATAAATCAAACAGCAACCACGATGACTTGCTTCGTATTTGGCTTTTCTGTAATTCTACTATTTGCTGGTTAATTCGTGAAAAGTTCGGTCGAAAAAATTTAGGCGGCGGTCTTTTAAAAGCAGAGGCGGTTGATTTAAAAGAGATTCCATTATATTTCAAGTTTGATAGAATCGATGAAATAAAAAATCTTATTGAAATGTATGGGGATCGCAAAGCAAAAAATGCTTTAGAAGAACTTAAAGAAGACATGCACAAAAATATAGATAGACTTGTGTTTGATTATCTTAATTTATCCGAACAGATGAAGACTTATGTTATAAATGAATTTACATCCCTTATTAGTGATAGGACACAAAAATCGAAGAGAAAAGCTTAGCTTATCTGTAAATAAATTATTGGATAAAAAGGAGAATTGATGAAAAAAACAACAAAAAATAAAATGCCAGATAGAAATGCTTCTGCCTCTGCTAATGGTTGGGCATTTCAGGTTGGGGCAGGAATAAAGCTTATGCTTGAAAACGTGAAAGCGTTTACGGCTTTGAAAATGGAGGGTAAAAATGATGATATAGAAATTACATTGCCTGAAGGCAAAATCTATGCTCAAGCCAAGTCGGTCACTGTTATGGGGAATCAAAATACCGCAGCGGAAAATTTGAAAAATTCTTTGGCAACATTGTCTGATGATGTCACAGAAGATTCGAACCCTGTAAAATTGATTTATATAACTAATATTTTAAATCCCATATCGTCAGCAAAAGCAAGTCCATTCTACGATCGATATGACACAAGTTACGATTATAGTATTTTGCCTGTTGAAGATAAACAAAAGATTAAAAATTTAGTAGGTGATGATTTTCCTCTTGAGTTATTACAAATACATGTGGTGAAATTTTTCGGTGAAGGTAAAAATAAATTTGATAGCATTAAAGAATATATACGTAAGTTTGTAAAAGACGCGTTAGGCGATTCATCCTTATGTGAAGATCTCTTTGATAAATGGTATAGATTATTTTCTTTGAATTGTACAGATAAGCCCAAAGAAGTAATGAGCTTTGATATGAAAAAAAAGGAAATAATGTACCCTGTCATAGTACTTGCAATTGAACCTCCAATTTCAATTGATGAGTTTCAGCAGGTAAGTGATTATGATGATTATGATGAAATAGCAACGCAGTATAGAGATTTGGTTAACCAAAGAACCTTAGAGTACGATTTCTCTAGTGCATTTTTAGGTGAATACATGTCTAAGAAATCAATGCTTATGGCAGGTAGTCGCTCTCAATTCAAATATGATTTTGTTAATAAGAATTGGCAAGAGTATGAGGAGTCGTTTAATCAAATTAATGATCCTGAAATAAGAGAAGCTGTTGTGAAGATGACTTTATTAACTTTAATTGTTCGCGCAAGCAAACTCGAAAAAATAAGGACAGCTGCCAATATAATTTAAGGTGGAGATTATATGACAATTTTGAATTTTAGATTGCAACATAAATTATCTGTAGTTGATAAATCTGTAATTGATAATGATTCTAATGTGCATATTTTCTATAGCTCAAATAACTCTACTGGAAAGACGACATTGATGCGGGCAATTCTTTATACGCTGGGGTTTAATATTCCTGATACAGAACTTGTTAAATTTAGTAACTATGATTTTTACATGCGGTTGAAAGTAAACGGAAAGTTGTTTGATATACATAGACGAGATGCGTTAATCGTTATAAATAATATAGAATACGATCTTCCAGTAGATGAATATGCAGTTAGAACAATATTGTTTAACATCTCTAACCGGGATTTATTGGAAAATCTTTTAGGTGCTATCTATTTTGATCAAGAAAAAGGCTGGACATTATTAAATCGCGGTACCATAATAGGAAGTAATCGGTTTACAATTGAAAATTTTTTTAGAGGATTAAATGATGATGATAGCGAAGAGAGTTATCGGCTTGAATCGGAATTAAAAGCTATTAATAAAAAAATTGCGCAATATAATCTAATGGATAACGTTGCTGAATATCAAGCTGAAGTAAATCAAAATATTAATAGAAACATAAGTTATGAATCATTTGATGAAGAGTTAGAAAAAAAACTAATAGAGCTCCGTCAAAGACTTAGTATATTAGAAAATGAGCTTAAACTCATAAATGATATTATAAAGCGTAACAAGGATTTTATTGATTATATTGAGCGAAAAAAGATTTTTATTTCTTTGAATGATGGATCTGTTTTGCAAGTAACAAGGAAGAATCTTTATAACTATAATTCAGTTTTTGATTCAAACGAAGCAAGAAGAAGTCTATTGGTTGCGGAAAGAAATAATTTAAGATACCAAATCGCGAGTATAGAAGCGTCAAGAGAAAAGCAACTGACATTTGAAACGCTACCTTCTATTGAAGAACAATTGGTACAGCGATTGGCTGACATTAAACCGATAGGGGCCGTTGAGGTTAAAGCAATCCTAAAGGACTTAAAAAAGGAAAAAGAAAAGATAAGCGCTCAATTATTAAAAAAAACTACTTATAATAATATTTGGGTCAGTAAAGTTGATTCCATTGTAAAAAAATATGCAAAAGAGTTAAATATTCCAGAAAAATATAAAATAGACATATTTACGCATAAATTAAAATCGAAATCCGGTGCAATCCTGCATAAGTTAGTATTTATTTATAAGCTTGCTTATATAAAAGTTTTTAGTGAGAAAATAGGATACGCTTTGCCAATTTTTTGCGACTCTCCAAATGGGAGAGAGGTTGAAAAATCTATTATCTATGAAATGCTTAGGATAATTAAAAGAGATTTTTCGGAGCATCAGTTATTTATAGCAACAATATGTGATTATACTAATATTTTTAATGATGCTGATGTTATTAAAATGGATGGTACACTGTTTGATCAATATAACCTGTTTGAAGCCTCATTAAGTAATAAAGTAACGGAGTAAGCAATGAGCGAGATTTTTTCCAATACTTATTCGGAAATTGTAACTATAATCAATAACGCGCGGGAACGGGCGTACCGCAAGGTCAATGAAGAACTCATCCTCATGTACCGCGACATCGGCAAATACATAAGCGAGCACGTTGAAAGTGCGGCTTATGGCGACTCATTCGTGGACGGACTTGCCGACTTCTTTGCCAAGAACTATCCCGACTTGAAGGGTTTTAACCGCCGCGGACTGTATCGAATGAAGCAATTTTACGAACTCTACAAAGATGACGAAAAAGTGTCAACACTGTTGACACAATTGAGCTGGTCTAACCATCTGAAGATAATGTCGAGCTGTAAGTCTGCCGAGGAGCGTCTCTTTTATATGGCGTTATGTGTCAAAGAGCGTTATAGCGCGAGGGAGCTGGCGCGTCAGATAGACAGCGGCTATTATGAAAGGTATATGCTCTCACAAAAGCCAACAACATCTGCCATTGCCGAGGCGAAGAGGGCGACGGGCAATGTATTCCTCGATACTTACACGCTCGATTTCCTCGACCTGCCCGAAAGTGTTTCCGAGCGCGATTTTTCCTCGGCTATTGTCAATAACCTAAAAAATTTCATTCTGGAAATCGGCAAAGACTTTACGTTTATCGGGCAGGAATACCGCGTACAGGTCGGCAATCACGACTATTTCATCGACCTATTGTTCTTCCACCGTGGACTCTCCTGCCTTGTGGCGTTCGAGCTTAAAATCGGCGAGTTTAAGCCCGAATATGTCGGCAAAATGAATTTATATCTTGAAGCGCTTGACCGAGACGTGAAAAAGGCGAATGAAAATCCGAGCGTCGGCGTTATTCTTTGTGCCAGCAAGGATGACGAGGTCGTAGAATATGCGCTCAGCCGTAGTTTATCGCCTACATTAGTTTCGGAATACAGGTTGAAACTTATTGATAAAAAACTGTTACAGCGCAAACTCAAAGAGTATGTGGAGCTTGCGGAAAATTCATTGGAAGAATCGGACAACTAATAATCAGATTACTTATCATGAGAGATCCCCCGCTGGGTGTGCAGAGATGTGCGCCTCGCGGGATTTTTTATGCCGTAAAAATTTTCGGGGCTATTTTTGCCAGAGTGTAAACTTTTCGGGCTCTTACTTGCCTCCCTATTGAGGGGAATGGTTTTTATTTGTTTCCATTAAAAAATTAGATGAAATTTTCAATTCAAGGGGTGAACTTTTGCCGTTTTCGTGGCTACTAAGTGAGAGGGCCTTGTTCATCGAATACGTCGATAGCAAAAAAATAATAAATTTTTTAACGTACCCGTTGAAAAATGCTCTCTGCCGTGGCTATTAAATGAGAGGGCTTTGTGTGGGCTCATATAAAAATTAGATGAAATTTTCGGAAATTGGTTGTATTTTCGCCCTCTGACTTGCCTCCCTATTGAGGGGATATTTACATTTTCCCCTATGCATGTCGGGGACTAATGGTAAAATTTTAAGAAATTTTTGAAAAATTTTTCAAAAATACCCCGCCATTCGGCTCAAAAAGTTCCTTATTATAGTGAGGGTGATTTTTATCGGTTATTATGCGACAAGGAAAACAAACACTTTTTTGCGTGGGACTACTTGAGTTATGGCCGTTTTTTCTCTAATAAGTGAAAGGCAAAAATTATACGTTTTCGTAGACATTGAATAAGGAAAGAACAGCAATGCAACGGCATAACACTTCAAAGCAATCTGCCGCCGTTGTGCGGAACAGATAAAATAAATCGGGAGAAAGATATGAACAAACAAAGCGTTATCAGACCGCCATGATACGGCGAAAAACGGAAAGCAAATACAGACAAAAGCAATCTGTTCCCTATCTTGTTATATTAGCGGGGCAGACTGCCGATTTTCGAAATGGCGAGGTACGCAAGTGGCAAGCCACTTGCCGAGCGATTCGCTCGCCTCGTTAGGGGAAATGCTTTCCCCTAAAACCCCATTACAAACAAAGAAACAACTTTTTGGAGGTACGACTATCGAGAAGAAAACAGTAAAACGAAACAGGCCCATCTCCTATTCTTTCCGCGTATCGGAACGGGAACGGCGCCTCATAGATGACAAGGTGAAGACAAGCGGATTGAGCAGAACAGACTTTCTCATACGCGCCTTAACGGACAAGCCCGTGGTTGTTATCGACGGCGGGAATGAAATGCTTGCGGAACTAAAACGGCAAGGCAACAACCTAAATCAAGCGGTGCGAAATTGCTACTTCTATCCCGATGAAAAGGACAAAGTTTTGTCTGCCGCGGCAGAGTGCAAGAGGGCGTACCGCATGTTGCTGTCCGTGCTCGAAGAAAACTGAAATGCCGCTTTTGAAAGGTTCGGCGGGCAAGGCAACGCCGCGGAAGGCGCTCGCCTACATAACGCGCAACGATAAGGCAAGGTTCGTGGATGTGCAAAATCTGTTTGAGGACGAGGACTATGCCGAGCAGTTCGGGCAAACGGCGGCGCGGTTCGGGAAATATACGGACTACGGAGAGAGAAAGTATTATCACTTCAAACTCTCTCCCGACCGAGCCGACCATGCCGACCCGCTCATGGTGCAAGAGTATGCGAAGGCTTGCGCGGAAAAGATGTTTGGGGGCTGCGAGTGCGTTATCGCCACGCACACGGATACACAGACCGTCCATGCGCACATGATCGTGAACGCCGTTCACCCTATTACGGGAAGAAAACTGCATTTTAACGACACCGATTATACGCGGCTGAAAGATATGGCGAACGAGATCGGAGAACAGTTCGGATTTTCTTCGTTGGATTTCAGGAAGAAGGCAGAGAACAACCGAACACAGGACGAGCGGCATATCCTTCTAAAAGGCGGCACTTCATGGAAAGAAGAACTCAGAGAGGTCATTGATGAAGGGAAACTATTGGCAACAAGCGAGGAGGCGTTCATAGCTCACCTCGCAGATTACGGGGTGAGGATCACTCGGAGCGGCAAAGACTATTCCTATCTTCACCCGCAAAAGAGCAAAGCTATCCGAGGGCAGAAACTCGGAAACAACTATACAAAGACGGAGGTATTGAATGGCATTGCCAAACATAAAAACGGGGCAGACGACTACCCCGCTGCAACAATTACAGAAAATCAACGAAGAGCGGCGGCAGCAGACGGAGAACGGCCTCTTAAAAGAGGCGTTAGCGATATCGAACGAGAAATCGAACAGCTTGATAGAACAGCAGAACAAGCTCATCGAGGGTATGCGTTCGGATATAGCGATGACGAAGTTCGAGCTGACGGAAACGACGGAGAAAGCCGTGAGGGACATCAAAACGTCGGCGGCAAAGACGGAGCGGCTGAACGAGAACATCGCAATGCAAGTCAGAAAGGCGGTTTTGACTTCTGCAAATGACATGAAAGCGGAAATGCTATTGAGTGTAAAAGAAACTCTGTCGAAAACGCAGGAGGAAATCAAACAGACGGAGAAGGCAATCGAGAAACAACGCGAGGATATGCGTATGGAGAGCGGATTCCGCAAGTTTTTATTCTGGGCGACGCCCGTTCTTCTGCTTGCGCAGACTTTTGCGATACTGTTCCTGATTTTCGGTTAAATCAAATGACGGCTGACTGCAAGTCCGGTTGCGCGAGCGGTCGGCCCCCTGCTAGACACATTGCAGACATACGGGCGCAAATGGCGTGAGAACCGAAGTGATATGCCGATGACAATGAGGCAAGGCAGGCGGCAAGAAAGGGCTCCTATCCGCATCATTTGAGAAGAGATGCGCGTTCAGATAACAAAGATCATATCATGATAAAGGAGATAAAATGTCAACCTACATTCTTATTCGGGGGAGAGAATTATCAAACGAACAATGCAGCAATTACAAGAGAAATATGCGGACTGCCCGCGCGTCGCCGCAGCTTGCGAGATCGAGGGCAGACGATATCATATCATAAGGCACTTTACGGGGCAGGCGGAGCTCGGAAAAATGGTGGCGGAGCTCGCCCTTCGCCGCGCCGACCGGGAGGCAGGGCTATGAACGTCAGAAAAAAGTTGCCGCGGGCCGTTGAAAAATTCGGCAAGCCGTGCTATAATAGAGCCGACTTTGACCGAATGGCTTTGACAGAAAAGGAGGTTTCATGTCAAAGCAAAAACAACTGAATCGAACGGCGCTTTACATGCGCCTTTCGCGCGATGACGAGAAGGCGGGCGAGAGTATGTCCATCGAAAATCAGCGCATAATGCTCAAAAAGTATGCCGAGGAAAATGGCGGCACCGTCGTGGACGAGTATATCGACGACGGCTGGTCGGGCACCGACTTCGAGCGCCCCGCCGTCAAACGGCTTTTGGACGATGCCAAAGAGGGCAAGATCGATACCATCGTTGTAAAAGATCTTTCGCGCTTCGGCAGAAATTACATTCAGGTGGGGCAGTATATCGACTATATCTTCCCAGCCTACGGCATCCGCTTTATCGCCCTTTCGGACAACGTGGACACGGCGGACAGAACGAGCGCGGGCATGGATATGATGCCAATCATGAACGTGTTCAACGAGTGGCACGCGGCGAATACTTCCAAAAAGATCCGCGCCGTGTTGGAAGCCAACTGGAAGCAGGGCAAGTACACCAACTGGGCGTACCCCTACGGCTACAAGGCGGGAACGGACGAGAAGCGCACGGCAGTCATCGACGAGGAGGCGGCAGCCATCGTGCGGCGTATCTACGATATGCGCCTTGCGGGCAGTTCCTATCGGGCGATCGCCCGCGCGCTCACCGACGAGGGCATCCCTAACCCCACGGCGTACTACACGCGGCTGGACGGAAGGAAGTCGGTGCGGCGGAACTTAGGCTATTGGACGACGCGCACCGTCTCCGAAATTTTGAGCAACCCCACCTACACGGGCAGGATGACGCAGCATCTGACGACGCGCTTTTCCTACAAGAACCATAAGGTGCTCCATGTTCCCGAGAGCGAACACGTCGTCAAGGAGAACGCGCACGCGGCGATCGTCGACCGCGCAACTTGGGAAAAGGTGCAGGCGATGCGCGCATCCGTTTCGCGCGGGAGAGCGGACAAGGAGAACCGCGTACATCCGCTTTCGGGCTTGCTCTTTTGCGCCGACTGCGGCTGTAAGCTCAAATTCAAGTCGGGCGGGCAGCGCAGGGGCGTCTGCAACTACTATCTGTGCCGCCGCTACATCGACGTCGGCAAAAAGTACTGCACCTCCCACGCCATCAGCGACAGGCAGATAGAAGGCATCGTTTTGAGCGACATCCGCGCCATGCTGGGCGAGGTGGAGACGGACGAGGCGACGGCGAAAGAGCGCTTTTTGCGGGAACGCGCCATGCGCGGCGAGCGCAACAGATTGTCGGACGAGAAAGCGTTGCGGTCGCTTCAAGACAGGCTTGCGGAGCTTGATCAACTTATCCAATCTGCTTTTGAAGAAAAGGTGCTGGGGGCTTTGCCCGAGAATGTGTTGAGAAGCCTTTGCGAAAAGTATCAGGCGGAGAAGGAAGCCGCCGAACGTAAGATCGCGGAGATCGAAGCGCGGCTCGCCGAAGCGGACAGCATCGACGCGGAAGTCGAGGAGTACATAGCCCGCCTGAAACGGTACGCAAGGTGCGAGGAGCTGACGCGCGAAATGTGTTTGCAGCTCATCGAATTTATCACCGTGGGCGAAAAGACGGAGGGCGACAAGCCGCGCGAGATCCATATCTACTACAAATTTATATCGAATGCGTCCGCGGACTTTTGCGGGCAGACGAACAAACAAATCCCATAAGTCACCGCACCCACGGGTGCAACGGGAACAGCGGGCGCAACGGGTGCAACCGGCCCGACGGGTGCAACGGGAACTGCAGGCGCAACAGGTCCGACCGGCCCGACGGGTCCCACGGGTGCAACGGGCGCAACTGGCACGGCTCCGGCAACACAGCTTTTTTCCGCTTATTCGGCTCCTTCAGCTCCCGGAACTGCGGGAAATGCTCTTCTGTTCGACGTCAACGGGGTATCTTCCGGGACCGGTATCACGCATACTCCCGGAGACAGTGAATTTACACTGGAACAGCCCGGAATATATACGGCGGCCGTTCATGGAAATCTTGCTCCCGGTTCGGGGGTGAGTTTCCCGCTGAATGTCATTCTGGAACTGCAGCAGGATGGCGCGGTCGTTCCGGGCGGGATCGTGCAGCATACCTTTCACACTTCGCCCGACACAGCTACGGTCGCTTTCAGCGCTGCCGTACAGGTAACTTCTGCTCCGTCCGTTCTTCGTGTGGTCGGGGAGGGCGGAAACTTTATTTACAGTGCCCTCAATATGACGATCTATAAAGTCTCGTCCGATTGATGCGGCGGAGGATCTCCCGGGTACGTTGTTTGACCGAATAATATAAAAACATGCCCCTGCATGAAAGCAGAGGCATGTTTTTTGGTACTCCCGGCGGGAATACTTCGGGCTGCGCCCTCGTGCCGACTACGTCGGGGCGAACCGCCGCTCTTCGTGCGGCTGGTCCTCTCCTATTGAAATACCAAGCCCGCGCCCCTGCGTTGGCAGGGGCGCGGGCTTGGTACTCCCGGCGGGAATCGAACCCACAACGGCCCCTTAGGAGGGGGCTGTTATATCCATTTAACTACGGAAGCAATCTGTATGGCGCATCCATACGGACAAGCGTCAGTTTGTGTACAACGCAATTATATTACACCATTCCGGAAGAAAAAGCAAGGATTTTCGGGACGGCGCGCAAAAATTTCCCGCAGGGATCGGTCACGTGCCCGCGCGGTGTTCTTTCCGGTAAGAATTTTATTTCTCTTGATGCCATTCATCGGTCGCAAAATGCTTTCGGGGGGATAACGATCGACTGTTTGGAGATGCCGGCCTAAGAGGTTTGGACGGATAACATCAAGTATTGATAATTATTATTATTGAATCATGATACATCAAAAAGAAAAGCATATCGCAAAATTGAGCTTGCACGGGGGTGCGATTCCGTGATATAGTTTAATCGTTGATTTTTTGTCGCGATGTTATAACGGAGAAAATGGTATGGCAATCATTACAATCATCGGCGCCGGCATGATGGGTTCGGCACTCGCGTTTCCCGCGCGGGAAAACGGGCATGAAGTCCGCCTGGTGGGGACTCATCTGGACAGGGACATCATAGCGCATTGCAGGCAGACGGGATCGCATCCCAAATTTGACCGGCCCTTTCCGGACGGCGTGAAATTCTACGACGTGGAAGATGCGGACAGCGCCATTTCCGGCTGCCATTTCGTGATCTGCGGCGTTTCCAGTTTCGGAGTGGAATGGTTCTCCGAAAACATGCTCCCGCGGATCCCGGAAAGTACGCCCGTTCTTGCCGTGACCAAGGGTCTGTTCGATCTGCCGGACGGAACGGTAAAAACATTTCCCGATTATTGGCGGGAAGAGGCGGGGAAGCACGGGAGGAAGCCCGATATCAATGCGATCGGCGGGCCGTGTACCAGTTATGAACTTGTGGCGCACGATCATTCGCACGTCACGTTCTGCGGGAGGAATCCGGAGACCCTGCGTTTTCTGAAATCGTGCCTGAGTACGGATTATTACCATATTTCGCTCTCGACGGACGTCACGGGCGTGGAGTGTGCCGTGGCCCTCAAAAACGGATATGCGCTCGGCGTTGCGCTTTCGATCGGCGCGAACAGGAAAGTGTTCGGGGACGATACGCTGCATTATAATTCCCAGGCGGCTCTGTTCGGGCAGAGCGTGGAAGAGATGCGCAGACTTCTGCGGCTTTTTTGCGGAAACGATGCGGCGCTTTCCGTCGGGGCAGGGGATCTGTATGTCACCGTTTATGGCGGACGTACGCGTCTTGTCGGGATCCTGCTGGGAGAAGGACTGACCATTGACGAAGCACTTGAACGGCTGCAGGGGGTCACCCTCGAATCGCTCGTCATCTCGAAACGGGTGTATGCCGCTCTCCGGAGAAGATTTGCGGAGGAAGAGATCGCTGCAAGATTTCCGCTGCTTGCACATGTTTCAAAACTGATTGCGGGAGAACAGGCACCCATTCCGTGGGATGCGTTCACATCTGAAAAATTTAACTGAAAGGGAGAATATTTATGGATCGGTTTTCTGATAAGATCATTCTGGCAGGGCACCGCGCTTCCGCCCGCACCTCGCGCGAAACCACCGTGGGCGGCGTTTCTTCATTTCACCTCTTCCACGCAAACAGGCACCCGAAAATGGGTGCCTGTCTGTGGAAATACTAGTCTATTTTGATACGATGCAATAATGGGTGCATAACCGCAGAATTGGGTGCAGAATGGCAGGAATGGGTGCAATTAATAATTGACAGGGTGCAAAGGGATAACGCTCAACAAAATACTATTTAATTTTGCCGGCATTGCACTGTTTAGTAAATATGCAGAGAATTTTTCTTGTTCACTTGACTTTTTCTTGCTTTTGAGATATGTATAGTGGCACTACAATTGGAGGGATACAAAATGTTTACAGGCGAAGTAAATTATCGTTTGGCTAAGTGGGTATTGCTCAATATGGAACATGATGGGGTGCTGTCCTCGGATGAAGTTCGGCTTGTGTTGGTTAAAATTGCAGAGCAATACAACCCGCCATTTTTTGAACTGGAGGAACTTGGAAACAGAGAGGATAGTAACTGATGGCAGAAAGGGTAATACAGAAAATAAATGCAATTATTAAGCGGACTGTAATAAAAGGCATATCTAAAGTAGGAGTGCGCGTTGCGGCTTATGCAAGAGTATCTACCGATAGTGAGGAGCAAGAAACAAGCCTGATTGCGCAAGAGGACTACTATAGGAAAAAGATATTGGAACACCCAGGTTGGCTCTTTGTAAAAATATATATCGATCATGGTATATCCGGCTTAAGCATAAATCGAAGGGAGCAATTCAATCGCATGATTGAGGATTGCCTTGCCGGACAGATAGATTTAATAATGACGAAATCGATATCACGCTTTGCCAGGAACACTGTCGATACGATCACTATTGTCCGAAAGTTGAAGGAAAAAGGGGTAGGCGTATATTTCGAGAAGGAAAATATTTACACGTTGGATTCGAAGGGCGAGTTTATATTAACGCTTATGTCCTCTTTGGCTCAAGAGGAAAGTCGGTCAATTTCAGAAAATGTGCAATGGGGCATAAGGAAAAGTTTTGCCGACGGAAAGGTTAAAGTTCCGTATAAGCGTTTTCTTGGCTATGACAGGGGAAATACAAAAGGCACTATGATCGTAAATTGTGAACAGGCGGTAATAGTACGAAGGATATTTCGTATGTATTTGCAAGGTTATACGGCTCGAAAGATAGCCAAAACGCTTACAAGTGAAGGAGTTGTTTCGCCTGGCGGGTTGAAGCATTGGAGAGGTGCTACTGTGTTAAGCATATTATCAAATGAGAAGTATAAGGGAGATGCTCTGCTCCAAAAGGTATTTACTGTGGACTATTTGCAAAAGAAGTTAAAGAAAAATGAAGGGGAACTGCCCCAGTACTATGTAGAAGGAAACCACGAGGCTATTATTAGTCCGTGGCTTTTTGATTATATCCAGGAATTAAAGAAACAGAGGAATGAAACCTATGGCAACAGTTATATGGGGAAAGAATTGTTGCAAACAAAATTTGTCTGTGGTGAATGTGGCAGATTGCTTCGCCGGAGAGAGCGATATTATTCAAATGGCACGCAGATTGTTTGGTGGCAATGTAAAACGCAAACGCAAAAGGAAGTTAAGAGCTGTAATGTCAAATATGTGCATGAACCGTTAATAATTTATGCGATCTTGGATATGGTTCGGTGCATGGCAGTCAAAAGGATGGTTGAGGACACCATCTTGTCAGCGATACCAAAGGAAAAGAGTGATATTGTTAAAGAATGGCTTTCAGCTTTTGAAATCGCTAACGCCGGGATTCTTTTATGGGTTGAGGAAGAGATACTGATGATTGTGCGAAATATCAAGCTCACATCTAATCGTCTACTTGAGTTCGAGTGGCTTGATGGTAGCATGACAGAGTATAAGTTGCCACGGTATGCACCAGCAAAGGGGATTTTGGATGACTGACGAACAAAGTAATTATTGACTTCGTAAAATATCGTTAAATACGTAAAACAGGCAGAAAGATCATGTTGTGTTTTCGTTCAACACAGACTGCAGCTTTTTGTTGTGTCGTAATTATTTTGGTTATACAGGACCGATTAATTATGGGAGAAGGTCAGCAACTATTAGATTCATTTTATATTGTGAATAACTTAATATCAAAAAACCAAAAGCAAATATCATGAAACCGATTGAAATAACCTTCTATTTATGGTATAATAAATTAGTAGCAATTAATAACATGAGGTAAAGAGTATGTCAGAGATAAAAATTAATACAGATGATAACTGGATTAGTATTGATGAGGCTTCCGAGTATTTAGGTGTAAAAGCAATTACAATTCGTGATTGGATAAGAAAAGACAACGGTATTCCTGCTCATAAAATAGGTAAACAATGGAAGTTTAAGCGTTCGGAATTAGATGTTTGGGTAAAAAGCGGTAAAAGTGCTTTATAAAGAAGGAATAAATATGACCGAAAATATTGGTAGAGCATTAAATCGGATTTATGGATTTTTAGTGCATAACTTTAGTAAAAACGAAATAGGTGTTATAACCCAAGAATTGCAAAAAATAATTGCTTTTGATGCAAATATTTATATAAATAGTGTCAGTGAATCTTCGTATGAAGAAGTACAGGACTATCTTTTAAGTTTGAATGAAAAAGGGGAAAAGAGAAAAAGTAACGGCGTTTACTATACTCCGAATGATGTTGTTAAGTTCATTTATACAAACGCCGTAAAAGCCCTTTATGGATACATAAAATCGAGCAATTTACATGTACAAGACCTAAACGGTATACCATATAAATCATTTTGCTATGATAAGACAATTTTTGATCCAACTTGCGGTACTGGGGAGTTTTTGTTAGTGGCCCTTTCCATAAAACTCGATTTAATTGATTTGCATCAAGACTCCGTTAAAAATAAGGACATAGCAGCAGTGTTGGAAACTATTTTTGGCAATGATATTAATCCGGAATCGATTCTTATTACTAAATTAAGATTGTTTTTGTATGTTTTGAACCGTTATGATGTAGATCGTATACGAGGAATTTCGGCGAGTTTTGATGGAAGATATGAAACATTCGATTTCATTAACTTTAATCATGGCGATGTGAAACATCGTTTTGATATTATTATTGGAAATCCTCCCTATGTAGAGGATTCAAAATGTGATACTGAACCTTTAATTAAATATGGAAATGTTTATGCTAATGTGTTGGCAAATGCAACTTCAATGCTCGCCAAGAATGGAGTTATGGGATTTATTATTCCATTATCATATGTTGCAACGCCCAGGATGAGGCGAATTCGAAATGTTATGTGTAATAAGTTAAAGGAGCAATATATTTTAAGTTATTGCGATAGACCTGACTGTTTATTTCCAGCGGTTCATCAGAAATTATGTATTTTAATCGGAAAGGAAAGGGGCGATATTATTACTTCTAAGTTTTATACTGGAAATTATCAGTTTTGGTATAAAGAGGAACGGGATTATTTATTTGCGGATGTTCCAGCAGTATTAAATAAACATGTGAAGGAGGATTTTATTCCAAAAATTGGGACGAAACTTGATTTGAGTATTTATGCGAAGGTTACCGAAAGAAAAGAATCATTATCATCTCTTCTTAATGAAGGGGAGCATTCATTATCTTTAAATATGAGGGCAGCGTTTTGGATTAAAGCATTTAGGACGCCCCATAGGTCGGGGGAATATAAGCAGTTTTTCTGCAAGACAGTGGAACTGGCTGACTTGTGCTTTTGTGTGCTAAATTCTTCATTATTTTGGTGGTATTGGATTTGTGTGTCTGATTGCTGGCACCTAACCAATAAGGAGCTAAATAATTTCACTGTGCCGACGGTAGTTGTTGGAGCCGAGGTAAGTAAACTTGCGAAAATGTTAGAAAATAAACTTGAAAAAACTAAACTTTACGTTGGAACAAAGCAAACAGAGTATGAATATAAGCATAAGGAGTGCGTGAAAGAGATCCATAAGATAGATGACTTAATTTGTAAAATATATGGCTTGACGGAGGAAGAGTCTATTTATATTAAAAATTTTGCTTACAGATATCGTGTATGTGGAGGCGTGGAGAAATGAATATAATTGATTTATTTTCTGGTTGTGGAGGACTATCTTTAGGTTTTATAAAAGCTGGGCATACAGTGTTGAAAGCATTAGAGTATGATCCTGAAATTGCTAATACATACAAGATGAATCATCCTGAAATAGAAGTACTCGTAAAAAATATAAAAGATGTTGATAACTCAAGTTATTTTTCGGATGGTGAGGCAGATATTATCATTGGGGGACCGCCTTGCCAAGGTTTTTCTATGGCTGGTGCAAGAATACGTGGGGGCTTTATTGATGACCCAAGGAACTACCTTTTTAAGCATTATTTCAATATAGTTCGTATGGTTAAACCTAAAGCATTTGTAATAGAAAATGTGAAGGGAATTCAAAGTATGCAACAAGGGAAGGTTTTTGCCGAAATTTTGAGAATTTTTTCATCGGCAGACCTTCTTGATGGCAAGCCATACAATATGTATTATCGTGTAGTAAAAGCCGTTGAATTTGGGATCCCTCAAAAAAGAGAGAGAATGATTATAATTGGTCTTCAAAAAGGAGGAATAGATGTAGAAGACTGGTGGGCAAAAACAAGGCTGCAAATAGCAAATGAAGAGCCATCTTTCTTTGAACAAGTGACGGTTCGAGATGCTATTGGCAACATGCCTAAACCCTCTAAGGACGGTTGTGTAGACAATATGCAACCTATCACAAATTACCAAAAATATCTCTATCATGGGGCGAAGAAACTATATAATCACAATCAAACTAAACATTCAGAGGTCGCGGTTAATCGAATGAAAAAAATTAAGATTGGGGAAAACTTTACTGTTTTGCCGGAGGAAATCCATTCCGTACATAGTGGGTCTTATGGAAGGCTAACGTGGGATGGGCCAGCGCCTACTATAACGACAAGATTTGATACCCCGGCAGGTGGGCGATTTATTCACCCTGATGAAAATCGAACATTAACTCCTCGAGAGGCTGCAAGAATTCAGAGTTTCCCAGATGATTTTATTTTTTACGGCAATAAGACATCCATTTGCAAGCAAATAGGCAATGCTGTCCCCCCCAAAATTTCATATTTTTTGGCAAGATTATTAGATAATATTATAAAGGAGAACTGAATAATGAATGCATTGCTGCAGAAAAAATTAGATGAACTAAAGAATGCCAAAGAATTCGAGTGTTGGTATTTAGTAAAGCACTCAACTAATTTTGGTCATTTGTGCTACTTAGTTTCTTTCCTTAAAGATTATATGGAACATGTGGGTAGTTCTCGAAATCTTGAGTCTTATATTTCAGCAAAGGTTCAAGATATAAATCTTAAAAAGCCTTCACTTGGATTATCAAATAATTACAGAGCCTTGCGCGTGGCAGCGTTTTTTGGCCTTATAAAAATGATCTCATCCAAATATGAAGAGTGTGAGTTTACAGACACATTCTTTGAAATCGACAAAAGGTGTGGCGGGGAATATGAGAAAACTGAGTTGTATCAAGATATAATTACTCGACAAATTGAGAAGATGTTCGTTTCTTCTTCCATTGATGAGGGTAAAGTTTCTGTAAGAAGAGATTTTGCTATTTTTCCTATTATGTTTTTAAATAAAGTACTATTGGAGATAGGAAAGGTAACTGGTAAGTACTCTATTTCTATGATAGAGTACCGCTATTTGGTGGCTACAACGAAAAAATATGAAGATTATCTTGAAACTATGCTTTATATTAAGCTACTGCGAGATGACACTTCCGTTTCACCGCAGTTTGAGGCAATGCGTAGTAAATTCGATAATAGAATGAACAAAGCTATTGAGTTGCTTGATTATTTGGAATGCGATAATAATAAAATTGAAATAAAAAGAGATAAGGTTCAAGAAGTTGCTCGAAAGGTCTATTATTTCGAATCAAATAAGCCTATTTTGACTGATGCACAATATATTGATTTCTTATGTTCAACTAAAGCCTTATTTCCCGAATCGGGTGAAACGATAAAAGCTAACTTTTTGACTCTGGAATGGTTCAAAGAAAAAGCTAAAGAGTTTCAAGCTGAAGAGGAAGAAGCGGCATCGTTGTATGTTGACTTTGAGCGAAAATATGGTGTGGATGCTTTAAATGCACTTTCTGGCGAAGACCTGTTGAAAAATTTATTTCTTGGTGGCAATTCGGATAATCTTTGTCATGAGCTTGAATATGTTGAGCGAAATAGAGATTTATTTGGAAGCATAAAAGGTGGCAACTCATATAAATATCCGATGTTCTTTGATAAAGAGGTAAATGCTTGGGTGACGGGAAACAGGTATAATCCTAAGCAGTTAACTCTTGATGAAGCAATTATTAAAGGAACCGCTGTTAGAGATGGGTTGGTTGCTGCTGTTGCGACAATTAAGGAGATGTCGTCTTTTGATACAGTTGAAGATTATTTGTCGTTGTATTCAAAATTATATAGTATTATACCAGATATAATTGATAGTATTTGGGTGTCTAAATATTTTCATATGATTTTTCCTCAAATCTTTCCTGTATTTTATAATAAAGATTGGCAATTAAGAGTTCTTGCGGTATTGAAAATTGAACCAAATGATACCGCCTATGGAAGGTTTGGTCAAATCAATGCATTTGTTAAAGAATGTGGCATTTCAAATGTTGCATTTGGAAAAGTTTTTCATAAATATTGCACGAACATCACAGTCGACGAACCTGAAGATGATGACTTTATTGATGAAGTCGATGTCAAACGGCTAACTGGTGGCGAAAATATTATTTTATATGGTGTACCCGGAGCAGGCAAATCTTATACTATCAAACATGAGTATTGCATAGATGATACATGTATTGAACGTTTAGTCTTTCACCCAGACTATACTTACTCTGATTTCGTTGGGCAAATACTTCCTCGCATTGCAGAAGATGGTACAGTGAATTATGAATTTACTCCTGGTCCATTTACAAAATTGCTTCGTAAAGCATATGTCAATCCAGGGATTATGTTCTATCTCGTTATTGAAGAGATCAATCGAGGGAATGCTCCTGCAATTTTCGGGGATATTTTTCAATTGTTAGACAGAGATAAAGACGGAAAGAGTGAATACGAAATTACAAATGCTGACATTGCTAAAATTGTATACCAAAATGATAGCCATAAGGTCTCTATTCCATCTAATATGTCTATTCTTTGCACAATGAACACGAGTGATCAAAATGTATTTACATTAGATACGGCTTTTCAAAGAAGATGGAACATGCGACTCATTAAGAATAAGTTTGGAGAATCGGAGGAAGATAGAAAGTTCGCAAGCATGAAGATTTTAGATACCGATGTTACATGGGAGCACTTTTTCACCGAAATCAATAAAGTTATTCTTTCGAAGAATATTCGAATGACTTCTTCTGAGGACAAGAGGCTTGGAACTCATTTTTTGGCGGAAGAAGACCTTGAATACATAGAGGGAAACGAAAAACACAATAGAATGTTCCCTGAAAAGGTTCTAAAATATCTCTGGGATGATGCTTTCAAATTTACAAAGGAAGATATCTTTGACCTTGAAAAGGTGAAGAGCCTGGAAGATGTTATTGAGTTATTTATCGATTCTAAAAAGAATGAACGTTTTAGAGTATTTAAAGAAAATATTTTCAAAACTCTTGTTCCTATACAATGATGTAGAGGGAGATAACCTATGTCTATAGATCGTGAACATTTTAATATCAGAGATCATTGCCACGTCAATAAAAATGACGACGGGGATCGTTTTGTCGGAGTAAAAGCAGATTCAGAAAATGCTATGGTTTATTTTCCTTTGGGATATGAACTTCCGGCACAAGAAGATGAGTTACGACGTGATATCAAAAACCTATTTCAAGTTTTAGCGACTTTTACTGATAAGACGGATCGTGTACTTGAAATGGATAAGTTCACTGCTCCCCAGTCAGTCGATTTTCCAATCCAAGCTTATCTCAATGTTATCAATTATTATCTTGATCACAATGGGACATATTATACTGAAACGGAGGCAACATATAAAATTGATACGAAAGGTAAAACCGACTGGAATAGGACTATAAAAACACAGACCCCTATGATCCAAGGGAAATCACTGTTATATCTTAACCAAGTTGTGAGAGTTTCGACTCCGGATAATACAAGGCTAATCACGAGGATTCATAAATTCTGTGTTCATGAGAGTTTCGAGAGAATAGGTTGGCTATATACCACAAATAAGCCAGAAAAGCCTGATATAGCATTTGAGAAGAATATGTTTGTTGCAACGCTGAGGGCGAAACTTGGTAGCACAAACAATGATAACGACAAAACATTGTTCCGTTCCATGATTGCGATGATAGAGTTTAGAGACAGTCAAACGATAGATAAACAGTTTTATTTTGGAACGGACAAATTTGAAACTGTATGGGAGAAACTGATTGATAGGTTTTTTGGGGAAACCAATAAAGAGGACTTCTTTCCGCATGCTCAATGGACGGAAAGATACGGCAAAAACAAAGGAAAGTCTGCGAGTGCCTTGGAGCCAGATAGTATAATGATTTATGATGGCAAATATTATGTTCTTGATGCGAAGTATTATCGCTATGGGCAGTTCCCAGACTATGGGGTAACTTCACTACCACAATCTTCCGATATCAATAAGCAAATCACTTATGGGCAGTTTGTAAAGAGGAAAAAGGCGATAGATGCGTCTGTCTTCAATGCTTTCTTGATGCCATATAATAAGGCTGACAATAAATTTCAAATTAATGCAACATATGGTAATGTGGCAGAAGCAACTGGAGATTGGGTTATTTCACCTGATACATATGAACGTATACAGGGTATTGTGATTGATACTCGTTACTTACTTAAGAATTATGATGGTAGTCACGAGTCGGATAAGCGAGAGCTAAGTGCCGTAATCGAAGAGCCATTTATTGTGGCAGAATAGAAGAGAGGGGTTTCAAAACAATGAAACCCCTCTCTTCTATTTCATTTTGCTTTCTTCAATCTTTGTTTTTGCTCTTTTCCTTGCTGCCATCGCTCGGTTCATACAAGCTTTGCAGCAGTATTTTTTCTTTTGGGATGATACACTTACCAGGAAGAATTCACCACACCTTGGGTTAGCGCACCGGCGGTAGATCTCCGAGTTTGGTCGCATATAGAACAATCCAAAATACAAGGCACTTAATAAGGAGTCGATTTTCCAAGCAGGCTCCATTTTGTTTATATCATAAGTTGCTTTTAGACGACGGAGATTTAGCTCAATTTCTTCTTTAATGATAATTTTTGCTGTCAAGAGGGCAGCTTTTTTCATTTCTTCCGAGAAGTGTGTTTTGTCTACTTCGCCATTGTAAAATAGGATTTTTGAAAGATCTACTCGCTCGACCATTCCTATTTCAATACAGTAGTGGAAGAGGAAGTCGTTTATAATTTGATCTCGTTTAGATATAATAGTTCTGGGGGCGCAATACATAGCAAAGATTCTCTTAAAATTATCATTATCATATTTATTTTCTGGTGGGCACCCATTTAACATTTTGGATACAAAGTCTGCAGTTAGTGTTATTTGTGAAATTGTATCTTTGAAATCAAAAGAAACATTATTGAAAGTATCATCTAGGCGCTTTTCGTGTACGAGAGAACAAGCTGAATCGTGATTTATAGTATATGGATGAAGTGTTGATCTGTATGTATATTTCTCTCCGTTAGTCTCAATTTCAACGACTGGAGCAAAGATATGATAAAAGATTAACCGTGAGATTTTCTCATAGCTGGTTCGAGACATATCGGTAATCGTTGATATTAATTCCAAAGTGGCGTGTAGGCGGTCAATAATAGCTTGTAGTGCAACGACATCAACAGAATCAAAGTTGCTAAAAGACAAGGGAAAAAGGAAACCATTTCTTTTAAAAAAAGTAAAATAGTTTTCGATTTTTCCTCCTGGGATTGCTGTTATTTTACCGAGGATATTACTTTCAGCTATTGACCCGTTTTTATTGAGTCTAACAAGACCAACCTTTGATCCAAAGGCAAAGGTAATGGGGGATTGTTTATCGGCATAAACCTTTAATGTCTCGTTCACTTCGCTGGGTGAAGGATAGATTCGTTCAACCGTAGGAATGCAAGAATAAGAGTTGAAGATAAATATGTTATTTGTCAAAAAATTTTCTGAAATATTTTTAGCCACTTCGGTAAAATAACTCCTTTTGATTTATGCCCTTATCTTAAGGGCTTTTTCTTTTTTGTATAAAAAAATAATGCGAAAAATAATGAAACATTTATATTATATCAAATAATCAGAGAAAATCAATCAAAAAGACGGTATTTAAAATATAAAAATACTGTATTTTTATGAGAATTTACATTACTTTAATAATCGTATAAAATAAAGTTGGCAAGGTGAAGGAGCCTTGTAAAAACTAAATCTCACGCTTTGAGATGCGCATTAAAAGCGGCGGGAGTCATAGAAAGCTGTTCGTTAGTAACAATGAGCTTTCTTAGATATCCGCCTACTTTTGGTGCGCTTTTTGTATGCCTAAGTGGTGCATAGCATTTTGACTTCCGCAGGGTTTTGGTTTCAGAAACCAGACAACGGAGGTCAAACTATGTCAAACAAAGAAAATCAAAGTAAGAAAGTCAAAGTAAATGGCAAATGGATTGAAGTCAGCGAAGAAGTGTACCGCGTATATATGCGTGAGGAATGGCGCGAAACGCAACGCGAGTACCGCGCCAAGAAATGCCGCAACGCAGACGGCACGGTCTGCCGCAAGGACTGCAAGACCTGTCCGCACTACCTGGAGGGAAACGGTCTGTTGGGTGCAACGCTGTCGCTGGATGCGTTCGTGACTGAGGACGGCACGCCCATCGAGTTCGAGGACAAGCGTGTAGACGTGGAGCTGGAAGTGGCGCGGAACATTCTCAAGGAGGCGTTCAAGAAAGCCAAACAGAGCCTCACCGATCGCGAGCGGCTTATCCTCGAATATTTCATGGACGAGCGTTCGGATGCCGAGATAGGCGCGGCGTTACATATCACGAAGTCGGGCGCACGCGAGGCGCGGTACAAGCTGTTCGTCAAGCTCAAGGTTCTGCTTTCCGACTTTGCGGACTATTTCAAAAAATAAATTCAAAAAATTTGCAGATAAGGGTGAGCGGTCGCAGGCTTTTTGTCATAGGGAAACCGTAGGGCGCAGTAACACAGAAAAATCGCGCTCGCAAAGGAGACCTATGAAATGACCAAAGAGTCAAAACAGGACACGGACTGCAAGCAATGCCGTTTGAATGCGGAAGTTGCGCAGTCGCTCTGGGCGATCAGCGTAGTGGCGAAGAACCTCGCCGAGCGCGTCACGGCAATGAACGCCCAGTTAAGGTCGGGAGGTGAGAGCGGTGCCACCTAATAGTCACGCCGTTCTATCGGCTTCATCCTCGCACAGGTGGCTGCATTGCAACCCATCGGCGCGGTTGGAGCTGGAGTTCGAGGACAGGGAAACCTCTGCCGCCTCGGAAGGCACCGCCGCCCACGCGCTCTGCGAACACAAGCTCAAGCGCAGGCTCAAGCTCCGCAGCGACCGCCCCGTATCACATTGGGACAATGACGAGATGGAGCAGTACACGGACGAGTACGTGGACTTCGTGATGGAGCAGGTGATACGGGAGCGCAGGCGCGATGAAAACACACAGGTGCTTATCGAGCAACGCTTGGATTTCTCGTGTTTCGTGCCGGACGGGTATGGTACGGGCGACTGTCTCATCGTAAGTAAAGGCCGACTCCACATCATCGACTTTAAGTACGGTCAAGGCGTACTGGTCGAGGCGGAGGACAACCCGCAGATGAAGCTGTACGCACTCGGCGCATTGGAGCAGTTCGGCGAGCAGTACCAAATCAAGAAAGTGAAGATGACCATCTTCCAGCCTCGCCGCGAGAATGTCAGCACTTGGGAAACGACCGCTTTCAAGCTCAAGACCTGGGCAAAGAAAGACCTCAAACCCAAAGCGGAACGTGCATTCAAAGGCGAAGGCGAGTATTGCCCCGGCGAGTGGTGCTTGTTCTGCAAAGCGGCGGTCAAGTGCAGGGCAAGGGCAGAGGACAAGCTCCGCCTGGCGCAGACCGAGTTCAAGCTCCCGCCGCTCTTGACGGATTCGGAGATAGAGCAGGTGCTTGCCAAGCTCCCCGACCTCAAAAAATGGGCGGACGAGATACAGGAGTACGCTCTGCAAGCTGCACTCGGCGGCAAGGAATGGTCGGGGTTCAAGCTCGTGGAGGGCAGGTCGGTACGGAAGTACGCAGATGAAGGCGCGGTCGCGCAGGCGGCGAAAGCTGCCGGGTATAGCGACATTTACAAGCAGTCGCTCATCTCCATCACGGAAATGGAGCGGCTGATGGGCAAAAAGGATTTCGAGAAAATCCTGGGCGGTTTGGTCGTCAAGCCGCAAGGCAAACCCGCGCTTGTTCCCGAAACAGACAAGCGTCCGGCAATCAATGTTTCGGCAAAAAATGATTTCGATGAAATAAAAGGAGATTTTTAAATTATGGCAAACAACAAGACAAAAGTGGTAACCGGACTCGTAAGACTTTCCTACGCAAACGTATGGAAACCTAAAGCGGCGAATGAGAACGCGCAGCCCAAGTACAGCGTATCCATCATCATTCCCAAGAGCGACAAAGAAACGCTCAAGAAAATCAACGATGCCATCGATGCGGCAATCGAAGAGGGCATCGGCAAGTTCGGCGGCAAGAAACCCAACAAAGCCGCAATCAAGCTCCCTCTCCGTGACGGCGACGTGGAGCGCGAGGACGATGAAGCCTATGCCAATTCGTACTTCGTCAACGCCAACAGCGTAACGCCTCCCCAAATCGTGGACGCGCACGTCCAGCCCATCCTGGAACGCAGCGAGGTGTACAGCGGCGTATATGCGAGGGTATCCATCAACTTCTACGCTTTCAACTCGAACGGCAACAAGGGTATCGCCTGTGGCCTGGGCAACATTCAAAAGGTCAAGGACGGCGAACCTCTCGGCGGCAGAACGAACGCTGCGGACGACTTCGAAGCGGTGGCGGACGAGGAACTGCTGGGCGGCTAAAGGTATGGCGGCAGGGGTGGTCGAAAGGCCGCCCCCAACTGCCGGACCGTGAGGGAATTAGAATGGAAACATTATCTATTGACATCGAGACATACGCAAGTTGCGACCTCACGAAATCGGGCGTGTACCGCTACGCCGAGAGCGATGACTTTGAGGTCTTGCTTTTCGGCTATGCCGTAGACGGCGGTGATGTGCAGGTCGTGGACATCGCTTGCGGTGAAAAACTGCCTGACGAAATCATCGCAGCGCTCACGGACGAGTCGGTCAAGAAATTTACGTTCAATGCGCAGTTCGAGCGCGTGTGCCTGTCGAGGTTTTTAGGCTATCCGAAGGGCGAGTATCTCTCGCCGGATAGCTGGTTTTGCACGATGGTCTGGGCGGCAACGCTCGGTCTTCCGCTCTCGCTGGAAAAGGTCGGAGCGGTACTCGGCTTGGAAGAACAGAAACTGACGGTCGGAAAAGACCTCATCCGTTACTTTTGCAAGCCGTGCGAACCCACCGCGGCCAACGGCTGCAGAACGCGCAACAAGCCGCAACACGCGCCCGACAAGTGGTCGCTTTTCAAGGCCTACAACAAGCGCGACGTGGAGGCAGAAATGGCGATTCAGCGCAAGGTGTCCGCTTTCCCCGTTTCGGCGGAGGAGTGGGAGAACTATCACCTCGACCAGCGCATCAACGATCTGGGCATCGCGCTCGACATGGACTTCGTTGACCACGCCATATCCTGCGATGAAGTATCGAGCAAGCGGGCGGAGGAGAAGGCAAAGTCCCTTTCGGGCATAGAAAACCCGAACTCGCCTGCCCAGCTCAAAGCCTGGCTCATAGAACAGGGCCAATGCGTGGAATCGCTCTCGAAGGCAGAGGTCGCACGGCTTTTGAAAGATGCGTCCGGGAATGTAGAGGAGATATTGCGGCTCCGCCAGGAGCTTGCGAAAAGCAGCGTGAAAAAATACCTCGCCATGAAAAGCGTGGTGTGCGCAGACGGCAGGGCACGTGGTCTCATTCAGTTCTACGGTGCAAACCGCACGGGCAGGTATTCGGGTCGGCTCATTCAAGTACAAAATTTACCGCAAAACCATCTCTCCGACTTAGGCTCTGCAAGACAAGCAGTTAAAGTCGAGGACATTTCAGGGATAGAGCGGCAGTACGACAATGTTTCTAACGTACTATCCGAGCTTATCCGCACAGCGTTCATACCAAAGCCCGGTAGCCGTTTCATCGTTGCGGACTACTCGGCAATCGAGGCACGGGTGATCGCGTGGTACGCAAAAGAGGACTGGCGCATCAAGGTCTTTGAAGAGGGCGGAGACATCTACTGTGCCTCTGCAAGCCAGATGTTCAAAGTGCCGGTCGTAAAGAACGGCGTGAACGGACATCTTCGCCAGAAGGGTAAGATCGCGGAACTTGCGCTCGGCTACGGCGGTTCGGTCGGGGCATTGAAGGCAATGGGTGCAACGGCGATGGGCATTCCCGAAGAGGAATTAAAGCCGCTCGTCAACGCTTGGCGCAACTCTAATCCGAACATCACGAAGTTCTGGTGGGCGGTGGATAGGGCTACAAAATACACGGTTTCGACCAAACGCCCGTATGAGTGCTACGGCTTGAAGTTCAGCTATGAAAAGGGCATCTTATTCATTCAGCTCCCTTCGGGCAGGCGGCTTGCATATGTCCGCCCGCGAATGGGCGTGAACAACTACGGCGGCGAGTGCGTGACGTATGAAGGACTCGGCGGCACGAAAAAATGGGAACGTATCGAGAGTTACGGTCCCAAGTTCGTAGAGAACATCGTGCAGGCGACCGCGCGGGATATCCTTGCCGGGGCAATCAAGCGGCTCTGGTATAAGGGCTATCGCATTACGATGCACGTGCATGACGAGGTCGTGCTGGAAGTGCCGAACGGCAAGTCGAGCGTGGATGAGGTCAGCCGCATCATGGGTGAAACGCCGGAATGGGCGGCGGGCCTTTGCCTTCGTGCGGACGGATACGAATGCGAGTTTTACAGAAAGGAGTGAGGATATGCGCGATTCAAGCTATTACAACAAGGAGGGGTATCCCATCCCCACGCATTACTATGCGGAGCAAAATATACTTGCGGAAGAACGCGCGAAAAAGGCAAAGCTCCATGCGTTCAGACCAATCGTCTATATCTGCTCGCCATTGCGCGGCGATGTCCCGCGGAATATCCAAAACGCACGGAAGTATAGCCGATTCGCGGTGACAGAAGGATATCTTCCGCTTGCGCCGCATCTGCTTTTTCCGCAGTTTTTGAACGATGCGGATGAGGATGAGCGCGAGGTCGGCATTCACATGGGTTTGGTGCTGCTAACCAAGTGCATGGAGCTATGGGTATTCGGCGAGAAGATAACGGAAGGAATGCGGCGCGAGATAAAGCGCGCGAAATGGCGCAATATCCCCGTCCGCTACTTTACCGAGAATTTGGAGGAGAAAGATGGACAACGTGAATCATCCGACACACTACACATCAACGAAGATTGAAACGATTGAAATTATCCGTGACAAATTATCTGTCGAGGCGTTCGAAGGGTTCTGTATCGGGAACGTACTGAAATACGTGACCAGGTACAAGCTCAAGAACGGCTTGGAGGACTTAAAAAAGGCGCGTTGGTATTTAGACAAAATTATCAGCGTACAGGAGGAGAGCAATGATTGAACCATTCAGAGGCTATGTACGGACGAAAGGCAAAAGTCCGTGCCAGAAATTCGGCAACGGCGAGCAGCTTTTGACCTACGATGAGGTCAAAGACCTGTCCGAATATGCGGGCATTCTCAACGGCGAATACACGGTCAAGGACGTGGACGACGGGGACATGGCGGAGCGGTTGTATCGGTTGGTGACCGATCTCAACCTCAACTGCCGCATCTACAAGACGACCAGGGGAATGCATTTCATGTTCAAAAGCAGCGAGTTCTGCAAGAAGGGCGTGGTCAAGGCAACGGACGCGCTTGGACTGAGTTTCGATGTGCGCACGGGCAAGAATATGTACATTGTCTTGAAGTATGACAATACATATCGCCCCATCCTCCGCGATTTTGACGAAACCCGCCCGATTGACCTGTTCCCGAAAATGCTCTCGCCGATAAAGGGCGCGGAAAAACTCGCGGGTATGGGCGAGGGTGACGGCAGGAACGGCGCGTTGTTCAGGCATTCGGCTCTGCTCCTTCGGAACGGCTATACGCCTACCGAGGTCAAACGCATTCTGTATCTTATCAATCAATACGTCTTTGCGGAACCGCTACCGGACGCGGAGATGAAAAAGCTCACGCGCAAGGAAGCGTTGGAGAATTTCGACACGGGAAAGACAACGGCAGAGGAGGACTTCGGCTCACCGCTCCGCCCCAAGAGCCAGAACGACATCAGCATGGCGGAGCTGTTCGTGCGCGAGTATAAGTCGGAAGTGCGGTACAGCGAGGCAACGGGCTGGCTGGTCTGGAACGGTCGGCAATGGGAAACCTCCGACCTTAAAGCCGAGCAGCGGTATCTCGAATTCATCAAGCGTGTATTTGAAGAGGCAAAACGTGATGTAAAGACTGTCTACGAACTGTACGGCGATGATGTGGTCAAACAGGGCGAAAAGCAGGCGAAGTCGAACAATGACGAGCATATCAAGAACGCGCTCGCGTATTTCAAGTTCATCAATAAGATGTGCGACAACTCCAAAATCACGGCGGTTTTGAAGGTCGCAAAGAGCCTGTTGCAGATAGACGTCAAGGAGTTGGACAGTAATCCGTTCGAGTTAAATACACCGAACGGCATCGTAGACCTCAAGACGGGAGTCGTGTACCCGCACCGCGCAGAGGCGTTCTGTACGAAAATGACGAAGGTGTCGGCTTCAACGGACGGCGAGCAGATGTGGGAAGAGTGTCTGGACATGGTCTCCCAGGGCGATGCCGAGTTCAAAGCCTACCTCCAAGCGGTGGCAGGGGCGATTGCGATAGGCAAGGTCTACAACGAGTCGCTCATCATCGCATACGGCGACGGTGCGAACGGAAAAAGCACGGTATTCAACACGATTTACGAGGTGCTGGGCGACTATGCCGGGAAGATCCCCGCAGAGGCACTCACGACCAAAGCCAAGAACACGAAGGTCGACCTTGCGGAGTTGTTCGGCAAGCGGTTCATCCTTGCCAGCGAAACGGAGGAAGGGCAGCGGCTCTCCACGAGTATGCTCAAGCAGATAGCGAGCGTGGACGCGATAACAGCAGAAAAGAAGTACCGCGACCCGTTCACGTTCGTTCCGACACACACGACCGTGCTTTACACCAACCATCTGCCGCGGGTAGGCAGCAACGACAAAGGCACCTGGCGAAGGCTCGTGGTCGCGCCGTTCCTGGCAAATATCCCGAACCCGCGCATGGGCTACGGCGAGGAGCTTATCGAGAAATCGAGCGGCGCGGTCTTGAAGTGGATACTCGAAGGTGCAAAGCAGTTTATTGCAATGGGGTTTACCTTGCCGGAGTGCAAGAAAGTGGACGAGGCGGTCGGCAAATACAAGGATGATAACGACTGGCTCGGCAGTTTCCTGGACGAGTGTTGCAACGTGGGCGAGCTGGAGAGTTGTGCCGGGGGCGTTTTGTACAAAACCTATCGCGCGTGGGCAACGGAGCTGGGCGAGTATATAAGGCGCAACCGCGATTTTACGGATGCGTTGCGCAAGGCGGGATTTATATCCAAGCATACCAATAAGGGCGCGGTCTGGTATGGGCTGTCCCTGTCCGATTCAAGGCAATTTGGCAGGACGGCAGAGGAGGATTTCCTAAACTGAGGGGGAGTGACGGATGGTTACGGATAAAATCTATCTTTCTTTTATGAGAAAAAAAATAAATTCTCATAATGGACTTTTAGTATCCAGCCGTAACCATGCGTCACCGACCAAGAATTAAAGCGAGGTGGCGGTATGCGAGAAAAGAATATCGAAAGGAAACTATGCAAAGCAGTCAAGCAAACAGGCGGTCTTTGTTTGAAGTTCGTAAGTCCGGCGTTTAACGGCGTGCCCGACCGTATCGTCCTAATTGGCGGTGGAAAAATCGCGTTCGTGGAAGTCAAAGCCCCCGGCGAAACGCTGCGCCCTATCCAAAGAAAGCGCAAATGGCAACTGGAGCGGCTGGGGTGTAAGGTGTTTTGCCTGGATAGTGAAGAGAAAGTGGAGGAGGTCGTAAATGCAATACAAGCCTTATGAGTACCAGGAGTATGCAACAAGGTTCATTCAAACACACGAGGCATCCGCCATATTCCTGGATTGCGGCATGGGCAAGAGCGTTATAACCCTCACCGCCATCAAGCATCTCATCGCAAACGGCAAGGCACGGCGTGTGCTTATCATCGCTCCCTTGCGTGTGGCGCAGACGACCTGGCCCGACGAGATCCGAAAGTGGGATCACTTGAACGGACTCACGTTCGCAGTAGCTGTCGGAACTTGCGAGCAGCGCATCGCGGCCCTTCGGCAAAAAGCGGACATCACGATCATCAACCGAGAAAACGTAGAATGGCTGATTGCCAGGAGCGGGCAGAAGTGGTGCTTTGACACCGTGGTCGTGGACGAGCTGTCATCGTTCAAGTCCTACCAGGCAAAGCGGTTCAAATACCTCTTGAAGGTTCGGCCGTTCGTATCGCGGATCGTCGGGCTTACGGGAACGCCCGCCAGCAACGGGTTGATGGACTTATGGGCAGAGTTCCGTGTGCTGGATATGGGCGAACGGCTCGGTCGGTACATAACGCGGTACAGGGAAACATACTTCACGCCGGACAAGCGGAACGCGCAAGTCGTGTTCTCGTACAAGCCGTTGCCCGGCGCGGAGGAACGGATATACGAAAAAATAGGGGACATGACCATCTCCATGAAAGCAAAGGAGTATCTTAAAATGCCGGAGCTGATGCAAAACAACGTCTATGTCAAGCTGGACGCGAAAGCGGAGCGGGTGTACGCCGAACTCAAGGACGAGATGGTCGTGGAACTGAAAGGTGCGGAGATCGATGCGGTGAACGCGGCAGTCCTTTCCAACAAGCTCCTACAGATGTCGAACGGCGCGATTTATACAGGAGACGGTCGGGTTCTTCCCATCCACGATAAAAAGCTGGATGCTTTGGAGGACTTATTCGAGAGCGCGAACGGCAAACCAGTCTTGGTGGCGCACTGGTTCAAACACGACCTATCGAGAATTAAGGTGCGGTTTCCGTTTGCAAGGGAGATTAAGACCGCAGCGGATATCCGCGACTGGAACAATGGCGGGATAACGATGGGGCTTATTCACCCCGCAGCGGCGGGACACGGCTTGAACCTGCAACAGGGCGGTTCGACCATCATCTGGTTTGGCTTGACTTGGAGTTTGGAGCTGTACCAGCAGTTGAACGCGAGGCTCTATCGGCAAGGACAGAAGGAGACGGTGGTCATCCACCACATCCTCGCCAAAGGCACAATGGACGAAAGGGTACTTCGCGCCGTTGGCGAGAAAGATAAAACGCAGACCGCGCTTATCGATGCGGTGCGGGCAGAACTTGGGAGGTAATGGAACTATGCACGACATTTGGCAAGACCTGGCAAACGCAATCATTATCCAGGCGGCAAAGGATTACCGCAGGGCGTTGCATACTTTGAAAAAATACCCCTCGCACGGCAAGGCTCAAAGAGTCAAGACGGAGGTGGAGCAGTTCTTCCGTTCGGATTGGTACGCCGATTTGTCGCGCGTAGATGGCGAGGTGCTTTTGCGGCGGTTGAAAGCGGAGGTGTGAAATGACGGCATACGAGTATTTAAGCCAACTGACCTACATAGACCGCCGCATACAGTACGACCTTATGGAGCTGGAAGAACTGCGCCTGCGTTCGATGTCCGTATCCTCGCCGAACCTTGAGGAGTCGTTCTCCCACGGCGGGAGTACGGAGGCACCGTTCGTCAAGGTGTTGGAACTACTTTGGAAACGCCAGGAACAGGTCAACCGCGAACTTGCGGAACTGGACGCCAAGCGCGAAGAGATAAAGGGCGTGATAGAGCAGCTTGAAAACAAGGACGAGCGGATGCTGCTTTTGTACCGCTATGTCCAGGGCATGAAGTGGGAGGATATCGGCGAGCAACTCCATGCGGGCAGAACGACCTTGCACCGCTGGCACAAGCAGGCGTTGTCTAAAATAAAAGTTCCCGAATCGCAAAAGACGGAACACAATGGAACATAACGGGACTTGAATGAACGGGGCATTGTGTGGTATGATATAATCGACAAAAAATAATGAACAAGGCTTTGAGCAGGACTCGAAGCCTTTTTTCTTTGCAAGGGGAAAGAATGCCCAGGAAACCGAAAAAGCCGTGCAGATTCCCAGGCTGCCCTAACCTCACGGACGATATGTATTGTGCAGACCATGTACACATCATGAACGCCCGCTACAACAAATACGAACGCCCCTACGATTCGTCCGTGCGTTATGGTACGGAATGGCGCAAGATTCGCAACCGCTACATCCAAGCGCACCCGTTGTGCGAAATGTGCCAGGGGCGGGGGTTGGTCGTGGCGGCGACAGAAGTACATCACAAGATACCATTGAGCCGAGGCGGCACGCACGATGACGAAAATTTAATGTCGCTTTGCAAGTCCTGTCACAGCCGAATCACGGCAGAAATGGGCGATAGGTGGGGCAAGAACCGTTGACGGGTGGGGGAGTCAAAATCTCTACGCCCTGGGACCTTGTCAGCGGGCTTGGGGTTTCGTGTGCAAAAATCGCTTTTCAAACGTGGTATTAACCCCAAAGCGTAAGGAATGATAATCGATTTTGAAATGAGGGATAAACTATGGCAAAAGACGGCACTATGCGCGGCGGCGCAAGAGTGGGAGCCGGTAAAAAACCGAAAGCATTACACCAAAAAATCAACGAAGGCTCCGCAGACGGAGCTTTAATTTTGCCTCAGCCCGTTGAGCTGGAAGGCGCGGACGTGCCGCCCGTGAAAGAGTACCTCAAAGCCGCGCAAAAGAACGGCAAGGAACTGCTCGCGGAGGAGGTGTTCAATGAAACCTACCTGTGGCTCAAAAAGTTCGGTTGCGCGGAGCTGGTGAACACGCAGCTCATCAACCAGTACGCAATGGCGGTGGCAAGGCAGATTCAATGTGAGGAGGCTCTGTCCGAGTACGGCTTTCTCGCCAAGCACCCCACAACGGGCAACGCCATATCCAGCCCGTATGTGTCCATGCTCATTCAGTTCACCAAACAGGCGAACCAGGCGTGGATGCAGATTTACCAAATCGTAAAGGAGAACTGCGCCGTGGATTTCGGCGGCAGTCCGCATGACGATATGATGGAGCGGCTACTCGCTTCCAGACGGAAATAGGAGGAATACAATGTTTGAAAAAGTAAACCCTTGCCACCCCGACAAGCTCGCAGACCGAATCGCGGGTGCGCTCGTTGACCTTGCCTGCGCAAAGTCCGAGAACCCGAAGATTGCGGTGGAGGTGCTTATCGGGCATGGTGTATGTCATATCATAGCTGAAACATCTACTGCGCTGGACATGGCAGAGGTCAAGGCGGCAGTCAGGCGCATTGCGGGACGGCTGAAAGTCGATTACAAGGAAGTGGCGCAAGACATACACCTTGCTGTAAATCAAGCGGACAAGGTTCGTTGCGGCGATAACGGCATCTTTAAGGGTGTACCCGTGACGGAAGAGCAGATGAAACTTGCGGACATCGCGCGGACGATCTTTGCGAAGTATCCCTCGGACGGAAAATACATTCTGGACGGCAAGCGGCTCATCATCTGTCAAAGCAATGCGCCTACATCCGCCCTGGAAGAACTATACCCCGATGCGGTCATCAACCCGCTCGGCGATTGGACGGGCGGCACGGACGTGGACACGGGCGCGACCAACCGCAAGCTCGGCTCGGATATGGCGGACTCGGTCACGGGCGGTGGCTTGCACGGCAAAGACCTCTCGAAAGCGGATGTGTCCGTGAATATCTACGCCTGGCTCAAAGCGCAGGCGCAGAAAACGCCCGTCGAACTCTCGTGCGCAATTGGCGATGAGTACGTGGACGGCAGACCGTATGCAGAGATCGTCAGCATTGCAAGGGAATACATCGCCCGCATCGGCGGGTTTGAGAAATTCGCGGAGTGGGGGTTGGTACGATGAAGACGACCACGAACATGGAACTGGTGGAAATCAATAAACTCGTACCGTATGTCAACAACGCTCGCACGCACTCGCCGGAGCAGATAAACAAGCTCCGCTCCAGCCTTCGTGAGTTCGGGTTCATCAACCCCGTCATTATTGACAAGGACTACGGTATCATCGCCGGACACGGCAGAGTGATTGCGGCGCGTGAAGAGGGCATTGACAAAGTGCCTTGCGTGTTTGTCGACCACCTAACCGAAGCACAGAAAAAGGCATACATCATCGCGGACAACCGCATGGCACTCGATGCCGGATGGGACGAAGAACTCCTGCGCGTGGAGATCGAGGCGTTGCAGGCAGAGGCGTTCGATGTGAGCCTCACAGGATTTGATGAGAAAGAGATAACAGATCTTTTCAAAGATACACAATCCGAGGTCAAGGACGATGACTATGACCTAACTGCCGCGCTGGAAAAGGCGGCGTTCGTAAAGAGGGGGGATGTGTGGGTAGTGGGGCGGCACCGCCTTGTGTGCGGCGATGCTACCAATGCCGAGGACGTGGACAAGCTCTGCGAGGGCAAGCGCGTCAACCTTATCCTCACCGACCCGCCCTACGGAGTTTCGTTCAAGAGCGCGAGCGGGCTGACGATACAGAACGACAGCATGAAGAACGAGGAGTTCTATTCGTTCCTACTCGCGGCGTTCAAGAATATGGTTTCACATTTAGAGCCTGGTGGAAGTGCCTATGTGTTCCATGCGGACACGGAAGGACTCAACTTCCGTCGGGCTTTTATTGATGCCGGACTACACCTCGCGGGGTGCTGCATCTGGGTGAAGAACTCGCTCGTTCTGGGCAGGTCGGACTATCAATGGCAACACGAGCCTGTGCTGTACGGGTTCTTGAAGAACGGCAAGCACCATTGGTACTCGGACAGAAAGCAGACGACCATCTGGAACTTCGACAAACCCAAGCGCAACGAAAACCATCCCACGAGCAAGCCGCTCGATTTATTGAGCTATCCGCTCAAAAACTCCACCCAGGAGAACGCAATTGTTTTGGACACTTTCGGCGGCAGTGGCTCCACGCTCATGGCTTGCGAACTTTCAAACCGCATCTGCTACACGATGGAGCTGGACGAAAAGTACGCCTCGGTCATTTTGCGTAGGTACGTGGAGGACACGGGCGATGGCGCGAATGTGTATGTGCTGCGCGATGGTGAGAAATTCATGTACGCAGATCTGGTGAAAGAGGTAGAGGAACGGAATGGCTAAACAACTTACACTCGGCAGCTTGTTTGACGGCTCTGGCGGTTTCCCGCTCGGCGGGATACTTGCGGGAGTCCTGCCCGTATGGTCATCGGAGATAGAGCCGTTTGCCATACGGGTTACGACCAAGCGAATGCCGTTTTTGAAACATTATGGCGATATCAGCGGAATGGACGGCGGAAAAATCGAACCCGTAGACATCATCACATTCGGCTCGCCCTGCCAGGATATGAGCGTGGCAGGTAAAAGGAGCGGTTTGGACGGGAGCAGGTCGTGCCTGTTCTACGAAGCCATCCGCATCGTCAAGGAAATGAGGAGAGCAACAAATGGAGAATATCCGAGATACATCGTCTGGGAAAATGTCCCCGGCGCATTCTCAAGCAACGGCGGCTACGACTTTAAAGCCGTCCTCGAAGCGGTCATCGGTGTCGTGCAAGCGGATGCCGAGGTGCCTATGCCTGGTAAAGGCGGCTGGGCATATGCCGACTATATCGTGGGAGACGGATGGAGCGTTGCTTACAGAGTTCTTGACGCTCAATACTGGGGAGTTCCCCAGCGTAGGCGCAGAATCTACCTTGTCGCAGATTTTGCAGGTCGGGGTGCCGCAGACATACTATTTAAGTCAGAAGGCGTGTCAGGGTATTCTCCGGCGCGCTTCCGCGCGTGGCAAAGAGCTGCCAACCATATTGAGGATCGCGCTGGAACGCCAGGCATCGCTTTTGACGGATACAACGGCGCAGTAGACGAAACCGCATCTACGCTCGGCGTGAACTGTGGAGTGTCGTTCGGGCGCAACGGCGTGGTTGAAAACGAAAACGGGGCGGAGGTGTTCGAGAACCACAGCATGGACACGCGCTATACGGGCCCCGTCACGGTCGCACAGACCGTTTCCGCGATGTACGGCATGGGCGGGAACAACCAGCCGTTCGTAGTCGAGGGCGAAACGCCGAAGACGCTCAAGATTCGTGCGGGCTGTGAAGGCGGCGGCAAGGGCGCGTTGGTGCAGGACAATAAGTCCGCCACGCTCTCGTGCAATAACGACCAGACCTTATTCGAGCCGGTGAGCTGGAACGGCGAGAAAGTGTCGCCGACCTTGACGAAACAGAACGCGGGCGGGAACCAGCGTATGCCGGACAAGGACAACTTCAACTGCGTGCTGGAGCCGTTCGGTATCTCCGCAAAGGATAGCAACGCAATGCGCTCGGCAAACCCAAAGAGCGGCATATATAAGGCAACGACCGCACGGACTCTGGACGGCAACGGCGGCAGTCCCGCCTGTAACCAGGGTGGCATCGCCATTGTCTGTGTAGAGAATGGTGAACCCGCTATCTGTATTCAAGGCTCGATGATAGGGCGTAAGGACGAGAACGGTCCGCAGGGTGATGGCTTGAACGAGGACGTGTCGTTCACGCTCAATGCCACAGACCGCCATGCGGTGTACGCAATGACCACGGGCAGTTTCCAACAGGTGGAGGAGGGTAAGTCCCCAACGCTTATGGCGCGGGACTTCAAAGACCCGAACACCGTGTGCTACGGCATAGGCAGGGACGCGTTCAACCAGGGCAGAAACGCGAAGTTCACACCCTCGTTTGAAGAGGAACGCCAACCCACGCTCGTGGCGAAAGGTCCCGGCGCGGTGATGAATGGCGGCGAGAGTTTGTACACCGTGCGTAGGTTAACGCCAACCGAGTGCGCAAGATTACAAGGTTTCCCCGATTGGTGGTGCAGTAATCTGGAAACGCCGAAACCCACAGACGAAGAGGTCTATTTTTGGTACAAGGTCTTCAATACATATGCACGTGTGACGGGCGTGGGCAAGCCGAAGACGGCGAGGCAGATTCGTGCGTGGCTTGCCAACCCGCATACCGACTCGGCGGAGTATAAGATGTGGGGCAACGGCGTGGCTCTGCCGTGCGTATATTTTGTTTTGTCCGGAATTGTCTGGGCGAACGGCAAAGATTGAGTGAGAAATGACTTGCTATTTTTCGGCATTAGAGTGATATATGGTACACCGAAAGATAGGAGGTAGGAAGGAAATGCCCAAAGAACCTACAAGGGCGCAAATCGATGCGCTCAAAGTAACCTTTGCACCGGGGACAAGGGTGCGGCTCATTGAGATGGATGACACGCAAGCCCCGCCCATTGGCACGGAGGGAAACGTGATAGCGGTGGACGATATCGGCACCATTCATGTGCAATGGGACAACGGCTCATCGCTCGGCGTGGTGTACGGCGAGGATAAGATAGAGATGTTGGACAGCGTGGAAACCATCTGCTACGGCCAACGCCGCAAATGGAAAACGCGCAGCGAGGCACTCGCATTCTTCACGGATTGTATGCTCAATTCTGAGGGTGCGGAGCAGGAACGATACCTCGAAATTTACATTGATTTGATGGCTGGGAAAACGCTCTGTTTGGACGAAAAATCAGCCAAAAAATAGCCCGAAAAATATCAAAAAAAATAAATATTTATTATCGAATATCGGCGCAAATAGACTGGATATATGTGTGTTTTAGAGGTAATATACACCTACAATTAAGAACGGAGGACACCTCGAAATGAAGAACACACAAAGGCAAATCGAAGGCATGAAAAAGCAGACCATCGGCGTTGAAATCGAGATGGCTGACATCACCAGGCAGAAGGCAATCAAGGTGGTTGCAAACTACTTTGGAACGGGCAACACGGTCCGCCACGATGGCGGGAGCTACGATGCCTGGAGCTGCCTTGACAACCAGAACAGGAGATGGATGATAACGCGCGATGTTAGCATCCGCGCCGACAGGGACGAGGAGAAAGCCGAGCTTGCAACGCCCATCCTTAAATACGAGGATATTGAGGACTTGCAAAAGATAGCCAGGCAGCTCCGCCACGCTGGTGCGGTTTCCAACCCCAACCACGGTTGCGGCGTTCACATCCACATCGGTGCGAACGGACACACGGCAAAGACACTTCGCAACCTTGTCAACATCATGGCGAGTCACGAGCCGCTCCTCAAAGAGAGCTTGAAACTTGACAGCTACCGCGTCAGCAATTATTGCAAGATGGTAGACTCAAAGTTCTTAAAAGAGGTCAACAAAAAGAAACCCACTTCGATGTCGGCACTCGCGGACATTTGGTACAACACCCAGAGCGATAGCTACCGTTCAAGAAGCTCGCACTACAACGGTTCGCGCTACCACATGACCAACCTCCACGCGACCTTCACGAAAGGCACGATTGAGTTCCGACTCTTCCAGTTCGACAACCCTTCGCTGGACAAGAAAGGCGGCATCCACGCAGGACAGCTCAAGAGCTACATCCAGCTTTGCCTGGCACTTTCCGAAATGGCGAAAGAGGTGAGCAAGGCGAGCAGCCGCCCTCAACAGAACGAGAATCCGAAGTACGCGATGCGCACCTGGCTTTTGAGGCTTGGGTTCATCGGCGATGAGTTCGCAACGGCAAGGGAAATCCTCACGCGCAACCTTCGCGGCGATGCGGCTTTCAGAAGCGGCACAAGGGCTTGCTAAAGGGGGGTGACGGAAATGAGATATTACCTCGCATACGGCAGCAACCTCAACCTCGACCAGATGCAGTATAGGTGTCCGAAAGCGACACCTATCGGCACGGCGGTCCTTAAGGGATATGAGCTACTCTTTAAGGGTAGCAAGACAGGTTCCTACCTCACGATTGAAAAGAACGAAAACGAGTATGTCCCCGTAGGCGTGTGGGAAGTGAACGAGGCGGAGGAGCGCAGGCTCGACATCTACGAAGGGTATCCGAACTTTTACTACAAAAAGGACATCGAGGTCTTGCTCAAGGACTGGGACGGCAAGCGGCGCAAAATAAACGCTTTCGTCTACATCATGCACGAGGACAGACCGCTCGGTGAACCGAGCCTGTTCTATATCCGCGCTTGCGCGGAGGGGTACAGGAGTTTCGGGTTCAAGCTCGAACATATCCGCAAAGCATTAGAAAAATCAGTCAAAGGAGATAAACGATAATGAAAGAAATCATCAAAACCATCTGCCCGAAATGCGGCAAAGAGTACACAGGCGCACCTGCGCTTTCCAGGCTGGACAACACGACCCTCGTCTGCCCCGAATGCGGTACGAGGGAGGCACTCGAAAGCATAGGAACGCCGAGCGATGAAATTGAAAGCATCGTTGCGGTTTTACACCACCACAACCTCGGAACAGAGGACTAAAAAGAATCCCAGAAAGGCTGCCGAAAGGCGGCTTTTTTGGTGCAAAAAATATATATTTCTCGGAAATAGTGGCGGTATTCGCTGGATATATGTGTGTTTTAGAGTTAATATACACCTACAAAAAGCGAAGGAGAAATGACCATGAAAAAGTACCTCAAGCAAATCAAAGCTATCAAGACCGAGAACGATTTTAAAGATGCGCACATCGCCATCTGCCAGGCTTGCTCAAGCTACGAGCTGACCTGGTCGGAGTTCGAGAAACTCCTTGTCGCCCTGCGCAAGGTTAGGGTAGAAAAGGGGTTCAAGCGGGGCGCGAGCATCTAAAACGACAACATTCGACAACAACCGACAGAAAAGACTGCTTAATATTAGGCGGTCTTTTTTCGTTGCATCATAAAGGGAGGTGAGCGGCATCAGAAAGCTCAAGAAATACACGCCGACAAAGTTCAAAGCAAAGGACTCGGTCTATAACAAAGCAGCGGCGGACTATGCCGTGAACTTTATAGAATGCCTCTGCCATACCAAAGGCACGTGGGCGGGCAAGCCGTTCGAGCTTATCGATTGGCAGGAACGCATTATCCGCGACATATTCGGCATCCTAAAGCCGAACGGCTACCGCCAATTCAATACGGCGTACATCGAGATACCGAAAAAACAGGGCAAGTCCGAGCTTGCGGCGGCGGTCGCGCTGCTACTCACTTGCGGTGACGGTGAGGAACGCGCGGAGGTGTACGGTTGTGCGGCGGACAGGCAACAGGCATCCATCGTGTTCGAAGTCGCGGCAGACATGGTGCGTATGTGCCCCGCGCTCAACCGCAGGGTGAAGATACTTTCGGCAACAAAGCGCATCATCTATACGCCAACGAACAGCTTTTACCAGGTGCTTTCGGCGGAGGCGTACAGTAAGCACGGGTTCAATATCCACGGCGTGGTTTTTGACGAACTGCACACGCAGCCGAACAGAAAGCTGTTCGATGTCATGACCAAAGGCTCCGGCGATGCCCGAATGCAACCGCTATACTTTCTGATCACCACGGCGGGAACGGATACACATTCCATCTGCTACGAAACGCACCAGAAGGCGAAAGATATACTCGAAGGCAGGAAAATCGACCCCACATTCTATCCCGTCATCTACGGCGCGGAGGAAGGGGACGATTGGACGAGTCCCTCCGTGTGGAAGAAAGCGAACCCTTCGCTTGGTATCACGGTCGGGCTGGACAAGGTCAAAGCGGCGTGCGAATCGGCAAAGCAGAACCCGGCAGAGGAGAACTCGTTTCGCCAGCTACGCTTAAACCAGTGGGTGAAACAGGCGGTGCGCTGGATGCCGATGGAGAAGTGGGACAAATGCCAAGTCGCAATCGATGAGGAAGAGCTGGAAGGGCGCATTTGCTATGGCGGGCTTGACCTGTCCTCGTCAACGGATATTACGGCGTTTGTGCTGGTGTTCCCGCCGGAGGACGAGAATGGGAAATACATCATTCTGCCGTATTTCTGGATACCCGAAGAGAACATCACGTTGCGCGTAAACCGTGACCACGTTCCCTATGATTTGTGGCAACGGCTGGGGTATCTGGAAACGACCGAGGGCAACGTGGTGCATTACGGCTACATCGAAAAGTTCATCGAGCGGCTGGGTGAGAAATACCATATCCGCGAGATAGCGTTCGACAGATGGGGCGCGGTGCAGATGGTGCAGAACCTCGAAGGCATGGGGTTCACGGTCGTGCCGTTCGGACAGGGGTTCAAGGATATGTCCCCGCCGACAAAGGAGCTGATGAAACTCGTGCTGGAACAGAAGATAGCGCACAACGGTCACCCCGTTCTGCATTGGATGATGGACAACATCTATATCCGCACTGACCCTGCGGGCAACATCAAGCCGGACAAAGAAAAATCCACGGAGAAGATAGACGGCGCGGTCGCAACAATCATGGCTTTGGACAGAGCCATTCGTTGCGGCAACGACCATTCGGAGTCCGTGTATGATACGCGCGGTATCTTGTTCATTTGACTTTTTCGTCCAACATAATATCAAATCGTCCAAATCAAGTATTTCTTTGGACGAAAAAATCATCCAAAGCTCTTGACAAACTACTTCCACAGAAGTATAATATAGAAAAGATAACTCTGTGGAAGTATAGGAGGTTGGCGAAATGGGTAAGATTATTCTATATCATGGTTCACCGGAGATCGTGGAGCGGCCCGAATATGGAAAGGGAAAACCATACAACGATTATGGGAAAGGGTTTTATTGTACTGAGCATTTAGAGCTTGCTAAAGAATGGGCGTGTACTGAAAATGTGGATGGATATGCTAACCGTTACGAAATCGATACGGTTGGATTGTCTATTCTTAACTTGTCTTCGGAAAGATATACGATTTTGAATTGGCTTGCGCTTTTGATGCAGCACAGACGTGCGCGGTTATCCACGCCTATTGCAAGGCGGGGAAAAGAATATCTAATTCAAAATTTCCTGCCGGAGTATCAAAACTATGATATTATTGTCGGATATCGTGCGGATGACTCGTATTTTTCATTTGCGCGGTCGTTTGTAGGCAATGAAATATCTCTCAAACAACTGGGTTATGCCATGAAACTCGGCAAGCTCGGAGAACAGTTCGTTTTGAAATCGCCAAAGGCATTTGAAGCAATCAAGTTCCTCGATTATACGGTAGCGGACAATACTATCTATTATGCCAAGCGAAAGGCGAGAGATGACGAGGCGAGGGAAGCGTACCAGAAAGAGCTTGAGAACGAGGACTTGGAGGGTATCTTTATGCGTGATATAATTCGGGAGGAGATAAAGCAAGATGACCCGCGCTTACGCTGAAACATACTTAAATGATGCCATGCATAATCTTGGCGAGGCGTTTGACTATGCCGTAAACTCGTGTAATTTTACAGCAGACGGGTTTATGGAATTGTTCATCGCAAGCGGATTTGCCGACCGATTCGGCAAGGGCAATCCGAAAGTAGTTTCAGGAATGTCCGGTACAGAGCTTGTGATGGAAGTGGTCGAGAAAAGCGGAATGGTAAGGGAATTCCCTGCGGTTCAAATTGAATATGACTGCTCAGCCGAATACTGGTGCGGCTGGATATTGGCATATTATCAATGGTTTACAGCCAGGTCTTTCCGTGACATTCATGCGTGTGTCACGATGCAAGAGGTATTGAAGTTATATCCCGTCATGCATGAGGCGGCAGAAGAAAAGTTTGTGGATACCGTTAACGCAATTATCGGTCGCAAAAATATACAGACAAAACTGCAATGGCAACGTAAGCAATGCGGTTATTCACAGCGTGAATTGGCAGATAAATCGGGGGTAAACCTGCGTACCTTGCAACAATACGAATCAGGTGCAAAAGATATCAATAAGGCTTCTGCACAAACGATAGTGGCGCTTGCAAATGTTCTCGGATGTAAGGCAGAGGATTTGTTGCAGCCGAATAACGAAATCGCAGAATAATAACAGGAAACAACTAAATGAATACAATTAAGCATCTATCCCAAGCGGATAGGTGCTTTTCTTATGCCAATTTTTGAGGAGGATTCAATAGATGGGACTTTTCTCGTTCCTATTTAAGGCGAGGGATAAGCCAAAGAACCGCACGGCGGGCAGCGCGTATGCGTTCTACATGGGCGGCTCTACGAGCGGCAAGCAGGTGACTGAACGCAGCGCGATGCAGATGACTGCCGTGTATTCCTGCGTGCGTATCCTGTCTGAAACTGTGGCAGGACTGCCGTTGCATCTTTACAGGTACAAAGAGGGCGGCGGCAAGGAAAAGGCGATAGACCTGCCATTGTATCGGCTCTTGCATGACGAGCCTAACCCGGAGATGAGTTCGTTCGTGTTCCGCGAAACGCTCATGACGCACCTGTTGCTTTGGGGCAATGCGTATGCGCAAATCATCCGCAACGGCAAGGGCGAGGTCATTGCTCTGTATCCGTTGATGCCGAACAAGATGCGCGTGGAAAGGGACGAGAACGGCAGTCTGTATTATGAGTACATTCACTCTTCGGACGAGGCGGACACCATGAAGAACACAACCGTTCGGCTCACGCCGTACAATGTTCTGCACATTCCGGGGTTGGGTTTTGACGGACTTGTCGGGTACTCGCCGATTGCAATGGCGAAGAACGCGATAGGCATGGCGATCGCCTGCGAGGAGTACGGAGCGAAGTTCTTTGCGAACGGCGCGGCACCGAGCGGCGTACTCGAACACCCCGGCGTTATCAAAGACCCGCAGAAGGTGCGCGAGGCGTGGCAGAGCCAGTTCGGCGGTTCGCAGAACGCAAATAAGATAGCGGTTCTGGAAGAGGGAATGAAATACACGCCTATCTCTATCTCGCCGGAGCAGGCGCAGTTCCTGGAAACTCGAAAATTCCAAATCAATGAAATCGCTCGAATTTTCCGAGTGCCGCCGCACATGGTCGGGGACTTGGAGAAGTCGAGCTTTTCCAATATTGAGCAACAGTCGCTGGAATTCGTCAAGTACACGCTTGACCCCTGGGTAATGCGTTGGGAGCAGTCGCTGTCCCGCGCCCTGTTCACAGAAGAGGAGAAAAAGACCTTATTTTTCAAGTTCAACGTGGAAGGGTTGCTTCGCGGCGATTACCAGAGCCGCATGAACGGCTATGCGACCGCAAGGCAGAACGGCTGGATGAGCGCGAACGATATCCGTGAACTGGAAAACATGGACAAGATCCCCGCCGAGCAGGGCGGTGACTTGTACCTTATCAACGGCAGTATGCTCCCGATGCAGAATGCGGGCGCGTATGCGAATAAAGAATCCAACAAGGAGGAGACGGAACAGGATGAGGAAGTTTTGGAAGTGGAAGAATCAACTTCCAACGCCGGACGCAGACGAAAGCCAGACCGCAGAACGAGTCCTTGAGCTATACGGCACGATAGCTGAAGAGAGCTGGTTCGATGATGACATCACGCCCCGGATGTTCAAGGACGAGCTACTCGGCGGCAAAGGCCCCATCACGGTATGGATAAATTCGCCCGGCGGCGACTGTGTGGCGGCGAGTCAAATCTATGCCATGCTCATGGACTACCCCGGCGAGGTGACCGTAAAGGTGGACGGCTTGGCGGCGAGCGCGGCATCGGTCATTGCAATGGCAGGCACAAAGGTGCTTATGGCACCCACGGCGATGCTGATGCTTCACAACCCCATGACGGCGGCATTCGGCGATTCGACAGAGATGCAGAAAGCCATCGAAATGCTGACTGAGGTGAAAGAGTCCATCATCAACGCCTATGAAATCAAGACGGGGCTGTCCAGGTCAAAACTCGCACGGCTCATGGACGAGGAAACCTGGATGAACGCAAAGCGGGCAATCGAACTCGGTTTCTGCGACGGGTTGCTTGAAAGCAACAATGCGGCAGAACCCGTGGTCGCGTTCGCCTTTTCGCGCAGGGCGTGTGACAACGCGCTCTACAACAAGCTCACGAATGCGATGCCAAATACAGAAGAAGAGGGGCGTTCGGTCGAGGAGCTGAAGAGAATCAACAAAAAATTAAAGGAAGTCATCTGAGGAGGAGAAACAACAATGACTATCAATGAAATGGTTGCAAAGCGCAAGAAACTCTTGGACGCGATGGACGGGTTCCTGGAAACGCATAAGAACGCGAATGGCGTTCTGTCCAAAGAGGACGATGCCGCATACGCAGAGATGGAGTCGAGCTTCCAGGCAATGACCGCCGAAATCCAGCGTATGCAGCGCAGGGAAGAGATGGAAAAGGAGATGCAGAAACCCGTATCCGCGCCCCTTACCGCAAAGCCTATGGTACCCGCCGAGGATACCAAGACGGGCAGGGCGTGCGATGAATATAAGAGGGCGGTGCTGGATGCGCTGCGTTCCAATTTCCATCGTATCAGCAATATTCTTCAGGAAGGAGTGGACGCATCGGGCGGCTACCTCGTTCCCGAAGAATACGACAAGCGCATCATCGAGGTGCTGAAAGAGGAGAACGTGGTTCGCGGTCTTGCTACGGAAATCACCACGAGCGGCGAACACAAAATCAATATTGCGGACACCGCGCCTGCGGCGGCCTGGATCGAAGAGGGCGGAGCGTTGCAGTTCAGCGATGCGACTTTCTCGCAGATCATTCTCGATGCGCACAAGCTGCACGTGGCAATCAAGGTCACGGACGAGCTTCTGTACGACAACGCCTTTGACCTCGAAGGTTACATCATCCGCAAGTTCGGCGAAGCACTCGCCAACTCGGAGGAAGATGCGTTCATCAACGGTGACGGCACGGGCAAGCCTCTCGGTTTCCTTGCCGAAACGGGCGGCGCACAGGTCGGTGTAACGGCGGCATCTTCGACCGCAATCACGGCGGACGAAATCCTCGCGCTCGTGTACTCGCTCAAACGCCCGTACAGGAAGAACGCGAAGTTCATGTGCAACGACCAGACTTTGCTTGCCATCCGCAAGCTCAAGGACAACAACGGCGCGTACATTTGGCAGCCCTCGTTCCGCGAAGGCGAACCCGACAGACTGCTCGGCTATCCCGTGTACACCTCGCCGTACTTCCCCGCAATCGAGGCGGGCAAAGCCGCGCTTGCGTTCGGCGATTTCAAGTATTACAACATCGGCGACCGTGGCGTTCGTACCTTCGACCAGCTCAAAGAACTGTTCGCGGGAAACGGCATGGTCGCGTTCCTTGCAAGGGAGCGCGTGGACGGCAAGCTCGTATTGCCCGAAGCCATCAAGCTGCTCAAGATGAAGGCGGCAGGCTGATTCGGAGGTGAGCGGTGATGGACGAACTTTTGAGCAAGGTCAAGCAAAACCTTATCCTCGAACATGACGAGGACGATACGCTTTTGAAAAACTACATCACCGCAGCCGTAGCCTATGCGGAGAGCTATCAGCACCTTTCTGCCGGGTACTATTCCGAGAACGCGATGCCGCCCACGACCGAGCAGGCCGTCATTATGCTCGTGAGCCATTTCTACGAGAGTAGGGACGGCTCCACGGGCGGCTTTTTCGCGGATAATGTACAGGCGGGACAGCAGGTCTGGAATACCGTCAATCTGCTTTTGCGGTTGGATAGGAGGTGGCAGGTATGAGTTTTGGTAAGATGAACGGTTTTGCCGACATCGTGCGCGAAAAGCATATGAAGGACAAGGCGGGGTTCGACAAGGTGGAGGATGAGGTGCTTGCCTCGGTGCGGGTGTACCGCGAAGGCAGGCACGGCTCTACACGCTGGGCGAACCTCGCGGCGTTCTCGACTGCCACCGACCTGTTCCGTTTTCGGTGTATTCCTGGCATGACTATATGTGCGGGGGATTTTGTGGTATGTGCCGGAGGACGGTTCGAGATAACGTCTGTGGAAGATGTGAAGAGCCGTGGTTTATATACAGAAGTCCTCGCCAAGAAGGTGGAGGCGGCGCATGGCGAAGGTTGATATCCGACTGCCCGATGAGTTCCAGGCAAAGCTCTCAAAGCTCGGCAAGAAGACAGACGAAATCGCCCAGAAAGCCCTCCAGGCGGGCGGAGAAGTCGTGCTTGAGAAGGTGCGCGACAACCTTGCAAACGTGGTCGGAAAAGGCGAACACAGCCGCTCAACGGGCGAACTGCAAGCCTCGCTCGGCTTAACGCCCGTAAAAGTGGACAGGGACGGCAACAGCAACATCAAGGTCGGTTTTGCGGAGCCGCGCTCGGACGGGGACAGTAACGCGAAGATAGCGAATATCCTTGAATACGGGCGGCACGGTCAACCCGCAAGGCCGTTCCTCAAACCCGCGAAGAAGGCATCGGCGAACGAGTGCAAGCAGCGCATGATACAAACGCTTGAAGAGGAGATAAGCAAACTATGAATATCCTGGAAGAGCTGAACTCTGTGCTTGGCGGGCTGGGTTTGCCGTTGGAAACGGGTGTGTTTTCGGGTAAAGCACCCGATGAATACCTCGTTATCGTGCCGATTTCGGACGGGTTCGGGTATCATGCCGACAACACGCCGCATGAGGACGTGCAGGAGGCGCGGGTGTCCGTGTATTCGAAGGGCAACTATATCGCTATCAAAAACAAGATAGTCAAGGCATTGGTCGGTGCGGAGTTCACCATTACCGACCGAAGGTACATCGGTTATGAAACCGAAACGGGGTATCATCACTATGTCGTGGATGCCCAGAAAAACTATGAATTGGAGGATTAACTATAATGGCAACAATCGGTCTGGATAAACTGTACTACGCCAAAATTACCGAGGGCGAGAATGGGGAAGAGACCTATGAAGCACCCGTTCAGCTTGCAAAAGCAATGTCGGCAGACCTGTCGGTGGAGCTTGCCGAGGCAACGCTGTACGCAGATGACGGCGCGTCCGAGGTGGTGAAGGAGTTTAAGTCTGGTACGCTCTCGCTCGGCATTGACGATATCGGCGCGGAAGTGGCATCCGACCTCACGGGCGCGACCATCGACCAGAACAAGGTGCTGGTTTCGGCATCCGAGGACGGCGGTTCGCCTGTCGCGGTCGGGTTTCGTGCGAAGAAGTCGAACGGTAAGTACCGCTACTTTTGGTTGTACCGCGTCATCTTCGGCATTCCCGCGACCAACCTTGCGACCAAAGGCGACAGCATCACGTTCTCCACGCCCACCATAGAAGGGACGGTTCTTCGCCGCAATAAACCTGATGCGAACGGCAAGCACCCCTGGAAGGTCGAGGTTACGGAAGGTACAACGGGAACGGAAACGACTATCGAGAGCTGGTACGATGCCGTGTACGAGCCTTCGTACCCGAGCGAATGATAGGGAGGCGCATAAATGGCGAATGAAAGAAGTGCCGTCATTACAATCGGCGGGAACGACTACGAGCTGCTGCTCACGACCAAAGCGACAAAGGAAATCGCCGGGCGTTACGGTGGTTTGGAAAACCTGGGTGACAAGCTCATGAAGAGCGAGAACTTCGAGATGGCAATCACGGAGATCGTGTGGCTCATCACGCTGCTTGCCAACCAGTCCATTCTCATTCACAACCTCACGCACAAGGACGAGCAGAAGGAACTCTTGACGGAGGAAGCGGTCGAGCTTTTGACCACGCCGCTTGACCTTGCACAGTTCAAGACTGCTATCTCGGAGGCTCTGTTCAAGGGCACGAAACGCAATGTCGTGAGCGAGGAGGACGGCTCAAAAAACGCAGTGGTCGAGTAAGTGACGATGAGTTGTTTACTCGACTTTTATATTTCGGTCTGGCGCAACTGCATTTGAGCCAGGCGGAGGTGTGGCTGATGCCGTTCGGACTGCTTTTGGACTTATTCGAGTGCCACAAACAGTACCACGGCATGGCAAAGGCAAAGGTAGAGCGGACCATTGACGATGTTGTGCCATATGGAGTGTAGAAAAAGCGTAGCAGTCAACTAAAACTGCTACGCATAAAAAGTTATGATCATTCCTCAGTGTTTTAATAATCCGGGTGTTGCTTCATCTGATTATAGACATTGTTAATGGCTTCAAGATACAGAACGAACGAGTGCTTATCAGCAATTGTATTGCGATTTTTAATTTTGAGATATTCATCGCGTACCAGATTCCAGCCTTGCACATAAAAGTCCTTGATTTCTTGTAGCTTGTCCTCAATGTTACGGCTCAGCTCCCTTTTTTCAAAGGAATAATAGTTTTGCGCTTTATTATTGCGCAAATAAAAATAGCCGTTTTCAATGAGTCCTTCGTCATAATAAATAATTGCAAAATCGCAACTGTGCAAAATTTTCTTGTTTGCTCTGTCTACGACTTTTATCGTGAATGACGATGTGGAATCTTGTGGGGCGGAATATTTTGATCCGCCCAGAGCTTTTTGAAATGCGCTCATAAATTGTTGCTTTACAACTTTTGCCTTCCAAGTGAAACCGTCAGGGGTGGGGATGATTAGATTGTAATCAAAGTCGAATCCTTGATTCCCGCCGATGACACGGGTAATGAGATGTTTCTTGCCGCTCCCAATGAGTTTGAATTGGAATGTCAAATCATATTCCGTTCTCATAATCGACTGAGCTTGTTTTATGATTTTTTCCAGTTCTTCTCTTACCGGCTGGTATTCAGCCTTAGTAACATACTCGAACATATACAATGCCTCCAGAGGTTAAATTTAATCCCAAGCCTCCCATTTGGCATGACCAAATCATGTTATAATACACAAATTATTTTTTAATGTCAAGTAAAAAATAGGGAGGTGAAATGAAAATGGCGGACAACTTTGGCTTGAAAATCGGGCTGGAAGGCGAAAAGGAATTCAAGAAAGCCTTAAATGAAATCAACCAGTCGTTCAAAGTCCTCGGCTCGGAAATGAAACTCGTCCAGTCCGCTTTCGACAAGAATGACAATTCCGTTGCCGCGCTCACCGCCAGAAACCAGGTTCTCAATAAGGAAATCGAGGCACAAAAGCAAAAGATAGAAACGCTGCGTGCCGCGCTTGCAAATGCCGCAGAATCGTTCGGAGAGAACGACCGCCGCACCCAGAGCTGGCAAATCCAGCTCAACAACGCGACCGCAACGCTCAATGATATGGAGCGTGAACTGTCCCAGAACAATGATGCCCTCAAAACCGCAGACCGCGAGATGGACAATGTATCTGAAAGCGCGGATGACATGGGCGAGGAGATCGATGATGCCGGGGATGCGGCGGACAAGTCAAAGGGCAAGTTCGAGTCCTTGACGGGCGTTCTTAAAGGCGTGGGCGTTGCTTTGGCGGCAGTCGCAACTGCGGCGGCAGCGGCGGCGGTCAAGCTCGGCAAAGAAGTCGTGGCGGCTTACGGCGAATACGAGCAGCTCGTGGGTGGCGTTGATACGCTGTTCAAGGAGTCCTCGCAAGAACTGCAAGCGTATGCCGCGAATGCGTATAAGACGGCGGGTATGTCGGCGAACGAGTACATGGAAACGGTCACTTCGTTCTCTGCATCGCTCATTCAGTCGCTCGGCGGGGATACGGCCGAAGCGGTCAAGTACGCAGACATGGCTATCACGGATATGTCCGATAACGCCAATAAAATGGGTACGGACATGGGCCTGATACAGAACGCCTACCAGGGTTTTGCCAAGCAAAACTATACCATGCTCGACAACCTCAAACTCGGCTATGGTGGTACCAAGACCGAGATGGAACGGCTCCTTGCCGATGCGCAGGCTTTGACGGGCATTGAGTATAACATCGACTCGTTCGCGGACGTGGTATCGGCAATCCATGTTATTCAAGAGAGCATGGGCATTGCCGGGGCAACGGCGGCAGAGGCAGAGGACACGATAGAGGGGTCTATCAACTCGTTTAAGGCGGCGTTGCAGAATATGATTGTCGGGTTCGGCGATGCCAATTCCGATATGACCAAGCTGACGAACAACATGGTGTCCTCGCTCAAGACGGTCATCAAGAACATCACGCCCGTCCTACAGAACATCGTCAAAGTCCTGCCGACCGTTGCAGATGCATTGCTCCAAGCGGTGGCGGAGCTTTTGCCGACCTTGATTGAAAGCGTGACAGATTTGTTCGAGCAACTGCTGAATACCATCATCACGCTCATGCCAGAGCTGATACCTGCGGTCGTGGACGGACTGTTGGCGATAGTCGATGCTATAGTCGAGAACCTGCCGTTGTTTGTCGAAGTGGCGGTGCAAGCCGTGGTTTCGGTGGCAAATGGTATCACGAAGGCGATACCGAAACTCATTCCGTCCGTTCTCAAGGCGATTCAGCAAGTGTGCAAGACCTTGATTGAGAACTTGCCGCTACTCTTAAACGCCGTGCTGGAACTTATCAAGGGGCTGGCGCAGGGTATCATTGACGCGATACCCGTGATAATCGAGGCATTGCCGGAGCTTATTCAAGCGGTGATAGACTTCCTGCTCGAATCTATACCACAGATCATCGACACAGGAATACAGCTTTTTACCGCTTTGGTAGCGGCTTTGCCGACCATCATCGAGGCAATCGTGGCGGCAATACCGCAGATTATTGAAAGCGTAATCGATGCCGTATTGGACGCGATACCGCTGATAATCGATGCGGGCGTTAAACTTTTGACCGCGCTTATCGGCGCATTGCCGGACATCATTGTCACGATTGTCGCGGCTATCCCGCAAATCATAGAGAGCGTTGTCCAGGCGATAATCAATGCCATTCCTCAAATCATAGAGGCGGGCATTACGCTCCTCACCTCGCTCGTTGCCGCTCTGCCAGACATTATCATAGCGATAGTGGAGGCGATACCCGAAATCATAGACGGCATCATCCAAGCACTCCTGAACAGTATCCCGCAGCTCATTGAGGCGGGTGTTACGCTGTTCACATCGCTTATTGCCAACCTACCCACGATTATAGTAGAGCTTGTTAAAGCAGTTCCGCAAATCATCACGGGTCTGGTCGAGGCGTTTGGAAAGGGTATCGGTAACTTCGTGGAGATAGGCGCGAACATGGTCAAAGGACTGTGGGAAGGAATCAAGAGTCTTGCCTCGTGGTTATGGGATAAGGTTTCAAACTGGGCATCCAATCTCTGGAACGGTATCCTGGACTTCTTTGGCATCCATTCTCCGTCCAAGAAAATGGCCTGGGTCGGTGATATGATGATGGAAGGTCTTGCGAGCGGTATCGATGAGTCTGCGGGCGAGGCGATAAAATCGGCTTCGGACATGACAGCCGACCTCAACTCTGTATTTGATAGCCTCTCCGCAGATCTCACTACGGCTCTGCCGCAGACGATAGATGTCAATGCTACAAGTGCGGTCGGTGCGGTAGGCGAGAATGCTGACGGCGGGTTCGTGTTGCAACTCAATATCACGAACTTCAACAACTATTCGTCCGAGGATATCTCCGAACTAACAAACGAAGTGATGCAGACGGCGGGCGAGTTTATCAAACGAAAGGGGGTAACTTTTGCGTGAACTACTTTGAATACAACGGAGTCCGTTCATCCGATATGGGTGTGCGGATAATGTCGAAAAATGTCTTTTCCGCGCCGAAGTACGACCTTACCTTTCAGTCGATACCGGGCCGTGACGGGGACTTGATTTCGCCGAACGGCAGGTTTCCGAACGTCCAGCTCTCGTACACCTGCTTTGTGCCAGCAAAGACCACTTTGAATTTAGTGGACAGTATCACTAAAATCAAAGCGTGGCTCTATACCGAACCGGACAGATACCATACGCTCAAAGACAGTTACGACACGCAGTTTTTGCGCAAGGCGGTGTTCAATAACAAGCTGGACATCACCGACCAGCTCAATAAAATCGGCACGTTCACGGTCAATTTCTCGTGTCAGCCGTTTCGGTATCTGCTTTCGGGGCAGGAGAAAACGACCTATTCGGCATCGGGGTTTGTACTCAAAAATCCATACCCGTTTGCGGCAAAACCGTACCTCAAGCTCAACGGCAGGGGGAGCGGCAACCTTATCATACAGTCAGCAAGCAGCAACAAGCAATGGACGTTCTCGACCTTAAACGGATACACGGAATGCGACAGCGAGCTGATGAATTTCTACCACGATACCGAGCCGAAGAACGACACGGTGGAAGGGAACGGCTTTCCGCTGTTTTTGCCTGGGGACAACACCATCACCTTTGACGGCGCGATTGAGAGCGTAGAAATCATACCGAGGTGGCGGACGATATGATACCAGTTCTGTATAAAGCGGATACGACAAATTTCGACACTTTCGGCATCGGTGCGTTGTCAGATACGATTTCCTGTGAGGTCACGGAGGAGCGCAACGGCAGTTATGAATGCGTGGTCAAGTACCCCATAACGGGGATGTTCTATTCGGAAATCAAGCGTGAGCGGATAATCAAGGCAAAGCCGAACGATACGAGCAGTCCCCAGGCATTCCGAATTTACAGGGTGACCACGCCGCTGAACGGCATAGTGAAGATATATGCACAACACATATCATACGACCTCGCGGCCATTGCAACGCCGCAATGGGAGAGTACGCCCATAACGCCGCAGCTTGCAATCGAAACTGTATTTAACAACGCGCTGACACCGCACCATTTTACTTTCAAGACCGACTATACCGAGGCAAAGGAGTTCACGGTCTCAAAACCGAAGAGCCTGCGGGCGGTACTCGGCGGAGAGGAAGGCTCGGTATTGAGCAAATGGGGCGGAGAGTATGAATGGGACAACTTCCAGGTCATCCACCACCAGGGCAGAGGGCATAACAACGGCGTAGTCATCGAGTACGGGAAAAATCTCACCAAATTCGAGCATGACTCGGACATCAGCGATGTGTACACCGACCTGTTGCCGTATGCCGTGATAGAGGACGAGGAAGGGAACGAAACGGTTATAACACTGGAAGAACAGATATTGCCGATATCCAAGACAACACTTTCCCAGCGAAAAACGCTCATCAAGGATTTCACCGATTCGTTCGATATGGACACGGTCATCACGGAGGACTTGCTCCGCGAAAAGGCGCAGAATTATCTTGCGAATAACCCGCTGGGCGTGGAAACGCCAACGCTCACGATTTCGTTCGAGGCGTTATGGAAACAACCCGAATATGCGGCGGTTTTGGAGCGCGTGTCGCTCTGCGATACCGTCACAGTCCGGCACTCCGAACTCGGCATTTCCGAACACGTGAAGGTCATTCAAACCAAGTACGACACGCTCGCGGAGAAGTATGTATCCATCACGCTCGGCAGCGCGAAGGCGAGCCTGTTGTCTACGATATCAGACACAACACAATCGGTAGACAATGTCGCCCAGAAAGTGGATAGGTTTCCTTCGTTGATGCAGTCGGCAATCAACTCCGCTACCAAGCTCATCACGGGGCAAAAAGGCGGGTATGTCGTTCTGCACGGCGATAACGAAACGGGGCAACCGTATGAACTGCTCGTTTTGGACAGTCCGAATATCGAGGATGCGGTCAATGTCTGGCGTTGGAACGTAGGCGGCCTGGGGTTCTCATCAAACGGCTACAACGGACCGTATGAAACGGCTATCACGGCGGACGGGCAGATAGTCGCGGACTTTATCACTTCAGGTTCGCTCGTTGCGAACATCATCAAGGCGGGCGTTCTGTCTTCGCAGGACGGTTCTTCCTATTGGAATCTCGAAACGGGCGAGGTGGTGCTACGCGCCTATGCCACGACCGAAACGGTGGAGGAGACCAACTCGCGCATCGATGTTATCGAAGAGCAGAAGATGTTGCGCTTGGTCATTACCTCCACGAACGGCAATATTTTCAAAAACGGCAATATCCAGACCACGCTGGAAGCGGCCGTCTTTTCGTGGGACGAGAATATTACGGATACGCTCGATCCTAACCAGTTTATTTGGACGCGGGTATCGGACGATGCGGCGGCTGATGCGGAATGGAATGCAAAGCATTTCGGTGGCACAAAGTCCATCGAGATAACGAAAGAGGACGTGAAAGTGCGGGCAACATTCTTTTGCGACCTCATCGACACGACAACCAGGAATAGTCTGCTCGGTTGAGCAGTAAAAGAGGAGGAACAGAAATGAGCAAAGCACAAGGTCAATTCACGATCATTGACTACAATGACGCGCTGACCCTTACGGGATATATAGGGTCGAACCTCGCCAAGACACAGATGTTTAACCCTGACAACGGCACCTATAATCCCGATTGGACGAAGACCAATCTGGTGCTTACGCCGAGTTTGTATGTCATTGGCACGACCACCGACCAAATCACATCGGCGGCGGTGACATCGGTCAAATGGTATGAGGGTAATTCCACGACCGCTATTACTTCGGCGGGGAATTATGCGTTGAGCGGCGCAAAGAGCCATATCCTCACCGTCAAGGCGAATACGATGGCGGGACTGCCCGGCGTTGATTACCGTTGCGAAATCACCTACAAAGACGAGGCATCTGGCTTGTCTATCACGCACCCGCTGACCATCAGCTTTTCGCGTGTCGTAAACGGCGGCGGTATCGTTGACCTTATCTTAACTACGCCGTCCGGCAATGTGTTCAAGAACAGCGAGGTGGCAACGCTCACGGCTAAGGCGGAGCTGTGGAGAGGCTCTGCCGTGGATACGACCAATGTCACTTATAAATGGGCGATCATGGACGCGAGCGTAACGGAAACGACCTCGACCGGGTACGATGCAGACTTCGGTATGGGCTGGAGAAAGTTATCGGATACGGCTGGCAAGTACACGGGTACAACTACGAACACCATAACCATTTATGCGGCGGCGATCGAGAGCTATGCCGTGTTCAGGTGCATCGCAACCGATACCGATTCGACTTCGAATACCTACAACGGCAAGTTCATGGACGTTGCCACGTTCATCGACAACTCCGATCCCATCCAGGTGGTCATAACATCCACTGGCGGGGATGTGTTCAAGAACGGTCAAGGCTCCACGGTATTGACGGCGGTGGTTTATCAAGCCGGAGCGGAAATCGATGCGTCCGGCAAGGGTACCTATACCTGGACTAAATACAACAAAGACGGCGAAATAGATACCTCGTGGGGAACGAACGGCTCGAAGTCGGGCAAGACTTTGTCTGTTTCCACGGCGGATGTCGCAACAAAAGCAACATTTATGGTGGTTGTAACGATTTAAGGAGGAGAGGTCATGCGGGCGATTGCGCAATTTACGATTCATTCGCTGAATGATGTGGTAACCTCGGCAACCGCGCCGACCAATCCTTATCTCGGACAGCTTTGGGTGAACACGAGCTATTCGCCGCCCAGGACTTATGTATGGAACGGCTCGGCGTGGAAGGAGCAGAACGGCACCGACTCGATGCGGGACGATATTTCGACTCTTACCACGCGGGCATCGGAATTAAAGACGAGCCTTGACGGACTGACAAGCACGGTATCGGTCATCACGCAAGAGGTTGATAACAATACAGGCAAGATTACCACGCTTTCGAGCAAGGTATCGACTTTGGAACAGACGGCGGAGAGTATCGAGGCAAGAGTGGAGGATAACGAGGGCGCGATCTCTTCGCTGACCGTTTCGCTGAATAGCTTAACGAGCAGGGTTTCGACTGCCGAAGGGAATATATCCACGCTCACACAAAGGGCAGACTCGATCGAAGCGGAGGTCGATGGAAAGGTGGACGAAGCCTATGGCAGCAGTTCATCGTCTTTCGGTTGGTCGCTGAAAACCACAGGGTTTTATGTGTATTCCAACAAGGCTACTGTCGTAAAGATTACATCGTCCGGTTTGGAAGTGACGGGCGACATTACGGCAAAGAGCGGCTCGTTGGAGAACATGACCATTGCGGGGTATCTGTATTTCGGCGGGAATAAGAGCTATTACCTCTCAGCGAATAACAACAATTCGAACTACTACATTTACCTGCCTGGGTTCAATGTGACCAATACCACGGCCACGTTTAGCGGCAAGCTGTCCGCACCGAGCGGGACGATTGGCGGGTTCACGATAACCACCTCGGCGATCTATAAGACCAAGACCTCGTACAACGACTCAAATCAAGGCGTTTATCTTGGTACGAGCGGCATCGGTTTGGGCGCGGGTTCGTTCTATGTGACTTCGGCGGGGAAACTGTACGCTTCGAATGCAGAGATATCCGGCACGATAACCGCCACGGCAGGAACGATAGGCGGGTTCACCATCAGCGCAACGAGCCTTTCAAACGCAAACGGTGGTTCGTCTATCGTGATTACGAGCGGCAGCTATAAAACGACGTTCTCCGCAAACTCGGTGAGCGCGTCCTATGGTTCGGGGGATTCGTTCCGTGGCTGGTCGCTCGGTTTGAACCAGTTTACTTTGACGGGCTATACCTCAAGCAAGTACACGGGTATCAAAATTCTGACCAACTACAAAAAACGGACCTCGTCAACATCGTTTTCAAACACGACCGTTGCGGAAGGCTGTATTACATCGGCGAGGGATACCTATTACAATGCGGATAGCGGAACAACCACCATTACGGCAACGCCGTTCATTATTGGTATCCCTCGGCAATACGCGGATTCACCGTATCAGCCTGTTTACCAATGGGGTGCGTATGCAAGGTTCGTCAGCTATCAGTCCTGCGAGCTGGTGTACGACAGCGCATATTCGGGCAAGTGGTATCTGCGAAATGTCAGCGGTTCTTCCTACGACCTTACCGACCTCATTCCGCACGTGAAAAACCACAAGTTCTACTTTTGGAAACGAACGGCATCCGTTTCAAACGACTCGCGCGTTTCGATAACGAAAACTACGCACGGTCTTTCAACGGTTACAGGCGCGATCGTGATACCGAGAGAGAAGAGTATTAACGGTGAAAGTAGCGGGCTGGGCGGGGACAATAACCTCATCAATAAAAGGGCGAACTATGGCATTTATATCAGCGGCACGACCGTTTATGTGGTCGTGGACTCGAACGGTTTACCGCATGGGTTTAATTGCATAGTGTACGGGTACTGAAAATGAAAGTCTATTATTTGCAGAACGAAAACGGTGAAATTATCCAGGACGATTTCGAGAAGTTTGACGATAGGTGCCTGGAAAAAGAACGGGAAGAGTACAACCTTGTGAATGGTTATAACGGCGGACTGTTCTTTTATGAGTATACGCAGACCGATGAGTACAAGGCGAAGGCGGCGGCTTTTGCCGACCAAGTGGAAATTGAAACGCTGCGCCAACGCCGGGAGGCAGAGTGCTTTTCCGTCATCAATCGCGGTGCGCTGTGGTTTAACCGCTTGACCGAGGAGCAGAAAGCTGAGTTGGATATTTGGTATCAAGAATGGCTGGACGTGACCGAAACAAGAACTGTGCCGGACAAACCGTCCTGGCTTTAAAATCAAACTTTGGAGGAGTTTATGAAACTGATTGATGTGTTCAAAGCAAGGGAGCCGCTTTTGCGGCTGACAGAAAAGAGGTTCAACAACTACAAGGTGTTGCGCCAGCTCGTGAAAGCGAGAAAAGCCGTGGAGTCCGAGGTGGAGTTCTACGCGCAGGAGGAAAGGAAGGCGGTCATGCAGTACGCCGAAAAGGACGAGAAGGGCAACCCTGTGATTCTCACGGACGGGCGGCTCAAGCTGGTTGATGCCGAGGCAAAGGTCGCGTTTGATGAAACCATCGCAAAACTGAATGATACGGAGGTGGACGGCATTGAGCGCATCGTGATACGCGAGAACGACTTTGCCTCGTCTGCCGATTATCCCACGCCGAATGACATGGCTCTCTTGGATTGCATCATCGCGTTCGAGGAGTAAGGAGGACTGCATGGTGGAAATCATAACAACGGTTGCATCGGTCATCACGGCGGTGGGCGTAATCATCGGCGTGGTCATCGGCGCGTTTAAGTGGTTCCTTAAACAGGAAAAGCAGGACATCGACATCGTGGCGATGAAGGAGGAACAGACCGTTCTGACACACGGTGTCCTGGCTTGCTTGAAGGGACTCAAGGAACAAGGGTGCGATGGCCCTGTTACCGAGGCAATCGACCAAATCGAGGACTTTATCAATAAAAGAGCGCATAAATAAAAGGAGGCATAGTTTATGGAAGAATATCTTAACCTTATCAGCGTTCCCGCGATTGCGGCGGTCGTGTATTGGGTGATTAACCTCATCAAATACTGCGTGGGCGAGAATGAAAAGTTCAAGCGGTTCATTCCGCTCATTGCTACGGGGTTGGGTATCATTTGCGGCGTGATTTGCTATTTCTGCATTCCGTCCATTATCTCGGCAGACAATGTTCTCATCGCCATTGTCATCGGCGGTGCGAGCGGACTGACGGCGACCGGCGCGAACCAGATCATTAAGCAGCTCACCAAGTCTGATACTGACGAAACAGACGAAACGAAGAAGTAAGGTAACGGCCACTCATGGGGGAAACCGCGTGGGTGGCTTTTTTTCTTTGCAATTTTGGGAAAAGGGGTGAGCGGTTCGGCTGTTTTTGTCATAGGTGGGGTGAAATACTCTATTGGGAGCTGCTTATGACAGATAATGAAAAGCGTCAAATTTTTGAGCTGAGAGCAAAAGGTTTCGGATATAGTAAGATTGCCGCAACCCTCAAATTGCCGACTAACACCGTTAAATCGTTTCTTTACCGTACAAAAAAAGTAAGGGAGTTGTCACGTGGGGGTAAAGGCGACGTGGCATCTTGTGTGCAATGTGGGGCAATTTTGAAAAATGCTGATTCCAGAAAGAGAAAGTTTTGCTCCGCCAAATGTCGTATGGCTTGGTGGAACACTCACCAGGAATATGTAATGCGGACGGCATATTATTCGTTCGTGTGTCCTCAATGCGGCAAGACTTTTACCGCCTATGGTAATGCCAAGCGTGTGTACTGTTCAAGGGAGTGCTTTGCGGTAGCAAGGAGAAAAAAGAAGTGATTAACTATTATGAGCAGGTATTGCGTTATAAAACTACTATAAAGACCGCTGCCGAGATGCTGGAGCAGGGGATTATTTCCGAGAAAGAGTTTGCTGAATTTGAGCAGGAAATTGCAGAAAAATATGGTATTAAAAGTGACTCACTTTTCCGCAATATCGCTGGATAATATCTGTGTAAAGAGGTAATATACGAGCAACAAAAGGAGGTACATATGCGTGAAATTCAGTTGGTAACACCCAACAATCGACCCATTCTTGTGCGCAAACGCGTATGCGCTTATGCCAGGGTATCAACGGCTAAGGATGCAATGTTGCATTCTCTTTCATCGCAGGTAAGTTATTACCAGAAGTATATCCAAGCGCATAAGGATTGGGAGTTTTGCGGTGTTTATGCGGACGAGGGACTGACGGGGACAAAAGAATCCAGGGCGCAGTTCCAAGAGATGTTGAAAGAGTGTCGGTATGGGAACATTGACATTATTTTGACAAAGTCGATTTCAAGGTTTGCAAGGAATACGGTCGACCTGCTGAATACGGTTCGAGAGCTGAAATCGCTTGGCATTGCCGTCTATTTCGAGGAACAGAACATCAACACTCTTTCGTCGGATGGAGAGTTGATGCTCACAATACTTGCTTCCTATGCCCAGGAGGAGAGCCTGTCTGCAAGCGAGAACATGAAGTGGAGTATCCGCAAAGGATTTGAAAACGGAGAACTGTGTTGTTTCAGATTTATGTATGGCTACAGAATTGAGCGCGGCTCTGTTACTGTTTGCGAGGAAGAAGCCGCCATCGTACAAGAGGTGTTTGATAGGTTTGCTAAAGGCGAATCGATGCTTGCCATAGCTAAGGACTTGAATGCACGGGGAATTTCTACCCATTCCAAGCGGCAGATGCGATGGTCTGGAAAACGAATCGGTAAGATGCTCACAAATGAAAAATATGCAGGAAATGCTTTACTTCAAAAGACCTATATAAATAATCATTTAGAAAAGAAACGTATGGTAAACAGAGGTGAGTTGCCGAAATATTATGCCGAGCAAACGCATCCAGCCATTATCGATGCACAAACTTATCGGCTTGTGCAGGAAAGGATTGAACGGAACAGGGGAAGGCATACAGTAAAGATTGGTTTCCTAAAATCGGCTTTTACGGGAAGGATGTTTTGCGGGTATTGCGGTGAACCTGTGTGGCGCGGAAAAAATAGCGGGCGGACAATATGGGGGTGCAGAAACGCTCGCGGGAAAGGCGTATTGACTTGCCACGCGGCGAGTATTCGCAATGATATTTTGGAAGAGACATGCTGCTCTTTGTTCGGGTTATCGACATTCGATTCGACATTTATTGAGCAGAATGTGAGGAAAATTATTCTGTACGACAATAGGTTGGTGTTCAGTATGACTGATGGGCGAGAGGAAAAAATTAGTTGGAAAAATAAATCACGCTCTCAATCGTGGACGCCGGAAATGAAAGAACGCGCAAGACAAAGGACTATGGAACGGTTGCAGAATAGGAGGATAAACGATGCCGACAGTAAAGGTAATACCAGCGACTCGTGATTTTCATACGGGCATAGAAAAGACAACAACGCGAAAAAAGAGGGTTGGCGCGTATGCCAGGGTTTCTACTGATAGCGATGATCAGCTTTCGTCTTATGAGGCACAATGCGATTATTATACGAGGTATATCAAGAGTCGTCCCGATTGGGAGTTCGTTGGATTGTATGCCGACGAGGGGATTTCGGGTACAAACACCAAGCGCCGCGACAGGTTTAATGCAATGATAGCGGATGCGCTGAATGGGAAGATCGACCTCATTATCACTAAGTCGGTGAGTAGGTTCGCAAGGAATACGGTGGATAGCCTTACTACTGTGCGTAAGTTAAAGGAAAAGGGCGTCGAGGTATATTTTGAGAAGGAAAATATCTATACCCTTGACAGCAAAGGGGAGCTGCTCATTACAATCATGAGTTCATTAGCCCAGGAGGAAAGCCGTAGTATTTCCGAAAACGTGACGTGGGGCAAGCGCAAGCTGTTCGCTGATGGTAAGGTAACGTTGCCATATAGTTCCTTTGTCGGATATAGGAAAGGTGCGAACGGGTTGCCGGAGATAGAGCCGGAGGGCGCAAAAATTGTGCGTAGAATTTATACCGAATTTTTAAACGGTCGAACGGCACGACAGATCGCTGACGGTTTGTCGGCTGATGGTGTACCGACACCGCGAAGGGCAAAAATGTGGCGATGTACGACCATCATAAGTATCCTCACGAATGAGAAATATAAAGGAGCTGCTCTTTTACAAAAGAGTTTTACAGTGGATTTCCTTACCAAGAAAATGAAGCCGAATGAGGGTGAGGTGCCGCAGTATTACATAGAGAACAGTCATCCTGCTATTATAGATCCTGTGGAGTTTGACCTTGTACAAGCTGAAATGCAACGGCGTAGAAAACTTGGTAAAATTTATAGCGGAAATTCGATATTTGCATCTAAAATTATATGCGGCGATTGCGGGGAGTTTTATGGCGAAAAAGTCTGGCACTCGAATGACAGATACCGTAAAACAATCTTCCGTTGCAACCATAAATATAATAATGAAAAGGGAAAATGCCAAACGCCAGTAATAAGTGAACAACAAATAAAGGAGACGTTCGTTGTTGCTTATAATGCCCTTATGGCCGATAAGGCTGGCGTTATTGCGGATTGCAGGGCATTGCAACATATGCTCACAGATACCACGGCAATGGAGCAGGAGATAGCCGATCTTTCGAAACAATTGGGCGATTCAACAGCGGAGCTGCGTCAGCACGTTGAGGGGAATATGCGTTCAGCGATGAACCAGGAGCAGTTTTGGAAACGCTACAATACACTTGAAGAACAATGCAACTGCTTATCCGACAGACTTGCAAAACTGCAATCCAGCGTAAAAGAGCGCAAGCAAAGGGCGGATGTAATCGGTGGGTTTATGTTTGAAATAAAGGAGCGGGACGGCATTATTGATGAGTTTGACGAGGAGCTTTGGACTGCGTTGCTGGAAAGCGTCACCATTACCCGCGATGGGAAGTGGCAATTCAAATTCAAAAACGAAAGAGTGATAGAAGTCTAAACCGTTAAAAAGAGAAAGGCGCCTGGGGCAAGAACCTCGGGTGCCTTATTTTTTTGTTTAGCTTTAATAGCAAAACCATAATTTTAACGCAATGGCATTAATTTAACGGAAAAATATGTATAGCCCACACCGATAGAGCAGAAAATGGAAAATTACCTTAAATATATGAGGTGTATTCTCAAAAATAAGCAGAATTTAGGGCAAAATACGATAAAAACGCCAGGTTTTGATAGAAATTCTCGTATCAAACCTGACGTTCTTATGTGGTGGGAAGAGGTGGATTCGAACCACCGAAGTCGAAGACGTCAGATTTACAGTCTGATCCATTTGGCCGCTCTGGAATCTTCCCGTATGAAATTGTAAGATTGACGGTGGAGCCGGTGACCGGAATTGAACCAGCAACCGGCTGATTACAAATCAGCTGCTCTGCCAATTGAGCTACACCGGCAAGTGGTGCCTTGGGGCGGAATCGAACCACCGACAGACGGATTTTCAGTCCGTTGCTCTACCATCTGAGCTACCAAGGCAAAGTGCCTTTTTCAAGGCGTGAGCCTCACTCCGTGGGAATGGGGCTCATAAAAAAGTGGCGACCCAAAACGGGCTCGAACCGTCGACCTCCAGCGTGACAGGCTGGCGCTCTAACCAACTGAGCTATTGGGCCATATAAGCGGCGCTGCCGCCGTGCGACGCGGGGGAACCGTGTGTGACTTTCTGGTGGGCCTTCACGGATTCGAACCGCGGACCAATCGGTTATGAGCCGACAGCTCTGACCACTGAGCTAAAGGCCCGCTTTTCGGGGTGCCGCAATCGCAATGCTTGTCTATCATAGTATAATCGGAAGAAAAAGTCAAGTATTTTTTCTGTAATTTTTCCACTTTTTTTCCGTGAATTTCGCAAGAATGCAAAGCAATCGTTTTTCGACCGGATTCGCGCGAATCTGACAGGGTTTCGTATAATCGGCGTATCCCGTGCCGCTATAATACCCTTATCGCACAGGGACGGAGGAATCGTATGAGGACGCAGGCGACGCGAAGGAACGACAGCCTCTACATCTATCTCACGGGAGAGCTCGACGAGCATTCGGTTGCCGATGCCCGTGCCGAAACGGACAGGCTCATCGATGAAAGCGCAGGGCTTTCGCGCGCTGTTTTCAACCTGGCGGGTGTGAAATTCATGGATTCCACGGGGATCGGTTTTCTGATCGGGCGCTATAAGCGGCTGAAACGCTACGGCATGGGGATGTATCTGGAAAACCCCAATGCAGGCGCAGATAAGATTCTGGAGCTGAGCGGGCTGTATTCCATTATGCCCAAAGTATGAGCGGGTCAGCAGGCGAAGCATGGTGCGGATGGCTCTGCCATGGGCGGCGGAAGGGCGCTGAGTTCCGGTCCGGGAGAAAAGCGCGAAGGAGTTTTTTATGAACGAAATGTGTCTGAAATTTTTATCCCGTTCCGAAAACGAGATTTTTGCCCGCAACGTTGTTGCGGCGTTTGCGCTTCCGCTCGGCCCCACGCTTGCGGAACTTTCCGATGTAAAAACGGCCGTTTCTGAGGCGGTGACCAACTGCATCGTGCACGGCTATCGGGATTCCGAGGGCTGGATCACGCTTGTCTGCAAAACGGAGGGCACGAGCCTACATATCGAAATTTCGGACAGCGGAAAGGGGATCGACGACCTTGAAAAAGCGCTCATGCCCTTTTACACGACGCTGCCGGACGAGGAGCGCTCGGGAATGGGGTTTACGATCATGCAGACGTTTATGTCCGATTTTTCCGTCGAATCTGCGGCGGGCAAGGGAACGACGGTGCGCATGAGCAAGGAGTTCGGCGCAAGGGCAGCGGAAGATGCTCGATGAAAAGGAGACGCTTGCGCTTATCCGCCGCGCCAAGGAGGGGGAACAGGAGGCCAAGGAAGCGCTTCTGTCCAACAACACTTCCCTGTTAAAGAGCGTTCTGCGGCGGTATCTCGGCAAGGGCGTGGAGTATGACGACCTCTATCAGCTCGCCTGCATGGGGTTCCTGAAGGCGATAACGGGCTTTGACGAAAGTTTCGGCGTCCGGTTTTCCACCTATGCCGTTCCCATGATCGCAGGGGAGATCAAGCGGTTTTTGCGCGACGACGGCAGCGTGAAGGTGTCCCGCCTCATGAAAAAGACGGCGCGGGATATGAATGTATATATTGAACAGTGCGTTGCGGAGCGCGGGGAGCAGCCAACGGTCAAAGAACTCGCCGAAAAATTCGGAATGGACGAGAGCGAGGCCGTGTTCACGCTCGGCTCTGCGCGCATGCCCGTCTCCATCTATGAACAGGGGGATTATAAGGACGAGAAGGGGACGACGCTGGCCGACCGCCTGCCGGCCCGCGAGGATCAGGATGATATGATCGAACGGCTTGTCCTGAAAGAAGCGATCGGCAAACTCCCGGAGCGTGAACGCAAGATCGTCTTTCTGCGGTATTTCAGGGACCTGACACAGAGTGAAGTCGCGCGACGCATCGGTGTTTCGCAGGTGCAGATCTCGCGGATCGAGGGCAAGATCATGGAAAAATTTAAAGAGGAACTGCGCTGAGACAGGCGCGGGCATGGGAAAACGGGATCGCCGCGAAAGGCGTTCCCGTTTTTTCACATGATTTCATTGACTTTTTTCACAATAAAATGCTATAATACTGGCGTATTACACAGGCAGGAGACAATTATGACCTTGAAAAAACTGCCGACGGGCGTGCAGGATATCCTTCCGCGCGAATGCCGCGTTCTCAGCGACGTCCGCGCCAGGCTCGCGCGCGCTTTCGAGGCGCGTGGCTACGAGCCCGTGCTCTCCGCGGCGGTCGAATACTACGATACTTATGCGGGGATCCGGAACGCGCTTCCGCAGGAGCGCATGTTCAAATTCACCGATTCGGACGGGCGGCTTCTGGTGCTCCGTCCCGACGCGACGCTTTCGATCTCCCGCATTGCGGCGACGAAGCTGGACAAGACCAGGACCCGCCTTTACTATTTCCTGGACAAGTGGGACGCGCAGGACGCCGCCGGAGGCGTGAAAAACCGTGAGATCATTCAGGCGGGCGTGGAGCGCCTCGGCGAAGAAGGCGCCTTTTCGGACGCGCAGACCATTGCGTTTGCGATCGACTGTATGCGGCTGGCGGGGCTCTCCGACTGCATTGCGGACGTCGGACATGTCGGGTATATGAAGGGACTTCTGGAAGAGTGCGGCCTGAGCGATGCGCAGGCGGAGGAGGTCCGTGCCAGCCTCAACGCAAAGGACGGACTCAATGCCGAGCGCTTTCTGAAAAACGCGGGCGCGGGGGAGGAGACGCTCGCGGCAGTGCGCGCGCTTCCCACGCTGTTCGGCGGGGCGGAAGTCTTTGAACGCGCCAAACGCCTTACGGGAAACGCCCGCGCGCTCGATGCGGTCGCACACCTTGAACGGGTGCACCGCATTCTTGCGGACATGGGCTATGAACAGAGCGTCTGCTTTGATTTCGGCACGGGGAAGAGCCTGTCCTATTATTCGGGGATCGTCTTTTCCGGGCTGGTCAAGGAGGTCGGCGCGCCCGTTCTGAGCGGCGGAAGATACGACGATCTGGCCGACGATTTCGGCAGGCATATCCCCGCCGTCGGCTTTGCGATCGGCCTGAAACGCGTTCTTGTCGCGCTTGAACGCCAGGGGAAACTCCCCGCCGAACCGGTCCCCGATGTCGCCGTCTCCTGCGAGGAGGGCGCGGAAGGGGAAGCAGACGCCCTATGCAAGCGCCTCATCGGGGAAGGGAAGCGCGTGACGCTCTGCGCGGAGTACGGCGCGGAAACGCTCAGGGAGACTGCGGCGGCCCGCAGATATTTTGTGAAAAAGGGGGAGGTGCTGGAAGTATGATCCGATTTGCGCTTCCCAAGGGAAGGCTTGCAGAAAAATCTGCGGAACTTCTGGCGCAGTGCGGCGTGGATACGTCCGTGCTTGCGGAGGACACGCGCCGGCTCGTGCTGGAGAGCAAGGACGGACAGTACGGATTTTTCCTGGTCAAGCCGGCCGACGTTCCCGCCTATGTGGAGGCGGGCGTCGCCGATCTCGGCATCGTCGGAAAGGATACGCTCATTGAAGAGGGGCGCGACCTGTACGAAATGCTCGATCTGAAAATGGGGGAATGCAGCCTCTGCATTGCGGGCTATCCCGCGCGGCGCGACGTGCTGACGAACCCTCATCTGCGCGTGGCGACAAAGTATGTGAACACGGCGCGCCGGGTGTTTGCCGACCGCGAGGAGATCGAGATCATTCCTCTGCACGGCTCCATTGAGCTCGCGCCCGTTACGGGGCTTGCGGACGTCATCTTCGACGTCGTGCAGACGGGATCCACGCTGAAAGCAAACGGACTGGTCGTGCTGGAGGAAGTGTTCACGGGCATCACGGCGCGGCTGGTCGCCAATAAAGTCTGTCTGAAAACAAAGGCGGGCGAACTTCTGCCGCTGATTGCAAAATTACGGGAGGCAGTCTCATGAAAATTTACGATGCAAAGGACTGCGCGCCGCTTCTGGAGCGCGCGTTTGCGGAGCGGGAAAAGGAGCTCTCTGCCGTCCGTTCCATTCTTGACGATGTGCGGACGCGGGGAGATCGCGCCGTCTTCGATTACGAGCGGAAATTCGATGCGACCGAGCTGACCGCGGATAATTTCCGCGTGAGCGAAGAGGAGATCGCGGCTGCCTATGAGGCGGTCCCGCCCGAACTTCTGGAAAGCCTGAAAAAGGCGATCAGAAACATCTATGAATACCATTCCCGCGCGGGACGCAGGGACAATCTTGTGACAAAGGACGGCAGGACGACGGGATACGTCGTGCGGCCGGTCTCTTCGGCGGGCATCTATGCGCCGGGCGGCACCGCGCCGCTTTCGTCCTCCGTGCTCATGGGCGTGCTGCCCGCAAAGGCGGCGGGGGTGGAGCGCATCGTGCTCGCCACGCCCGCCAAGGGCGGGGCGGTCGCGCCGCTCACGCTGGTGGCGGCAAAGGAATGCGGCGTCTCGGAGATCTACAAAATGGGCGGGGCGCAGGCGATCGCCGCGCTTGCCTACGGCACGGAGAGCGTGAAAAAGGTGGACGTCATCGCGGGGCCGGGCAATATCTACGTCACGCTCGCCAAAAAAGAAGTGTACGGCGAAGTGGGGATCGACATGCTTGCCGGCCCGAGCGAGATCATGATCGTCGCCGACGAGACGGCGGAGCCCGCTTACGTTGCGGCGGACATGCTCTCCCAGGCGGAGCACGACGTGCTTGCGCGGGCGATCGTCGTCACGACCAGCCGCGTCCTTGCGGAAAAGGTGAGCGCGCAGGTCCGCCAGCAGCTTGCGGAACTTCCGCGCGCCGAGGTCGCGCGGCGCTCTCTGGAAGCGGGCGGCGGGATCATCGTCGTAAAGACGCTTGAAGAGGCCTGCGATCTGGTCAATACGGTGGCGCCCGAACATCTGGAACTCTATACGCGGGACCCTCAGGACCTGCTGCCCCTCGTCAGAAACGCGGGCGCCGTCTTTTTGGGCGGCTATACGCCCGAGCCGGTGGGCGATTATTTTGCGGGGCCCGACCATATCCTGCCCACGTCGGGCAGCGCAAAATTCTTCCAGGTGCTCAACGAGGACGTTTTCACGCGGAAAATGAGCGTGATTTCCTATACGAAAGAAGCGCTCTTTGAAGACGGGGCGGACATCGTCCGCCTGGCGCAGAGCGAACAGTTGGGCGCGCACGCCAATGCGGTCGCGCTGCGGCTGAAGGAGAAGCAATGAGAACGGCACAGGTTTCGAGAAAAACAAAGGAGACGGATATTTCGCTTGCCCTCTGTCTGGACGGCGCGGGAAAGGCGGAGATCGCCACGGGCGTCGGGTTCTTCGATCATATGCTCGAACTTCTCACGGTGCACTCCCGCATGGACGTGACCCTCTCCTGCAAGGGGGACCTTCAGGTGGACGCGCACCACACCGTTGAGGACGTGGGGATCGCGCTCGGCGACTGCGTGAAAGCGGCGCTCGGCGACAAGCGCGGCATCGCGCGTTTTGCGGACAGGCTGGTTCCGATGGACGAAGTCGCGGCACAGGTCGCCGTGGATTTCAGCGGCAGGCCCTGTCTCATTTTTGAGGACACGCTCACGGGAAAAGTGGGCAATTTCGATATGGAGCTCGTGGAAGAGTTTCTGCGCGCGTTTTCCACGCACGCCGCCTGCAATCTCTATGTGCGGATCCTGAGCATGGGGAACCGGCACCACATGGCGGAGGCGATCTTCAAGGCGCTCGCCCTGTGCATCCGCGATGCGGTTAAAATTGTTTCGGAAGATATCCCGTCCTCCAAGGGGCTGCTCGAATGATCGGCATTCTTGATTACGGCATGGGAAATCTGCGCTCGGTGCAGAAGGCCCTCGAATATCTGGGCGGACGGGCAGTCATTTCTTCGGAGCTTTCCGTCCTCGACGGGTGCGACAGGCTCATTCTCCCCGGCGTCGGCAGCTTTGCGGCGGGCATGGACAATCTCGGAAAGACCGGGCTTGCGGATTATGTCCGCACGCGCGCTGCCGATACGCCCGTGCTTGGGATCTGCCTCGGCATGCAGTTCCTGCTCACCGTAAGCGAAGAGGAGGGCGAGCACGGCGGCCTCGGGCTGATCGACGGGCGCGCCGTGCGCTTTACGCAGGGAAAGATCCCGCACATGGGCTGGAACGGCGTCTCGCAGATGCGTTCGCCGCTGTTTGCCGGGATCCCGGAGGAAACGCAGTTCTATTTCGTACACAGCTATTATGCCGACGTCGCCGTGGAAGATGCGATCGGCATGACGGAATATTACCGTACCTTCGCTTCTGCGATCGCGCGCGGGAATGCGTACGGCGTCCAGTTCCACCCCGAAAAGAGCGGGGCGGCCGGGCTGCAGCTTCTGCGCAATTTTATGAGACTCTGATCTGTTCCGGAGGATAACATGCTGCTTTATCCGGCAATCGATGTGCTGAACGGGCGCGCGGTGCGCCTCTTATACGGCAAACGCAGCGAGGTCACCGATTACGGCGATCCCGTGGAATGCGCCCGCCGCTGGGTAGACGCGGGTGCGCAGATCCTGCATGTCGTCGACCTTTCGGGGGCATTCGGCGAGGCGAGCGGGATCGAAAAGATCATCGAACGCATTGCAAAACTGGGCGTTCCCGTGCAGTCGGGCGGGGGACTTCGCTCCATGGAGGAGATCCACCGCCGCTTCCGTGCCGGGGCGGACCGCGTCGTGCTGGGAACGGTGTGCGTCGAGCACCCGGAAGTTTTATATGAGGCGGCGGAAAAATACGGCTCCGCAATTGTTGCGGGGATCGACGCCAAGGACGGAAAACTTGCCGTGCGCGGCTGGACGGAGATCGCCGACAAGGAAGCGTTCGAGTTCGGCTGCGAGGCAAAGGCGCTTGGGATCGCAGACGCGGTGTTCACCGATATCGGGCGGGACGGCGCGCTCACGGGCGTCAATGTCGCCGATACTGTGAAGATGGGCGAAACGGGCCTGAATATCATCGCTTCGGGCGGGATCCGCGGCATCGAGGATCTGCGCGCGCTCAAGGCAAGCGGTGTGTACGGCGCCATTCTCGGACGCGCAATCTATACGAACAGGATCGACCTTGCCGCAGCGATCGAGGAGATGTGATGGTACGCAAAAGAATCATACCGTGTCTGGACCTGAAGGACGGACGCGTGGTCAAAGGGGTCAATTTCGTCAGTCTGACCGATGCGGGCGATCCCGTCGAAACGGCAAAACTTTACAACGCATTCGGCGCGGACGAGATCGTCTTTCTCGACATTGCGGCGAGCTACCGGGGCGATTCGCCCATGTGGGACGTCATTGCCCGCGCAAGCGAACAGGTCTTTCTGCCGCTGACGGTGGGCGGCGGGATCCGTTCGACGGAGGATTTCCGCAAGGTGCTCTCGAGCGGGGCGGACAAGATCGCGGTCAATTCCGCGGCGATCAAAGAGCCGACGCTCATCACGGATGCCGCCATGAAGTTCGGCCGCCAATGCGTCGTTCTTGCGGTGGACGCCAAGCGCAACGATGCCGGGCGGTACGACGTCTATCTCAACGGCGGACGGGTCAACACGGGCAAGGACGCGATCGACTGGATCGTCGAGGGCGTGGAGCGCGGCGCCGGCGAGGTGCTTCTCACCAGCATGGACCGCGACGGAACAAAATCCGGCTACGATCTGGAACTCACCCGGCAGGCGGCCGAAGCCGTGAACGTGCCCGTCATCGCCTCGGGCGGCGCGGGAAAGATGGGGGATTTCTACGATGTGCTCACGGAAGGGCAGGCCGATGCCGCGCTTGCCGCATCGCTCTTCCATTTCGGGATCATCAATATGCGCGATCTGAAAAATTATCTTGCGGAGCGGGGCGTGCCCGTCCGCAGGGAGGGTTATTGATATGGAAAACGTGAAATTCGATGCAAACGGTCTGATCTGCGCCATCGCGCAGGACTATGAGACGGGCGAGGTGCTCATGCAGGCATATATGAACGCCGAGGCGCTTGATAAGACGCTTGAAACGGGCTATGCACACTATTACAGCCGTTCCCGGCAAAAGCTGTGGAAGAAGGGCGAGACGAGCGGCCATACGCAGAAAGTCGTCGCGGCGGCCTTCGACTGCGACCGCGACTGCCTTTTGCTGCAGGTCGAGCAGAAGGGCGCGGCCTGCCATACGGGGAACAGAAGCTGTTTCTTCGATCAGGTGGTCAGGGGCGAGCGCGCGGGGCTTACTTTCCTCGGCGAGCTTGCGCGCGTGGTCGAGGACAGAAAGGTGCACCCCGTCGAGGGCTCCTATACGGCTTACCTGTTCAGCCGCGGCGTGGACAAGATCGCCAAAAAGATGGGGGAAGAGGCGGTGGAAACCGTCATTGCCTCCAAAAACGACGACAAGGCGGAGCTCACGCACGAGATTTCCGACCTGATGTATCACCTGCTTGTGCTCATGGAGGAAAAGGGCGTTTCGCTCTCCGACCTGTGCACTGAGCTGGAGCGCAGACACAACAAATAATCAAAAAGTGAGGATTCAGATGAACCAGAGAGAGGAGACGGGAACATTGCTTTCCTGCCGCCCCGCGATCAAAGTGCTCGATGCCACGCTGCGCGACGGCGGCCTGGTCAACGATTTCCGTTTTTCAGACGACTTCGTGCGCGCGCTGTTTGCGGCGAATGCTGCGGCGGGCACGGATTACATGGAACTCGGCTACAAGGCGGACGCCGATCTTTTCGATGCGGAAAAGTTCGGCAAATGGAAGTTCTGCCGCGAGGACGATGTCTTCCGCGTGCTGGGCGAGAACAAGACGGACATGAAGATTGCGTGCATGGCAGATGTCGGGCGGTGCAATTTTATGCGCGATATCTGCGAGAAGGGGTCAAGTCCCTTCGATATGTACCGCATCGCAACCTATATCAATACCATTCCCGCGGCGGTCGAGATGATCGAGTACTGCGAAAAAATGGGGTACGAGACGACCGTGAACATCATGGCTGTTTCCCGCGAGACGGAAAAGGAGCTTTCCATCGCACTGGATATGCTTGGCAGAAGCCCCGTTCGCGCGATCTATATCGTGGACAGCTACGGCTCGGTCTACCCTGAGGAGATGCGCGTGCTTGCGGCCAAATATCTGGAAGCCGGCGCAAAGTACGGCAAGGAGATCGGGATCCACGCGCACAACAATCAGAACCTTGCGTTTGCAAACACCATCGAATGCACGGCGCTCGGCGTCAACTATCTGGACGCGACGGTGAACGGTATGGGGCGCGGCGCGGGGAATTGTGCGCTTGAGCTGTTGCTTGCGTTCCTGAAAAATCCCAAGTACAAACTTCTGCACATACTCCGCTTTCTGGAGGCGGGGCACATGCAGGCGCTCCGCGATGCGGGCGCCGTCTGGGGATATGACCTTCCGTATCTTCTGACGGGCGTCTATAACCGGCATCCGTCGAGTGCGATCCGCTATATCCGCGACGGCCGCAAGGATATCGTAACGTTCATGCAGGAGCTGCTCGATCAGGAATAAGGGCTGTCATGCCGGAGCTTCCTTGCAGAATGGGAAAATGATTTTTGTGTGAAAGCAAAAAAATTCCGTTCCCGTTTGTTGACAAGAAAACGAAAAAATGATATGATGAAAGGACGTTGAAATTGTGAAAGATTTTGGCGTTCTTTTATTTTATCCGACTTGCATCATTTATGCAGGGATACAGATTTATGAGAAAACACTTTCTTCCGGAGGTATAATTTTGTTAAAAACATTGTCAAAATGCATCCGGGAATACAAAACGGCGTCCATTCTTTCGCCGATTTTTGTCACGATCGAGGTGGTGCTTGAGTGTCTCATTCCGTTCGTCATTGCGCAGCTGATCAACGTGATCGACGTGACGGATCCGACCGCCATCGATATGGGGCAGGTATGGATGTACGGCGGTATTCTCGTCGCAATGGCGATCGTCTCGCTGGCTACGGGCGCGCTGGCGGGCGCATTCTGTGCGCGCGCTTCCGCGGGATTTGCCAAGAATGTCAGAAAGGATATGTTCTACAATATTCAGACATTCTCCTTTGAAAACATCGACAAGTTCTCTACGCCTTCGCTCGTAACCCGTATGACGACGGACGTCTGGAATCTGCAGATGTCCTATATGATGATCGTCAGGATTGCAGTCCGCTGCCCGGTGATGATCGTCTTTGCGGCAGTCATGGCGTTTGTGCTCGGCGGAAATCTTGCATGGATCTTCCTGGCGGTGATCCCTGTGCTCGTCATTGCGCTGCTGTTCATCATGTGGAAAGCGCTGCCGATGTTCCAGAAACTGTTCCCGAAGTACGACGACATGAATGAGTCCATTCAGGAGAACATCAAGGCGATCCGCGTCGTCAAGTCATATGTGCGCGAGGATCACGAAAAGGAAAAGTTCGGCCGCACGTCGGGGGCGCTGTGCAAGGAATTCACCCGTGCCGAGCGTCTGCTCGCATGGAACTCTCCCATCATGCAGTTCTGTTTTTACGGCGTCATCTGCGCGGTACTCTACATCGGCGCTTACGTGATCATCGGCACTGCCACGCCGGAGGGAGCGGGCGTCAAGACGGGGGAGGTTTCGCAGCTCATCGTCTACGGTATGCAGATCCTTTCCTCGCTCATGATGTTCTCCATGGTCTTTGCGATGATCGTCATGTCGCTGGAGAGCATGCGCCGTATCTGCGAGATCCTGAATGAAAAGAGTACGCTTGATAACCCGGAAAATCCCGTCTATGACGTTCCGGACGGATCCGTCGACTTCGATCACGTCTCCTTCAAGTACGCGGCGAATGCGGAAAAGAATGTCCTTGAAAACATCGATCTGCATATCCGTTCGGGGGAAACGATCGGCATCATCGGCGGAACGGGATCCTCCAAGACGTCGCTCGTCAACCTGATCTCCCGCCTGTATGACGTCACCGAAGGGTGCGTCAGGGTGGGCGGCCGCGATGTGAAGGAGTACGATCTGGAAACGCTGCGCAATCAGGTGGCCGTCGTGCTGCAAAAGAACGTGCTGTTCTCCGGAACGATCAAGGAAAATCTTCGCTGGGGCAACAAGGAGGCCACGGACGAAGAACTGGTCGAAGCGTGCAAACTTGCGCAGGCGGACGACTTCATTCAGAGCTTCCCCGACAAATACGATACCTACATCGAGCAGGGCGGCACGAACGTCTCGGGCGGTCAGAAGCAGCGTCTTTGCATTGCGCGCGCCCTTCTGAAAAATCCCAAGATCCTCATTCTTGACGACTCGACGTCGGCGGTCGATACGCACACCGACGCCCTGATCCGCAAGGCTTTCCGGGAATATATTCCCACTACGACCAAGATCATCATCGCGCAGCGTATCTCCTCGGTGGAGGACGCTGACCGCATCATCGTCATGGAGAGCGGAAGGATCAACGGGATCGGCACGCACGAAGAACTTCTGAAGACCAACAAGATCTATGCGGAAGTCTATTATTCGCAGGTGAAGGGCAGCGATTCCGCCGCGCCCGCAGGTGCGGAAGGAGGTGACGGCAATGAGTAAAGCCGAAAACAAGCGCCCTTCCGTGCAAAAAGGAGTCGTGGGGCGTCTCATCAGATCGCTGTTCCATTATTATCCCGTCATGCTTCCCATCGCGCTCGTCTGCATCGTCATCAACGCCGCGATCTCTTCCGTTCCCGCGCTCTTCATGGAGCAGCTTTATACCTTGCTCGGCGATGCGACCAATCCGAGCAATCCGGCCCATCTCGGACAAACGCTCTCCTGGGCGGAAGTCGCTCCCGATGTGGCGGGGATCATGGGATTGCTCATCGGCATGTACGTTGTCTCGCTCATTGCCGGCGCCGTATATACCCAGCTGATGGCGATCATCACGCAGGGATATCTGAGAAAGATGCGCGAGCAGATGTTCAACGGCATGCAGGATCTGCCCATCCGCTATTTCGACACGCACAACCACGGCGATATCATGAGTTATTATACGAACGATATCGATACGCTCCGCCAGATGATCGCGCAGTCCATCCCTCAGCTCCTGATTTCCGGCATCATGTGCCTGACGCTGCTCGGGATCATGCTCTATTTCAGCATCTATCTGACGCTTGTCATTCTCGTCGGGATCGTCGCCATCGTGTTTGTCACCAAACTTGTGGGCGGCGGTGCGAGCAAGTTCTTCCTCGCCACACAGCGTGCGGTCGCGCGGACGGAAGGCTTTGTGGAAGAAATGATGCAGGGGCAGAAAGTCATCAAGGTATTCTGCCACGAAGAAGAAACGAAGGCCGATTTCGATAAGGTCAACGGCTATCATTTCGAGCAGACGGACAAGGCGAACCGCTATGCCAACATGCTCATGCCCATCATTGCCAACATCGGCAACGTCATGTATGTCGTGGTTGCTATCCTGGGCGCGGTCTTTGCGGCAAACGGATTTGAAAATATCAGCGTCGTCGGAATGAGTTTGTTTACGCCCGCGCTGATCGTCTCCTTCCTGCAGACGACGCGTCAGTTTTCCAACAACATCGGGCAGGTCTCCAACCAGATCAACTCGGTCGTCATGGGTCTTGCAGGCGCACAGCGCATCATCGCCCTCATTGACGAACAGCCCGAAGCGGACGAAGGATATGTCACGCTGGTCAATGCGCGGGAAGTCAACGGCCAGCTCACCGAGTGCGAAGAGCGCACGGGCATGTGGGCATGGAAGCACCCGCACAAGGCGGACGGCTCCGTAACGTATACCAAGCTGGAAGGCGATGTACGCCTGTTCAACGTCGACTTCGGATATGTGCCGGAAAAGATCGTGCTGCATGACATCAGCCTGTATGCAAAGCCCGGACAGAAAGTTGCGTTTGTCGGCGCGACGGGTGCGGGCAAGACGACCATCACCAACCTTCTGACGCGCTTCTATGATATTGCAGACGGCAAGATCCGCTATGACGGTATCAATATCAACAAGATCAGGAAAGGGGATCTGAGGCGGTCTCTGGGCATGGTCCTGCAGGATACCAACCTGTTTACGGGAACCGTCATGGACAATATCCGCTACGGCAGACTGGACGCGTCGGACGAAGAGTGCATTGCGGCGGCGAAACTGGTCGGCGCGGACGACTTCATCGAGCGCCTTCCGGAAGGGTTCGATACGATGCTCTATCAGAACGGATCGAACCTTTCGCAGGGTCAGCGTCAGCTGCTGTCCATTGCCCGTGCAGCCGTTGCCGATCCTCCCGTCATGATCCTTGACGAGGCGACGAGCTCCATCGATACCCGCACCGAGGCGATCGTACAGCGCGGTATGGATAAACTGATGGAGGGCAGAACGGTGTTCGTCATCGCGCACAGGCTTTCCACGGTGCGCAACTCCAACGTGATCATGGTGCTCGAACACGGCCGTATCATCGAACGCGGCACGCACGAACAGCTCATCGATCAGAAGGGAAAATATTATCAGCTCTATACCGGTGCGTTCGAGCTCGAATAAGGTTTGTGTCACCGATCCCCGAAGGATTTCCTTCGGGGATTTTTTCAGATTTTGCCGGATTTTGCTTCGGACAGATATTCAAAACAGTTGACAAAATTTTCCGGGGGGGGGTTATAATGGTTTCATAATATTTCAAGGAGAGGAATTATGAAACTCAGAGACATCAAACTCAAAGCAAAAGCGGACATGAAAAACGGCTACGGATTCGCCATTCTGACGATGATCCTGCTCAACCTCGTCGTGTTCGGTTCGCTGACTCTCGGACTTGTCATTGGCGCTCTGCTGACGGCGGGAGCCGTGCATTGCTGCTATGTCGCATACTTCACCGATGTGGCCAATCACGAGCGCAAGGGCGTGGACTCCACTTACCGCGGGTTCCGCCAGTTCATGCGCGCGCTTGTCGCAACGCTGATCCGCTTTGCGATCATCTGGATCCCGATCGTCATTCTCATGATCATCGATGCGGCACTGTGCGCTCCGCTTCTGGCAGACGGATTTCAGTCAGATGCAAGTCTGGCGTTTGTCTTGACGCTGGTTTTTGCGATCGTATGTATCCTGTATTATCTGATCATGAACGCCAAGATGTATTTCACATACTACGTCATGAACGACGAGGTCGATCTCTCCGGCTGGGACTGCATCAGACGTTCCATGGAAATGGCAAAGGGGCGGATCTGGAAGCTCATCGGGTTTGAACTCGGTTTCCTCGGCTGGTGGATCCTCTGCATCATCACGCTCGGCGCGCTGACGCTCTATGTGACGCCCTACTATTACACTTCGCAGGCCAATCTCTATCTCTCCCTCAAAGCGCCCGCACCTGCGGTTGCGGAAGGGGCGGCAGAATAAAAAAGCCGGAACAAACGGCGCGCATGTTCGGGTGCGTGCCGTTTTTGTCATATTCTGCCGCAGTGCATCATACAGTATTTCAGCAAAGCTATTTCGCGGAGGGCAGGGACAGAGTATGAAATCATTCGGCGTATATGAGGACATTGCAACGCGGACGGGCGGAGACATCTATATCGGCGTCGTCGGCCCCGTCAGGACGGGCAAGTCCACATTCATCAAAAAATTCATGCAGGAGCTGGTGCTTCCGCAGGTCACGGGCGCAAAAAAGAAACGCTATACAGACGAGCTGCCGCAGTCTGCGAGCGGGCGGACGGTCATGACGACGGAACCCAAGTTCGTCCCCGAAGAGGCGGCCGAACTCAAGGTAAAGGACGCGGTGGCGCGCGTCCGGCTCATCGACTGCGTGGGGTACCCGGTAGAGGGCGCCACGGGCTTTGAAGAGGACGGCGGCCCCCGTCTTGTCAAAACGCCCTGGAGCGACGAGAGCGTGCCGTTCGGGCAGGCGGCCGAGGACGGAACGCGCCGCGTGATCCGCGATCATTCGACGATCGGGATCCTTGTGACCACGGACGGAAGCATTACCGATCTGCCCCGCTCGGCCTATGAGGGCGCGGAGGAACGCGCGCAGTCCGAATTGCGCGCACTCGGAAAGCCGTACGTCATTGTGCTCAACTGCCGCGAACCTTCTTCGGCGGAGGAACTGCGGGCGGAGCTGGAGGAAAAGTACTGCGCACCCGTGCTCGCGATCAACGTGGAGGAGGCGAACGCGGCAAAACTTGCCTCTGTGCTGGAGCGCGTGCTCTATGAATTTCCCGTCGCCTGCGTGGATATCGACCTTCCGGACTGGATGCGGATCCTCGATGCGGAAAGTCCGATCATCTCCGAGATCCTTTCCGGCGTACGCTCGGTGGCGCCAAGGCTGATCAAGATGAGCGACTGCGCACTGCTCGATACGCTCTATGCGGACAGCGAGCGCCTGCTCCCGCCCGCCGATGTCGAACTTGAAGCGGCTACGGGCAGCGTGCACTGCTGCGTCAGGGCCAAGGAGGGCGTCTTTTATAAGGTGCTGGGCGAGCAGTGCGGCGAGGAGATCACGGACGATCTCACGCTGATGCGCTACTGCAGCCAGCTTTCCGCGGCGAAGAAGCTGAATGACCGCGTCGGGCAGGCGTTTGCGGATGCCAGGGAATACGGCTACGGCATCGTCCCGCCCGAGGACAGCGAAATGAATCTGGCCCAGCCTACGCTCGTCAGACGCGGCGGCAGAGTGGGCGTCAGTCTGCGGGCGGACGCACCGAGCTATCACGTGATCCGCGTCGATGTCCGCGGCGAAGTGCGTCCTGCGCTCGGAACAGAGGAGCAGAGCGCGGCGTTCGTCAGACAGCTCTCCGAAAATCTCGAGGAGGAGCCCGAACGCGCATGGAATACGAATATGTTCGGCCGGACGCTCAAGGAGATGCTCGGCGAAGAGCTGTCCGTCAAAAACCGTTCGATGGGCGAGCTTGCACAAAAGAAGATGCGCCGTACCGTGACGAAGATCGTCAACGAGGGAAAGGGCGGCGTCATCTGTATTCTGTTATAAGCACCACTTATTGCAAATCCGTCAAAGCTCCTGCCAAAAGTCCCCGGCAGGGGCTTTTTGTGTGCTGTGATCGGATACGTATTGATTGTTTTATAAAAAATATGGCGGAGGGGTTGACAAGACGGGGGGATATCGTGCTATAATAGGAGATGATAGAAAACAGGAGGGATTCACAATGCTTTCCGGATTGCTTGCAATTACTTCGCTGCACATCGTTCTGCTTGCGGTCTGCGCGTTCCTCGTCGTTCTGCTCATACTGCTTGGGATCATCTTTTCCGGCAGAAAGAAACGCCGGGATCAGGAAAATGAAAAAGATAACGCGGCGTCCGCGTCCGTGACGGAGTCTGTTGCTCCGGCCGAAGGTACCCGAAAAAAGGAAGACGTATCGGAATCGGCGGAACCTGCCACGGAAAATACGGCCGTTTCGGAGCCGGAGGAGACTGCCGGGGAGATCGCTGTAACGGAAGCCGCGGAAGAATCGTGCCCGGTTGGCAGGGAAGAGCCCGCCGAAGAACAGCCCGAGGCGTCCGCAGCGGAGTGTGCCGCGGAGGCGCCCGCCGAAGCGGATGTTCCCGTTCAGACGCAGGCGGAAATTTCTGCGGAGCAGACGGAACCCGCTGCGGACAAGCCCGCGCGCGTCGTGTATGCCACGGACGACGGCTGGTATGTGCGTATCCGCTATGACAAGAGTTTTGAGGCGAAACTCATTCAGGGTGACGGCACGCTCAAAAAATGGTATTCCGAACTGAAGAATGAGCTTCTTTCCTATCGGAAGGTGACGGCGCGCAGCAGCTGGCAGCATGAGGCGTTCCGGCTCGGCAGAGGGACGGTCGCAAAGCTCGTCATCCGCGGGAAGACGCTCCGGCTCTATCTTGCACTCGATCCCGCAGCGTATGAGGGCAGCAAGTATCTTGTCGAGGACGCTTCCGAACATGCCAAGTTTGAAAAGACGCCGCTGCTGTACCGGATCCGCAGCGAAAGGCGCTGCCGCTATGCCAAAGAGCTCATTGCCGCTGCAATTACGGCGGCGGGAGGACAGTACGGGGAAGAGCGGTCGGAGGACTATGCGTCCGTTCCGTTCGAGGATACGCAGGCCCTGATCGAGCGCGGGCTCGTGCGCATCGTGGAAGTGCGCCGCCGCACGGACGGCGCGGGCGGAACGGAACTTCCGGAGGAAGATGAACCCGAGGAGGAGGAGAGTCTTGCCGATGAGGAGGAGATGTCTCCCGCTCCGGAATCTGAGCCGGAACCCGAACCTGAGCCGGAACCGCTCCCCGATCCTGCGGCCGAACACCGCGTCAGCGTGACGGTTGCCGAAAAGCTCATGACGGACGATGAAGCGCTCCTTCTGCCCGCCGAAAAGAGCAGTGACGGATATCGTCAGACGATCGTCAACATCGATACGCTGGGCGAATATTTCCTTGACGGCGAGCATGTCTCGATCGAAGAGATGCGCGAACGCATTCCTTTCTTCGATAAAAAGGCGACGGCGGTCAAAGTGCTTGCGCGCGGCGTGCTCAACAAGACGCTCGAAGTGGAGGCGGACGACTTTTCGCTTGCGGCGGTCAAGATGATCCTGCTGCTCGGCGGGAAAGCCTATGTGCGCGGAAAATCATCATAAACCCGGATACGGCGCGTCGATCGCTTGACGCGCCATTTTTCTTTGTGATATAATATACCGGCCTGAACGGAAAGAGGACTCTGACCGCAAAGGAGACGACACTGTTTTTTCGCGCGCAGCCTGCTGCGCGCCGTCTCCCTTTGCGCTTCGGGCAAGGGGATTTTTTTATGGAAGAAAAACGGATCGCCGTGCTCTCCGTCATTGTGGAAAAGAGGGAGTTGGCAGAAAAGCTCAACGCGCATCTGTCTGCCTTCGGCGATTGCATCGTCGGCAGAATGGGGATCCCGTATCGTGAAAAGGGGGTCTCCGTTCTCTGCGTCGTGCTCGATGCGCCCCCGTCCGCGATCAATGCGCTCACGGGCAGGATCGGTCAGCTTGACGGCGTAAGCGCCAAAACGCTGTTCAGTCAGTATTGAAAAAATTTTTCGGAGGATCATATGAAAAAGAAATTGTTTGCGATCGGGACGGCAGTCGTCCTGGGTGCGGCGATGTTTGCGTTCGGGGCGTGCGCGCCGGAGGACGACCGGAACGACGGCGGTACGGGCGGTACGTCGTCCAATGCGTTCCGCTTTGCGGGCGATCTGCAGGAGCTCTACGGCGGTGAAAACGGATATCCGCAGGCGGTGCTCGTCGCCAAAAAATCGGTCATCGAATCGGATTCCGCGGCCGTCGGAACGATGATTTCCTATATGGAAGGAAGCGCGCAGTATCTTGCCTCCGCCTCTGCGCAGGAGGTCGTCGACGCGCTTGCTCCCTGGTATACGGAGGGCATGACGCCCACGCTGAACGCCAAAAATCTGACAAGCGAAGTGATCGCAAACTGCTCGGTACAGTATTATTCCGCTGCCGAAGAGGCCACCCGCACGCGCGTGAACGATTATCTTGCGGAGCTTGCCGCGGTCGATGCGACTGCCGCAAATGCGGTATCGGACAGCTTCTACTATACGCAGGAGCCGGAGGCGGGCGAATTTTCCGCAACGTATTCGGTATATGCGCCCGACGGTGCGCCCGCGCTTGCGCTTGCCAATGCCGTGAACGGGCAGGACGAGGGCTTTTCGTTCCACATTGTCGCATCTGATACGATCGGCGCGCAGGTCTCCGGCGAGGATCCCGCGGCGGACTTCTGCATTCTTCCCGTCAATGCGGCTTCCAAACTGCCCGGTTCGGGCGAAAAGTATCAGATGCTCGGCGTCGTCACGAACGGAAACATGTATTTTCTGACGACGGGGGAGAATGCCGCCGTCGATGCGGACAATCTCTCTTCCCTCGTCGGCAAGACGATCGGCGTGGTGCAGCTTGCGAACGTGCCCGGACTGACACTGCGCGCAACGTTTGCCAAATACGGCATCGCCTGCCAGGTCATGGGCAACGATATGCAGCCCGCATCGGACAAGGTCAACTTAAAGGCCGTGGACGCGGCGAACGTGACGCCCGCGGGCGGCTGCGATTACTATTTGTGCCCCGAACCTGCGGCAAGCGTCAAGGTCGCGGCAACGGCCGGAAAATAAGATATGGCAAAGAAAAACGCGCTGTTTTCCGTGATGGCGGTCATCGCCCTCTGGCTTGCATGGCTGGTCGCCTACGAATGCGTACGGAACGACTATGTGCTTCCCTCGTTCTGGGAAGCCTGCTCGGAAATGGGGCGCCTCCTCGGGAGTGCGTCCTTTTGGCGCGCTTTCGGAAATACCTTTTTAAGGACGCTCTGGGCGTTTCTCGTCTCTCTGGTGCTCGGCGTTGCCATGGCGGTCATGGCGCATCTATGGCACTGGGTGCGCGCATTTTTTGCGCCGATCGTCTCGGTCCTGCGCACGCTTCCGACCATGGCCGTCATTTTGATGCTGCTTCTTTGGACGACGCCTTCGGTCGCGCCCGTCGTCGTCTCGGCGCTCGTGCTCTTTCCCGCCGTCTACGCCGCCGCGCTCGCGGGGCTCGATGAGGCGGGCGAGGAGTACGGGGAACTCATGCGGGCGTTTCACGTTCCTTTGGGGCGCAGGATCGCAAAGATGTATCTTCCGCTCGCCGCGCCCGTCCTGCTCCGGCAGGCGGGCGGCATTTTCTCGCTGGGGCTCAAGGTCGTGATCTCCGGGGAAGTCCTGGCTTCGACTTACCGGTCTCTGGGCGGCATGATGCAGGAGGCCAAGATGTACCTTGAAATGCCGCGGCTGATGGCCCTGACCCTGATCGTGCTTCTCCTCGGATTTGTGCTTGAAGGGGCGTGCAGGCTTGCATATGATCTCATCGTGAGGTGGCGCAGATGATCCTGGATCATGTCGGAAAGAAGTACGGCGACCGCACCGCGCTCGAAGATATCACGCTGGAACTGCGCGACGGGGAGATCACGGCGGTCCTGGGCGAGAGCGGAGCCGGCAAAACGACGCTTCTGAACATTCTTGCGGGGCTGATTCCCCATAGCGGGACGGTGGAGGGAAGGCAGCCATGTTCCTACCTGTTTCAGCAGCCGAAACTGCTGCCGAATCTGACGGCGGAGGGGAATCTTCGCTTTGTTCTGCCCAAACAGCAATGGGACAGCGCCCGGGTCATGTTGGAAAAAGTCGGGCTTGGCGGCCGCGAAAAGTCGTGCCCGCGGGAACTTTCGGGCGGCGAACGCCAGCGCGTTGCCATCGCACGGGCATTCTTGTACCCGCATGACATGCTGCTTATGGACGAACCGTTCGCCTCGCTCGACCTTTCGCTGAAAAAATCTCTTTTGGAGCTTGTCGCCGGACTCTGGAAGGAGCGGCGGCAGACGGTCGTCTTTGTTACGCACGACGTGCACGAAGCGGCCGCGCTCGCACAGCGCGCCATCGTGCTGAAAGACGGTCGCGTCGTCCTCGATCTTGATGTGGACGGAGAGCCTCCCCGTGATTTTTTTGTCCGCTCCCGTGCGGAAGAACAGCTCGTCCGGGCTCTTATGGGCGAATGACAGAATGTATATTTTGGTGCAAAAGTGCCCTCTCTAAAAAGAGAGGGCACTTTTGGCTATACGGGTGAATTATACTATTAAGTGCAACAGTGTGGAGAAAAAAAGGAGTTCATACAAATCTGTGGTAAAATAGAGTTGCGAAACAAAATTTACACAAAGGA